>DATJVP010000089.1:0-19184 GCA_035581425.1 Allostellaceae bacterium | reverse complement strand
CCTCGGTCACGATCTCGTTCAATTTGCAGCCGGGCTACTCGCTGGGAACCGCCGTCAACGAGATCGCGCAACTCGAGCGCGACGTCAATCTGCCGGTCACGGTGAACACGAGCTATCAGGGCAACGCCCAGGTGTTCCAGGACGCGCTCAAGGGCCAGGGGCTGCTGCTCGCCGCCGCGGTGGTGGTGATCTACATCGTGCTCGGCATCCTCTACGAGAGCTTCATCCACCCGATCACCATCCTGTCGGGCCTGCCGGCGGCGGGCCTCGGCGCGCTCGCGACCCTGATGCTGTTCCACCAGGATCTGAGCGTGATCGCGATCATCGGCATCGTCATGCTGATCGGCATCGTCAAGAAGAACGCGATCATGATGATCGACTTCGCGATCGAGCGTCAGCGCTCGGGCGAGAGCGCGCCCGAGAAGGCGATCCACGAGGCCTGCCTTCTGCGCTTCCGTCCCATCATGATGACGACGATGGCGGCGATCATGGGCTCGCTGCCGATCGCGCTCGGCGGCGGCGCGGGCTCGGAGCTTCGACGCCCGCTCGGCCTTGCCGTCGTCGGCGGCCTCATCGTCTCGCAGACGCTGACGCTCTACATCACGCCCGTCATCTACGTCTACCTCGAGCGCCTGAGCCGCTCCTTCTCCCAGCAGCCGGCCGCTCGGCGCCAGGAAGCGCCGATCGAAACACATGTTCCGGCCGCGCCCGGCGAGTAAGGGCGCGCGGACCCTCGCATCGGCGGCGGCGGTCCTTTTCCTCGCGGTGCTCGCCTTACCCGCGTCGGCGCAGCCCAAAAAGAACGCCCCCGCCCCCGCTCCGGAGCCCGCCCCCGACCAGGCGCAGCTCTATGAGCAATGCATGACGCTCGCGCGGCAGCGGCCGGACGTCGCCTTCACCCAGGCGGTGCAATGGCGCACCCGGGGCGGCGGGCTTCCCGCGGAGCACTGCGAGGGCCTGGCGCTGCTCAACCTCCGGCAATACGAGGAGGCGGCGAAACGCTTTCATGACGTGGCAGAGGGCTCGACCGCGGCTTCGGTCCAGCTCCGCGTCGAGGCCTACGACAACGCGGCGCAGGCGTGGATGCTCGCGAACCAGCCCAAGAACGCCAAGGCCGAGTTCGATGCTGCGCTCAAGCTCGATCCCAAGAACGTCGATCTCCTGATCGGGCGCGGCCAGGCCTCGGGCCTCGCCGGCGATTATTGGGCGGCACTCGACGATCTCAACGCCGCGCTCGACATCGACCCCAAGCGCGCGGATGCGCTGGTGCTGCGCGCGGCCTCCTATCGCCGTGTGAAGGCCGAGGACCTCGCGATGGACGACGTGAACCGCGCGATCTCAATCGACCCCGATTTTCCCGACGCCTATGTCGAGCGCGGCATCCTTATGGCGATCAAAGGCGACTACGACGCGGCAAAGCGCGACTGGACCAAGGTAGTCCAGATGGCCCCCGACACCTTCCTGGCGGAGCAGGCCAAGCGCAATCTACAAGAACTTGAGAAGCTCAAGAACAAGCCCCCCGCCGCCGATTCCAAAAAGCCGCCGGCGAAAGCCAAATAGCTCCGCTGCGGCGGTCAGAAGAAGTCCGTGCGGGCCCAGTCGTCGAGCGGCATGACCACCGGCGGCACGCCGTTGTCGGTGAGCCAGGGATCGACGACATACCGCGTCCCAGTGGCCTTTTCCTCGATAACCGCGGTATTGCTGAAATCGAGTGTCAGCAGGGTCCCGCGATGGGCGTTCCCGACGACCGCGTGGTAGTGGAGCAGGTGGTCGCGGGCGAGCATGGTCAGGTAGGTCCAGGTGTCGACGGAATTGTCGACGCAGTCGAGCTGGGTCGGATCTCCATAATTCCAACGACTGTGTTCTTGATGCACCACTGTGCCCGTTCGTCGCATCACGAAGCGCTCGAGCAGGCCTACGGCATCCGCGATTTGGGTGCGCTCCTGGGCAGCATTCTCGGCCGCGGGCGAGAATTTCGCCCGTACCTCCAGCCACTCGCCATCCGTTAGAGTGATACGGGTCCGGTATTTGCAGCCGTATCCGTAGCAGACGAAAAAGTTGCTAGGAATTGGATTTGCGGTGCCGTAGGCGCGAATGAAGCTGTTATCGAGTCCATCATTTTGGGGGGTACAATTGCAGAGAATGAACAGCAATGCCGATGCCGCCAGAACGTTCAAACCGCGTCCCATAGAACCCGCCCCGTCTGCCCATTCGGTCACACCCGCTAAGGTATCCGCCGCTACGGCGGACGGACAATATCGCCGCGGATACTAGCCATTTGTCGGCTGGCGGGGAACCGGTGCCGGAGGGTTCCTTGCCAAAGGGTCTGGCCTCAAGGCATTAAGTTGACTTATGTTGATGGACGGCTGGTCTCGCCCGCGCGGACGGCGCGTCGACATCAGCGATATGGAGGAACCCATATGACTGAAACCACGAAGGTTCTCCGCTTTTCTCTTGTCGTCGCGGCCATCGTATTCTCGCTTTCGGCCTGTAAGCACATTCCCCCGCCGGCCCCGGCTGCAGCGCCTCCTCCGGCAGCGAAGGCTCCGATGCCGGCGAACTCGAAGCTTTTCGTCGTCTACTTCAACTTCAACAAATACGATCTGACCGCAGACGGGCAGAAGGTGGTCGACGCAGCTGTCGCCGCCTACAAGGCGGGGGGCTCGCCGCAGGTCAAGATCGACGGCTACACCGATCTCGCAGGCACGCAGAGCTACAATCTCGAGCTTTCCAAGAAGCGTGCGCAAACGGTGCAGGCCGCCATGGTCAAGGGAGGCGTCCCAGCAAATGCGATCGTCTCGGCTTGGCACGGGAAGGAAAATCCCGCCGTGCCGACTGCCGATGGCGTGCGGGAAGCCCGCAATCGTCGCGCGGAGATCGTCGAGTAACGGTTTCCACCGCTCGAGACCAGCGTGAGGGGGCGCGGTGCGCCCCCTCTTCGCTTGCACCGGCTCGTTTCCACGCCCTAGCCGGGAGCACCGGCGGAGGGCGTCCGTGTCACGGGGAAGCTCGTGGGCCGACTGACGATCTTCGCCAAGGGAAATCTCGACCTCCGGGATTCTCTGCACTCGCTGAAGATCGGCGACACGGTGACGTGGAACGGCGTCAACGAGATCCTGCGTAGCCGCTTCCCCGGCACGCTCGTGCGTCTGCGGCATGAGGTGTGGACGCGCTCGGATGCGCTTCTAGAAGCCGACGGCGCGGTACCCACGGCAATCGCGAAGCGAGACCTGCCGCTCTCCCCTTATACGATCGAGGCGCAGTTCAGCTCCGCTCTCTTCGATGCGGACTGCGATGCCGTCATTCTCTCCATTCTCCCGGACCTCACGACGTCGCTGGTCCGGCACCGGCGAGACGGGTATCTCTTTTACCCCTACAATTGGGCAACCTGGCCGCCGGCGGAGATCGAGTGGCTGCGTCGCGATTTCAGGCCCGTCGGGCTCCTGGAGGTCGAGACCTCGATGAGCTATCTCGAGCGGATCGTCGCTCGGTTGCGCGGAAGATCGCCCGCGCCGATTTTGATCTACAACGTATCGTCTGTGGTTCCCGGCGACTCCGTTCACTGCTACGCAGGCCTCGACGACGTGTTTTCGAGCCGCATTCGACGCTTCAATCTCGGCCTCATCGAACTCTCACGGCGCACGGGTATCTCGATCGTCGACGTCGACACCCTCCTCGCCCGCGCCGGCGCAGACCGACTAAAGCTCGACCCCGTGCACCTCAACGCGGAGGGCTGCCGCCTGGTGGCCGCCGAGGTCGTTCGCGTGCTCGAGGACCTCGGCTGTCTCACGCCGGCGGAGGCGCGGTCATGATCGTGAGTGTCGTCGTCCGCTCGCGCGACGAAGCCGACCGGCTGCGGCTGACGCTCGCGTCGTTGAAGGAACAGACTGCCCGCGCCGAGATCGTCGTCGTCAATGACGGCTCGGCCGACCACACCGCCGACGTGATCGCCGAGGCCGCAGCCTCGCTCCCGCTGACGGTCGTCGACCACGCGACGCCCCGCGGACGGTCGGGGGCCGCCAATGCAGGTGCACGTGCAGCGACGGGCGACATCCTCCTCTTTCTCGACGGCGACACGCTGGCGGGCCCGGATTTCGTCGCCCGGCACGGCGCCCTCCACACCCCGGGAGATCGCGTTCTCGCCCGCGGCGAAACCTTCCACCTCCGGTGCACGAGGTTCCTGCGCGATCCCGATACTGGCACTCCCGCGCCTGGCCAGGAGGCGCGGCTCGCCCGACTTCCCGCAAGCGAGCTCAAGGAGATGCGGGTGACGCGCGACCAAGTGATCGGTGATTTCGCGGCGATCGAGCGCAGGGCCATGCCCGGAATCTATCCGGGAGCCGGGCCGCATCGCTTGTACGAGCTCGAGATGGAGGCGATCGTCCGCCATCCCGCCTGCACGGTGCTCTGGGCCGCGGTATCGGCGGCCAATCTCTCGGTCCGCAGGCAGGATTTCTTGCGCGTCGGCGGCTTCGACGAGGCGCTCGACATCAACGAGCATCGCGAGCTCGCGCTGCGCCTCACGCTCGAAGGCGCACGGATCCTCCCGGCTCTGGGCGCTCGCACTTACCACATGACGCATCGCAGCGGCTGGCGCGACCCGATTCGCAGGACGGATTGGCAGGAGACGTTCTACCGGGCGCATCCGATCCCGGCCGTGAAGCTGCTCCCCCTCTTCTGGGCCAGCCTCTCGGATGGCGGGCGAGTCCCTGCCGCGCTCCGCATCAATTCCCTGCTCGAGCTCGAGGCGGCGTCGCGCGGTGAAGCAGACTTCGATCCCGACGCGGCAGACGATTTCATTCGCGAGCTCGCGGCGCTGCCGTGACCTTACCGCAGCCTCTCCTCATCGAGGCAGTGGTCGCGGACAGCGAGCAGCACGCGCTTGTCGCGGCGAGCGAGCAGCTTTCGGAGTGCCTCGGCGCGGCATCGGGAATTCCATGGCCGGGCGAGCTCCGCTTTTGCGCCACCTTAGACGCAATCGGCAAGTCGGACCGTCCGAGCATGGTCATCGCTTCGCTGCTTCCCGAGCTCGGACGCGCGGAGGAGCCGGTGCCCTCGATCGTGCAGCGCTGGCATCGCGAGCTCGCGCCGATCCTCGCTGCGGTGCCTTACGTTTTCATCTGCACCGCATTCCGTCACGTCACGACGGGCGGCGGAGCATCGGGCCACGATCCATCGGGGATGTCGATCGAGCGCCTTCGCCGTCTCAACATGGCGGCGATCGAGCTCTCGCACGATACCGGCGCCTTCGTCATCGACATCGACGCGGTCCTCGCGCATCTCGGGGCGCGAAGCGTAAGTGCGGATTTCCGCTTGGCGAGCGCGGCGGCGGCCGAGGCTGCCGGCTACGTCATCGCCTCGAGCATCCTCGGCGTCGGCGCGGACGACTGCATACCGCCGGAGATCCAGGAGCGGGCGAAACAGCATCTCGGCGGCACGCATCAGCTCGTTGCCCTCATTCAGCGCCGCTTGCGCGAGAAGGCACAGCGCGCGAGGCGCAATGGATAGGATCGAGCTGCTGCGCGCGATGCTGCTCATCCGCGCCTTCGAGGCCGCGCTGATGCGCCGCAGCGACCATGGGTTCCAATTGCTGTCAGAGGGACAGGAGGCCGTCGCCGTAGGCCTCTGCTCCGTGCTCGGCGAGCGGGACCAGCTTCTGACGAGCGGCCGGTCGATCGCGCCCGCGCTTGCTCGCGGGCTCGAGCCCGGCGCCGTCATGGCGGAGCTTCTCGGCAAAACCGCGGGTCCCTGTCGCGGCAAGGGCGGCAGGGGTCACCTCGCACAGCGCTCGGCCGGGTTCTTCGGCGCACATGCAGTCGTCGCCGGCAACCTCTCGATCGCCGCCGGCGTCGCGCTCGCGGCGCAGCTGCAAGAGCCGGGAACGATCGTTGCCTGCCTCTTCGGCGACGGCGCCTGCGGCGCCGGCGCATTGCACGAGACGCTCAACATCGCTGCGCTTTGGAAGCTCCCGCTGCTGCTCGTCTGCGACAACAATGGATATTCGGTCTCCACCCCGCGCTCGGAGGCACTCGCCCCCAAATCGCTCTCGGATTTGGCGGGGCCGTTCGGCATTCCCGCGCGGACCGTCGACGGAATGGACGTGGCGGCGGTTCGAGACGCAGCCCGCGAGCTCGCCGAGCGGTCGCGGACCGGAGCGGGCCCGGTATTCCTCGAATGCCTTTCCGAGCGCTTCGCCAGCCACTCGACGGCGGTGCGCGAGACCCGAAGCGCCGCAGAAATGCAGGCCATCCGCAAGCGCTGCCCGATCTCGCGCCTTGCCGACAATCTCGAGGCGGAGGGCGGCTTGAGCGCATCTGCACGAAAGCAACTCGAGGAGGAAGTCCGGCGCGCCATCGCGGCGGCCGTCCGGTTCGCCGAGGCCGCACCCTACCCCGATCCGTCGGAAGCGGTCAGCGATGTCGTCTGACGCGCGGCAGAAGCTGTTCTTCCGCGAGGCGATCATCCGCGCCTTGCGCGAGGAAATGGATCGGAACGAGCGCATCATCGTCCTCGGACAGGATGTTGCGGAGTTCGGCGGCTCCTACAGGGAATTCGAGGGCTTGTTCGAAAGGTTCGGGCGGGCGCGCGTCCGCAATACTCCCGTGGCGGAATCCGCGATGATCGGCCTCGGTGTCGGCGCGGCGGCGGCGGGACTGCGCGCCCTCGTCACCATCACGTATATGGATTTCCTGATGCTCGGCCTCGATCCCCTCGTGAACTATGCCGCTAAGGCCCGCTACAAGACAGGCGGGCAGATCGAGGTCCCGCTCGTGGTCAAGACGACGGCAGGAGCCAAGGGTCAGGGGGTGGCCCACTCGCAATGCATCGAGGCGTGGCTCATGGCCGTGCCGGGCCTGAAGGTCGTCGTTCCCGCGACCCCCGCCGACGCTTACGGCCTTCTCAAATCCGCGCTCCGGGAGCGCGGGCCGGTCGTTTATGTCGATCACAAGCGCCTCTTCCCCACCGCCGGCGAGGTCCCGAACGAGGAAACATTGATCCCGCTTGGTGAGGCCGCCATTCGCCGGTGCGGAAGCGACGTCACGATCGCGACCTTCTCGTTCATGACCCGCATCGCCGAGCGATCCGCCGAGCGGCTCGCCGCCGAGGGTATTTCCTGCGAGATCGTCGATCTCCGCTCGCTTGCGCCGCTCGACATGGCGACCGTTTGCGGATCCGCTGGACGCACCGGCGCGTTGCTGACGCTCGAGGAAGGGCAGCTTAGTTGCGGCGTCGGCGCGGAAGTGATTTTCCGCGCGCGCGAGAGTCTGGCAAACTTGCGCACGGCGCGAATCGGGGCCTTGCCGGCGCCGGTCTCGTCGAATCCGATACTCGAGGCTGCATGCATACCGGACGTCGAGCGCGTGACGGATGCGGTGCGCGGATTGCTTGCGAGCCGATGAGCGCGTCCACTCGCTGCGAGGGGGCATGATCTACAAACTGGTGGTTCCGGGACCGATCGAGGATGTGGAAGAGGTGCGGGTGCTCGAGTGGCACGGCGCCTCCGGCCGCGCCTTCGAGGCCGGCGACTTGATCGTGGAATTGGAGACCTACAAGGCCATCGTCGAGGTGCGCGCGGCGCAGCACGGCATATTGCGCGCGCTCCTCTGTGCCGCAGGGGAATGGCAGAAGGTGGGACTGCCCTTGGCCGTGATGAGCGATGACGGCGCCGAGGCCCTCCCGGATTCGCTGGCCGCGGTAGCCGAGCTGCCGGTCGAGTTCGAGGTCAGCTGACGGCGCGAGGAGCGAAACCTCGGACGCCGCAAACGCGCAGAGCTCGCACGATCTCCGCGCGCACTTCAGCCTGCATCCTGCCGCTGCCGTGAATGCCGTCGGGAAAATGCGTCCCCGCGCCCAGATCCGCAGCGATTGCGTCCACGTCGACGATGACGATCCCGCGCTCCCGCGCGAGATCGTGCAGCATCAAATTCGTCTCCTTGCTGCGCACACTCCAGAGGACGTTTCCCATCGGCCGATCGAAGGAGGAGTAGGACTGGATTGTCTCGTACGCGGAGCTCGACATGACGTTGAGTGCGAGCACCGTCGCGGCCCCTTGTGCCCGCACGGCCTCGATAAGCGCGGTGAGATCCCTGCGGATGTCGTCGATCGTCCGCTCGACCGGCTCGAAGGCGGCACCGAGCCAGGCACGCACCGCCGCGCCCGCATCTCGAATGCGAAATCCGTAGAGGCTCATTGTGTAGCCGAGACGCTTGTGGCGCAGGACGATTTGAGCTTCCGCGCCAAGCGACACGACGAGCGTGTCGGCTGGCATGGCCGTCCGCAGACCGGCGCGCATCAGAAGATCGTAGCGCTCCGTCAAAGGCGAGCGCTGGAGCGCCGCGAGGAGGCAGCTCGCGTAAACCCAATCTTCAGGCCGCGGCGGCGGATGGCTCGCCTGGAAGGACTGCATGAAATCGGCCGCCAGAGCCTCCGCTTCGGCGGGGGTGCGGCGCGCCTGCTCGACGAGGGTCGATGCGCAGGGAACGAGCACGTCATCGGAAACGACTGCGACGTGGGCGGGCCCTCGCGCCCCCTCGAACAGATCCAGGAACGCACCGCTCTCCCCGCGCATTGACGCCGAGAGCTCGCAATTGCCGAGACAGAGCACGGTGCCGTGCGGCTCCGCCGCCTCGCCCCACCAGGCGCGGGCGCGGTCGTGCCAGCCGGTCAGGAGCCCGGACCGCCCCTCCGCGAACTCCGTGAACCGCCGACCCGCGAGGAGCAGAAGCCGCAGCGCGTCGCCGGTCTCGCCGCCCACCGTCGGCTTGTGACTGGAACGGACCACTTCGCCGATGACGAAGTCGGGGGTCCAGCGCTGGAGCTCGTGCAGCCGGTCGAGAAATCCGCCATGGGAGCTCCCCGTCGATTTCCGCAGCCGGCCGCCGACAGGAAGTGCGAATGCGACTTGCAGATCGCGCGTCTCCTCTGCGAACGGCTGCGGCGCCGCCTGCAATTCGCGGCTCGGCACGAGACCGATGTTGCAGTAAGCGACGACCTCGCCGGGCTCGCATAGCCGGCCGTCCTCGCATAGCCATCGAATGCCCGAGCGGCGAACCTCGAAGCCCGCGACGGTCAAGGGGCCCAGCCGGAGGGGAACGGTCGTCACGCGCCGGGACCCACCCACCAATCCGAGGAATCGATGATCCCCGCGAGGCTCACGCGCACCGCGCGTGCGGGTTTGCCGTCGAGCGGCTCTTCGGGCGCGGTGCTGAAGAGCGCGAGCGTGGCCCCCATCGGCACTTCATCGCCGGCCGCCACCTCGAGGCGGCGCAACCAGGCCCGGTCGCGCACCGCCAGGCGATAATGCTGAATCGGCGGGCAATCGTGCGGCACGCGCGCGCTGAGGTCGACGGCGAAATCCAGGAATTTGGCACCCACCGCCAACAGCTCGCCCTCCGTCGCATAGATCTTTCGGATGACCGCTTCCGTCATGTATTCGTTGGTGCGCGGCAGCGTCAGTGAGATGAGCAAGGCGCGAGACTCCGAAGGGACGTGGTAAGAGAGCGAGAGGGTATTCGGACGATCGATAGTCGGTCACCGCAGTGGAGCAACGAAAGATGGGGGCAGGCGCGCGCCTAGGCATCACGGCGCATGCACGATATCGCACAGTGCCGCAGGCTCAAATAGTCGAGCTGCTGGCGCTCCATGGCTGGGGGCACCGGATGCGGAGCGAAGGCGCCACCGCACGGCACGAGGCCGGCGAGGCCCTCGAGCGCTTCGTCGCTGCTGGGCTGCCGTTCGAAAGCGCGGCCCGCGGCGAACGTCGCTTCGATCCCGCGGAAGTCCTCAACACCATCAAGTGGGCCTACCTCCGCGGGGGCGATCCGCTCTGGCCTGACCACTTCGTTGCGACCGGGCGGAGGCTCGTGTCCGAGTTTCACGCGGGGTCGGACGGGAGGCGCACGCCGCCACCTCCGGCGACCCTCGGCCCCCGGCGGTTTTCGGTTTCGCTCGAGCGTGAATTCAATCTGCGAGCGGCCACGAAGGGCAAAGCGATTCGCCTTCGGATGCCATTGCCGTTGGAGAGCGCGATGTTGCGGGGGCTCGAGATCGGGAGCGCGCGATCGTCGATTGCGGGAGCCGCCCTGAGCTCCGGCCCGGGACGGCTCGACGCGAAGCTTCCGCCCTCGGCGGAAGAGACCGCGACGCTCGGCGCCGAGCTATCCTTCGTGGCCGAACCATCGGGCCCGGAGATCGGGCGGTCGGCCCTTACGCAAAGCGAGCTCGACCTCTACACGCAGCCTCGGGAAGGCATCATCCAGGTAGACGCGCGCATTGCGGCCCTCGCAGCGGAGCTTGCGGGAACCCCGCACGAGCCATGGCAGACGGTGCGGCGCTTCTGGGACTTCATTCAGACGCGGCTGATTTGCGGCGTACTTCACGTCGATGAGCTCGATAGAAGTAACCCCCTGCACAGCATCCTAGACATGGGCTGGTACGATTGCCGGCTCGGCTCGGCGCTGCTTGTGGCACTCTGCCGCGCCCGCGGCTTGCCCGCACGCATGGCCAGCGGCTATGTGCTCTATTCGATCAGCCCCTTCTATCACTACTGGATGGAGATCTGGCTCGGCGAACGAGGATGGGTGCCGCTCGATCTGTTCTCTGCGAATCTCACTGCAAAGGAAAGCGACGAGGCCTGGCAAGATTATTTCCTGGGCGGCCTCGACTACCGGATGCAGACCCAGTGCCTGCCGCGGCTCTTCGACACCTCTCCCGCGCTCGACTTCCCGGCGAGCTGGTACACGCTGACGCGCTCACGCGGAGACGGCATCGAGATCGGCGTCTTCGAGACCCACTCCGGCAACTTCATCTTTCGAGATCGGATTTCCGTGGTGAGCGCGGCCGTGTAGCGATCAGTCGCCGGCGTCGCCGAGGACAAAGGCTGGACCATTGGGCCCCTGAACGGTGACGGCGTCCGAGCCGAACTCGTGCTGACGCAAATCCTCGCGAAGCCCCGCTTCCCTGCGAAGCAGCAGGCCGCGCGAGATCCCGAGACGATCGGCCAGCATGCGATGATGATCCTCGGGCCAGGAATTCCCGCCGTGGCAGACATAGACGTAGAGGTGCGGGCAGTCCTCGAGAACGCCGTAGGTGCCGAGCTCTTGAAGCTGCAGCACGACCGCAGTGTCTTCGGTCGGCTTGATCTCGAAGATCTCCGGGTAGCGGATCGCCGCCGAAGCGCGGCACATCAAGGTGCTCGGCAAGCCCCGGACCGGCGTCGCGCGCCAATTGGTGCAGTAGAGTGCTCGCGAGGCACTGAAGTAGAGCATGACATCCTGCAGGCAGAGGCCTTGGCTGCCGGTCGCCTGCAGGGCCTGGAGTTGCATCTCCAGGCGTCGAGGGTGATGAAGATCGTCGTCGTCCCAGTGGCATTGGACCGATCCGTTGGCACTCGCCCGGCTCAGATTGCGCAGGCCGCCCAACGTTAGCTTCCTCGGGGGATCGACGATCCTGATGTCATCGCGCCCCAGCGAGGAGACGAAAGCGGCGATGGCGGTTTTGTCCGACTGCGAGCCGGCATCCGTGACGATCACCAGCTCCTTGTTCGCATGGGTCTGGCGGCAATAGGCTCGGACGCTACGCTGAAGGAAGGCGAGGCGCTGCGGGACCGGCAGGGTCACCATCAGGCAGCTCACCTTGTCGTCATCGGACTGCGTCATCGGCCTTCCACGATCTACTCCGGCTCTGATGTTTCCAGCAAGCGCGGAGCGGAATCCGCTCAAGCCGACAGTCCGGACATATCCCGAATGTAGCGTGCGCGGCTTCTCATGTCCTACTCGGCCGATCTGCTCGACGATATTCGCCGCGCGAGGGTCTATCCCGCGAAGATCCTGCGCGGCGCGACGCTATCAGCGCTTGCCGACGAGGTGGTCGACTAGAAATCGAGATCGGCGTAGTGCTTGGGTGGCGGCGCGCCGGGGATGTGGTCGGCGAGGAGCGGACGGAAGCTCGGCCGCGACTTGATCCGCGCATACCATTCCTTCGCAGGCTCGTGATCGTCCCAGGGAACGTCGCCGATGTAGTCGAGGGCGGAGAGGTGCGCCGCCGCGGTGATGTCCGCGAGCGAGAAATGGTCGCCCGCAAGCCAGCGCCGCCGCTCCACCAGGAACCCCACATAGTCGAGGTGATAGCCGAGATTGGCCTTGCCCGCGCGGATCGCGCTCGAATTGGGCTCGCCCAGCCCGAGGAAGCGCTTCATCATCTTCTCGCCCACGAGAAGCTCCGTCACCTCGCGGTTCATTTTGCCGTCGAACCAGGCCGTGAGGCGGCGCACCTCCGCACGGTCGGCGGGGTTTACGCCGAGCAGCAACTTCTCGCGATAGGCCTCGTCCAGGAATTCCGCGATCGCGGTCGCCTCCGCGAGCACCGTCCCATCGGGCTCGATCAGCACGGGCACGTCGCCCGCGGGATTGAGCGCTAGGAACTCCGGTCGCCGCTCCCAGGTCTTCTCGACCCGCATGGTGAAATCGAGGTTCTTCTCCTTCAGCACGACCCGGATCTTGCGCGAGAAGGGGGAGAGCCAGAGGTGATAGAGCAGGCGCATGAGGCGCCAGTCTAGCGCACTCCCCCCGGGTCGCGCATCCGCTCCTAAGTCAGGTATTTCCGCAGGAAGGCGAGCGTGCGGGTCCAGGCGAGATCGGCCGCAGCCTTGTCGTAGCGGGCGGCGCTGGTGTCATTATTGAAGCCGTGGTTGGCATCGGGATAGATGTAAATCTCGTAGGTCTTGCCCGCAGCCTTGAGGGCGGCCTCGTAGGCAGGGATGCCGGCGTTGGTGGCCTGGTCGAGACCCGCGTATTGCAAGAGCAGTGCGGCCTTGATCGCCGGCACCTTGTCCGCCGGAGGCTGGCGGCCGTAATAGGCGACGCCCGCCGCGAGCCTCGGCTCCGCTACCGCAAGCGCATTCACTTGCCCGCCGCCCCAGCAGAATCCGACCGCGCCTACCTTGCCGGTCCCGTCGGGACGCGCGGCGAGATAGGCGGAGGCAGCTAGGGTCGAGGCGAGCACATCCTCGGGCTTGAGGGCGCCGAACATGGCAGCCGCCTTGTCCTGATCCTCGGGCGTGCCCCCCGCCGGGCTCAGGTAGTCGACGCCGAGCGCCACGAACCCTTCCACGCCGAGGCGGCGCGTCACGTCCTTTATGTGCGGATTGAGCCCGCGGTTCTCGTGGATCACGATCACGCTGCCATGCTTGCCTCCCGCCTTAGGCGTGACGAGATAACCCTTGAGGCCCGCCACCCCCGGGATCGCCACCATCTCCGTTGCGATGCGCGGATCACCATCCGCCACCGTCTCGGCAAGGGCGTAGTTGTGCTCGAGCAGCGGCAGCGCAGCGCTCGCCGCCGCGGCGCCGCCCGCGAGTATGGCCAGACGGTCGAGAAAGGCGCGGCGGCTCATGCCGCCATGCGTGTAGCGATTGAAGAGATCGATCAGACGTTGGTCCACGACGAATCCTCCTTTCCTAGGTCTCTCGACGCTTTCGCAGCGCAGCAGTCACAGCATCCGCCAGCGCGGCAGGCAGAGCAGCATTGGATTTCCGAGCGGTGTCGCTGAAACTTCTGAGCTCATGTGCAGGGTGCTCGAACGAACCGCCTGCGCAACCCTAGCACCGTAAGAAGCGGTGCCCGTTCACATTCCCGTTCGCGCGACGGGCGCCGCCGCCCTAAGCCGCTGGGCGATGCCCCACGCGGCTTCCTCTACGGAAGCGGTCGAGGTAAGTCGGCAGGACCAGCTCGAGCGCGGTGGGCGCGATCCCGAGTTCGGTGAGTCCGGGCGACCCCGGCGAAACCACGGTGTCGCGCTGCAAGAGCTTCACCTGGTCGCGCGTGAGCGGCGGGTTCGGCAGGCATTCGAGAAAGCGCGCCTCGAAGCTCGCGAGCCCGTAAGGCAAATTGACGAGAGCGCGCTTGCGGCCGATCTCGCGGAGCAGCAGCTCCATGAGCCCGCGGAAGGAGTAGACCTTGGGACCGCCGAGCTCGTAGATCTTGCCCGGCGCCTCCGGCCGCTCGAGTGCGGCCAACGCTGCATCCGCGACGTCGCCGACATAGACGGGCTGAAAGCGTGTGGCACCACCGCCGATAAGCGGCAACGCCGGGAGCAGGCATGCCATCGCGCCGAAGCGATTGAAAAACTCGTCCTCGGGCCCGAAGACCAGCGAGGGGCGGAGAATGGTGGCGGATGGGAAGGCCGCCTTGACCGCGGCCTCGCCCGCGGCCTTGGAGCGCGCATAGGCCGCGGGTGCGGCGGCGTCGGCACCGATTGCGGAGACCTGCACGAAGTGCCGGGCGCCAGCCGCTGCGGCAAGCCGCGCGAGGAGCGCCGGACCTCGCTGATGGACGGCCTCGAAGCGCTGACGACCGCGCTCGTGCAGGATGCCAACGGAGCAGATGACGGCCTCGGCCCCGGCGATCGCCGGAGCGAGCGCTCTCTCGTCGTTGAGATCGGCGTCGATGAGCGCCACCTGTCCGACGTCGCCGAAAGGCTTCAGGAAGAGCGCCTCACCCGCGTGCCGGCTCACCGCGACGACGACGGCGCCGCGCTCAGCCAGGCGCTTCACTATGTAGCGGCCGATGAATCCGGAGCCGCCCGCCACCACGACGCGCCGATTTCGCACGGTGCCCCGCCTCCACTCATTGCAGGCGGCCTCTATACACTACGATCCGCAGGTAGCGATAGTCGCGCTCAACGGACCCAGATGGAGAGCGAGCCATTGGGCCTATTTGGCCCGTGATTGGGCGAATTCGCACGTGCAGCTCGCTCGTGCATAATGGGAGAAGCGTACGAAGGGTGTCTGCCTCGTTCGGAAGCGTGCGACCATAGCAGTAGACGACGCCGGCATTGACATCGGGCGGTGGCGCCCCTAATCCAAGGCCCCGGCCTGCCCAGATGGCGGAATTGGTAGACGCGCAGGTTTCAGGTACCTGTGGCCGCGAGGTCGTGGAGGTTCGAGTCCTCTTCTGGGCACCACCGGCTTTCTCTGCGAGGCGAGGCCCCATCTGAGCATCCATCTCCATCGCGGCGACCTTCCCACGGGCCTTTCCTGGGGCGAGGCGGTCGCAGTCGACACCGAGACGATGGGGCTTAACCCCGCGCGCGACCGGCTCTGCCTCGTCCAGCTTTCCGCGGGAGATGGCGTCTGCCATCTCGTGCAGATCGCGGCGGGTCAAGCCAAGGCTCCGAACCTGACCGCGCTTCTCACGGATCCCAAAATCCTGAAGCTCTTCCACTTCGCGCGCTTCGATCTCGCCATCCTCAAGCACAGCTTCGGCATCGCCGTCGCGCCCGTCTATTGCACCAAGATCGCCTCCCGGCTCGTCCGTACCTTCACCGACCGGCACGGGCTCAAGGACCTCGCCCGCGACCTGCTCAACGTCGAGCTCTCGAAGCAGCAGCAATCCTCGGATTGGGGAGCGGTGGAGCTGACGCCGGAGCAGCTCAAATATGCGGCGGCCGACGTCCTCTACCTGCACAGGCTCAAGGCCCGACTCGACGAGATGCTCGCGCGCGAGGGGCGAACGGCGCTTGCGGCGTCCTGCTTCCAATTCCTTGCGACCAGGGTCGCGCTGGACCTCCAGGGATGGCCCAACGAGGACATCTTCGCACACTAATTCGGGGAAGCCGCCACGCCTCGCGTTAGGCTTTGGGGGCCTCTCATGGCGGTTTTATTGACCTTTCGGGGATGCCCGGCCATAGTGCGGGCATAAAACCCGCCCGAAGGCGCAGTCTTGCGCCGCAGCAGGGGAGAGACCGAGCCGGGTATGCCGCCCGCATGGGCGCGCCGGTCCGCACGGACGCGATGACAACTTTAACCAAGACCGCCGCATCCGCCGAGCACATCGAAGCAGCGCGCCGCGTGCTCCGCGCGGAGGTCGAGGGCCTGCGCGCGCTCGCCGAGAGCCTCGACGGCGCCTTTGCCGACGCGATTGAGACGCTCGCGCGAATTTCCGGCCGCGTCATCGTGACGGGGATGGGAAAGAGCGGCCACGTCGCGCGCAAGATCGCCTCCACCCTCGCCTCGACCGGCACACCCTCCTTCTTCGTCCATCCCGGCGAGGCGAGCCACGGGGATCTCGGCATGGTTGCGTCGAGCGATGCAGTGCTCGCTCTCTCCAATTCCGGCGACACCGCGGAACTCGCGGACATCCTCGCCTATACGAAGCGCTTCCGGATTCCGTTGATTGCGATGACGCGGCGCTCCGAGAGCGCGCTCTGCGAGGCCGCGGACGTCGCGCTGGTGCTGCCGCAAAGTGCCGAGGCCTGTCCTATGGGCCTCGCGCCCACGACCTCCACCACGATGATGCTCGCCCTGGGCGACGCGATCGCGGTGGCGCTCCTCGACCGCAAGGGCTTCTCGGCGGACGACTTCCAAGTGTTGCATCCCGGCGGGCAGCTCGGGCGCCAGCTATTGCGCGTCGCCGACATCATGCATCGGGACGCCGCCATGCCGCTCGTGCCCGCGGGTAGCACCATGGCCGAGGCGATCCTTGTCATCACCGAGAAGAGCTTCGGCTGCGCCGGCGTCGTCGATCCCGCGGGTCGGCTCATCGGCATCGTCACCGATGGCGACCTCCGCCGGCACATGGGGGAGGCTCTGCTATCCGCGCGCGTCGAGGCCGTGATGACGCCGACACCGAAGACGATCCGCCCGCAGGCGCTCGCGGCGGAAGCGCTCGGGCAGATGAACTCGCAGGCGATCACGAGCCTCTTTGCCGTCGACGAGGGCTCGCGTCCCCTCGGCATCTTGCACATCCACGACTGCCTGCGCGCGGGGGTCGCGTGAGCGTCGAGCCCGAGCTCATCGAGGCCGGTCCCTCGGCCGCGGAAGGTTTCGGGCGCGAGACGACCTTGGGCCGCCGCCGCCGCGCGACGCGGTCGATCCGCCGCTACAGCCGCTTCGTCACGTGGATGCGGCGGATGCTGCCGGCGATCGCGATAGGACTCCTGCTCTTGCTCGTCGCCTGGCCGCGGCTCCAGACGGCCATGGATCGGCTGAAGGCGCGGCTCCCGCGACTCGACATGAGCCAGGCGGGAGATCTCCGAATGGTGAACCTGCGCTACACCGGCTACGACAAGCACGGCCAGCCCGTGACCATCACCGCGGAATCCGCGCGCCAGCGTCCGGGCGGCACGGACGACGTGGTGGAGCTGCAGGCGCCCAAGGCCGATCTCTCGACCCAGGGTGGGAGCTGGACCGCAGTCACGGCCGAAACTGGCATGTATCAGCCGAGCGAGCAGCAGCTCGACCTCTTCGGCAAGGTCGAGCTCTTCCAGGACAAGGGCAATTCCTTTCGTACCGACAGCGCCCATGTCGACATCGCCAAGGGCACCGCCGAGGGCAACGACGCCGTCGAGGGAAATGGACCTTTCGGCAGCCTGCGCGCAGAGGGTTTCCGGATCGAGGAGCGCGGGGACGTGATCCATTTCCTCGGCAAGTCGAGCCTGGTCATCGAGCCGCACGAGGGCGAGGGCAAGCCGTGAGGCTCGCTCCGCTGCTGCTGGCGTTGCTGGCGCTTCCGGGCCTCGCGGCGGCGCAGGCGGCGGCGCCGCAAGCGCAGAAGCCCGGCATGAGCCTCGGCTTCGACCCCGGCAAAGGCGGCGACAAAGCGATCCAAGTCGAGGCCGACCAAGGCATCGAGTGGCGGCAGAGCGATCGCGTCTACATCGCCCGCGGCAACGCCAAGGTGAAGCGCGGCAATGCGACGGTCTCGGCCGATATCATCACCGCGCATTACCGTCCGACGACGGGCGCCGCCCCCACAAAGCCAGCCGCCTCCGGCGACGATCCCACGGGAGGCACCGAGATCTACTACGTCGAGGCCAACGGGCACGTCCGCTTCGCGACGGAAACGCAGACCGTCACGGGCGACCGCGCGATCTACGACCTCGACCAAGCGACGGTGGTCGTCACCGGCAAGAACCTGAAACTCGAGACGCCGAAGGACGTCGTCACGGCGCGCGACAGTCTCGAATGGTGGGACCAGAAGCAGCTCGCCGTTGCCCGCGGCGATGCGACGGCGGTGCGCGAGGGCAAGCGCGTCAGCGCCGACGTGCTGATGGCGGAGGTCGAGCGCGACGAGAAGGGCGGGCAACACATCTCGCGCATCGACGCGCAGGGAAACGTGGTGCTCGTCGGCAAGGACGAGGTCGGACGCGGGGATTCCGGCGTCTACAACGTCGAGACCGGGATCGCGACCCTCGTCGGCCACGTCAAGCTCACGCGCGGCGAGAACGAGCTCCGCGGCAATTACGCCGTGGTCGATCTCAACAAGAACGTGGGCCGCCTGCTGGGCTCGCCGCCGAGCGACACGCTCACCGGCGGCAAGCCGCAGCGCGTCGAGGGGCTGATCGTGCCGAAGGGGAACGCCCCGGGCGCGCCCAAGAAATAGACCGGCTTCAGAGGGAGCATCTTCGATGAGCGAAAGCGAGAGCCGAGCCGAGATTCGACTGGTTGCCGACAATTCCGGTCTCGTCGCGAGCAATCTCGGCAAGACCTTCAAACGCCGTCCGGTGCTGCGCGAGGTCAACATCCGCGTGCAGCGCGGCGAGGCGGTGGGCCTCCTCGGCCCCAATGGTGCCGGCAAGACCACCTGCTTCTACATCATCACGGGGCTGATCTCGCCGGATGTCGGCACGATCACGCTCGACGGACAGGACATCACGGATCTCCCGATGTATCGCCGCGCGCGGCTCGGCATCGGCTATCTTCCGCAAGAGGCCTCGATCTTCCGCGGCCTCACGGTCGAGAACAACGTGCGCGCGGTCCTAGAGGTGGTGGAGCCCGCGCGCGAGCTGCGCGAGGCGATGCTGGACGAGCTCCTGGCGGAGTTCCGCATCAGCCACTTGCGGCGTGCGCCGGCGATGGGGCTCTCGGGCGGCGAGCGGCGTCGCGTCGAGATCGCGCGCGCGCTTGCAACCCAGCCGCATTTCATCCTGCTCGACGAGCCGCTCGCGGGCATCGACCCGATCGCGCTCGGCGAGATCCGCGCCCTCGTCGCCCATCTCAAGGACCGCGGGATCGGCGTGCTCATCACGGACCACAACGTCCGCGAGACGCTGGAGATCGTCGACCGCGCCTATATCCTGCACGAAGGACGGGTGCTGATGGAGGGGATCCCCTCCGAGATCGTCGCCGACGAGAACGTCCGCCGCGTCTACCTCGGCGACCGCTTCAGCCTCTGACAAGACTCCCT
>DATJVP010000088.1:0-9299 GCA_035581425.1 Allostellaceae bacterium | reverse complement strand
ACCTCCGCGTCAGGCATGATCGAGCTCACACCGGAGCTGCTGCTGCGCGCCTATGCGGCGGGGCTCTTTCCGATGGCGGAATCGGCGGAGGACCCGGACCTTTTCTGGGTCGATCCCGACCCCAGGGGCGTACTGCCGCTGGCGCGCTTTCATCTGCCGCGGCGGCTCAGGCGCACGGTGCGCTCGGGATCCTACGAGATCCGCGTCGACACTGCCTTCTCCCGCGTCATGCGCGGCTGCGCCGAGCCTACGGGGATAAGGCCCAAGACCTGGATCAACGAGGAGATCTTCCGGCTCTACGACGCGCTCTTCGAGCGGGGCTTCGCGCATAGCGTCGAGGCCTGGCAGGCGGGCGAGCTCGTGGGCGGGCTATACGGCGTCGCGCTCCGCGGCGCCTTCTTCGGCGAGAGCATGTTCAGCCGCGAGCGCGACGCGAGCAAGGTGGCGCTCGTCCATCTCGTGGCGCGGCTGGTGCGCGGCCGCTACCGGCTCCTCGACACGCAATTCGTGACGGAGCATCTCCGGCGCTTCGGGGCGATCGAGATCCCGCGCGGCGACTATCATCGCCTGCTGGAGGAGGCCCTCGGCGTCGAGGCCTATTTCCCCGCGGGCTTGGAGGAAGATCCCGTCGCGGTCGTGCAGTCGAGCAGCGTCACGTCGTAGATTGGGTCCTCCATCGCCGAGAGCGCGGGGCTCGATGCGAACATCCAGCCGCTGAAGAGCCGCAATGGCTCCGAGCCCGGCTCCTGCGGATGCACCTCGTCGATTTCTACGAAGGCGTTGGTGTTCGGCGGCTCCTCCGGCGGTGCCTTGTTGCAGGCGCGCACGGTGACGCGCAGCGTGCCGAAGGTCACGGTCTCCCCGATCGGCGCCTCGAAGCGCGTGACGCGCGCGGTCGTCTTGTCGAGCCCTTGCAGCACCGCGATCTTCGGTCCCGCCTGCGGAGGCGCCGGCTTCGGCTGCCGCTGCGCCAGCGCGGGCGCAGAGACGAGGATGGCTGCGGCGAGGATAGGAAGGAGCTTGATCATCGCGACCATATCAGCGTCGGAGTGTGGCAAGAGCGTGGCGTCACGCGCCGCGCATGAAGTGGAGGGACTGGAAGCCGCGGCGGAAGGCGACGACATCGGGGCGGATGCGCTCGGGATCCTCGCCCTCGATCCAGACGCGAGCGACGAGGCGGGCGATCGCGGGCATGTCCGTGGGCAGCATGCCCCAGCGCGTCACTTCCTGCGTGCCGATGCGGATGCCGTTGAGATCCCCCGCGACCGGCGGCAGCGGCAAGCCGATCCCGCAGAGGAGCAGGTTTGCGTGCGCGAGGTGCTTCGAGGCACGTTGACCGCCGCCCAAGCGCGCGGCGGCAATTGCGAGATGATGGCTTTCGGTCGGGCCGCGCCCGGCGACGCGCTGCACCGGCAATCCCTCCGCCGCGAGCGCCTCGCCGAGCGCTCTCGCGCTCTCGATGCAGCGCGAGGCATAGGCGCGGCCGTGCTCCAGCAGGTCGAGCGTACTGAGCGCGAGCGCCGCCGTCTTGCCGAGATCGAAATTCGCGGTCATCCCGGGATAGGCGATGGCGTCGAGGCGCTCCGCGAGCTTGGCCTCGGTCGTGAGGATGATACCCGAGGGTGGCCCTCCGAAGGCTTTATACGTCGACATCGTCATGATCTGCGCGCCTTCCGCAAGCGGCGCCTGGAACCGCCCGCCCGCGATGATTCCGCCCATATGCGCGGCGTCATAAAGGAGATAGGCCCCGACCTCGTCCGCGATCGCGCGCATCTCGCGCACGGGATAGGGAAAAAGGCAGAGCGAGCCCGCGGCGGTGATGATCTTCGGCCGCAAACGCTTTGCCTCCGAGCGCAAGCGGTCGAGATCGACGTTCATAGTCGCGGCGTCGTGAGGCACGGGATGCGTTTCGATCCCGTAGAGACC
Source organism: Allostellaceae bacterium (assembly GCA_035581425.1). Classification (GTDB taxonomy): domain Bacteria; phylum Pseudomonadota; class Alphaproteobacteria; order ATCC43930; family CGMCC-115725; genus DASZHJ01. The sequence goes on along the minus strand of DATJVP010000088.1, from coordinate 7,373 downwards.
GGCAACGCCCGCGCGATGATGCGTGACGTGTCCGCCGAGTTCCGGCGGAAACGCCATGATCCGGTCGCCCGCCTTGCAGATCGCCATGAAGGAATAGAGGTTCGCGAGCGCGCCCGAGCCCACGCGGATCTCGGCATACGGCGCTCCGAAGAGCCGCCGCACCAACCCTTCCGCCACCACCTCGATTTGCTCCGCGAACTCCATCCCCATCTCGTACTTGTCGCCGGGATGGCCGAGCGAGGGCCGGTTGCCGAGCGAGCGCGCCATCAGCGCCGCTGCGCGCGGGTTCATCACGTTGGTGCCGGCATTGAGCCCGACGCTCTCGCGGTCCATGTGCCGCTCATGCGCATCGACGAGCCGCAACACCTCCGCCTCGATCCCCTCGGCATCGCCCGCGAGGAGCCGCGCCTCCGCTTCGGCAACGACGCGCTGGCTCTCCGGCGCGAGCCAAGGTTTCTCAGTGGCGTTCATTGTATCCATGACAATCGACCTCCACCCCAAGACGAGCCGCGCGCTATCGCGGACACCTGAGGAACGAGCGGCCAAGATATGACGTGCGCCCAACGCAGACCAGCCCCGCATCGGGGGCGGCGAGGCTTGCGGCGACCTGTCCGCCATGCCCAACTGTCGCCCCCACCATGACGAGGATCGGCGCCCCGTGATCACGCACGTTCCTGAATCGCGCTACGCTTGGCAGCGTCTCTGCGTCTCCGTCCTCATCGGCACGACGGGAGCCGTGGGGCTTTGGTCGGCGATCGTTGCGCTGCCGGCGGTGCAAGCGGATTTCGGGGTGGACCGCGGAAGCGCATCTATCCCCTACACCACCACGATGATCGGCGCCGCGATGGGCGGCGTGCTCATGGGACGGATCGCGGATCGCCGAGGAATCGTGCTCCCGATCGTCATCGGCGCGCTGGCACTCGGGAGCGGCTATACCCTCGCCTCCTACGCCACGAGCATTTGGGAATTTGCGCTCATCCAAGGAGCGCTCGTGGGATTCCTGGGATCCGCCGCGGTATTCGGGCCGCTCATCGCGGACATCTCGCATTGGTTCACGCGCAACCGCGGCAAGGCCGTCGCGATCTGCGCCTCCGCGAGCTACCTCGCGGGCACGGTCTGGCCGCCGATCCTGGAGCACGCGATTTCGACCTGGGGCTGGCGCGTGACGCATCTCGGTATCGGTATCTTCTGCGTCGTGGTCATGCTGCCGCTGAGCCTCGTACTCCGGCCGAAGACGCCGATACAGCATGAGACGCGCGCCCCCGCGAGTATCGGAAGCGCGCTCCGGGTCTCGCCCAATCTCGTGCAGATCATGCTGGTCATCGCGGGCTTCGCCTGCTGCGTCGCGATGTCGATGCCGCAGGTCCACATCGTCGCCTACTGCGGCGATCTCGGCTATGGCCCCGCGCGGGGCGCGGAGATGCTCTCGCTGATGCTGGGCTTCGGCGTGGTGAGCCGGCTCGTCTCCGGCTGGGTCTCCGACCGCATCGGCGGCGTGCCGACGATGTTGATAGGGTCGGCGCTGCAGTGCCTCGCGCTCGTTTTCTACCTGCCCTTCAACGGACTCGTCTCGCTCTACGTCGTCTCCGCGCTCTTTGGGCTCTCGCAGGGCGGCATCGTTCCGAGCTATGCAATGATCGTGCGCGAGTATTTCCCGGCGCAGGAAGTGGGCGCGCGCTTCGGCATGGTGCTGATGGCGACGATCTTCGGCATGGCCGCGGGCGGCTGGATGTCGGGCGCCGTCTTCGATTGGACCGGCTCTTACCAGGCCGCCTTCCTCAACGGCATCCTCTGGAATCTCCTCAACGCCTCGATCGCCCTCTGGCTCCTCCGCCAACCCCGGGGACGGCCCGTGCACGCGTGAAATGAGGAAAGACGAACCACGGAGCCAGTGAGGCAGTGAGAAGATTGGTTGCGGCTTTGCTGCGAGAAAGACCCTTTTGCCTTGGCGTCTTGGTGGCGAAAATTTCTTTAGAACGCATCGCTACGGCTTTCTGTACGGGTTCACCAGGCTTCGGGCGAGCTGCTCCAGGACCGTGCGGAACTGGGCTTCGTCGCAGCCCATGAGGACAGCGTCCTCGAGGGCTTCCTGGGCCATCTCCTGGATTTCCGTGAGGTTCTCGTTCAGGACCTTGATCTTGTCGAGACAGGAGACCGGCTCGCCCTCCGGCGTGAGCCAGCGCGGCAACGCGAGCTTCGCGGGCTTCTTCATTTCGGCTGGTCGGAGCCGCCTTCTTTCTTGGTGGAGCTGGTTTGGCTGAACATGTATTTGCCGATGAGCTCCTCGAGGTTCATCGGTGCCAGCGTGTGCGAGATGACGCCGCCCGGCGGGATGATCGCGTCCTCGTTGCCGGGCTCGAGCAGGACGAAGTTGTCGCCGAGGAGCGAGGTCGAGGTGATATGCGCCACGGAGTCATTCGGAAGCTTCACCTTGCTCTCGACGTTGATGACCATCACCGCGAGAAAGGTCTTGGGATCGAGAGTGATGCTCACGACGGTGCCGACCTTGACGCCGCTGATACGGACGTCGCTGCCGGCGCGGATGCCGTCGGCGCGGTCGAAGCGCGCGGTCAGATCGTAGCCGCCGCTCGCCTGCACCTGAGTCGTGGTGTAGGCGAAATAGAGAAACACCGCGGCGACCACCAGGACCACCGCGCCCATCACGGTCTCGACGGCGTTGCGACTCATGGATTTCGCTTCCTCTCGGTCTCGCTCAAATCGGTGGGGCTCACTCCGGCTGCCAGGGCTCGTAATCGCCAGTGGTGCGCGCGCGATGGCCGCCCTTCAGGACCGAGCCCGGCGGACGATAGGCCAAGGGCGTACCCGTGAGATTCGGCAGATGCGGCTTCTGCCAGGGGTATTTGGGCTTGCCGCCATCGGTCGGCACCTCGTTCACGGTGTGATGCAGCCAGCCATGCCATTCCGGCGGCACCTTCGAGGCCTCGGCTTCGCCCTTGTAAAGGACCCAGCGACGCTCGCGGCTGTCGAAGCCGCCGCCGCGCCGCAGCTTCCGCCCGGGCTTCTCGCGGAAATAGCGATTGCCGAACTGGTCGATTCCCACGAGCTCGCCCCTGAGCCACGTGAACAGTCGCGTACCGATGCTCATTCCGTCTGCGCCTGATATAGAAGTGCGCGCGACTATGGCACCGCCCGACAGTTCCCGTCCAGCCCCCGCCCCCTCTTCCGCCGCCGGTCTTGCGCTCATGGCGCTCTCGGCGACGAGCTATGGCGTCATTCCAATCTTCGCCCGCCTCGCCTATGAGGCGGAGGCGACACCGCTCACCTTGCTCTCGCTCCGGTACCTCGCGGCCGTGGCGGTGCTGGCCGTGGGCTTGCGCCTTGCGGGACGGCCGCTGCGGCTGCCGCCGGGGCGACGGCTCGCGGGCGTCATCACGGGGATTCTCTTCGCGATCATGGCCTACACCTATCTCGCGGCGATCCGCGTCATCCCCGTGAGCTCGGCCGTGCTGCTCTTCTTTACCTATCCCGTGCTGGTGACACTCGTGGGTTGGCTCCGCGGCGACGGGTTGGGGCTCCGCCGCGCGCTCGCGGTGCTCGCCGCCTTCATCGGCCTCGCCCTCGCGCTCGGCGTCGAAATCGCCGATCTCGACCCCGTCGGCGTCGCGCTCGCGAGCCTCGGCTCCCTCACCTATACCTTCGGCATTTTCTATTTCGGCCGCGCCACCACGGGCACCGATCCCATGACCGTGAGCTTCCAGGCCATGGCGACCTGCGCCGCTATTTTTACGCCGCTCGCGCTTTTCCGCGGCGAGATCCTGCCGCCGGACACCGCGCTCGGACTCCTCGGCACGCTTGGCGTCGTCGTCACCTATTTCGTGGGGCTGGTCGCATTCTTCGGTGCGCTGCCGCGGATCGGGCCGATCAGGACCGCGCTCCTCTCGCAACTCGAGCCGGTCGTGAGCATCCTCGCCGCCGTAATCGTCCTTAGGGAGGAATTGGGCGCCATCCAGGGCTTGGGGATCGCCCTCGTGCTCGGGGCGCTCCTTTTGCTCGCACGTTGAGGAGAGTGGCGGATTTCCGCCCGAACGAGGGCGGGAGTCTCAATCCTAAAACAACATCTATGAAAAAAATGTGACCTGACCCCAAAATCTTGTTGCAGCGGATTCCGATTGTGGCACCCTATGCCACATCTTGTGTCCGACGAATGCGCGTAACACAAAATGCGCCGGGTTCCGATCAAACCGGCGCAGCGCGGAAGTGTCGGCGGGTGCGGTGGCAAGCAAGTGATTTCGCGGGGGAAACGATGCGGATTGAGCGACGATTCACAAAGGCCGGCCAAGACGCTTACGCCACGATCGAGTTCAAGACGACGACGAGCGAGATCCGCAATCCCGACGGTTCCCGGGTTTTTCACCTGCCGGACATCGAAGTGCCGGCGGCCTGGAGTCAGGTCGCGAGCGACATCCTCGCGCAAAAATATTTCCGCAAGGCCGGCGTCCCGCGGAAGCTGAGGCCCGTCGCGGAGGCCGATGTCCCCGCCTGGCTCTGGCGCCGGGTCGCGGACGATGCCGCACTGATGGATCTCCCGCTCGAGAAACGCACGGGATCGGAGGCGAGCGCCAAGCAGGTCTTCGACCGGCTTGCGGGCACCTGGACCTACTGGGGCTGGAAGGGGGGCTACTTCGATCAAGAGGAAGACGCGCGCGCCTTCTACGACGAGCACCGCTACATGCTGGCGATGCAATTGGGCGCGCCGAACTCGCCGCAGTGGTTCAATACGGGGCTGCATTGGGCCTATGGCATCGACGGGCCCGCGCAAGGACACTTCTACGTCGACTACCGCACCGGCAAGCTCGTGGCATCCGACAGCGCCTACGAGCACCCGCAACCGCACGCCTGCTTCATCCAGTCCGTCGCCGACGACCTCGTGAACGAGGGCGGCATCATGGACCTCTGGGTGCGCGAGGCGCGGCTCTTCAAGTATGGCTCCGGCACCGGCTCGAATTTCTCGAAGCTCCGCGGCGAGAACGAGCGCCTCTCCGGCGGCGGAAAATCGTCGGGCCTCATGAGTTTCCTCAAGATCGGCGACCGCGCGGCGGGCGCGATCAAGTCCGGCGGCACCACACGGCGCGCGGCCAAGATGGTGACGGTCGACGTCGACCACCCGGACATCGAGGCCTACATCGACTGGAAGGTAGTCGAGGAGCAGAAGGTGGCGGCGCTGGTCGCGGGCTCGAAGCTCGCGCAGCGGCACCTCAACCTCATCATGGCCGTTTGCCACGGGCCCGAGGCGGAGGCGCTTGGCGCCGACGCCTACGATCCCCGCAAGAACGCCGCGCTGAAGCGTGAGGTGAAGGCCGCGCGCCGCGCGATGATTCCCGAGAACTATGTGCAGCGCGTGATCCAGTTCGCGCAGCAGGGCTACGAGAAGATCGATTTCCGCACCTACGACACCGATTGGGACAGCGAGGCCTATCTCACGGTCTCCGGGCAGAACTCCAACAACTCCGTCCGCATCCCCAATGACTTCCTCGCCCGCGTGGCGGCGGATGCGGACTGGCAGCTCACGCGCCGCGTCGATGGCAAGGTGCACAAGACGCTGAAGGCCCGTGAGCTCTGGGAGAAGATCGCACATGCGGCCTGGGCGAGCGCGGATCCCGGCCTCCAATTCGACACCACAATCAACGAGTGGCACACCTGCTCCGAGAGCGGACGGATCAACGCGTCCAATCCCTGCTCGGAGTACATGTTCCTCGACGACACCGCCTGCAATCTTGCCTCGCTCAACCTGCTGGCGTTCCGCAAGCCGGACGGACGTTTCGACATCGAGTCCTATGTGCACTCCGTCAGGCTCTGGACGGTGGTGCTGGAAATCTCGGTGCTGATGGCGCAGTTCCCCTCGAAGGAGATCGCAGAACTCTCCTACGAGTTCCGCACGCTCGGCCTCGGCTACGCCAACATTGGCGGCCTCCTGATGGCTTCGGGCTTCGGCTATGACAGCGCCGAGGGCCGCGCCTATTGCGCGGCACTCACGGCGATCATGACCGGCATCTCCTACGCGACCTCTGCGGAAATGGCGGGCGAGCTCGGCGCCTTCCCAGCCTTCGCCAAGAACCGCGAGGCGATGCTGCGGGTGATCCGCAACCATCGCCGCGCCGCCTACGGCGAGAGCACCGGCTATGACGGGCTCTCGATCCCGCCGGTGGCGCTCGATCACGCGAATTGCCCCGACCCCGCCCTCGTCAAGACCGCGCGGCTCGCCTGGGACACCGCGCTGGCGCTCGGCGAGGCGCATGGTTTCCGCAATGCGCAGGCGACGGTGATCGCGCCGACGGGCACGATCGGCCTCGTCATGGACTGCGACACCACCGGGATCGAGCCCGATTTCGCGCTCGTCAAGTTCAAGAAGCTTGCGGGCGGCGGCTATTTCAAGATCATCAACCGCATCGTGCCGGAGGCGCTGCGCACCCTCGGCTACAGCAAGACCGAGATCGATGCGATCGTTCGCTACGCGGTCGGCCGTGGCACGCTTGCGAGCGCGCCGCACGTCAATCACGACGATCTCCGCGCGAAGGGCTTCACCGACGAGGCGATTGCAACCCTCGAGAACGCGCTCGCGAGCGCCTTCGACATCAAGTTCGCGATCAACAAATGGACGCTCGGCGAGAAGTTCTGCAAGGAAGTACTGGGCTTCACCGACGCGCAACTCGCCGACCCCGCCTTCGATATCCTGGCGGGGCTCGGCTTCGGCAAGCATGAGGTCGAGCACGCCAACACCTACTGCTGCGGCGCCATGACGCTCGAGGGCGCGCCCTTCCTGCGCCCCGAGCACCTGCCGGTCTTCGACTGCGCCAATCCCTGCGGCCGCATCGGCAAGCGCTTTCTCTCGGTCGAGAGCCACATCCTCATGATGGCGGCGGCACAGCCCTTCATTTCCGGCGCGATCTCCAAGACCATCAACATGCCGAATGCCGCCACCGTCGAGGACTGCAAAGAGGCCTATGAGCTCTCCTGGCGGCTCGCGCTCAAAGCGAACGCGCTTTATCGCGACGGGTCGAAGCTGTCGCAGCCGCTGCAATCCTCGATCCTCGACGAGGAAAATGGCGGTGACGAAGCGGCAGAGCTCATGGAAAAGACGCCGATGGAGCGCGTCCCCGTCATAGCGGAGCGGATCGTCGAGCGCGTGGTCGAGCGGGTCGTGCAGGTCGCGGCAGAGCGCAAGCGCCTGCCCCATCGCCGCAAGGGATATACCCAGAAGGCGATCGTCGGCAGCCACAAGGTCTATCTGCGCACCGGCGAGTACGAGGACGGCCGCCTCGCGGAGGTCTTCATCGACATGCACAAGGAAGGCTCGGCCTTCCGCTCGCTCATGAACAACTTCGCGATCGCGATCTCGATCGGGCTGCAATACG
>DATJVP010000087.1:0-3906 GCA_035581425.1 Allostellaceae bacterium | reverse complement strand
GGGCAGGCCCTATGACGTGCCCTTCACCGGCGGCGTGTCCTGGCTGTATACGGGAGAGGTCGCGAGCGCCTTCATCCGGGCGGTCGCGAAGGAGCGCACGGGCGCGCCGGTGTTCAACATGAACGGGGTCCACGCGCCGGTCGAGGAAGGCCTCGCGATCCTGAGGAAGCTCGCGCCGCACGCGAGGATCACCTCCTCGGGAGACGCGCTCGCCTTCCCCATGCACCTGCCCGACACGCCGCTGCGCGAGTTCCTCGGCGACTACGGCGCTGCGACGCTCGCCGAGGGCATACGCGAGACCTACGACGCTTTCCGCGCTCTGCTTCAGGCTTCGAAGATAGCCTTCACTGCGCCTTGATGCCTACTTGGTCGCGTAGTTCTCGGTTGTCACGGTTCTCCGCCGCCACGCTTCCGGAGTCCGAGGATAGGATTGCGTAGAGGCTCATCCCCAGGCTCGCCCCCATGACGCGTCCGCTCTCCCTCTTGATCGCGTCGGGCTCGAGCGCGAGCGAGCGCCGCAGCGCCGCATCGAGGCTCGCCTTCTGCTCCGGGTGGAACTGGACGAGGATGTAGTGTGCCGCAGCGGCTGCCGCTGCTTCGTTGGAGGCGCCGAGCGAATGGGACTGCGTGACCAGGAACCGGGACGGCCGCATCGCTTCATTAAAGTTGATGGTCTCGGCCATGGCGATGTTCACCCAGGCCATGACGCGCGACTCATCGTAAGCGCGATACTTCCCGGACCCGGTCACCGTGTCGAGGGCGATCGCGTTCCACTCCGCGATGACGTCGGCGCGGGCGAGCGTCGTGCTTGAAAGCAGCGCGAATGCAGCGATTGCAGACTTGAGTGCATTCATCGTCTTCCCCTTTGCGTAACCGAGAATCGGTCCTTGCGCTTTCAATATCCGTGGAACCGCCGCGAAACGATATTGGCTAGGCAGCGTAGGCCGCTTGGAGAAGGGAACAGCCGGTTGTCCATGCGCCGACGGCCTGAGGGATCAACGGTGACGGAGACGGGACCCGCCCTGCTGGCGCCGTCGCGGTGGCCATGGGCGTCAGGGCGCCGCTGGCGCCTAGATCGCGGAGGGGATTAACTGCCGCTCAGTCGCCGACCGAAAATCCCCGGCTGTGGAGGGCGACGATGGCCTCGGTCCGGTTCATCGCGCCCAGCGACCGCAGGATCGGCTGCAGATGGGCCTTCACAGTGGAGGCCGAGATGCCGAGGTCGCGGGCGATCTGCTTCACCGGACGTCCCTTCACCATCAGCGAGCACACGTGCTGCTGGCGCGGGGTGAGTCCGAGCTCGGAGAGCTTGCGCAAGGGCCGCGAGGTGGGCTCCGCCGGCGCGCTGCGCGCGCCTTCCCGGCGGCGCAGAACGCTGGCCGGCAGGTAGATGCCGCGCGCGAGCACCAGCCGCAAGGCCTGCTGCAGGATCTCGGTGGAGGATGTCTTGGGAATGAAGCCCATCGCTCCGGCGTCGAGCGCGGCCGTGACGGTGTCGGCGTCTTCCGTGGCGGAGAACACCACCACCGGCGGGCAAGGCTCGACCGACTCGCGAAACGCGATCAGGGTCTGCACGCTCGAGCGGTCTGGCAGCGCCAGATCGAGCAGCACGAGGTCGAAGGGGTCCGCGGGGCCTGCCGCCCTTGCGGCTCGCACCGCTTCCTCGAGGTCGGCCGCCTCGACGAAGTCGGTGGCGGGATCGAGATCGCTCAGGCAGCTGCGCACTCCGGCGCGCATGACCGGATGATCGTCGACGATCAGGATCTTCACGACCGCTCCTCCCTCGGAGCGAGGACGGCGACGAGGCGCTCGTAGAGCTCGTCGGCGGCGAGCGGCTTCTTGACGATCGGATAGGCGGCCCGCGCCGCATCCAGCTCGTCCTGGCCCAGCTCCTCGCCGGTCACGATGACGGCGGGCGTACGCTCGGAAGTATACGTGTGCACCGCGGCGATCGCCTCCAGGCCGGTTTCCCGCGGACCGAGGCGGTAATCGGTGATGACTGCATCCGGAAAGCGGATCTCCTCCTCCAGCCTCGCCCGCACTTCCCCGACCGTGGCCGCCGAGGCGGTGCGGCAACCCCACTCGCGCAGGAGCGCCTCGGCCCCGAACCGGACATCGGCCTCGTCGTCGACGATCAGTATGAACTTGTCCGCGAGCCTGCTCGCCGCGCCCGCCTCGGCGGCCACGCCCTGCCCCGTCGCAGGCAGATAGCCGACGAAGGGAACCTCCAGCCCGAACCACGATCCGCGGCCGGGCGTCGAAACCACCTTCGCCTCGGAGGCCAGCAGTCGCGCGAGCTGTCTGACGATCGAGAGTCCCAGGCCGAGCCCCTCGCTGCGGTCGCGCGGACGGCCGCCGACCTGGAAGTATTCCTCGAAGACCCGCTCGAGATCCTCGGGAGCGATCCCTGTCCCGGTGTCCCATACGCCGATCGCGAGCCGCCCGCCTCGCCGGCGGCACCCGACGAGCACTCCGCCCTTGCTCGTGTACTTGATCGCGTTCGAGACGAGATTGCGGAGCACCCGCTCGAGCAGCGCGGCGTCCGTCCGCACGATCGCGCGCGAGGGAAAGACCTTCAGGGCGAGCTGCTTGGAAGCGGCTTCCGGCGCGAAATGAACTACGATGGAATCGAGGACGGCTCGCAGCGGAACCGGCGCGATCGCGGGCCGCACCGCTCCCGAATCGAGCTTGGAGAGATCGAGGATGGCGTTGAAGAGATTGTCCATCACCGCCACCGAGCGCTCCAGGCGCTGCGTCACCTCCTGCTCCTGGCCGCTCGCGACGCGGGACTTCAGCATCCCCGCGAGCAGACCAATGGCGTGCATGGGCTGGCGCAGATCGTGGCTCGCTGCGGCGATGAAGCGCGTCTTGGCGCGCTCGGCGCGCTCGGCGGCGAGGGTCTGCTCCTGCAATTGCAGACCCCGCGCCTCCAGCGCCGCCACTAGGCGTTCGTTGCGCATCGTGAGCTGCATCGTGCGCACAAAGTCGCGGTTGATCCTGATCGCCAGGCTGTAAGCGGTAAAGACAGCCGCCACCCCGCCCAGCATCAGCACCTTGGGCATCACCCCCGGGAGCGGTGCGAGCCCCACCAGGTACATCAGCAGCATCGGCGCCAGCGCGAGGGCGATCGCGGGACGATATCCGGACAACTTCATGCTGCCAGTTGGCGCCGCAACGTACACCCACAGCGAAAGGATCAGCGCAACTTCCACGTCGTGACCGGACGACGTGGGCAGGAGGAAAATCGGACCGGCCCCCATCAGCGAGAGGGTGCAGATCTGCGGCAGCAGAAACCATTTCAACCACGTACGGATCGCGTCGTCATCCGGCTTTGCTCCGGCGTAGGCAGCCCAGGCGAGCAAGCGCGCAATGCTGGTCGCGACGATCGATGCGGCCCACGACAGCAGCACGGAATGGTCGGCGGGCAGGAACTCCCAGAGCCCCGCCGCGACGAGCGCGACACCCACAACAACAACCAGCGGAAAGAAAACCGGCGCGTTTTCGATATACAGCCGGATCTGGCGCGCGGCGAGCGCTTCGTCCTCGATGCCGCCCTCGGGGTTCTCCGATAGCACGGGCCAGTCCGTCCTGTGGGTGCGACTCCCTAGTATGGACCAGATAGGAACCGGCATGAGAGCTTGTGCGAAGGAATTCGGCCAGTTAATGTAGATTTACGTTTCCAGACCGAAGGGGAGCTCCATGCGTCAGCTTGCAAGCCTCGTCCTCGTCCTGTTCGCCGCCACAGCCCAGGCGAGGGAATTCCGTGCGGCCGACATCCAGCCGGACGACTATCCGACGGTTCTCGCCGTGCGCTACATGAGCGACATCATCAAGCAGAAGACCGGCGGCAAGGATTCGATCAAGGTGTTCTCGGGCGGCGCCCTCGGCGGCGAGAAGGACACGATC
>DATJVP010000086.1:0-14204 GCA_035581425.1 Allostellaceae bacterium | reverse complement strand
AATCACCCATTGCCGCGACACCGCTTGCATCTCAGAAGTGGCCCGGGCTGCCTCACAACGCCGGCCACCCGCCTCCGCCGGCGTTTTCAATCGGCCGCTCACCGGTCTCTGGCATCGCGAGGAACGATGCGCACTTACGTCGAAGCTATCGCGGAGTGAGGCGGTGAGCGTGGGCCAGGTGCGCGATGACGCGGAGCTACTCCGCAAGCGCCGTAACCTTCTCGAGGCTCAGCGTTCCCTTCGCACCCCATCTGGCAGTGCCGGCGGGAATGCTCGGTCTGAATTGCTCATAAAGCCGAAATGCTGAACCAGCGAGTTCGGCCGGCGACAATCCATGCGCGAGGATTTCCCTCAATCGGCTCCTCGCGTCGCGGGATCACGGAGCCTTGGTCCGGAAGGTGACGTCCACGTCCCATTTCTGGCCGTGCACTTCGTGCTCTCCCTCCGAGGTGAAATGGCCCGAGATTTCGCCGCCGGCCATGGCAAACTCTTTCATCGAAATGGTGCCGAACACCTGGATCGAGCCGCCCGGGGCTTCAAGGTTCGAATGCACTAAATCGACGCTGTAGATTTTTCCGTCCGAAAAGACCTTCACGACCAGCGCGTCGCCGAATTTGCCGAACAGCGCATTGAAAGCGGCCTTGGGATCCCCGGCCTGGTCTTTGGTGCTGAACACGAGCACGGTCACCGGCTTGCCGGATTCCGGATCGCCCTTCTGGGCCGTGACCTGGGCCAGCGCCGCCGGCTTGCCATTGCCCTTGAAGAAACCCGAGACCGTGCCCTCCGCGGATGCGCCCGCCGACAGCAAGACAACGAAGATAAGTACGGCGGCAGCGAGCTCAGCCAATACCCGGGTGCGCCTGAGATGCATAGGGTTTCCCTCCAGAGTGCGTTGCGGCACGGCGCGCGCCCCAGGGCGACATCGCCGAATCAACGGCATTGCGGGAGGCCGATATTTTCATCTTGAGTTGACTACGGCAAGGGCAACGGGTCGACGCGGCTATCCTTCGGCCTGGCGCTCACCTGCTTCGTGCCGCTCATACGGGCGCGTCGGCACGCAATGCGTTGGGCTTTCCTTTGCTCGGGTCGCGTGGTACGGCGCTGGAAAACCGATCGACGAGGGTCGCCATGCACACCCAACACCTCGATGCCTTTCGACATGAGCATTTCTTTCTCGGCGCCGACCATGACCGGAACGAGCGTAAAACCTGGGCGGTGATCGTTCTCTGCGGCGCGATGATGGCGGCGGAGATCGTCGGCGGCGCGCTCTTCCATTCGATGGCATTGATTGCCGACGGCTTGCACATGAGCACCCATGCGGGAGCGCTCTTGATCGCGGCGCTTGCCTACACCTATGCGCGGCGCCATGCGCTCGACGACCGTTTCGTCTTCGGCACGGGCAAGGTCGGGGACCTCGCGGCCTTCGCCTCTGCCCTCATCCTCGCGATGATTGCGCTCCTCATCGCCTGGGAGAGCGTCGGGCGCCTGATCCAGCCGCTTCGGATCGCTTTCGATGAGGCCATTGCCGTCGCCTTCCTCGGGCTTGGCGTCAATCTCGCAAGCGCCTGGCTCCTGCAGGGCGGCGCCGCTCGCAACCACGGCCATTCGCATGAGCACGACCATGGCCCCGGGGATCACGCGCATTCCGATCGCGGTCACGACCATCCGCACCGTGACATGAATCTCCGCGCGGCCTACGTCCACGTCATGGCCGATGCGGCCGTCTCGGTGCTGGCAATCGCCGGGCTATTGGCGGGCCGCCAACTCGGGTGGGTCTGGATGGACCCCGTGATGGGTCTCGTCGGTGCCTGCGTGATCGTCAATTGGTCATGGCGTCTGATTCGCGCGGCGAGCTCGACCTTGCTCGACTTGCACGCCGACCCGGTCCTCGCGCGGGAGCTCAAGTACCGCATCGAGGAGGGCGACGATCGCATCGCCGACCTCCATCTCTGGCGCGTGGGGCCCGGGCATTCAGCGGCCGTGCTATCGGTCGTCTCAGACGCGCCGCAGCCGCCCGGCGTCTACAAGGCGAAGCTCGCTAGCCTTCCGGGATTGAGTCACGTGACGGTCGAGGTGCTTCCGTGCCCCGGGCATTAGTGCCTCATTGCATGGTTCGCGCCTGGCGGACCGGCGGGCCTTCGATGTATTTGAGATATTGCAGGGTGCGGAGGCGCGACAGCGATGGGCACGGGATTCGGGGCTGGTTTCCACGCACCTCTGGGCAAGGTCGTCGATGCTTCGGCTTACGACCGCTGGACGGGCCGATGGTCGAGGCTCTTTGTTCCAGCGGTGCTTTCCGCGGCGGCGGTGGAACCGAGGTCTCGCGTCCTCGATGTCTCCACCGGAACAGGCGAGGCCGCGCGAATGGCGCTTCCCATTGTTGGAACCGGGGGCTTCGTGGTTGGCGCGGATATCTCGCACGCGATGCTTACGGGTGCACGCGAGCGATTGAATATACCTTCATTTCTGCCGGTCGTAGCAGATGGCCAGGCGTTACCGTTCACGGAAGCCAGCTTCGACGCGGTCGTCTGCCAATTGGGCTTGCAGTTCTTTCCGGATCCGGCGCGAGGTGTTGGGGAATTCCGGCGCGTCCTGCGTAAGGGCGGCCGCGTGGCGATATGCGTGATCTCCACCCCGGACCGGGCACCGATGTGGGGTAATCTCGCCGATGTCCTCAGCCGCTTTCTGCCGGAACTGAGCGGCGTTCTATACCTCTCGTTCGGGCTGCATGACCCGAACCGGTTGGAAGCCATGCTCATGGACGCAGGCTTCTCTGACGTTCGCGTGGAGCGCACAACGCGCGAAGACAGCTTCGACGGTTTCGCGGACTATTGGGAGCCGATAGAAGCCGGTGTCGGCTCCATACCCCAAGCCTATTTGACGCTTGGCGCCGCGGAACGACGCGCTGTGCGCGAGGAGGTGCGGTCGCGTCTCTCTCGGTTCGAGTCGAACAACAGGCTCCGCATGAGTGTTGAGATGCTGATCGGCAGTGGTCGTGTCCAATAATGCACGCGGCGGCACAACACATTTTGGCGAGACCCATCGGCGATATTCCAGAGCTAGTTCAATGTCGCTGGTTGGCACATCCCGGAAGCGCCGCCTGCAGCGAGTGGGGCCTTTTCCTTTTGGCTTGATCGCGAGCCTCGTCGGCGAGGTTCCAGCCTTCGACGCCGCGCTCTATGCTCACTGCCAACCGCAGTCTCAATGGAAGGACAAGTGACAACCAACTTTGCGCGATACCGGAGGATTGCGCCGTTTTACGACCTCCTTGATCGCCCGTTCGAACGCAAGCGCTACGGCGCCTTGCGCCCGCTGCTGTTTCAGAATCTTGGTGGCCGGTTGTTGGACGCTGGCGTCGGCACAGGGCGCAATTGTGCCTATTACCCGCCGGAAGCCATTGTTTCGGGAATCGACATCAGCCCGGCCATGCTCGCACGGGCACATGACCGCTGCCCGACACTGGCGGCGGCGGGGCGCCTATACCAGATGGACGTGACCGAGCTCCAATTCCCGGCTGGCTCATTCGATGCCGCCGTGGCGAGTTTCCTGTTCTGTGTGTTACCCGATCAGCTACAGGTGCCAGCGCTTCGCGAGCTTGGCCGCGTCGTCAAACCGGGCGGCGTGATCCGGCTGCTAGAATATGTGCGGCCAACCCGCACATTGCGTCGGGTCATAACGCGCTTCTGGCAGCCCTGGATTGCCTGGGCCTATGGCGCGAGCTTTGACCGGCAGACGGAAAGGCACGTTCCCGCGGCCGGTTTGGAGATCGTCGAAAGCCGCTTCGTCCTAGACGACCTGCTGAAGATGCTCACACTCCGCGCGGCACCTCACCTGCCATAGGAGGCGCCTTATTCTTCGTCCGGATTCGTCGTCGCCGAAGCAGCGAGCCATGCTCGGTTATGCCCCGCGCCGGTGCCTACCTCGTCTCCGATCTCCCGCACGACCGGCTCTGTAGGATCGCCTGCGAACGCTGCGGTCGCGCTGGCGCGTGCTGCCGTGAGACGCTCGCGGGTTCTCGACTGTCTCGATAAGCCCGCGCTCAAGGATCCGTTTGGCGGTCGCCGGTCCTACCCCGGGATGCCGCGCGAGGGGTTCGCCCTCAGAAGAAAACGACCCCCGAAAACCCGCAGAATACCCAACCTTCAGGGACTGCCCGGGATAGCGCGGTATGGCCGCCAACCCAAGTCGACGCGGCCCGCGCCGCCGGGCGCCAAATGGCAGATAAAGAGCGATCTGACTCAAAATGGTGAACGTATTGCGTGCCCACTCACCCTGAATTGGGGCACAACCCCGGGAATACCGGGGGTTGGCCTGAACGCATTTTTAAAGAAATACGCCAAAAACTGTCTCCGAGAGCGGACAGAATGGTCCGGGCGTTTGCGGAGACCAAGAAATGAGTCTATCGAAGCGTTCCGTCGAAATGCTCCTCGATCTCGTAGAGATCAAGATCAGCTACATGGATGTCGCCGACCGCGAGGATGCGCGCGACCTCGTGGTGCTCGAGAGGGCCCGCGAGGAACTCCGCGCGATCACTGGCGGCGCCTTGGCCCAGGACGCCTTCGTCCGCCGGGTTGGCAGGCCTCGCGTCGCCGCCTGAGACCCGGCCGGCCCCTCAGGCCGGCACCGCCATCCCGCGCCCGACCGCCGGGCGTGCGGAGATGGCCTTGAACCAGCGCTCGACGCTCGGGAAATCACCGAGCGCGACCTTGTGCCACTCGTAGCGCGCGACCCACGGATATGTGGCGATGTCCGCAATCGAATAGTCGCCCGCGAGATAGGCGTTTTTCCCGAGATGCGCGTCGAGCACGCCGTAGAGCCGACGCGTCTCCTTCGAATAGCGCTCGATCGCATAGGGGACGGGCTCCGGAGCCGCGCGCACGAAATGATGGGTCTGTCCGAACATCGGCCCGACGCCGCCCATCTGGAACATCAGCCACTCCAAAGTGACGTAGCGCGCCGTAGGGTCCTTCGACAGGAACTTACCGCTCTTCTCCGCGAGATAAATCAGGATCGCGCCGGACTCGAAGAGCGCGAGCGGCTTTCCGCCTGGGCCCTCGGCATCGACGATTGCGGGAATCTTGCTGTTGGGATTGAGCGCGATGAACTCCGGCTTGAATTGCTCGCCCTTGGTGATGTCGACCTTGTGCACGCGATAGGGCAGCGCCAGCTCCTCCAGCATGATGGAGACCTTACGGCCGTTCGGTGTGCCCCAAGTGTAGAAGTCGATCATCGTCCACCCCTCCCTTCGCCTCGGACGCTGCCGCGCGCCCATCAGGAAGGGGAGTAGCATCCTTCGCTGTCTGCGACTAGGCTCGCGATGATTCGAGCGGTGTTGCGGAGGACGCATGACGAGTGCGGAACGGAAGCGCGCGACCCTTCACCCCGTAATTCTATCTGGCGGCTCAGGGACGCGGCTTTGGCCGCTCTCGCGGAGCCAATATCCGAAACAGCTCCTGCCACTGCTCTCGGAGAAGAGCTTGCTGCAGGAAGCCGTGCTGCGCGTCGACGACCAGCAGCGCTTTGCCTCGCCGCTGGTGATCGCGAACGACGAGCACCGCTTCATCATCGCGGAGCAGCTCCGCGCCGCCGGCGTCAAGCCGCGCGCGCTGGTGCTGGAGCCGCAGGGGCGCAACACCGCGCCTGCGATCTGCGTCGCGGCGCTGATCCTCTCCGCCGATGACCCGGAAGCGTTGCTGCTGGTGCTGCCGTCGGATCACGCGATCCAGCACCGGGCAGCGTTTCTCGCGGGCGTCGACCGCGCGGCAGCGGCGGCAAGAAGCGGCGCCCTCGTCACCTTCGGCGTGACGCCCGACCGGCCCGAGACCGGATACGGCTACATCCGCCGCGGCTCGCCCTGGCCCAAGATCGAGGGCTGCTTCGCCGTCGCGCAATTCGTGGAGAAGCCCGACCGGCCGCGCGCGGAGGCGATGCTCAAGGCAGGCGATCACTACTGGAACAGCGGCATGTTTCTCTTTCCAGCGCGCCTGGTGCTCGAGGAGCTCCAACGGCGCGAACCGCAGATGGTCGAGAGCTGCAAGCGCGCACTCAAGGCGGCAGCCACCGACCTCGATTTCCTGCGGCTCGAGCGCGCAGCCTTCACGGCGGCGCGCTCAGTCTCGATCGACTATGCCGTCATGGAGCACACCAAATCCGCCGCCGTCGTTCCCGTCACCATCGGCTGGAACGATGTCGGCACCTTCGACGCGCTTTGGCACGCCGGCGGCAAGGACGCCGCGGGAAACGTCGCGATCGGCGATGTCATCGCCGAGGATGTCCGCGGCTCCTACCTCCGAACCGAGCACGGGCTCCTGGCGGCGCTCGGGCTCGAGGATATGGTGATCGTCGTCACCGCGGACGCCGTCATGGTGGCGCCGCGCTCACGCGCGCAGGACGTGAAGCAGCTTCTGCAGCGCCTGGAGCGCGATGGTCGCAGCGAGGCCAAGAGCCATCCGACCGTCTATCGCCCCTGGGGCAGCTTCCGCTCGATCCACAATGGCGAGCGCGTGCAGGCGAAGCACATCGTCGTCAACCCCGGCGGCAAGCTCTCGCTGCAGTACCATCACAAGCGCGCGGAGCACTGGGTAATCGTGCGCGGCGTCGCCACCGTCACACGCGGCGGCGAGACCTTCACGCTCAACGAGGACCAATCCACCTACATCCCCGTCGAGATGCCGCATCGGCTCGAGAACAAAGGCAGCGAGCCTCTCCACTTGATCGAGGTGCAGACCGGCAGCTACCTCGGCGAGGACGACATCGTCCGCCTCGAGGACACTTACGGCCGCAGCTCCAGGGATTGATATCGGCGATGCACTATGACGTCGCAGTCATCGGCGGCGGCGCGATCGGCGCTGCCGTCGCCTATTACCTTCGCGCGCACCCCAGGCCTTGCACCGTCGCGGTGATCGAGCGCGACCCCGCCTACACGCTCGCCTCGACACCGCGCGCCTCCGGCGGCGTGCGGCGCTTATTCTCCTTGCCGGAAAACATCGCCCTCTCGCAATACAGCATCGATTTCTTCCGGAAATTCGAGGCCACGATGGCCGTCGACGGCGAGCCCGCGCGGATCGGCTTCAAGCAAGGCGGCTATCTCTTCATCGTTCCGCCCGCTTCGATCGACACGCTCGCAGCAAACTTCGAGACGCAGCAGCGCCACGGCGTCAAAGTCGTCTGGCTCGATCCGCCCGCGCTCAAGAGCCGCTTTCCTTCGATGGAAGTCGCCGATCTCGGCGCAGGCGTCCATTCGCTGGAGGACGGCTGGCTTGATCCGCATTCGGTCCTGCAGGGATTCCGCCGCAAGGCGCGGGCGCTCGGCGCCGAGTTCGTTGCCGATGAGGCCGTGGGCATCGAGGTCGAAGGCGGCATTGCGCGCGCTGTGCGTCTCAAATCCGGCGGCCGAGTGGAGGCCGGCGCCATCGTCAATGCCGCCGGCGCTTGGGCCAAGGAGATCTGCGCGATGGTGGGCATGCGCGTCCCCATCGAGCCCATGCGGCGCTACGAGCATTATTTCGAGTGCGCGGAGACTATCGAGCCCCTCCCCTACGTCAAGGATCCGAATCGCCTGGCCTTTCGGCCGGAAGGCAAGGGCTACTCCGGCGGCGTTCCCGATCTCGACGAGCCCCGCGGATTCAATTTCGACGTGGATGAGAGCTATTTCGAGCGCGTGGTCTGGCCGGCGCTCGCGCATCGCTTTCCTGCCTTCGAGCGCACGAAAGTCCGGAGCACCATGCCCGGCCTTTACGATCAGAACGAGCTCGACGGGAACGTCATCATCGGCCCCTGGAGCGGCAGGCTTGAGAACTTCTACCTGATCGCGGGCTTCTCCGGCCACGGCCTCATGCACGCCCCCGGCTGCGGCCGGGCAATGGCCGAGCTCATCCTCGAGGGGGGCTATCGCGCGATCGACCTCACACGCTTCGGCTGGCAGCGCATCGAGGACGGCAAGCCCTACCCCGAGCGCGGGATCAAGTGACGGAGGCCGTCACTGTGCGCCGCGGGCGCGAGGGAGATGCCGAGGCGATCCGCGCCCTCACGCGCGAAGCCTACGCAAAATGGGTGGACGTCATCGGCCGCGAGCCTCTTCCGATGCAGATCGACTATTCGACCGCCTCCGAAAGCACCGCTTCGAACTGCTCTCCGTCGATGATCGTCTTGCCGCGCTGATCGAGACGGTCCGGGAAGGCGACTGCCTCCTCATCGAGTCGAGGTTATTTCCGCGCTTGAACGATCTCTTCGGTGTTCGCTCCGAGGGCGGGCGCGGCTAGCCGGGGACGGGCGGGCTCGTCCCGGTACTTGATGACGGGGCCCAGATGCTCGCGGCCGGTTTCGTCGAGCAAGACCATCCCGCGTGCGTGTGCGTGCGCGTCGTCGAAAGCTTCGCGCACGGTTTTGACGGGGGCGAAACAGATGTCGCGATCCCGGAACCAGTCGACCCATTCCGCCTGGCTCCGGTCGGCGAAGCAGCGCTCCAGGAACTCGATGACGGGCTGTTGATGCTGCCCGGGACCCCGCTCGCAGAGCGGCGCGAGATCGAGCCTGCCGAGCGCCTCCAGGAGCGCTTGCACGAATTTCGGCTCTTGTCCTCCGAGCACCACATGGCGCCCGTCTCGGGTGCGGTAGATGCGATAAAAGGCGGCGCCGCCGAGGGTCCGCTCGTGCCTTGGCTCGAGCGAGCGTTTCTCCGCAAAAACCGGCCCGAGCAGGTTCGGATACCCCCCGAGCGTCGCATCATGCATCGAGATGTCGATGTAGTCGCCGCGCCCGGTGCTGTTGCGTCGATAGAGCGCCATCAGCACGGCCGCGAGGGCCTGCAGCGCACTCAGCATGTCGGCCGCGGGAATGGCAGGGATCACCGGCTCGCCATCGGCGCCAACGGTAATCCCGATCGACCCCGCGAGCGCCTCGACCGCGAGATCGTGCGCTGGTCGATCGCGATAGGATCCGGTCTGGCCGAAGGCGCTGATCGAGCAATAGACGAGCCGCGGATTGATGGCGGAGAGCGTCTCGTAATCGGCGCCGAGCCGCTTCGTGACGCCGGGTCGGAAGCTCTCGACCAAGACGTCCGCGGTGCGGCACAAGTCCTGCAGCGCAGCCTGGCCGCTCGCGCTCTTGAGATCGAGCACGACGCTCTTCTTGCCGCGGTTCAAGGTGCGGAAGATCACGGTGTGCTCGCCGTCGCGCAAGCCGATCTGACGCGCGGGATCGCCGCCGGGTGCCTCGATCTTGATGACCTCGGCGCCGTGATCCGCGAGCGTCAGCGTCAGATAAGGGCCCGGCAGAAAGGAAGAGAGGTCGACGACGCGGATGCCTTCGAGCTTCATGGTCGGAACCTCTCCCTCATGCGATCGTTCCCTGGGCGCGCAGTGCGGCAATCTCGGCGACCGACAATTCCAGCAGCTCGGAAAGGACCGCGTCAGTGTGCTCGCCAAGGCGCGGCGGCGCCGAGAACGCTTCTTCGTGGGTCTCGGAGAGCTTCACGGGATTGCCGGGCATCCGGACGCTGCGGCCGCTCGGATGCTCGACCGTTGCAACCATTTGGCGCGCGAGCACCTGCGGGTCCGCGAGCGCGCTCAGCACATCGTTGACGGGGGCGCAGGGGATGCGCCGGGCGCCGAGCCGCTCGAGCCAGGCCTCGCAGCTCTCGCGCGCCAGCGCCGCCTGCACCGTCGCAGTGACGAATTCCTTTTGCGCGAGGCGCCCCGGCTGGGTCGCGAGCCTGGGATCGCGAAGCGCAGGCAAATCAAGTTCCTCCACGAGCGCCGCCCAGAAATTGTCGGAGATGATCGCGAGGATGAGCGGGCGCGTCGTGGTCTCGAAGGTATCGTAGGGCACGTGAACGCCGTGCGCGTTGCCGAGCGCAACGGGATTGCGGTCCGAAAGGAGCGCCATCGTCGCGATGTAGCTCAGGAGCGAGATCTGCCCGTCGAGCATGGAGATGTCGACGTGCTGTCCGCGGCCCGTCAGCTCTCGTGCATGGAGCGCGGCCAATACGCCCAAGGCCGCGAAGAGACCGCTGCCGAGATCGCCGATCGGAATGCCCGCGCGCAAGGGCCTGCCGCCGGGCTCACCGGTGATGGACATGCCACCGCCCATCCCCTGCGCCACCATGTCGAAGGCCGCGCGGTCGGCGTCCGGGCCGGTCTCGCCGAATCCCGTGATGGCGCAAGTGACGATCCCGGGGTTACGCGCGCTCAGTGTCTCATGATCGATGCCGAGCCGCTCCGGCACGCCCCGCGCGAAATTGTAGACGGCGGCATCGGCTTTTTCTGCGAGACGATGGACGAGGGCGCGACCCCTCTCGCTCTTGAGATCGATCGCGATGCTCTGCTTGTTGCGGTTGAGGGTCAGGAAATAGGCTCCCATTCCCGCGACGGAATGCTCGGGGTCGTCAGCGAGGAGTTTCCGCGTCCCCTCGCCCGCGCCCGGCGGCTCGATCTTGACGACGCGCGCACCGAGATCGGCCAGCAGCATCGTCGCATAGGGACCCGCGAGCACATGCGTGAAATCCAGCACCAGGAGGTCGGAGAGTGCCTTCATCGCGGCGGATGCGCGTCAGTAATCCGCGGCGTCGTCGACAGCGTGCCCCCGCTTCGGGACCAGCACGGTGCGCTCATAGGTCATGAATACGGTGCCATCGGACTTGCGCCCGGTAGTGCGTACGGTCACGATGCCCTGCGTCGGTCGCTTCGCGGACTCGCGCTTGGCGACCACCTCGGACTCCGCATAGATCGTGTCGCCGACGAAGACCGGCGCCACCAGGCGGATGTCGTTCCAGCCGAGATTGCCGATCGCCTTCTGACTGACGTCGCTCACGCTCATACCCGCGACGATCGAGAGGGTGAGGCAACTGTTGACGACCATCCGCCCGAATTCCGACTTCGCGGCGTAGGCCGCATCGAAATGCAGGGGATGCTGGTTCATGGTGAGGAGCGTGAACCAGGTATTGTCGGCCTCGCTGATAGTGCGGCCGGGGCGATGCTCGTAAACGGCGCCCACCTCGAAATCCTCGAAATAGCGGCCATAGCTCTCGCGCCAACGCGAGGGTCCGACCGGCTTTGCCGTGGCAACCATGCTTCCCTCCGGAGCCCACCCGCACTATACTTGTCCGGACAAGTAGGCTAATGTTGCTGGGCTGCCGGGTCAAGCCTGGGAGAGCGCGATGCGACGGAAGGCGGAGGTGCTGGAGTTCCGGCGCGACGGCGATGCGCCTCTTTACAGCCGCGTCGTCGCCGCGCTCAAAAGCGAGATCGCGGCGGGACACATCGCCGTCGGAACGATGCTGCCTTCCGAGGAGGAGCTGTGCACTCGCTTCGGCGTGAGCCGGCACACCGTGCGCGAGGCGCTGAGGAAGCTCCGCGAGGGCGGGCTCGTGAGTTCGCGCCAGGGCGCGGGCACAACCGTCCTGCGCAAGAGCGGCGCGCCCCCGCTTTACACTCATTCCGTGAGCTCGATCGACGAGCTCGTGCGATACGCGGTGACCACCCGCTACCGCGCCAAGCGAACGGGCGCGATCGCGGCTGATCGCGAGCTGGCGCAGCGTCTAGGCTGTGCCCTCGGCACGCGATGGCTCCGTCTCGAGGGCTTCCGCTATGTCCCCGGCGAGGACCTTCCCTTCTGCTGGACCGAGGTTTACGTCAGCGCGGCCTATGACGGCGTGGCCGACCTCGTGGGCAAGAAAGCCGGCCCGATCTACGCGCTCATCGAGGAGGTCTACGGCGAGACGGTGACGGAGATCGAGCAGACGCTCCGCATCACCACTGTGCCGGCTCCGGTCGCTCCCGGTCTCGGCGTCGAGTGCGGCAGCGTCGGGGTCGAGATCCGCCGTAGCTACCGGATCGAGACCGGCGAGCTCGCGGAGATCGCCTTCAACCTGCATCCCGCCGACCGTTTCAGCTATTCGCTGACGTTGCGGCGGCGCCGCTGAGTCAAACCTGTCCGTACAGCCTGGAGTGGATACATGAAGGCTCTTTCTCCCCGTCCCTCGCCCGGCGCCGCTGCGCCGACCATCGCCGCGCGCCTCGCGCGCTTCGTCGCGGGCTTGAGCCTCGATGGGATACCCGAGAGAGTTGCGACGCGCGCCTGCTACCTCATTCTCGACGGCGCCGGCATTGCCTTCGCCTCGGGCCGTTTCGACTTCGCAGAGCGGAGCCTCGCGGCCATGCGCGACCTCGCGGACGGGAGCGGCGACGGGGTGGTGATCGGATTTCCGGACCGTCTCCCGTTCCGGGACGCGGCGATCGTCAACGGAGTGCTCGTCCACGGCCTCGATTTCGACGACACGCATTTGGGCGGCGTGGTCCACGTCACAACGAGCCTGCTGCCAACGATCCTCGCCGTCGGCGCGCGCCTGCGCCGATCCGGCGCCGAGGCGCTCGAAGCATACGTCGCCGGGGTCGAGGCGATGGCGCGATTGGGCGCCGTGGCGAAAGGCGGCTTCCATCAGGTGGGCTTTCATCCCACCGGCCTCGTCGGCGCCTTCGCTTGTGCGCTCGCGGCCGGGAAGCTCATGCGGCTCGACGAGCATCAACTCGCGACCGCCCAGGGGATCGTGCTGTCGACGGCGTCGGGCACGCTCGAATTCCTGGAGGACGGCGCCTGGAACAAGCGGCTCCATCCCGGCTGGGCCGCAGCGGCGGGAATCACCGCGGCCACACTGGCCCGGCACGGCTTCGTCGGCGCCACCAAGGCCTATGAGGGACGTTTCGGCCTCTACGCGAGCCATCTCCAGGAGCATCTCGCGCGCGGCGACCTCGAGCTCGCGACCGCGGGTCTCGGCGAGCAATGGGAGGTGATGAACGTCGCGGTGAAGCCCTTCCCCGCCTGTCACTTCACCCATGCCTGCGCCGATGCGGCGATCGCACTCAGGCGGGATCACGACATCGATCCCACCGCCATTCGCCGCGTCACCGCGCTCGTCCCCGCGGAGACAGTGAAAACCATCTGCGAGCCCGTAGCGAACAAGCGCCGGCCCGCCAACGCGTACGACGCGCAGTTCTCCATCCCCTTCATCGTCGCGAGCGCACTGCGGCGTGGCCGTTTCGGTCTCGCGGAGCTGACCGATGCGGCGCTCGCAGATCGCGCGACCCTGGCGCTTGCGGACCGCGTGGACTACGAGGCCGATGCCGCCTCGGAATTTCCGCGCTTTTATTCCGGCGAGCTCGTCCTTGAGCGGATCGATGGCGTGGTGCTCCGTCACCGCGAGGCGCGCAACCGCGGCTCGAGCGACCGGCCGCTCGCCGATGCGGAGATCGTCGCAAAATTCCTTGGGAACTGCCGCGGCACGCCCGGTGCGAGCGGCGCCAACGCTATCGCCGACCGGCTTCTGTCCCTATGCGAGGCCGCAGACATGCGAGAGGTCGCGGCGCAATTGGGAGCATCCGCATGAGCGAGATCAAGACCGCAGCACTTCCCAACAGCATCGAGGGCGAGGAATCGCTCATTCTCGACAGCGTCCGCCGCTTCCTCGAGCGCGAGGTGAAGCCGCACGTCCACGCGCTGGAGCACGACGATATCTACCCCGAGAAGATGGTGGAGCAGATGAAGGAGCTCGGGCTCTTCGGCGCCACCATCGCCGCGGAGCACGGCGGGCTCGGCCTATCCACGACCACCTACGCCAAGATCGTGGAGATCGTCTCCACGGTCTGGATGTCGCTGAGCGGCATCTTCAACTCGCATCTCATCATGTCTGCGGCCGTGCAGCGCTTCGGGACGCCCGAGCAAAAGCGCAAGTTCCTGCCACGCTTCGCCACCGGCGAGATCCGGGGCGGGCTCGCGCTCACCGAGCCCGATTGCGGCACCGATCTCCAGGCCATCCGCATGACGGCACGGCGAGACGGCGATCAATATGTGATCAACGGCACCAAGACCTGGATCTCCAACGGCATTCATGGACAGTGCTTCGCGCTCCTCGTGAAGACGAATCCCAAGGCCGAGCCGCGCCATCGCGGCATGAGCCTCTTCCTCGCGGAGAAGGGGCCGGGCTTCAAGGTGAGCCGCAAGCTCGAGAAGCTCGGCTACAAGGGCATCGACAGCGCCGAGCTCGTGTTCGAGGACTATCGCATTCCGGCGGATCGGCTCATCGGTGGCGTCGAGGGGCGCGGGCTACAGCACGCGCTCGGCGGTCTGGAGCTCGGCCGCATCAACGTCGCCGCGCGCGGCGTCGGCGTCGCGCAGGCGGCGCTCGACGAGGCCGTGCGCTACAGCCAGCA
>DATJVP010000085.1:0-6008 GCA_035581425.1 Allostellaceae bacterium | reverse complement strand
ACCGTCCACATCGGCAATGTCGCCATCGGGAATGACAAGCCGATGGCGCTCATCGCCGGGCCCTGCGCGCTCGAGAGTCGCGCGCATGCGCTTGAGATGAGCCATGCGCTCGTCGAACTTACGGGGCGTCTCGGACTAGGGTTCGTCTACAAGACCTCTTTCGACAAGGCGAATCGCACCTCGATCGAGGGCGCGCGAGGGCTCGGCCTCGAAGCGAGCCTGCCGATCCTCGCGGAGGTTCGGGAGAAATGGGGTTGCCCCGTGCTCACGGACGTGCATGAGCCGCAGCAATGCGCGGCGGTTGCGGAGGCGGCCGACGTATTACAGATCCCGGCCTTCCTCTGCCGGCAGACGGATCTTCTGGTCGCAGCGGCGAAGACCGGCCGCGCGGTCAACGTGAAGAAGGGCCAGTTCCTCGCACCCTGGGACATGAAGAACGCCGCAGCGAAAATCGCCGACGCCGGGAACCAGAAAATATTGCTGACGGAGCGCGGGGTGAGCTTCGGCTACAACACGCTCGTAAACGACATGCGCGCACTGCCGATCCTCGCGGAGACGGGTTATCCCGTGGTCTTCGATGCCACGCACTCGGTGCAGCAGCCCGGCGGCCGCGGCGGCTCCAGCGGCGGTCAGCGTGAGTTCGTGCCCGTACTCGCGCGCGCCGCAGTCGCGATAGGCGTCGCCGCCGTCTTCATGGAGACACACGAGGACCCCGACCGCGCGCCCTCCGACGGCCCCAACATGGTGAAGCTCAAGGAGCTGCCCGCGCTCCTCGAGACGCTCATGGAATTCGACCGTCTCGCCAAAGCGAGGCCCCTCGCAACCCAAGGACAGGCATGACCGCCATCACCGATATCATCGGCCGCGAGGTCCTCGACAGTCGCGGCAATCCCACCGTCGAGGTCGAAGTGCGGCTCTCGACGGGTGCCGTCGGGCGCGCGGCGGTGCCGTCGGGGGCGTCGACAGGTGCGCATGAGGCGGTCGAGCTGCGCGACGGCGATCCCAAGCGCTTCGGCGGCAAAGGTGTGCGGCGCGCGATCGAGGCCGTCAATGGAGAGATCTTCGATGCGCTCTCGGGCTTCGATGCCGAGGATCAGCTCGGCATCGACCGCGCGATGATCGCGCTCGACGGCACGCCCAACAAGGCGCGGCTCGGCGCCAACGCGATCCTCGGGGTTTCGCTCGCGGCCGCGAAGGCCGCAGCGGCGGAGGCGAGGGTGCCGCTCTTCCGCTACGTCGGCGGCGTCTTCGCCCGGACCTTGCCGGTGCCGCTCATGAACATCGTCAATGGCGGCGTCCACGCGGACAATCCCATCGACTTCCAGGAATTCATGATCATGCCCGTGGGTGCGCCCAGCATGGCAGAGGCCGTGCGCATGGGCTCGGAAGTGTTCCACGCCTTGCGCAAGCAGCTCAAGGATGCGGGCCACAACACCAATGTCGGCGACGAGGGCGGCTTCGCGCCCAATCTCGCCTCGGCGGATGCGGCGCTAAGCTTCGTGATGAAGGCGATCGAAGCCGCGGGCTACAAACCAGGCACCGATGTGGCCCTCGCGCTCGACCCGGCCTCGACGGAATTCTACGAGAAGGGCAAATATGTACTCGAGGGCGAGGGGAAGACCGTCGATCCCGGCGGCCTCGTGCGCATCTATGAGGATCTCGTGCGGCGCTATCCCATCCTCTCGATCGAGGACGGCATGGCCGAGGACGATTTCGAGGGCTGGGCAGAGATCACGCGGAGCCTGGGCGGAAAGATCCAGCTCGTGGGTGACGACGTCTTCGTCACCAACCCGAAGCGGCTCAGCATGGGCATCGACAAAGGTCTCGCCAACGCGATCCTCGTCAAGGTGAATCAGATCGGGACGCTCACGGAGACGCTGGAAACCGTGGAGATGGCGCAGCACGCAAGCTACGGCGTCGTGATGTCGCACCGTTCCGGCGAGACCGAGGATGCGACCATCGCCGATCTCGCGGTCGCCACCAACTGCGGCCAGATCAAGACGGGCTCTCTCGCGCGCTCGGACCGCACCGCGAAATACAACCAACTCATCCGCATCGAGGAGACGCTGGGTCCGGCGGCGCACTATGCCGGCCGTGCCGCGCTCGCTCGCTAGCGGAGCCGCACGCCGAGGTCGCGGAAGAGCCGGGCCACGCCGGCGTCGAGCCTCTTCGCGGCGGTGATGTCGGCGTCGCCTCCCGCGCGGTTTCCGATCGCGTGCTTCGCAAGGCCGCGGCCATAGAGCGATACCGCTTTTTTGGGATCCAGCTTCAACGCCGCATCGTAGTCCGCGATCGCCGCGTCGTATCTAGAGAGCTTCAGATAGAGGAAGCCTCGGCTGTCGCGCCCCTCGGCGTAGTCGGACTGCAGCCGCAGCGCCTCATTGCAATCCGCGAGCGCCTTCTCGGGCTCGCCGATGATAGCGCGGTCGTAACAGCGTGCGTTCCAGGCGTCGGCCTTGCCGGGGTCGAGCGCGATCGCGGCGGTGTAGTCCGGAATCGAGCGCGCGTATTGCTTGAGCGCACCGTAGGCGACGCCGCGATTGAGCACCGCATCGGAGTTCGTGGGATCGAGGCGCATGGCCTGCGTGAAGTCTTGGACCGCGAGCGCTTGCTGATTGCGGTCGCGATAAAGCACTCCGCGATTGTAATACGCGCGAGAAAGCGCGATCTTGTCCGCGTGTTCAGTTCGAATGGCGGCGGTGCAAGCAGCAATCGCGGTCTTGCCCTCGCCGGTACGACAGACATCCGCGTCCGTTTGAGCGCGCGCAGCATTCCCCCAGGCCGCAGCCAAGAGCGCCGCGGCGGCAATCCACTTCCTTCGCATGTGCTTCCCCTCCGAAACCTACGCGCGAGCCTAGGCCGCGCTGCCGAGGCAGGGAAGGCCGGAGCGGACGAAATTATGCTGCAGTGCGAATCGAGGGCATTGACGCCGTGACTCCGGCTGTGATTCGCTTCGACTCGATGCGACTCGTCGAAGACATACGCCGCCGCGCGCGGTCGATCACGGGACCGATCCTCGCAATCGGCCTCATCGTCTACTTCGGCTATCATCTCTTTGCTGGAGATCGCGGGTTCATCGCCTGGATCGAACTCAATAAGGAGCTGGGCGCGGCCAAGTCGACCCTCGCCGACCTCGAGACGCAGCGCGCCGCCATGGAGCGTCGCGTCGCTTTGTTGCGCCCCGATCACCTCGATCTCGACCTTCTGGACGAGCGCTCCCGCGCCGTGCTCAACCTCGCCGCGCCCGACGAGGTCGTCATTCCCCGCGAGCAGGCGCCCGCCGCCGATCCCCGCTGATCCGGCGCCCCCGCCGCTGACGCAACCCACTCTTGCCGGAACTGCGCTGCCGCCATAGCGGCAGAAGGCCTCCCTGTGTCGATTCAGGTGGGTTAACCGAAATTGAGTTACCTGTCATTTTGCTTTGCGAAACAAGATTTTGCTAGCAGGTTGGGGTTGCAATGAGGCTTTCGCCGCGCCATCTTACCGAGAGCACAGCCCGGGCCGCGGGTCCTCGCTTCGAGAGGGGGGTTTGATGGCGATCGCCAAGCGCAAAGTGAAGCCTTTGAAGCCCGAGGAGCCGGCGATCGAGCCCGCGCTGCTGCTGAAGCTCTACCGGGACATGCTGCTCATCCGCCGCTTCGAGGAGAAGGCCGGGCAGATGTATGGCATGGGTCTCATCGGCGGCTTCTGCCACCTCTACATCGGAGAGGAGGCCGTGGTGGTGGGTGTGCAGTCCGCAGTCTCCGAGGGCGACACTGTCATCACGTCCTACCGCGATCACGGTCACATGCTCGCCTGCGGCATGGACCCCAAAGGGGTGATGGCGGAGCTCACGGGGCGCCGCGGCGGCTATTCGCACGGCAAGGGCGGCTCGATGCACATGTTCAGCGCCGAGAAAAAATTCTACGGCGGCCACGGCATCGTCGGCGCGCAGGTGCCGATCGGCGTCGGTCTTGCCTTCGCGCACCGCTACCACGGCAACGATCACGTCTCCATCACCTATCTCGGCGACGGCGCGGTGAACCAGGGCCAGGTCTACGAGAGCCTCAACATGGCGGCACTTTGGAAGCTGCCGGTGGTCTTCATCATCGAGAACAATAAGTACGGCATGGGTACTTCGATCTCGCGGAGCTCGGCCTCGCCCGATCTCTTCAGCCGGGGCGCGCCCTTCCGCATTCCCGGCCATCAGGTCGACGGGATGAACGTGATCGCGGTACGCCAGGCTGCGCAGGAAGCGATCGCCTATGCGCGCGGCGGCAAAGGCCCCTACATCCTGGAGATGCAGACCTACCGCTACCGCGGCCACTCCATGTCCGATCCCGCGAAATACCGGAGCAAGGACGAGGTGACACGGATGCGCTCCGAGCACGATCCCATCGATCAGGTGCGCAAGCGCCTCATCGACGGCGGCTTCGCTGACGAGGCGAAGCTCAAGGACATCGACAAGGAAGTGAAGGACCTCATCACCGCCGCCGCCGATTTCGCGCAGCAGAGCCCCGAGCCCGATCCCTCGGAGCTCTGGACCGACATACTCGCCGAAGCCTGAGCGCGCCAAATCCGGGGGACGCATAGATGTCGATCGACGTATTGATGCCCGCGCTCTCGCCCACCATGACCGAGGGCAAGCTCGCGAAGTGGCACAAGAAGGTGGGCGACGCGGTCAAGGCCGGCGACGTGCTCGCGGAAATCGAGACCGACAAGGCGACGATGGAGGTCGAGGCCGTCGACGAAGGCGTGCTCGCGAAGATCGTCGTGCCCGAGGGCACGGAGAACGTCGCGGTCAACTCGCCGATCGCAGTGCTCGCGGCCGAGGGCGAGAGCGTCGAGGCCGCGTCCGCCGCCGGCACCTCGCATGCGCCCGCGCCCACAGCGCCCGCCGCGAAACCCGCGCCCGCTCCCGCGGCCCCTGCGGTCGGCGCGCCGCAGCCCACGCACGCGCCGGTGGCGGTCGAGGCCGATTGGACAGGACCCACGGCCAATCTGACGATCCGCGATGCGCTCCGCGACGCGATGGCGGAGGAGATGCGCCGCGACGGCACTGTCTTCCTCATGGGTGAGGAGGTCGCGGAATATCAGGGCGCCTACAAGGTGAGCCAAGGCCTGCTCGAGGAGTTCGGAGCCCGCCGCGTCATCGACACACCGATCTCGGAGCACGGTTTCACCGGCCTCGGCGTCGGCGCAGCCTTCGGCGGACTCCGCCCGATTGTCGAGTTCATGACTTGGAACTTCGCGATGCAGGCGATAGACCAGATCATCAACTCCGCCAGCAAGACCCGCTACATGTCCGGGGGACAGATGGGCTGTCCCATCGTCTTCCGCGGGCCCAACGGCGCGGCCTCGCGCGTCGCGGCGCAGCACTCGCAATGCTATGCGAGCTGGTACGCGCACGTGCCGAGCCTCAAGGTCGTCTCGCCCTACAGCGCCTCCGACCACAAGGGCCTGCTCAAATCCGCGATCCGCGATCCCAATCCCGTGATCTTCCTGGAGAACGAGCTTCTCTACGGCCACAGCATGCCCGTCCCGGTGCACGAGGACTGGATCGTGCCGATCGGCAAGGCACGGGTGCTGCGCGCCGGCGACGCCGTCACCATCGTCGCCTTCTCACGCATGGTGGAGGTCGCGATGGCCGCCGCCGAGGCGCTCGCGGGCGAGGGGATCGCAGCCGAGGTGATCGACCTCCGCACGATACGTCCGCTCGACATGGAGACCATCATCGCCTCCGTCAAAAAGACGAACCGCATCGTCTCCGTCGAGGAAGGCTGGCCCTTCGCGGGGATCGGATCGGAGATCGCCGCGCAGATGATGGAGCACGCCTTCGACTGGCTCGACGCGCCGGTCGCGCGGGTCTGCGGCAAGGACGTGCCGCTGCCCTATGCCGCCAATCTCGAGCGGATGGCGCTGCCGCAGATCGAGGACGTGGTTGCGGCGGCCAAAGCCGTCTCTTATCGCTGAGCGCGGAGTAGGGGAAAAATCATGCCCATCGAGGTCCTGATGCCCGCTCTCTCGCC
>DATJVP010000084.1:0-3394 GCA_035581425.1 Allostellaceae bacterium | reverse complement strand
CTCGTTATAACCGGGAGCGCTCTTCAGCACTAGCAAACCTTGACCCGAGTACCGCCGCCGCCGTCGTCGTCGTCGGAGGACTGGTCTGGTGGGATACGGGGACGCCGACTTCTGTCATTAGTAAGCGGTTCCTTGAGACAGCGCAACCGATGCAAGCGAAGGATAGACTAACCACTCGTCGCCTGCTCCTTGGTAGCAGAGATTTCGGGCCGTGGCCGTTTGACATCCGGAACGTTACGTTACCGCCTTGGTTCGACGGCTTCATTGGGTACGACTTCAACCGATCTTCAGCGCGAGCAGTCGATCGAGGATCAGTATCGCGTCGCCGAGCGCCTGGCTGAGCGCCACGGGTTCGTCGTCGTGGCAAAGTTCTGCGACCGGGCAATCAGTGGAGGCACCTCGGCGCGCCCCGCGTATCAGCGC
This sequence comes from Allostellaceae bacterium, assembly GCA_035581425.1. GTDB lineage: Bacteria > Pseudomonadota > Alphaproteobacteria > ATCC43930 > CGMCC-115725 > DASZHJ01. The sequence continues at coordinate 2,971 of DATJVP010000084.1, read as the reverse complement.
ATGCTCGCCGCTGCGCGCCGTCGCGAGTTTGAGGCGATCCTCGCCGAGGACGCCAGCAGGCTTTGGCGCAACATGGCGGAGCAAGCACCCCGTCTGGCGGAGCTCGCCGACCTTGACATCGCCGTCGTGACGACTGACTTGGACACGCGCGCAGAAAGCGCGGAGATTCTTGGAGCGGTTACAGGCGCAATGTCCGCGCAGTACCGCCGCGAGATCGGACGCCGCACACGCCGTGGTCTCGAAGGCAATGCGCGCGCCGGCAGATCCGCTGGTGGGCGAAGTTTCGGCTACATCCCGCCTCGATTGTCCGCCACGGGACAGCTCGAAATAGACCCGAAGGCAGCGCGCACTGTCCGGCTAATTTTCAAGATGTTCGCCGACGGTCACTCGCCGCGCTCGATTGCCGCCGCGCTCAACGCCAAGGGCATCCCCTCGCCGGGCGCGACACGCGCGCGCGTGCGGCGGCGCAAGGGTGGATGGGTAGCGAGCGCAATCTCCGCCGATCCGAAGCGCGGGAGCGGCATTCTTAACAATGTGCTCTACACAGGCCAGGTGATTTGGAATCGCGCGCGATGGGTACGGTCCGCCGCCGACTCCAGCCGGCGGCGATACGTTCTCAATCCGCGCAACGACTGGATCGTCCGTCGGGATGAGCGGCTGCGCATCGTACCTGAGGAGCTGTGGCAGCGCGTGAAGGCGCGACAGGCTGAGCAGTCGCGGCGTATAGGCGAGGCCGTGAAGCGAGGTCTGACGAAAGCCGCCGCGCACTCCGCCGGCGCGGGGAGCAAGTTCCTGCTCTCGGGGCTCTTACGCTGCGCGCACTGCGGCTCGTCCTACTCGATCGCGGGTCTGGATCGCTATGCGTGCTCCGGGCACACGAGCGGCGGCGACTCGTTGTGCAGTAACTCTGCGACGCTTCGTCGCCAGCTCGCGGAAGCCGAGGTGACGGGCGCAATTAAGCGCGAGTTGAGGGATCCGGTCGTGATCCAGGAGATTTGCCGTCGCGTCAGAGCGCAGCTTCGTGAGGGGAAGCACGCGAAGCGGCTGGATCACTCGGGTCGAATCGCTCAATTGAGGGCGGAAGTCGAGAATCTGACAGACGCCATCGCCGGCGGGGCTCTGAGAGCGTCGCCGGCGATCGCGGCTCGGCTTAGGGCGGCGGAGCAGGAGCTTGAGAGGCTCACCCTCGCACCGACGCCCGCCCGACCAACGGCCGACGTTACGCGGCTCCTCGCAGATCTAACGAAGCGCGCCGAGCAGGCGATCGACCGCCTTGAGGAAACGCTCGCCAAGGGGGACATCGCGCGGGCACGTCAGGAAATGAAGGACCACGTCGGCGTCGTGAGCGTCGAGGCGAGCGCGCGCGAGATTCGCCTCTATAGCGAGCAGGGCGTCGCTGCGACTCTACTTCGGGTCGCTGGCGGAGCCCATACAAGTAGCGTTGGTAGCGGGGGCAGGATTTGAACCTGCGACCTTCGGGTTATGAGCCCGACGAGCTGCCAGACTGCTCCACCCCGCACCAGGAGGGCCGCGCATTCTACAAGCGTGACGCGGTAGCTTCAACACCCGCAGCGGCCCCCGGCGCATCAATGACCTAGCGCCGGTTGGGCCAAAAAAAGGTCAATCGCGCGCCCGGCTCTGCGCCCGCCGCGGTCCGGGTCAGACGTTCCGCCTGCGGCTCGCGGGTTCAGGAGATTGCTGCGGCTATCTTCCGCGCCAGGGCCGCTGCGGCGTCGCGGTCGAGATCGCGGGCCGGCCAGGCGATGCCTAGACCATCGCGGTGGTTCGGTTTGGGAATGATATGAAAGTGCACGTGCGCGATCGCCTGATGTGCGCCGCCGCCATTGTTCTCGAGGACGTTGTATTCCCTGGACCCCGTGACCGCGACAACCGCACGGCAGAGCCGTGGCAGCACGCGCCCCAGGGCGGCGGCGGACTCATCCGACAGCCGGTCGAGGGTCTCGGCGGGTTCCTTGGAGATCACCAGGGTATGTCCCTCGCTCAGGGGATTGATGTCAAGGAATGCGAGGACCTTCTCGTCCTCGTAGACTTTGTGACACGGAATCTCGCCGCGGACGATCTTGCCGAACACCGTATCTGCCATGACTGCAGTCCTCGCAAATGCCCAAGCTTCGGCTCGCATTGTCGCTTATCTGCCTCCTTTGCAGCAGGTCGTTGGTCGAGTTTGCCCGACCCCGTGACCCGAGGACACCAAGGAGCTCCCATGACAGACCGCCGCCAGTTCATGGCCGCAGCGGGCTCGCTTCTCGCAGCATCCCTTACGCCCCTCGGACGCCCCGCGCAGTCCGCCGCGCCCGCGGCAGTAACGGCACCGCCGGCCGCTGCGGCTGCGACAGACGCCACTGCCCGCCTCGAGGCGCTGTTTGACGTTTTCATGGACGAGCGGCTTACCAAGAACCCCGAGCAGATCACCACCCTCGGGCTCGACAAGGGCAAGTACGCCTGGGCGAAGTCGAAGCTCACCGAGGATTCGGTCGAACGCGCCCGGCAGTTCAAGCAGGAGAACGCCTCGCGGCTGCGCCGCCTCAAGGCCTTCCCACGCGACTCGCTCGCGGGCAGCGACCTGGCGAACTACGACACGGTCGCGTACCAGATGGAAACCATCGCGCGCACCGAGCCCTTCGACTACGGCGACCTCGGCCGCCCCTACGTAGTGAGTCAGCTCACGGGTGCGTATCAGAGCGTGCCGACCTTTCTCGACCGTCAGCATCAGATCGCAACCAAGAGCGATGCGGACGCGTATCTTGCGCGGCTGCGCGCTTTTGCGGTGGTGCTCGACCAGGAGACCGAACGGCTGCGCCACGACGCAGCCCTCAAGGTGGTGCCGCCCGACTTCATCATCGATCGCACGCTCGAGCAGATGCGTGCACTGCGCGGCACGGCTCCCGCGGAATCGATCATGAGCACCTCGGTTGCCAGGCGCACGCAAAAACTGGGGATTGCCGGCGAC
>DATJVP010000083.1:0-43586 GCA_035581425.1 Allostellaceae bacterium | reverse complement strand
GCATGAACGACTGGCTCTGCGAGCCGCTCGCCTGGGACGATCGCCGGCGCATGGACCGCGGCAAGGTCATGACTTACGAGGAGCTCGAGGCGGGCAAGGATTTTGGCCGCTACCTCGACGTCGACGGCGACGGCATTCCCTATCGGACCTTGCCGGGAACGCATCCCGCGCGCGGCGCCTATTTCGCGCGCGGCACGACGAAGGACCGCTACGCCCGCTACAGCGAGGAGGGGCCGGTCTACGTCGACAACATGGACCGCCTATTGCGGAAATTCGATACCGCGAAGAAGTTGGTGCCTGCGCCGGTGCGCGAGAATGCTAAGCATCCCACGCGCTTTGGCGTCATCTATTTCGGCTCGACCGCGCCGGCCATGCGAGAGGCCCTCGGCGTCCTCGAGGAACGCGGCATCCATCTCGACACGCTGAGGCTCCGCGGCTTTCCGTTCTCCGACGAGGTGCTACGCTTCGTCGCGGACCACGACAAGGTCTTCGTCGTGGAGCAAAACCGCGATGCACAGCTCCGCACTCTCCTCATGAGCGAGGGCTCGATCGACTCCGTCCGCTTGGTACCGGTGCTGCATTACGACGGCACGCCGATCACCGAGCGCTTCATCACCCGCGCCATCGCCGAGAAGCTTTCGGCGCTCACGGTTACCCCGCTCCGGAAGGCGGTGCCATGACCTATCTCGCGAAGCCGAAGCTGCATCATCCGCAGCTTCCCACCAACAAACTCGGTTTCACCCGACGCGATTACGAGGGCGCCGTCTCGACGCTCTGCGCGGGTTGCGGCCACGACTCCATTAGCGCTGCGATCATCCAGGCCTGCTTCGAGCTAGACTTGCAGCCGCACCGCATCGCAAAGCTCTCGGGCATCGGCTGCTCCTCGAAGACCCCGACCTATTTCCTCGGCGCCTCGCACGGCTTCAACAGCGTGCACGGACGGATGCCCTCGGTGCTCACCGGCGCCAATCTCGCCAACCGTGACCTCATCTATCTCGGCGTTTCCGGCGACGGGGATTCGGCGTCGATCGGCCTCGGGCAGTTCGCGCATTCGATCCGCCGCGGCGTCAACATGGTCTATATCGTCGAGAACAATGGGGTTTACGGCCTGACCAAAGGCCAATTCTCCGCGACCGCCGACCCCGGCTCCAAGAGCAAGCGTGGCGCCGTCAATACCGACGCCTCGCTCGACATGATCGGTATGGCGTTGCAGCTCGGCGCAACCTATGTCGCGCGCAGCTTCTCCGGCGACAAGGCGCAGCTCGTGCCGCTGATCAAGGGGGCGATCGCCCACAATGGCGCCGCTTTCATCGACTGCATCAGCCCCTGCGTCGCCTTCAATAACCACCCGGGCTCGACCAAGAGCTTCGATTACGTCCGCGCGCACAACGAGGCCGTGAATCGCCTCGACTTCATCACGGGCCGCGAGGAGATCACCGCGGACTATGCGCCCGGCACGGTCGAGCAGGTGGTGCAGCACGACGGCTCCCTGCTTCACCTGCGCAAACTCCATACGGACTACGATCCGCACAACCGCATTTCCGCGATGAACTACCTGCAGGAGCGGCAAGCCGATGGCGAGATCGTCACGGGCCTGCTCTACGTCGACCCGGAGCCGCAGGACCTGCACGGACACTTGCACACTGCGGCCAAGCCGTTGAATTCCTTGGCCGAGGCGGACCTCATCCCCGGCGGCGCGGCACTCGAGAAATTCAACGCGGGGCTGCGCTGACGAGGCGCCGCACGCGCGAGCGAGTCGCGCGCCGGCGCTGTGCCGATGCGGCGGTTGGGCTATAGTCGCCCGGCGAGCAGGTTTACCCACCGCCGCGGGAGAGCGACCGTGAACTTGGAAGCGCAACTCGGCTATCTCGGCCTCGAGGTCAGCGACATCGAGGCATGGCGGCGCTTTGCCACGGAGATGCTCGGCCTCTCGATCGCGGCGCCGCGACCCGACGGTGCCCTGCCGCTACGCATGGACGGACACGACCACCGCTTCCTCCTGCATCAGGGGCCGGCGGACGACGCCGTCTATATCGGGTGGGAGGTTGCCGACACGATCGTGCTGGGTGCGGCGCGCGACAAACTCGTGCGTGCCGGCATCGCCGTGCGCGCGGCCACCGATGCCGAGCTCGAGTCGCGCGGCGTCCAGGAGATGTTCCACTTCGAGGATCCCAACGGCATCCGCATCGAGATTTTCCAGGGACCGGCGCTCGGGCTCCGGGCTTTTCGGAGCAGCAAGATCGCCTCCGGCTTCAAGACCGGAACGCGGGGGATGGGGCACGTCCTCATCAACGCGAAGGACGTCGTGAGGACGGAGCGCTTCTACCGCGATGTCCTGGGATTTCGGCTCACGGACTACGTCGACACCGAATTGATGGGAACGCCGGTGCATGTGGTGTTCCTGCACGTCAATCCGCGTCACCATTCGCTTGCCTTCGCGGCGCTACCTTTTCCGAAGCGCCTTAATCACGTGATGTTCGAGACGAATTCGCTCGATGATGTCGGCGCCTCATTCTATCGCGCGCAGGACATCGGCGTTCCCATCGCCTTGAACCTCGGACGGCACCAGAACGACCGCATGGTCTCCTTCTACGGGGTCACGCCCTCAGGGTTCTGGTTCGAGATCGGTTGGGGCGCGCGCGAGGTCGATGACGAGACCTGGGAAGTGAAGACGTATCACGGCGTGAGCGATTGGGGGCATAGGCCGGTGGCCGTCGGCTAGGGGCGCCGAAGGGCCGCCACGAATCGATCGGGAGGCAGCGATGCGCGTTGCGATCGCTATCCTGTCGGGCGCTCTGGCGCTTCTGCTTTGTGTCGGCACCGCTGGGGCCGAAACGGTCGACGTTCAGCTAGTTCTCGCCGCGGACGTCTCCCGCAGCATCGACAACGACGAGTTCAAGCTGCAGCGCGAGGGCATCGCCACGGCGCTGCAAAGCCCTGAAGTGCTGCGGGCCATACGCTCGGGCCCGATCGGCGCCATCGCGATCTCCTTCGTCGAATGGTCGGGGAGCGGCGAGCAGAACGTCGTCCTCGATTGGTCGGTGATCCGAGACGAGGAGGGCGCCGCTGTCGTGGCGGACCAGATCCTGAAGGCGCCGCGCTCCTTCGTCGGGCGCACCTCGATCAGCGAAGGCATCGACTTCTCGGTGAAGCGGCTCGAAGCCTCCGGCATGGCGAGCACGCGGCGCATCATCGACGTCTCCGGCGACGGCACCAACAACTCCGGCCGTCCCATCACCGAGGCTCGCGACGACGCGCTCGCCCGCGGCATCGTCATCAACGGCCTCGCCATCATCAATCTCAATCCGAATTTCGGCTATCTCGCGCACACGCAGCCGCCGGGCGGGCTCCCCAACTATTACCGCGAGAACGTCATGGGCGGTCCTGGCTCCTTCGTGCTGCAGATCGAGGATTTCCACTCCTTCGCGCAGGCAATGGTGCAGAAGCTCGTGCAGGAGATTTCCATGGCGCCGGCAGAGCACCGCGACTACGCCGCTCGGAACTAGCCCACGATCTCGGCGATCGAATTGTCTCCGAGGCCCGCGGCGAGCGCGGTCTTGCGGAGCGCTTGCCACGTCTCCTCCTCGAGGGGGACGCCCTCTTTGAGGCGCTTTTCGCGGTAGCGCAGCTCGGGTTCGCCGGGTGTCAGCACCTCGCCGCCAGGGGAGGCGGGACGCGAGCTCTTGAAGAACTCGACATATTCGCGGGTCATCGCCGCGAAGCCGTCGGCAGAGCCGAAGGTCGCGGGCGACATGTAGATCGAGAGCATGCCGTTGGCGATACGCTGACGCTCCTCTGGTCCGGCGCAGCCACCCCCGGTGAGCGCTCCGCCGAGTATCTCGCACATGAAAGCGAGGCCTGAGCCCTTGTGCTCACCCATCGCGCGGATTGAACCCTTGCCCGCGCGGTAGTTGCGCGGCCCCGGGCCCGCGATCGGCCCGTAGAGTGTCTGCGGGTCGGTCGAGAGCCGGCCATCGGGGTCGATGAGGGCACCCTCCGGCAGCTTCTTGCCGCCGTTCGAGGCAACGAGAACCTTGCCCTCCGCGACGAGCGAGGTCGCGAAGTCGAGGATCATGGGGGGCTCGCCTGCGCGGGGGACGCCCACGCAAAAGGGCGCCGTCGACATCCGCCGGTCGACGCCGCCGAAGGGCGCAACGAGCATACTGCCTGCGACGTTGACGAAATGGATGGAGACGTAGCCCGCTTCGGCCGCGATCTCCGCCCAACCGCCGATCCGGCCGATATGCGCGGAATTGCGGAGGGCCACGATCGCGATCCCGCTCTTCTTGGCTTTGGCGAGGCCGAAGGCGACGGCCTGCTCGCCGATGCTCTGTCCGAAGCCGTTGCCGCCGTCGAGCACGGCCATGGCGTCGTTCTCGGTCACGACTTCGATCTTCCGATCCTTGACCACGAGCCCGTCGCGGAGGATCGCGACATAGCGGGGCACGCGGATGACGCCGTGGCTATCGTGCCCCGCGAGGTTCGAGCTAACGAGGTGGCGCGCGATCGAGGCGCTCTCGGCCTCCGAGCAGCCTTCGGCGCGAAAGATGGCCGCAACCAGGCGCTCGAGCGCGTCCGATTTGATCATCATTGCGTGACTCCGATGCGGCGTAAAGGCCGCGGCGGCGGGAGGCCCGTCAGATCACCGCGTCCGTCTGAGGATCGATGAGGTGCATGTTGCCGAGCTCGGCGACGAGCCGCATCTGCTGGCCCGGCTGTCCCGCGGCGCTGGGATTGACGCGGGCGCAGATCTCGGTGCCGTCCACGAGGAAGTAGACCATGGTCTCCATTCCCATGGGCTCGACCACGTCGACGGTGATGCCGAATTCCTGGCAATCCGGGCGGAGATCGCCGCGGGGCTCGATGATGTGCTCGGGCCTCAGGCCGAAGACGAGCTCGCGCCCAACGAAGGGCTTGTAGCGCTGGACGCGGCTCGCAGGGATCTTGAAGATTAGTCCCTGGCTCAAGCGCGCGGAGAGGCCGCCGCCCGCCGCCTCGGCAAGCGTGCAGGGGACGAAGTTCATCGCAGGCGAGCCGATGAAGCCTGCGACAAAGCGCGTCTTCGGGCTGTGGTAGAGGTCTTGCGGCGTTCCCAACTGCTCGATCACGCCGGCGTTCATGACGACCACGCGATCCGCGAGCGTCATCGCTTCGACCTGGTCGTGGGTCACGTAGACCGTCGTGGTCTTGACGGTCTGGTGCACCTTCTTGATTTCCGTGCGCATCTGCACGCGGAGCTTCGCATCGAGGTTCGAGAGCGGCTCGTCGAAGAGGAAGACCTTGGGGTTGCGCACGATCGCGCGGCCCATGGCGACGCGCTGGCGCTGGCCGCCCGAGAGCTGGCGCGGGCGGCGCTCCAGAAGCTCGGTGATGCCGAGGATGCGTGCGGCGTTCTCCACCCGCGATTTGATCTCCGGCTTCGGGTATTTCTTGAGACGAAGGCCGAAGGACATGTTCTCGTAAACGGTCATGTGCGGATAAAGCGCGTAGTTCTGGAACACCATCGCGATGTCGCGATCCTTGGGTGGTACGTCGTTGACGAGGTCGCCGCCGATGAAGATCTCGCCGTCGGTTACTTCCTCGAGCCCGGCGATCATACGCAGGGTCGTGCTCTTGCCGCAGCCGGAAGGGCCGACGAGGACGATGAACTCCTTGTCGGCGATGTCGAGGTCGATGCCTCGGACTGCCTCGGTCCGGTCGTATTTCTTGACGACCTTGCGCAACGCGACGTTCGCCATGCTGTGAAGTCTCCCGGTGATCAGCCCTTCGTTGCACCGGCGGTGAGGCCGGCGATGTAGTAGTCCATGAGGAAGGCGTAGATGATCAGGGGCGGTGCCGCCGCAAGCAGCGCCGCGGTCATGATCATGCCCCATTGATAGACGTCGGCTTTGACGAGGCTGGTGATGGTGCCTGCCGTCAGCACGAGCTGATCGGAGCTGTAGATGAACGCCATCGGATAGACGAAGGCGGCCCAGGAGACCGTGAAGGCGAAGATGGTGGCGGCGATCACGCCGGGCAACGCGACGGGGATGAAGATCTTGAAGAGCATCTGCAGGTAGTTGGCGCCGTCGATGAGTGCGGCCTCGTCGAGTTCCTTCGGGATGCTCTGGAAGTAGCCGATCATGATCCAAGTCGCGAACGGGACCGAGAGGGTCGGATAGACCAGCACGAGCCCCCAATAGGAATCGAGCAGGCCAAGTCCGCCGACGACCTTGAAGAGCGGGATGAACAGCAGCGAATCCGGGACGAGATAGGTCAGGAACACGCCGGTCGCGAGCAGGCCAGACCCCCAGAATTTCATCCGGCCCAGCGAGAAGGCCGCCGGTACGGCGATAAGCATCGTGATAATGACGACGAGGACCGTGACGATCGCGGTGTTCCGGAAATAGATCGGAAAATCCGTCGTGGTCATGAGCTGCTTGACGTTAGCCCATATGCCCTCGAGCGCCGCCGGCATCCACGAGTCCTGGACGCCCGCCTTCACCGCGAGGCTAGCCTTGTTGGCGTTCTCGCCGCCGGGGTTGAGACCCTCGGCGCTCAATGTGAGCGCCGGCAGCCATGGGTTCGTGTTCTGATTGGAGATTTGATCGCTGGTCTTCGTCGCGGTGACGAGCTGGTAATAAGGCGGAACCAGGAAGAAGATCGCGAACAGGATCAAGAAGAAATAGGACCAATAGAGCGCCCAGCGCCGGTTGCGCTTGATGCTGCCACTGACGACGCGGCGCGGCGCGTCGACGGTTGCGGTGGCGGACATTAGATTTCCCTCCCACGCCTGCGCACGCCCCGGAGAATGAACACCGCGGAGATCGCGAGGATTGGCAGCATGAAGAGCGAGATCGACGATCCCAGCGGGATGTCTCCGACCTGGATGCCGTTGAGGAACGCCCAGGTCGCGAAGACGTGCGTCGTGTCGCGCGGACCGCCCGCGGTCAGCACTCGGACGATGTCGTAATTGGCGAAGGTAACGATGAGCGAGAACAGGACCGTGATCGAGATGATATTGCGCATCATCGGCAGCGTAACGTGGATGAGCTTTTGCCAAGCACTCGCGCCGTCGATCGAGGCAGCTTCATAGAGTTCGCCGGGCACCGACTTGAGCGCGGCGAGATACATGATCAGGAAAAACGGCGATCCGTACCAGACGTTGACGAGGATCGTGCAGAAGCGCGCCCAATTGGGCTCGCTGAGGAAGGAGATATGCGGCCCGCCCACTTGCGCGAAGGCCCAGTTGAAGGCGCTGTAGGTGGGGTCGAACATCCACCACCAGCCGAGCGTGCTCAGCGACAGCGGAATGACCCAGGGCACCAGCAGCATGCCGCGCCACTTGCGCTGGCCCTTGCCGGGAAGGTTGTTCACGAGATGGGCGGTAATGACGCCGATGAGCGCTTTGAAGAAGACGGCCGTGACCGCGAAGATCACGGACTGCTGCACCACCATCCAGAAACTGTCGCGCGTGAACAGGAAGGCGTAGTTGCCAAACCAGATGAATTTGGTCTGCGCCTTGTTCAGCATCGAGAGGTAGACGGCATAGAGGCCGGGGTAGAGGATGAGCCCGCCGACGACGAGGAGGAGTGGCGTCGCGAATAGGAACGCCGTCGTCGAGCGCCGGCGCGTCAGTCGCTTGAGGCTCGACGTGCCGGAACGGGACGCGTCCGCGCGTCCGCTCGCGGTTGCAGCAGCGAGGCCGCGGGGTGTCGTATCTACCATGGCGTCCTTACTCCCGGTTCAGGCGTGGTCGAAGTGCGACGCGGCGCATGGGTGGCCGTCGTCCCATGCGCCGCATCCAGACATGCACGTCAAATCGCCACACAACCAATCGGCTCAGGAACGGAGGTAGCCCTCGCATTCCTTCTCAGCCCACTTGATCACGTCGTCCATCTTCTCCTTACCCTGCGCGATCTTGGCGATCATGATCGTGTGGACGGATTGATTGTAGATTTGCGCCGCGACGTCCGGACGCGCCGGCGCGCCGGTCATCCGGCTCTGCTCGTCGCCGCGGGGCGGGTAGTTGTAGACGGTGCCGAGCGGCGGCTCGACCTTTTCCCAAGTATCGAAGTCGTAGTAGCTCTTGAATGCCGGCAGATCGTAGCCGATCGAGGCCGCCACCAGCCGCTTTGCCTGCGGCTTGTCGACGATGTGGTGGACGAGTTCGGCCGCAGCGGTCTTGTTCTTGCCGAAGCTCCAGACGCCGTAGAAGAAGGGCAGGTAGGGCGCGAAGCGGCCCTTCGGGCCCTTCGGCGCATCATGCGTCCAGCACTGCTTTGCGACCTCGATGTTGTCGCGCTTGGCGACCGACCAGGCGCTCGGCGGGTTCATGATGCTCGAGCCCTTGCCGGAAATGAGCCAGCGGTTGTTGCCGGCATCGTCCCAAGCGTAGACGTCGGGCGGATTCTCGTTCGCGAGCTGCACGCCCATCTCGAGTGCGGCGCGGGTTTCCGGCGAGTTGACCTTGATGTTGTCCTTCTCGTCCACGAAGACCGAGCCGTAGGAGTGGAAGAGTGCACCCACCCAGTCGATGGCGTCGCTGGTCTGGCCGAGGGGCAGTCCAATCGGGAATCCGCCGGCCTTGAGCTTCTTCGCCGTCGCGAGATAGAGATCCCAGGTCCAGCTATCGACCTTCGCTTGGTCGCGCGGCTTGCCAGGGCCCGGGAAAATCTCGGTCACGTCGAGGTCGCAGTATTTCTTGTAAAGGTCGATGCGCGAGCAGCAGGGCTTCACTTGGCTGCCGACGATGGTGGGAACGCCCTTCCATTGCCCGTCGAACTTCGCGAGGTATTCGGTGACGCCCGCGATCGGGCCGTGATCCTTTATGAGCTGGTCGATCACCCCGCTGAGCGGCTCCAACACCGCGCGGTGCACGGTGATCTGCCAGGCGCGATGCTGCATGATGTCATGCCCGGTCTTTGCCTGGGCCTCGGCGCTCGCAGTGAGCAGGTCCTTGTCGCCGATGGAGGTGATGTAGTCGATCTGCGTCTCGACGTGGTTCTTCTCGCCCCACTCCTTGACGATGGCGCTCATCGTGTCGTTGGCGCCGGGAACCCAATGGTCCCAGAAGCCCATGGTGAGCTTGCCCGCGGAGTAGGCCGTCCGCATGTACGGCATGGCGACAGTGGCCGTCGCCGCAGCGGCGGTGGTCTTCAGGAACCGACGCCGAGTGAACTTGGAACGCTTCATGTCGCAACCTCCCTGATTGCTGCTAGCGCGCATTGATTGAGCCGTCGGGCTTCCGAGCGCTTGGACCGCGCTTCTGTCGTCTTCCCGGGACTGCCTATTCCTTCATCAAGCCTCTTGCTGTCATGGTTACCGGCAATTCCCCGCTCAGCCCCGACGGCGAATGGGGGAACCTCAGTTTGGAAACATAGCGCGGGGCGTGAGGCGGTGACAAGCCGCACGTCACGGCCGGTCCTGGGCGACCTTCGGAAAATCCTAGCTTTTCAATGAATATCGTCCATCCGCTGGAAGGCATCGCGAAGTTGGGCCATGCCGAATCCTGGGCTCTTTGCCGCATCGAGCAGCACTTTCTCCTTCCGGGCGATCAGCGAGGCCGCCTCGGGGATCTTGCTCACGATACCGTGAGGAATGACGACGGCGCCGTGCCGGTCGGCATGAATGAGGTCGCCGTCCGAGACGATCATTCCGGCGACGCTGACCGTGCCGCCGAACTCGACGAGATGGACGTGGGCATGGGACGGCATGATCGAGCCCGCGAGCACAAAGAAGCCAGGCGCCATCTGCTCGATATCGCGGACGGATCCGTCAGTGATCGTGCCGACGCAGCCCAGCGCCTTGTGCACATTGGTCTGCACCTCGCCCCAGAAGGCGCCGAAGCCCGCATCGGGACCGTCGACGTCCTGCAGCACCGCGAGGCTCGGAAGCGGTTTTCTGCCGATGTACTCATAATAGCCGAGGCGCAGAGCGCGGGCGTCGACGGCGTTGCGCTGTTGCGGCTCGCGCGAGCGGATCGTCGCGGTGCGCGCAAATGCCACCACCGGCTTCAGTCCCGGAAAGGGGCAGACGAGCGGCTTTCGGTTGAAGCCATGCGCGCGACGCTCCGGCGCCACCACTTCGAGCGCGTTGCAAATGGTCGGTGTGTCGAATTCGGCGAGGGCGTCGAGGTCGCGCTGCGTCGGCGTCGTCATGGTGCCTCCCTGGGGCCTGTCGAGATGGTGCCAGGCTCAATACTAAGGAAGCGGCCGCATCGCTGTCACCAAGCCTCGGCGAGGCTCAGGCCGGGGATTCCTTTGCATTCATGAGGTGGGTCATGAATTCCTTGAGTTCGGCCTGGCCGAGATCGGAGACGGCCCAGTACTCCATCCCGCCATGCTTGTAGTAGGCGAGGTTATAGCCCTGCTGGCTCTCGAAGCGGAGCGGCTTATCGCCGTCCTCGGGCCAGATGAAGAGATTGATGACGTGGTCGCGGCGGCGATAGACCAGCGCCGCGACGCTCTGATGGCCGATGTAGTCGAGACGTCCGCCTGCGAGCGGGAAGCCGTCCGCGGCGAGATCGACCACCGGCGGCGAGAAGTCGAGCTTGCCGTTGAACCAGGGCTTCACCTTGTGCTGGTCGGAGGAGGCGATGTCCGTGATGTGCGACGCCATCAGCGAGCGGATTTGGCCCGCCACGACGTCGCGCGCAAGCAGCGCCTCATGGTCCGCGCCGCCCAGATAGGAAGCCGTCAGGCCCGCACTCGCGACGATCGCGAGGAGGAAGGAAGCCGCAAGCGCGACAGGATTCCATCCGACACCGAGAAGACGCAGAGTGCCGAGGATCGACGGGCGCTCACTCTGCCCGATCTCCGAACGGATACGCGCGCGAAGATGCGCTGGCGCCGCATAGCGCGCGCGCCCTCCACGGAGTGCCGCGGAGATGCGCTGCGCCTCCGCGAGCTCGGCGCGGCACTCGGCGCAGCCTTCGAGGTGACGCTCGAAATCGGCCTTCGCCTCGGCGGCGAGTTCACCGTCGAGATAGTGGCTGATCCGGGCTCGGCACTCGCTGCAATTCATGGGACCTACCTTTGCTCTCCCGCGCGCATCTTCTCCCGCCAGGCATCCTGCAATCGCTTGCGCGCGCGCGACAGACGCGACATCACCGTGCCGATTGGAACTCCGACGATCCCTGCAATCTCCTGGTAGGAGAGTTCCTCGATCTCCCTCAGAACGATCACCTCGCGATACTCGGCGGGGAGTGCCGAGACCAGAGCCTGCACGCGCTCCTCGTCGCGCCGCGCGATGAGGGAGGATTCGGGATCCGAGGCGAGCTGCCGGCTGCCGGCGCTCAGCAGCGGCTCGCCGGCGCCCGCAGCGTCCTGCTCCTCGATCGCGTCGCTATCCACGATCTCGCTCGCGGGGCGATTGCGTCGGAGCCAGGTGAAGGTGCTGTTGCGCACGATCGCCAGCAGCCAAGCCGCGGGACTCTCGCCGGCGAAGCCGTCGAAATACTTGAAGGCCCGGAGGCATGCCTCCTGGACCACGTCTTCGGCGTCGCTTTCGCTGCGCGTCAGCCAGCGTGCGAGGTTATAGGCAGCATCGAGATGCGGCATGATCGTGAGTTCGAAGCGCCGTGCCTTTTCTTGACGGTTCACCGGGCTCTCCGCGCTCCCGAGGGCTTCGCGATCCCGCGGCCGCGCTGCCGGCGCCGCAGGCGGGGGAGACTGCTCCTTTGCCGCCAAGCGCACAACCGTCTGCGCGGGAGACGCCGATCCCGTGGGAGCCGGAGATGTCATCGAAGGGTAATACCCCCGCGGCCCTCCCTTTATTCCCGGCGCCGAACACGCCCTCGTGATCCGCTCCGCCCCAGAGGCGGGAATAAGGCGCCGCACGGCGATGTCCTAAATCCGACAGGACACCATCAACCCTGGGGATCACTCATGGCCAACGACATTGACAGGCGCCAATTCGCGCGGCTCGCCGGGCTCGGCGGCGTCGCCTTCGCATCCGGGCTTTTCGCGCACGCTCGAGGCAACCGAGCCTGGGCAGCGGGCGCCGAGGCGGCCGGCGACTTCTACTTCGTGCAGATGACGGACACCCACTGGGGCTTCAGCGGGGACAAGATCAACCCCGAAGCCAAGACCACCCTGCACAAGGCGGTGGTCGAAGTAAACGCGCTCAGCCCGGCGCCAGATTTCATCATCTTCACGGGCGACCTCACGCACACCACCGATGACGGCAACGAGCGCCGGCGGCGGATGACAGAATTCAAGAGCATCATCGCCGACCTGAAGGTGAAGAATATCCGCTTCATGCCGGGCGAGCACGATGCGAGCCTCGACGCCGGCACGGCCTTCAAGGAGATGTTCGGCGAGACGCACTACACTTTCGATCACAAGGGCGTCCACTTCATCGCCCTCGACAACGTCTCCGATCCCACGGCCACGCTGGGTCAGGCGCAGCTCGACTGGCTCAAGGCCGATCTCGCCAAGCTCGACAAGAAGCAGCCGATCGTGGTCTTCGCACATCGCCCGCTCTTCGATCTTGCCGCCGATTGGGACTGGGCGACGAAGGACGGGAAGGTCGCGATCGACATGTTGATGCCCTACGAGCACGTGACCGTCTTCTACGGCCACATCCATCAGGAGCATCACGACATGACCGGGCACATCGCCCATCACGCGGGGATGTCGCTGATCTTCCCGCAGCCCGCGCCGCATTCCGTCGAGAAGAAAGCTCCGGTAGCCTGGGATCCCGCGCATCCCTACCAGGGGCTCGGCTGGCGCTCGGTGGAGGCGGATGGCAAGAAGGCCAACGTCACCTTCGCCGAGCATCCGCTCAAGGCCTGACGCAATGCGAGCCACCTGGAGACGTCCCGCGGCAATCGCGACGGCGGCGGCGCTTGCCGTCGCCGGTTGTGTCACCGCGGCGGTGCAGAACAGCGCTCCCGCCGTGCAGTCGGTCAAGGTGGTGGCCAAGCGCTTCGACTTCACGCCCGACGAGATCAAGGTCAAGAAGGGCGTGCCCGTCGATCTCGAGCTCACCACCGCGGACCGCGTGCACGGCTTCTACGCGCCGAAGCTCAATCTGCGCGCGGAGATCAAGTCCGGCGAGACCACGCATCTGCGTTTCACGCCGGAGGCCGCCGGGACCTACCTCTTCCAGTGCGACATCTTCTGCGGCGAAGGGCACGAGAACATGGATGGGAAGATCGTCGTCGTGGAGTGAGGCGTTGAGCCGTGGCCCGGGGTTTCAGACCCTGGGCCGCGCGCGGCCGCGATAGACGATCTTCCAGGGATCCGGCATCTCGCCGACGGGAACCGCGATAACCGTCGGCCCCCGGCGCTTCAGCGACGTTGCGATCGCTTCCTGCAGCTCCTGCGGCGTCCGCGCGCGGATGCCGGTCGCGCCGAAGACCTCCGCGAGCGCGGCAAAATCGGGATTGGTGAGATCGCTTGCGATGATCTTGCCATCATAGTCCACGCGTTGGATGCGGCGAACGTTGCCGTAGGCGTCGTCGGTGAAGACGACGGCGACGACGCCGATCTCGTGCCGAACCGCGGTCGCGAGCTCCGGCGCCGCGTACATGAAGCCGCCGTCGCCGGAAACCGAGAGCACGGGCTTGTCGGGACAAGCGACTTTGGCGCCAAGCGCGGTCGGGAAACCGTAGCCGAGCGTTCCCTGGTACCCGGAGTCGATGTAGGTGCGCGGGCGATGGACGGGAAACGTCACGCGCGCGACATAGGCCACCTGCGTGAGCTCGTCGACGTAAATGCCGTCCTCCGGCAGCGCTGCGCGCAGCGCTGCCGCGAATTCCACTTGCGGCGAAAGCGTCGCGAGCTCCGCCGCGATCGCCGCCTTGGCGCTTGCCACCTCCTCGGCGCGCGAGGGACGGGTGGCCGCGACGGGCCCGAGCGCGGCGGCGATCGCTGCGAGAGCCGCCCGCGCGTCCCCAACGATGCCGAGGCTCGGCCGTCGCATGCGGTTGATCTCTGCGGGATCGATGTCGACGCGGATCAGCTTCAGCCTCTCGTCGATGCCCCAGCTCACATACTGCGCCTGGAGGCGCGTCCCGACCGCGAGCACGGTGTCGGCATCGCCCCAGAACCGGTGCCCCGTGGGATTGTTGACGACGAGGGGATGCCGCTCGTCGATCGAGCCCTTGGCGCTGTAGCTGAGGATCACCGGTGCCTGCAGGCGCTCGGCGATCTCGCGGATCTCCGCGCCGGCCGCCATCGCACCGCCGCCGACGATGAGCAGCGGGCGCTTGGCGGTGGCAAGCATCTCCGCCGCTTGCTTCGCTTGCGCAGGCGAGATTGCGGGATCGGGGAAGGGAGCCAGGGGATCCGTGAGCTCGACCTCCGCGCGCTGGGCAAGGACGTCGAGCGGGATCTCGAGCGCCACCGGCCGCCGCCTCCCGCTCGCGAGCTGCCGAAAGGCTTCCGCAATGAGTCCGGGTACTGCCGCGGGATGCTCGATCCGCGCCGCCCATTTCGTCAGGCGCTGCATGATTCCCAGCTGGTCCGGAATCTCGTGCAGGAAGCCGAGGCCGCGGCCGATCATCGCCAGCGGGATCTGCCCGGTGATGCAGAGGACGGAGGCATTGCCGGCATAGGCGGTCGAGAGCGCGGCAGTGGTGTTGAGAAACCCTGGTCCCGGTACGACCGCGTAGGTGCCGACCCGACCAGATGCCTCGGCGTAGCCATAGGCCATGTAGGCGGCAGTCTGCTCGTGCCTCGTATGGATCACGCGGATCGAGTTGCGGGCATCGTAGAGCGCCTCGAAGAGCGCGTCGTTCTGGAGGCCTGGCAAAGCAAAGACGGTGTCGACACCATGCCGCCGCAACATTTCCACGACGGCTTGACCCCCGGTCATACCGGCCATGCAAGAACTCCGAAGTTGCGTGAAGGAACCTTAGGGATCACGTCGCCTCAGCGAGGCGGCGAAGATATCCGATGAAGCGCTGCCGCTCGGCAGCGCTGAAGTTCCGCAGGAGCCGCTCCTCATGCTCCCGCACCAGCGGCTCCAGGCGCTTCAGGAGCTGCTGGCCCGTGCGGGTGATGTGGAGCGCATGCGTGCGCCGGTCGCGCGGAGCCGGGTGGCGCTCGACGAGCTCTCTCTGCTCGAGCTTGTCGATGACCTCCACGAGGGTCGAATTCTCGATCCCCATCGCGCGCGCGAGCGCGGTCTGGCTCAATCCGGGATTGCGGGATACCACGATCAAGATTCCCGCCAGGCCCGGCGTCAGACTCAGCGATTGCGTTGCAGAGGCGAAATCCGCGAAGGCCGCGACCTGCGCCCGGCGCAGGTGGTAGCCCACGAGCTCCGGCAGGATGCCATAGTCGATAGGCCCGGGCTCCGCGGGGAGCTTCTCGGATCCGATGGGGACCGCTTTGGAGGCCATGAGCCGATTTTGGAATCGATGGTGCGAGGCGATCGCCGGCCGCTCCGGCGGTCGCGCGCATTTGGAATGTTGGGGGCCCCTCTGTCAACGCTCTCCGCCGCTGCACCCTATTGACCTCGGGGCCCGCAGCCGCTCATCGTTCGGCTCCCGAATGAAACCACACCACCGGGGTTCGCGAATTTCGCGCCCATGACCGCCATCTTCCAAGCGACGCTCTCTCTCCGCGTACCCTGGGGCGCTTGCGATCCCGCGGGAACAGTGCATCTCTCGCACTGGTTCCGCTGGTTCGATCTCGCGACCTGGAATTATTTCGAGCGCGGCGGACTGCCGCTCCAGGAAATGATGCAGCGCTACGGTAATGCGGGCTTGCCGCTCGTGAGCGTCATGGCCGAGCTCAAGGCGCCCGCGCGGGTACATGAGGAGATCGCCGTCGAGACCTGCGTTTCCGCCTGGAAGCGCAAGACGCTGGAGATGCAGCACGTGTTCCGGCGGGGGAAGACGCTTCTGCTCGAGGGCAGCGAGATCCGGGCCTGGGTCATGCGAGACCCGAGCCGCCCGAGCGGCATGCGCGCGGCCGACGTGCCTTCCGCGGTCATCGACCATTTCCGCCGCCTTGCGCCGGGCTGATCAGCGGGCAGCGGTTTTCGGTTGGGTCTGGGGCAGGGGGTGCCATAATGACGCGAGCCCAGCCCGCACCGGGGAGAACCATGGCGAATTCGCAGCACACCGCGCCGCTCACGCCCACCGCCGCGCGGGTCAAGGCGCTTGAGTCCATCCTCTTGGAGAAGCGCCTCGTCGATCCCGCCACGCTCGACATGCTCATCGACACCTACGAGACCAAGGTGGGCCCGCGCAACGGCGCGCGCGTCGTCGCGCGCGCCTGGATCGATCCCGCGTTCAGGGCGCGGCTCATGAGTGACGGCGCGGCGGCGATTGCGGAGTTCGGCTATCAAGGGCGGCAGACCGAGGATCTGGTCGTGGTCGAGAACACGCCCGCAATCCACAACCTCGTGGTTTGCACGCTTTGCTCCTGTTACCCCTGGGGCGTGTTAGGCCTGCCGCCCGTCTGGTACAAATCCGCGCCCTACCGCTCGCGTGCGGTGATGGACCCGCGCGGCGTGCTGCGCGAGTTCGGCGTCGAGCTCGAACCCGACGTAGAGGTCCGCGTCTGGGATAGCACCGCCGAGATCCGCTATCTCGTCCTCCCGGAGCGGCCCGCGGGCAGCGAGGGCATGAGCGAGGAGCAACTCGCGAGCCTCGTCACCCGCGACAGCATGATCGGCGTCGGGAAGGTCAAGCTGCCATGAACGGCATCCACGACATGGGCGGCATGCATGGCATGGGCCCCGTCGAGCCCGAGCCGAACGAACCCGTCTTCCACGCGCCCTGGGAGGGAAGAGTTCTCGCACTCAATCTCGCAATGGGATTTCACGGCCGCTGGAATATCGACCGCGGCCGGTATTTTCGCGAGAACCGCCATCCCCTCGACTACCTTTCGAGCACTTACTACGAGATTTGGCTCAAGGGCTTGGAAGCGCTCCTCGTCGACGCAGGCTTCGTGCGCGCGGAGGAGCTCGCGGCAGGGCGCTCGTTGGTGCCGCCGCCCAACGATGTGCCGCGGGTCCCGGGACGGGACGAAGCGCACGCGGTCATCAGCAAGGGGAGCAGCTATCGCCGGCCGGAGACTGCGCCGCCGCGCTTCAAGGTGGGCGATACCGTCCGCGTGCGCGAGATGACCGTGGCCGGGCACACGCGAGCGCCCCGCTATTGCCGGCGTCGCCGCGGCATTGTGCAGGAAGTGCGCGGCAATTTCGTCTTCCCCGATACGAACGCGGCGCTCGCGGGCGAGAACCCGCAAGCACTCTACAGCGTGCGCTTCGAGGGAAGGGAGCTCTGGGGTGACGCGGCGGGTCCCAAGGACGCCGTCTACATCGATCTCTGGGACGATTATCTCGAAGCCGCGACGTGACCGCCGCTCCCGATCTCGACCTACTGCCGAGAATCCCGCGCGACGCGGAAGGGCCGGTTTTCCGCGAGCCCTGGGAGGCGCAGGTCTTCGCGATGGCCGTGAAGCTGCACGAGGCTGGACTCTTCACCTGGACGGAGTGGGCGCGCACGCTCGCGGAGGAGATTAAGGCGGCGCAGGCCAAGGGCGACCCCGATCTCGGCAACACCTATTATCGGCACTGGCTCGCTGCGCTCGAGCGCCTCGTGGCGGAGAAGGGCGTTGCGGCGCCGAGGGAGATAGAGGCGCGCGCAGCGGCACTGACGGCGCCGCACGACCCCGACCACGATCACGACCACGAATAACCCCGTGGCCGCTGGCGCCTTGGCGGAGTTCACCGCAGTTGCTATCGTCACGGGGCGCGGGTTCTCAACGCGCGTAAATCCCCATGTCGAGGGGAGCAGGCGAGGCAATCCTATCGGGGGAAGAAGCATGAAGCCCTTTACGCGTGCCCTTGGCTCGATCGCGGTGATCGCCCTTGCGGGTCTCACCGGCTCCGCGCAGGCCGCCGACGACACCATCAAGATTGGGCTAGAGATTCCGCTCTCGCCCCCGGGCGATCCGGCTGCTGGGCAGTTGATCCGGCGCGGCGCGGATCTTGCGGTCGAATACGTCAACACCGTGATGAAGGGCGTGAACGGCGGAAAGAAGATCGAGCTCGTCGTGCAGGACAGCCAGGGCAAGACCGACGTCGGCGTCGCCGCCTATCGCAAGCTGGCGACCGAGGACAAGGTGATCGGTGTCACAGGCTTCTTCCATAGCTCCGTCAATATCGCCGTGAACGAAGTCGCAAAGGAGATCGGGGTTCCCACGCTCGCAACGCAGACTTCGGCCGCCGATATCACCGCGAAGCGCTATGAGCCCGCCTTCCGCACCCACGCGATCGATCCGATCCGCGTCGAGACCTTCCTCGAGTTCACGAAGAAGATGGGCTACAAGCGCGTCTCGCTCGTCGCGGAGACCACCGACTACGGCATCGGCATCTCCGAGGAGATGGAGAAGCAGAACAAGGAGACGAAAGCCGGCCTCGAGATCCAGAAAATCACCTTCGATCACGCCGCGACGGATCTCACGGCGCAACTCCTGCAAGTGAAAGCCTTCAAACCCGATCTCGTCATCAACATCGGCGTGGGTGCGCCCGTCGATCTCATCATCGACCAGGCGACCACGGTGGGCCTGCTGCCGACGACGCCCATGATCGTCTCCTACGACGCGCCGGAGCGCCCGCAATTCTGGAAGCTCCACGAGAAGAACGGCGTCGGCATCTATTTCATCGCCTATTACTCTCCGAAGCAGAAGCTGTCGGACATCGGCGAGTGGATGGCGAAGGCCTACAAGGAGAAGTACGGCGAGACCGCGATCTACTCCTCGCTCAACGGATTCGGCGACGTGATGATCCTGGCGCAGGCCGCAGACATGGCGAAGAGCACCGATCCCAAGGCGATCATCAAGGCGCTCGAGGCCGGCACCTTTAAGACCTGGGCCGACGCTCCCGTGACCTTCCCGGATGCGCCCGGCGTCTACTATCACAATTGGTCGCCGCCGATCCTGGTCCTGCACTACACCAAGCCGAACGAGGACTGGCAGACGGCGGAGATCGTCATGGAGCACGTCGGCGGCAAGCACTGACGGGCCATGGCTCCCTCACCCTCGGCGGGAGGAGGTGGGTGAGGGTGCCGCAGAGGCCGCATGTTCTCGACTGAGCTCCTCGTCCAGACCCTGATTGCGGGCGTGATGATCGGCGTGCTCTACGCGCTCATGGCGCTGGGCATCACCTTCATCTACAGCATCGTCAAGATGATCAACTGGGCGATGGGCGAGTTCTACATGATCGGTAGCTTCGCCCAATACCTGCTGGTCGTCTTCCTACTGGGGCGGGATCTCTGGTGGATCGCGGTCCCGCTTTCGGCGCTGAGCGTGTTCCTGATCGGGGCCGCGCTCGAGCCAATCTTGATCAAGCCGATGTTCCGGCAGGCGCTCGAGCGCAAGGACGAGTATGCGACCGTCGTGACGATCGCGCTCTTGCTGCTGCTGCGGAACCTCGCGACGGGGATCGCGGGGCCCAATCAGTTCACGCCGGGCTCGAACCTGGGCGTGGTGATGCTTGGGCCGCTTCCGGTGACGGGCGCGCGCTTTGCGGCCTTCCTGTGCACGCTTGCGGCGCTTGCGCTCTTTTACGTTCTCCTGAAGAGAACCTGGTGGGGACTGGCGCTCCGCGCGGCGGCGCAGAGCCGTGTCGGCGCGCAGACGTCAGGTGTCGACATTCTCCGCCTCGACCAGATCGCCTTCGGCGTCGGCGTGGGTCTCGCTGGTCTCGCGGGTGCGCTGCTCGCGCCGGAATTCCAGGTCTATCCCACCAACGGCGTCGTCACGACCGTCAAGGGCTTCGAGATCATCGTGATCGGCGGTCTGGGCTCGATTCCAGGCGCGCTCATCGCTGGGGTGATGCTGGGCGTCGTGGAATCGCTGGGGGCGGCCTTCATCGCCTCGCCCTACCAGAACGTCTACGGCTTTCTCCTGGTGCTGGCGGTGCTGCTGATCAAGCCCACGGGCCTCTTCGGCGAGCGCGTGCGGCAGGCCTGAAGCAGCATGGCAGCACTCCTGGAGACCACCGATCTCAGTAAACGCTTCGGCGGTCTGCTCGCCAACGATGCCGTCAATCTTTCCGTGCCCGAGGGCGAGATCCGCGGTCTCATCGGGCCCAACGGCGCCGGCAAGACCACGCTCGCCAATCTCATCACGGGCATCTACCCCCCGAGCTCCGGCGAAATCCAAATGCGAGGGCAAAGCCTCCTCGGTCTCGCTCCGCACGAGATCGCCGCGCGTGGGTTGCTGCGCACCTTTCAGGTTTGCCGCATCTTCGGGAACCTGAGCGTGCGCGAGAACTTGCTGCTGCCCTATCTCACCGGGAGCGGCGAGGTCGGATTGGGACAACGCCAGGCGGAGGAGTTCCTGAGGCTCACGACGCTCGACCGTCTCGCGGACGAGCCCGCGAAGCGGCTGTCTGGCGGCCAGCGTGCGCTCCTGCAAGTGGCCGCGGGATTCATGGCCCCGGCGCTGCGCTGCTATGTCCTCGACGAGCCTTTCGCGGGCATCAACCCCGTCATCAAGGACGCGATCGTCGAGCTGATTCTCGCCGCGAACCGGAGCCGCGGCATCACCTTCGTGATCGTCAGCCACGAGATGGCGGTGATGCGAAAGCTCTGCCACAAGATAACGGTGCTGATCGAGGGTCGCGTGGTGACGGAAGGCACCCTCGACGAAGTCGCGGCCAAGCGCGAGGTGGTGGCGGCCTATCTCGGCAAGGCCTGGACGTGAGCGACATCCTCGCTGTCGAGGAAATCCGCGCCGCCTATCAGAGCGGCATCGACATCCTGCAGGATCTCTCGCTGACGGTGCCGGAGCAGAGCCTGACGCTCGTGATCGGCCCCAATGGTGCGGGGAAGTCGACGCTGCTCCGCGCGATCTTCGGCTTCCTCAAGCCGCATGCGGGCGCGATTCGCTTCCGCGGCGAGGCGATCCAGTCGCTGGAGCCTTCGGAGATCAAGACGCGCGGCATCAGCTATGTGCCGCAGGAAATCAACACCTTTCCGCACCTCACGGTGGAGGAGAACCTGCGCATGGGCGGCTGGGTCTTCCGCCGCGACCGAGCGCGGCTCGCGCGACAGATCGCGCGGGTCTACGAGATATTCCCGGTGCTGGCGGAGCGCCGGCGGACGCGTGCGGGCGCGCTCAGCGGCGGGCAGGGGCGGATGCTCTCGGTTGCGCGGGAGATGATGACGGAGCCAGCGCTCATGCTGGTGGATGAGCCAACAGCCGGACTGGCGCCCAACCTCGTGGCGCAGGTTTACGAACTGCTGCTGACCGCGCGAAAGAGCATCGGCACCACCATCCTCCTCGTCGATCAGAACATCGAGGAGGCAGTGCCGCACGCCGATCACCTCTATCTCGTCAATCTCGGCCGCATCAAGGCCGCGGGCCCCGCCCGGGAGTTCGGGGCCGCGCGTATCGAGGCGCTGATCCAGGAGTGCCTCCTGGGATGACCCGCGCCTTCGCCTTCGTCCGCTGGCGCCGCCTCGCAGAGGTTGCGGTTCCGCTGCTGTTGATTCTGGCCCTGGTCCCGCTCTTCGCGCGCGATTACATGGTACACGTGCTCGTGCAATGCCTCTACTACACGATCCTCGCCGCGAGCTGGAATCTCCTCGCGGGCATGACCGGGCAGTTCTCGCTCGCGCATCAGAGCTTCGCCGCCATCGGCGGCTACACGACCGGTCTGCTGATCCGCTATTTCGAGACGCCGCTCTGGCTCAGCATTCCCGCGGGTATGCTGCTCTCGGCGGCACTCGGATACCTGCTCGGGAGGATCGTGCTGCGCATGCGCGCGATCTATCTCGCGATCGCGACCTGGGCCTTCGCCGAGACGTTCCACATCCTCCTGACCGCTGCCTATCCGATCACCCGCGGCGAGCTTGGCCTCTCGGTCCCCTCGCTCTACGGACATCTATGGCCTACGCCCTATTACTACACGTTCCTTGCTCTCGCCGCGGTGACGATCCTCGGCATGTACCTCCTGGTGCGCTCGCCCATCGGATACTTCATGCGCGCGATCAGGGACGACGAGCTCAGGGCCGAGACGCTCGGCGTCGACACCACGCGCGTCAAGGTACTGGTCTTCACGCTCACCAGCGCAATCGCCGGCCTCGCGGGGGCTTTCTACGCGCATTACGACGTCGTCTTGAGTCCGCAGCGTGCGGATTTCAGCGTCATGGCGACGCTCATCATCATGGTCGTGGTGGGCGGGCTCGGCTCCTTCGCGGGACCGCTCATCGCGGCGGCGCCAATACATTTCACGCTCACTTTCCTGCAGAAATACGGCGAGTGGGACATGGTGGTGTTCGCACTCCTGGTGATTGCGCTGATGCGCAGCTACATGGGTGGGCTTGCGGCGCTTCTCGCCGAGGCCTATCAAAAACTCCGCATGCTCGGAGAGGGGCGATGGGCAAGACGGTAGGCGTCATCGGCGCGGGCATGGTGGGAGTCGTCGCCGCGAGCTTTCTACAGCGCGACGGGCATCGCGTCTTCATCGTGGAGCGCGGCGAGCCCGGCGAGGGCGCCTCCTTCGGCAACGCCGGCTGTCTCAACGGCTCCTCGGTCGTGCCGATGTCGATGCCCGGCATCATCCGCAACGTTCCGCGCTGGCTCTCGGACCCGCTGGGTCCGCTCTCGGTCCGCTGGCAATACCTCCCGTGGCTTGCACCCTGGCTCGTCCGCTTCCTGCGCGCGGGCTCAACGGAGCGCGTGGCGGCGCAAGCGCGCGCGCTCCGCGGCCTGCTCGGGCCTACCGTGGAGACACTCACGCCGCTGGCAAAGGATGCCGGCGTTGCGGACCTCATCCATCGCGCGGGTCATCTCTGGGTCTATCGCTCGCAGGAGAGTCTCGCCAAGGACCAGGCCGCCTGGAGGCTCCGCCGCGACAACGGCGTCGTCGCGACCGAGCTCAGCGCGGATGAGCTGCGCCAACTCGAACCCACGGTCTCGCGCGAGTTCCAGCGCGCCGTCCTCGTCGAGGAGAACGGGCATCTCGGCAATCCTCACCGCATGGTGCTGGGGCTCCTCGGCGCATTGCAGCGAAACGGCGCGGAGCTCCATCGCACGCGGGCGCTGGGCTTCACGCTCGAGCATAACCGCCTCAAGGCGATCCGCACGGAGAAGGGCGAGCTTCCCTGCGATGCTGCGGTGGTTGCTGCTGGCGCGTGGTCCCGATCGCTCGCGGCGATGCTCGGCGACAAGCTGCCGCTCGAGACCGAGCGCGGCTATCACCTGATGATCCGCGACCCCGAGGCTATGCCGCGCCTTCCCGTCGCAGATGCCGATGGCAAGTTCGTGGCGACGCCGATGGAGACGGGCCTGCGCTTCGCGGGCACGGTCGAGCTCGCGGGCCTGAAGGCGCCGCCGGATTGGCGCCGTGCGCGCATGCTGCTGGAGCAGGGCAGGAAGCTCTTGCCGGGCCTCGCGGCCGATTACCCCGAGGAGCGGCTCTCGCAATGGATGGGACATCGGCCAAGCATGCCGGATTCGCTCCCTTGTCTCGGCACCGCCACGCGCACGCCCGATGTGATCTACGCTTTCGGCCACGGCCATGTCGGGATGGCGGCGTCGCCGATGACGGGAAAGCTGGTTGCCGATCTCGTCGCGGGCCGTGCGCCCTCGATCGACGTGACGCCGTTCCGCCCGCAGCGCTTCGCATAGGAGGCCCGCGCATGACCGCTCCGCGCATCGCCCATGGCGGCAAGGCGCTCTATGGCGCCACCGTCGGCATCCTCATGTTGGAAGCGCGCTTCCCGCGCATCCCCGGCGACATGGGGAACGCCGCCACTTGGCCGTTCCCGGTGCTTTACAAGGTCGTCAAAGGCGCCTCGCCGGAGCGCGTGGTGAAGTCGCGCGCGGAAGGCCTGCTGCCGGACTTCGTCGCCGCCGCGAAAGAGCTGGTAACGCTGGGCGCGGAGGGGATCACCACGACCTGCGGCTTTCTCTCGCTTTTCCAGGCGGAGATCGCACGCGAGACCGGCGTTCCCGTCGCGACCTCGAGCCTGATGCAGGTGCCGTTCGTGACGGCGCTGCTGCCGCCGGGACGGCGGGTCGGCATCATTACCATCAGTGCGGCTTCGCTCACACCCGCGCATCTCCGCGCCGCGGGAGTCGATCCCGCGACGCCGATCGTCGGCACGGATGGCGGGCGCGAGTTCTCGCGCGCCATTCTCGGCGACGCGCCCGAGCTCGACGTGGCTGCGGCCGAGCGCGACATCCTGGAGGCGGGCGAGGTCCTCCAGCGCGCAAACCCGGATCTCGGCGCGGTGGTCCTGGAATGCACGAACATGGCACCCTATGCGCGAGCGCTTCGCCAGCACCTGCGGATTCCCGTCTTCGACATCGTGAGCTTCGTCACCTGGTTCCAAGCGGGGCTCAGGCCGCGCGACTTCGGACATCCCGCGAGCGCCCCGCGGGACTGGCGCGAGCGATGAGCCTCGCCCCGCTGCGGGTCCTGGTGACGGGCGCGGCGAGCGGCATCGGTGCCGCACTCTGCCGCCGTATCGCCGCGCCGGAGGTGCGAATCCTCATGCACACGCGCGAGCGCCGCTCCGAGCTCGAGGCGGTGGCTGCCGAATGCCGAGCAAAGGGCGCGCACACGGCAATCGAGCTCGGCGACCTCGGATCGCCCGAGACCGGGCGGCGCCTCGTCGAGGCCGCGGTCGGCGCTTTCGGCGGGCTTGACGCGCTCGTCGCCAATGCGGGCTTCGCCGACCGCCGCCTTCTTGGAGAGCTCGACGAGGCACAATTCCAGCGCTCCCTCGATGCGATCCTCACGGGCTTCTTTCGTCTTGCGGATGCCGCGCGGCCGCACATCGTCGCCGCGGGCACGCGAGGGCGCATCCTTGCCGTGAGCTCCTTCGTGGGCCACGTCTTCCGTCTGGACGGCGAGATATTTCCGGCCTCCTCGGCGGCGAAGCTCGGGATGGAGGGTCTCGCGCGCGCGCTCGCGGCGCAGCTTGCGCCGACGGGCGTCACCGTCAACTGCGTCGTCCCCGGCTACATCGCAAAGGAGCGCGGAACCTCAGCCGCGCTCGACGACGCCGGCCGCGAGCGCGCGCGCAAGCGCGTGCCGCTGGGGCGCCTCGGCCGCCCGGATGAAGTGGCGGCGATGCTGGCATTTCTGCTGGGACCGGAGGGCGCTTACGTCACGGGGCAATCCATCCACGTCGATGGCGGGATGAGCCTCTAGCTTTTCGCAGGCACCGCTCCATTTCAATTGCTGCGTCATCGCAGCGTTTTCCGGAGGGGAAGAACGATGCTCGCTGAATTCAAGGAATTCATTTCGCGCGGTAACGTAGTCGATCTCGCCGTGGGCGTGATCATCGGGGCGGCCTTTACCGCCATCGTCAACTCTCTGGTGAACGACATCCTGATGCCGCCTTTGGGACTGCTCCTCGGCGGGATCGACTTCTCCAACTTCTTCATCACGCTCAAAGGCAGCGGCTACCCCTCCGTCGAGGCAGCAAAGGCTGCGGGTGGCGTCACCTTGAACTACGGACTCTTCATCAACGCGGTGATCCGCTTCATCATCGTGGCCTTCGCAATTTTCGTTTTGGTGAAGCAGGTGAATCGCCTCCATAAGTCGCAGCCGGCCGCTCCGCCCGCGCCCTCTCGACAGGAGGAGCTGCTCGCGGAAATCCGCGACGTTCTGAAACAAGGGCGAAGCTAGGCCGGCGCAATCGCTGGCTGGGATCCAAGGAGGCACCCCATGCGTAGGCTCGCGAAATGGCTCGGGATCGTCGTGGGGATCGTCGTGTTGCTCGTCGGCGGCGCAGCCTTGATCCTGCCGATGGTCATTCCCATCGACACCGTAAAGGGCGAGATCATCGCGCAGGTGAAAAGCGCGACCGGTCGCGACCTCACCATCGACGGGCCCTTGAGCTTGTCCATTTTGCCGAGTCCGTTTATTTCCGCGAGCAAGGTCAGTCTCGCCAACGTGCCCGGGGCCGCCGCGAGACCGTTGGCGTCGCTCGGCAAGCTTGAGCTGAAGGTGGAGCTGCTGCCACTGCTCTCGAAGACCATCGTGATCGACCGCTTCGTTCTCGTCGATCCAATCATCAACCTTGAGGTCGATAAGCAGGGCAACGGAAACTGGAACTTTTCGCCGGCCGGCGGAGCTGGCGCGGCACCGCAGCAGCAGCCCGCATCGAGTCGCGCAAGTGGCGGAGGTGCGGCGACGGGCGCGCTCGGCCTGCTGCGTCTCAGTGACGTGCGCCTCGAGAACGGGACGGTCAACTACAGCGACCAGCGCTCCGGCGTGCACAAGACTGTCGACAAGATCGACATGACGGTCTCTCTGCCGAGCCTCGACGCGCCGCTCAAGGCCGACGGCTCGCTTCGCTATAACAACGCCGCGGTCTTGCTGACGCTCGCCGCCGACCGTAGCAGCGGATTGCTGGCAGCCGAGGGAACCCCGGCCACGGCGACGATCAAATCGGACCTCGTAAATTTCGGCTTCAAGGGCACTGCCTCTCTGGTGGGGACCTCGAACGGGAGCATCGATCTCAAAGTGCCCTCGCTGCGGAAGCTCGCAGCTTGGGCCGGGTCGCCGATCCCGGGTCAGACGCAGACCTTCGGCACCTTCGAGATCGTGGGAAAGCTCGCGCTCGCGGCGTCGGACATCAAATTCAGCGACGCCCAGCTCACTTTCGACGCGATCAAGGGCAAGGGAGAGATCGAAGTAAGCACGGCAGGGGCGCGGCCCAAGATCAAGGGTACGCTCGACCTAGCCTCGCTCGACCTCAATCCCTATTTCCCGCCCACGGGTGGCGGCGCCGCGGGGAGTACCGGCGGAGGTGGGGGCGGCTCTTCCGGTGGTAGCTCGGGCTGGAGCGATGCTCAATTCGACGTGAGCGGGTTCAAGCTCGCGGACGCCGATTTCAAGCTGACCGCGAGCGCGGTAAAGTTCCACAAGATCACCGTCGACCGCAGCGCGATCACCGCGCGCCTCGATGCCGGTCACCTTACCGTCGACCTCACGGACCTCGCGGCATACCGGGGAAGCGGCAAAGCGACCATAGTTCTGGATGCGAGCGCCGCGGTGCCCGCCATCACGCTCAACGCAAATCTCTCGGGCGTTCAGATGGAGCCGCTCCTCAGCGATGTGATCAGCCTCGACAAGCTTTCCGGCACCGGCACGATCAGCGCCTCGCTCTCCTCAAAGGGACCCTCCCAGCGCGCGCTTATCACCGCCCTCAACGGCAAGGGCTCGATGAACGTCGCGAACGGTCAGATCAGCGGCATGGATCTGCTGAAGCTGCTGAACAGCGCGACTTCCGCCGTCGGAAATGCGCTCACGGGCGGCGGCGACACCAAGTTCTCGCACCTGACGGGGACCTTCACCATCACGAACGGCATCATGCACAACAACGACCTCGTGCTGGATTCGCCGGGCCTCAAGGCGGAGGGCGCGGGTACGATCGACCTTCCGCAGCGCCGGGTCGACTACAAGGTAACACCCAAGGTGGTGGCCTTCGGCGTCCCCATCATCGTTCAGGGCCCCTTCGACAACCTCAGCTACATTCCCGACGTCGCGGGGATTGTGAAAGGCGGCGCGACGGGTGCCGTCGATACGCTGAAGAGCCTGGTTCCCGGGCAGGGCTCGTCCGGCGGCGGCTCCTCGGGTAGCGGCAAATCCGGCGGCGGTGGCTTCCCGCTGCCCAATCCGTTCAAATAGCCGGAACCGATGAAACCGCGCGCTCTGCGATCTGCGCGGCGTTCAGCGCCGCGCCCTTGAGGAGCTGATCCCCGCAGACGAAGAGATCGAGGCCGTGAGCGCCGAAGACGAGGCTCTGGCGCAGGCGTCCGACATCGACGTCGTAGCGCTCGCTCGCGGTGATCGGCATGGGGTAGAGGCGCTGCGCGGGATCGTCGAGGACGCGCACGCCCGCCGCGCGCCCCAGCACCGCCCGCGCAGCCTCCGGCGCGATCGGCTTCTCCGTCTCGATGGTGATCGCCTCGGCATGCGCGCGCAGCGTCGGCACGCGCACGGAGGTGCAACTCACGAGGAGCTCCGGCTCACCGAAGACCTTACGCATCTCCCAGCAGACCTTCATCTCCTCGAGGGTGTAGCCGTTCTCGTGGAAACGGTCGATCTGCGGGATCACGTTGAAGGCGAGGGGATGCGCGTGCACCGCGTGTCGCACCGGCTTTTCCGCGAGGTAATCTCGGGCACCATCGATGAGCTCGGTCATGCCCTCGGTGCCGGCGCCGCTCGCGGCCTGATAACTCGCGACGATCGCCTTCTTGACGCCGAATTCCCGGTGCAGCGGCCAGAGTGCAACCGCCGCCACCGCCATCGTGCAGTTGGGATTCGCGATGAGCCGCGCGCCGCGCATGGCCTCGGGGTTGATCTCGGGGATCACCAGCGGTACATCCGGCAACAGCCGAAGCGCCGAGGAATGGTCGATCACAAGCGTGCGCTCCGCGAGCGCTCGCGCATATTGACGCGCGAAATCGCCGGAAACGCAGAGGAAGACGACGTCGCAGCGCTGGGCGGCCTCGAGCTCGAAGCGTTGGACGAGGCTCGGCCCGAACGGCGTCTCGACCCTGCGGTCGGCCGAGCGCTCGGAGGCGAAGAGCCGGATTTCCCGCAGCGGGAACTTTCGGTCGTGCAGGACCTTCACGAGCTCGGAGCCCACTGCCCCGGTTGCGCCCACGATCCCCACGATGCCGCCGCCCGTCATGATACCGCTCTCCTGCCGCATGAAACGCGGTTCAATAGCGGAATGCGGCGCTCCTGTCGAGCGAGGATCCCCGCGAGGGGCTCAGCCGACGCGCGATCGCGCCGCGTTCGAGATTGTCGATCATATTCACGATTTTCGGCCGCGCATCGGCTCCCAGCAGGAGATGCCCAGGGCACGGGGCGGCCTCGCGATCTCGGCCGCGGCCTACACCTTGAATCGCGACGCCGTCTCCGGCGCGAAAAGCTCTTGCACCTCGAGCCGCCGCTTGCAGACGCCGGTCGCATGGGCGAAGCGGAGGAAGGCGTCCAGCGTTTTGCGGTTGAGCTCGGCGCCGTAGGGCCAGAAATCCTCGCCCATGAGCGCCGTGATCCCCGCGGTGGCGGTCGGGAGCCACGGCAGCGGGATGCGCGCGGTATTGATCTCGCGGAGCCGCGCCAGGCTCCGTCGCTTCGCGAGCTCGAAGCCTGTCATGAGGTTCATGGCGATCCAGCGGTTGCGCTCGTAGACGTCGCGCTTCAAGGCGACCGTGTGCATGATCGGGAAGATCCCAGTCTTGGTGTAATAGGCGCG
Organism: Allostellaceae bacterium; assembly: GCA_035581425.1. Taxonomy (GTDB): domain Bacteria; phylum Pseudomonadota; class Alphaproteobacteria; order ATCC43930; family CGMCC-115725; genus DASZHJ01. Next base: position 14,404 of record DATJVP010000083.1, on the reverse strand, counting down.
CTCGGCCTCCGCATAGTTCTCGAAGAGGCGGCGTACCCGGGCATCGCCGACATGAATACTCCGCGGCGGGTTCGCGGATAGCGCGGCATCGATCTCGCCCGAGAGCAGCATGCCGTCGAGGCTCTTGTCGGTGACGCGCGTCAGACGCACATCCTCGGGAAGCGCGAGATGCGCGGTCTCGGTGCGGCCGGGATTGTTTACGCCGGCTTGCAGCCACTCGATCTCCTGCAGCTTGAGCCCATACTCCTCGGTAAGCAGTCCCATCATGTAGACGACCGCGGTCTGCGACCATTCGGGAACGCCGACACGCTTGCCCCGGAGGTCGCCCGGCGACTTCACGGGACCGTCGCGGCGCACGTAGATGCCGGAATGACGGAAGACGCGCGAGGGAAAGACGGGGATGGCGATCACGGACTCATCGCCGCCCGCGCGCAGCGAGACATATTTTCCCATCGACATCTCCGAGACGTCCCATTCGCGGAAATTGACGAAGCGGTAGAAGATCTCCTCGACTTCGAAGTTGAGCGCGGTGAGCGCGATACCCTCGGCCTCGACGCGCTCCGTGAGGAGGTCGCGGACGTGGTCGTAGTCGTTGATCGCAATCGTGAGCGGCAACGGCGCCATGGGCGATGATCTCCGGGCGTTCTTGACTTACGAGAAGCCAAAATCCTACGATTTCTAACGATTAGAAATCTATGGGTTTCCGCGCGGGCGAGAAGGGTCGAGAAACAGTGGCCGATCCGATCTGGATCACCGAGGCCGAGGTCACGAGCCTCATGGACATGGGCGAGGCGATTGCCGCGCTGGAACGGGGGCTTGCGCTCGAGGCCGAGGGCAAGGCCGAGAACATGGTGAAGACGCACGCGATCTGGGGTGGCGGACATACGCTCCACGCGGTGGGCGCGCTCTTCCCCGAAAGCGGCTTCGTCGGCACCAAGACCTGGGCGCATACCGAGGGCGGTGCGACGCCGCTGCTCATCCTCTTCGACAGCCACGATGGCGCGCTCAAGGCAATCATCGAGGCCTTCGCGTTGGGGCAGCTCCGCACCGGCGGGATCAGTGGCGTCGCGACGCGGTGGCTCGCAGCGCCCGCGGCCGACGACATGGCCCTGATTGGGACCGGAAAGCAGGCGATCGCGCAACTTGCGGCGGTGGCGGCTGTCCGTTCTCTGCGGCGGTTGCGCGTCTTCAGTCCCGATCCCGGACGCCGCGCGGCCTTCGTCAAGCGCGTGCGCGGCGAGCTCGATCTTCCAGCGGAGGAAGCGGCGTCGGTCGTGGCCGCGGTCGAGGGCGCCTCGATCATCACACTGGTGACGCGCGCGCGGGCGTCTTTCCTGAATTCGGGTATGGCGGCCCGCGGTGCGCACATCAATGCCGTCGGTGCAATCACGCCGGAGCGAATGGAGTTTGAGCCCGAATTGCTCGCGCGCGCCGCCATCATCGCGGCCGACAGCGTGCCCCAGGTGCGCAATCTCTCGCGAGAGTTCCAGGAAGCGCTCGGCAGCGACGAGGCGCAATGGCGCCGAGTGATCCCGATCTCGGCGATCGTTGCCACGCGCGAGCCGCGTCCGAGAGGCACCGACCTCACACTCTTCAAGGCCATGGGGATGGGGATTTCCGATCTTTCCCTGGGCGTCGAAATCTACCGCCGCGCCCGCGAAAAAGGGCTCGGCCGAGCGATCCCCCATCCGCAGCGCGCCAAGCCCAGGCTCAAAGCCGTCGCGCCTGCACTGCAAGGAGATTGAGATGACCCAATCCTTCTTTCTCGACCGTAGCGGCGCCGCGCCCGATCCGATCGAGCTCTGGCCTGCGGTGGTGATCCCCAAGGAGGCGATCGACGCCGAGATCGAGCGGCTCGCGAGCGCGCCCAAGCCTGCGAACGGCCGCCGGCGTGCGCTCATCAAACATCCGCTCGCGGGAAAGGGCGATGGGCTCGCACCTGGGATTCAAGTGGCGCTCGAAGTGTTGAAACCCGGCGAGCGCACGGCGGTGGTGCGACAGAACTCGACGCAAGTGAATTTCTGCATTCACGGCGCGGGCTCCTCGGCGATCAAGGGTAAGCGCGTGGGGTTCCGGCAATACGACGTCTGGAACACGCCCTCGATGCACCCCTATTTCCACGTCAACGACACCGAGGCGCTGCAGGTGCGGCTCACCTATTCCAACGCCGCGCTCCTGGAGATGCTCAACGTGCATTTCGTCGAGGAGAATCCGACGCTGCTTGAGGCGGTGGCGAAGGAGGAGAGCCACGACGATCCGCGCCGCCAAAGCCCTTACGGCACATTCGAGCTTGGGACTGAGGGCGCGATGCTCATGCCCTATGAGCGGCTGATCAATCCGCCCGCTGTGGAGTCGAAAGCGCTGCACTGGCCGTGGCAGGACGTGAAGGCCGAGCTCGATAAGCTCGTCGCCCTCGGCAAGGACTACGTCGGCCGCCGGCTCTACCTCATGTACAACCCCATGACCGGTCGCACCAACGGCTGCACCCCGAGCTTCTTCGCGACGATGACGATCCGCCCGCCGAAAATCGTGGACCGTCCGCATCGCCACACCTCCGCCGCGATCAATTACTACTTCGCGGGGCGGGGGCGCAGCACGGTCGAGGGCGAGGTCTACGAGTGGAAGGCCGGCGACCTCATGCTCTCGGCGCCGGGATGGGCGGTCCACAACCACGCCTCCTACGACGAGTCCGTGTACGAGCTCACGGTGCAGGACCAGCCCATGCACATCGCGCTGGAATCCATCCTCTGGCAGGAGAGCCTGAAGATGCCGCTCGCGGTGCTGGGTCAGCAGGAAGGCTTCGCCACCAACCGCGCCAAGGCGGGCTGAGCCGATGCAGCGCCTGCGCGAGGACTTTCTCCGTGGCTCCTATCCGCCGCTGGTGACGCCGTTCAAGAACGGCGCCGTCGACTACGAGACCTATGCGCGGCTCGTCGAGCGCCAAGTTGCGGAGGGCTCGCACGGGATCGTCGTGAACGGCACGACGGCGGAACCGAGCACACTCTGCGTCGAAGAGCGCAACCGCCTCGTCGAGGTCGCGGTAAAGGCCGCCGCAGGGCGCATCCCCGTCGTCGCCGCCACCGGCGGCCAATCGCATGCGGATACCGTCGCGATGACCGCGGCGGCAGAAAAGGCGGGCGCAGACGCGCTTCTAGTGGTGACGCCCTATTTCGTGCGCCCGCCGCAGCGCGGCCTCGTCGAGTATTACGTCGATATCGGCAAGCGCAGCGGCCTGCCGCTGCTGATCTATCACATCCCCGGCCGCGCCGCGGTCAACATGACCGTGGAGAGCATCGCCGCCATCGCCGAGAAGGTCCCGACCCTCGTCGGCATGAAGCACGCGGTCAACGATTTGAACCTGGTGAGCGAAGTGCTAGCGCGCCTCGGGTTCGACTTCCGCGTCTTCGTGGGGCTCGAGGATCTGAGCTTCCCGATGATGGCAGTGGGCGCTGTCGGCGTCATGAACGCCGTGGGCAACCTCATGCCCAGGGAAGTAGCGGGACTCTGCGAGCACGTGCTCGCGGGACGCATGGCCGAGGCGCGCGCCGCGCATTTCGCGCTCCTCGAGCTCAATCAGGCAGTCTTCTTCGACACCAATCCGATCCCCATGAAATACATGATGCAGAGACTGGGGATCCTGCCGAACGAGGAGCATCGGCTGCCGATGGTTCCCGCGACCTCGGAGCTGGCGAAGCGCCTGGATCAAGTGCTGGAGCGGGCGGGACTGCTCTCCGCGGCTTCTCCGCGTCGGGCTCAGATCGGATAGATCAGCGAGTTCGGCACGAGCACGCTGTCGAAGACGCAGATCTTCTCCTTGAAGCGCAGCCCCTCGGGCGTGCGTACGATGAGATCGACGTACTTGCCCGCGTTTTGGATCCGCGTGAGGTCGTCGACGAGGGTTTGCAGCACCACGTAGTTGGCGGTGACGCGGAGGCGCTCCGGCGTCTCGGCCTGAATCCGAAATTGCCCGATCAAGTGCCGGAAGCTACGCGGCGCATAGACCGCGGTCTTGCGCACGGCGGTGACGCGATCCTGCAGCATGCGCCGACTCTCGCAGAGCATGAGCGCGATCGGGAGATTGCGCTCCCAATTCTCCCGCGGCACGACCTTGTAAAGGCACTCCTCGACGAAGAGATCGGGCCAGCGCTCGAGCTGGTTCTCGTCGAGCGCCTCGGCGTAGTCGGCGTAGAGCGCGTCGATATCGTCGCGCAGCGCGGGATCTATCGGCATGGGCGTCGGCAACGCAGACCCCTGCCCCTCCCCTTCAAGGGGGAAGGGGATGGGCAGGCTCTAGGCTGCATTCCGATTGATCTCCGACTCAAAGCCCCATCACCGCGCGGTAATGCCGGTAGAAGCCGCGGATCGCCGCTTCCGTCACCATGTGGTTCTCATTGCGGACGTCGCGGCCGCCCATCTCGACGACGCCTTGGTCCCGCGGGAAGGCTTCGATGCCGTGCTGCGAGAACTCCATGATTTCGCCGTCGTCGACGGAGACGAAGCCCGAGGGGCCCATGAGGTTCGCCTGCCGGATGCGCCGCTGCCTCATCTCCGGCGGGTCGTTCTCATAGCCAAAGAAGGTCCACATGAGATCGAACTTGGTGGGCCCGCGCGTCACGAGCTGGCGCATTGCGAGCGTATTCGACTGCTGCTGCACGATGAGATTGGGCCAGATCGTCTGCATCACGACCGTGGCATTGCCGGGAAACTCACGGACAGGGTCGAGAAGGCGCGGGTCCGCGAGCTTGAAATCCGCGCGGAAGGATTTCATTTCGGCCGTTCCCTCGGTGGCCTGCTGCTCACCCCGCATCGAGACCAGAGCGCTGTGCATGCCGCTCTCGTCCATCTCGACGGCAGAGGGCTGGTCCGCGCGGAAGAGGCCGAAGCTCACGAGGAAGACGTGAAGCAGGCTCGCGTGATAGGGATCCTTGATGTTCTCGAACATCAGCTTCCAATTGGCCTCTATGCGCTGGCGCATGTAGCCGAGCACCGTGAGCGACCGGCCATCGAAAACGCGGTCGAAATACTTCAGCATCGTCGGGCCGAGATAATCCTCGAAGCTCGGCATCTCCTCTGCGAGGCTCGCGAAGATCGCGCCGTGCCGACGCGCCACCTTGAAGCGCGTGAGGCCGTGCTCCTCGAGCTGGAAATCCTCGGGCATCCCGCCCTGCCGGCGGACGCCGCGCCGGAACGGCACGGCCAAGAGGTTGCCCCTGAGATCGTAAGTCCACTGGTGATAGGGGCACATGAATTCGCGCGCGTTGCCCGGCGCGTTCTGGCAGAACTCGACGCCGCGATGGGCGCAGCGATTGAGCAGCACGTTGATGCCGCCCTCGAGATCGCGCACGACCACGACCGGCTTCTCGCCCACATAGGTGCGGATGAAATCGCCGGGCTTCGGCACCTCCGCTTCGAGCGCGACATAGGCCCAGCTTCGGCCGCAGAAGATACGCTCCTGCTCCGCGCGGTAGATCCCTGGGTCCGTGTAGATCCAGTAGGGGACGCGCGCGAGCCCGCCCTCGGGCCAGCGGCGGCCGTCTGTCTCCGGCTGCAGCCTTGGCGCGCTGTCGTCCATGCTGGCGCCTCGCTTCAAGAAATGGTTAGGTATCTAACGATGAGGATCGCAGAGCCTGCGACCTCGGTCAATTGTTACGGCTCCTGCGACCGCGGGGCCTTTGACGTGCACTGTGCTTGGCTCTAGACGAGAGGGCATGACTGCCATCGCCGAGGACGAGATCGCGATCGACGCGCTGCTGCCACCGGGGCGCAGCGTCGGTTATCTCGTGCGACAGACGCACCGCGCTTTTACTCGCTCGCTCCAGGCGAGGATCGCGCCGGAGGGCGTCACCATCGGCATGTGGTATTTCCTCCGCGTGCTCTGGCTCGAGGACGGCATCAGCCAGCGAGAGCTCAGCCAACGCGTCGGCATGATGGAGCCGACGACCGCGAGCGCGCTCAACAACATGGAGCGCAAAGGGCTCGTCCGCCGGCTTCGCAATCGCGCGGACCGGCGGATCGTCAACGTCTTCCTTACGGAACGGGGACGCGCGCTCGAAAAGCGCCTTCTGCCGCTTGCAGCGGAGGTGAACCGAGTGGCGCTCAGAGCGCTCTCGGCGCAGGAGCTGCAGATACTCAACGCGCTCCTCACCAAGCTTCGCGGCTCCCTCGACGAAGACCCCGCGCTTTCCTAGCCGAACATGACCGAGCCCAAACGCGAGATCGAGCTCACGCGCGAGAATATTCTGAACGGCACGATGCGGCGCTGGATCGCAACCGCCGATCCCAGTCTGAAAATTCGAACCGAGGAGGAGCATAAGGCGTCGATCGCGGCCACTCTCGCGAAGCGCCCGGACGGAGCCGGGGACGTCTGGCTCTTCGCCTATGGCTCCCTCATTTGGAACCCCACCATCCACACCGTCGAGCGGCGGCGAGCGGAGGTCTGGGGCCATCACCGGCGTTTCTGCCTATGGACGCATCTAGGGCGCGGCACGGCCGATTCGCCGGGACTGACGCTGGGACTCGAGCGCGGCGGCTCCTGCAGCGGCGTCGTCTACCGCATCGCGGCGGCGGAGAGCGAGCATGAGCTGCTGCTGCTCTGGCATCGCGAGATGCTGACCGGCGCCTACGAGCCCCGCTGGATCAAGGCCTCGACTCCCGAAGGTGCGGTTCGCGCTGTTACCTTCGCCATGAATACCGCCCATCCCCGCTATGCCGGGAAGCTCCCGGACGAGCGGGTGGCGGCTGTGATAGCACGTGCAGAAGGCGCTCTAGGGCCCTGTTGTCATTACCTCTTTTCTACGGTCCAGCATCTTCAAGATCTTGGCATTCGCGACCGCCATCTCGAGCGCATCGCGCATCGGGTCGAGGAACTCCGAGCGACGGGGCAGGTCTCGTCGGGCTGACACGATTTGCCGGTTTGCACCGGAAGGGGTGGCCGGTTTATCAGTAGCCATGGAACGCAATCCCTCGAAGCCCCGCCGTGTCAGCATTCTCGGCTCGACCGGGTCGGTCGGCTGCAACACGGTCTCGCTCATCGAGGCCGAGCCCGAGAGCTACCGGGTGGAGGCCCTTACAGCCCATCGGAACGTCGAGCTTCTGGCGGAGCAGGCGAAGCGGCTCCGTGCCAAATTCGCGGTGATCGCGGAGGAGAGCCACTATCGCGCGCTCAAATCGGCGCTCGCAGGGAGCGGGATCGAGCCCGGCGCAGGCCAGGAGGCTCTCGTCGAAGCGGCGACGCTCCCGGCGGATTGGGTGATGGCCGCAATCGTCGGCGCCGCGGGGCTCGCGCCGACGCTGGCCGCGGTCCGGCGCGGCGCGCTGGTGGCGCTCGCCAATAAGGAAGTGCTGGTCTGCGCCGGCGCCCTCGTGACGGCGGAGGCGAAAACGCACGGAGCGCGCTTCCTTCCCGTCGACAGCGAGCACAATGCGATCTTCCAGGTCTTCGACGAGCCGCAGCGGCATGCGATCGAGCGCATCATCCTTACCGCAAGCGGCGGTCCCTTCCGCGAGCGGAGCCTCGCGGAGATGGAGCGCATGAGCCCGGAGCAGGCGGTCGCGCATCCAAACTGGCGCATGGGCGCCAAGATCTCCGTCGATTCCGCGACCATGATGAACAAGGGCCTGGAGGTGATCGAGGCGCATCACCTCTTCGGCCTTCCGAGCGAGCGCATCGAGGTGGTCGTGCACCCGCAATCGGTGGTGCATGGCATCGTCTGCTACAGCGACGGCTCGATGCTCGCGCAGTTGGGATCCCCGGACATGCGCACGCCCATCGCGAGCACGCTCGGCTGGCCCGACCGTATCGGCGCTCCGAGCCCGCGCCTCGACCTCGCGACGCTCGCGCGCCTCACCTTCGAGGCGCCCGATCCCCAGCGCTTCCCGGCGTTGCGCCTTGCGCGAAACGCGCTCCTCGAAGGCGGCACCGCACCTACGGTCCTCAATGCCGCAAACGAGGTCGCTGTTGCGGCCTTCCTCGAGCGCCGCATCGGCTTCCTCGACATCGCCCGCACGGTCGAGCGCACGCTCGACGCCTTGCCCACGCGCGCGGTCGAGAGCCTCGACGACGTAATCGCCGTCGATCGCGAGGCGCGCGCGACCGCGGAGCGCGCGATCGGCAACGGCACCGTCGTCGCCGCGCAATGACCTTGCGGCGAGACCCTCACCCTCCCAGCGCGAAGCGTTGGAAGCGTGAGAGTGCCGGCCCATCGTCCTAAACTATGCAATCTGCACCCTCTAAGCCCGTGCTGGTCACGGGCGCCACGGGATTCGTGGGCGCCGCGGTGGCGCGCGCTCTGCTTGCGACGAAGCGTCGCGTCCGCGTGCTCACGCGACCCGCGAGCGACCGGCGCAACCTCGCGGGGCTCGATATCGAGATCGCGCTGGGATCCCTGGAGGATCGGGCGAGCCTGGCGAGCGCCGTCGCAAACTGCGGCACGCTCTATCACGTGGCGGCGGACTATCGGCTCTGGGTGCGCGATCCCGCGCAGATGTTCCGCGCCAACGTCGAGGGCACGCGCTCGCTCATGGAGGCGGCGCAGGCCGCCGGCGTCGAGCGCATCGTCTACACCTCGAGTGTCGCGACCCTCGGCCTTAATGCCGATGGCACTCCCGCCGACGAGACGACGCCCAGCAGCTACGCCGACATGGTCGGCCCCTACAAGCAGTCGAAGTTTTTGGCAGAAGCCGAGGTCCGGCATCTCGTGGAGACCCAGCATCTTCCCGCTGTGATCGTCAATCCCTCGACCCCCGTGGGGCCGCGGGACATCAAGCCGACGCCGACCGGCCGCGTCATTCTCGAAGCCGCCTCGGGCCGGATGCCCGCCTTCGTCGATACCGGACTCAACCTCGTCCATGTCGACGACGTTGCGCAAGGCCATCTCCTCGCGGAGGAGCGCGGCAAGATTGGCGAGCGCTACATCCTCGGCGGCGAGAACCTCGCGCTCGCGGAGATACTCCGCCGGATTGCTGCCATCGTCCGCCGCAAGCCACCGAGCCTGCGCCTGCCGCTCGGCGTCGTCTGGCCCGTGGCGGCAGTCGCAGAGACGATCGGCCGCATCACCGGCCGCGAGCCCATGGTGACCTTCGACAGCCTGCGCATGGCGCGTAAGAAGATGTACTTCTCCTCCGTCAAGGCCGAGCGCGAGCTCGGATATCGTACGCGTCCCACCGATCAGGCGCTTGCGGACGCGATCGATTGGTTTCGCGAGCGGGGGATGCTGCGGTGATCTATTGGACGGCACTCGCCGGGATCAGCCTCGGCATTTGGATTTATCTCCTGCTGCTGCGCGGCAACTTCTGGCGTGAGATGGTGCAGCCGAGGGCGCCGGAACCCGAGCACTGGCCCAGAATTGTCGCGGTGGTGCCCGCACGGAACGAGGCCGAGCACATCGGCGAAGCCGTGGGCTCGCTGCTGGGCCAAGACTATCCCGGCGAATTTTCCGTGATCCTCGTCGACGATCAAAGCAGCGACGGCACTGCCGAGGTTGCGCGCGCCGCTGCCCTCGACGCCGATGCCGGAAATCGCCTCACCGTTTTGCGGGCCCGCGACCTGCCGCAGGGCTGGACGGGGAAGCTCTGGGCGCTCAGTGAAGGGATTGCCGAGGCGGAGCGGCGCGATCTGCCGCCGGCGCTGATCCTGCTGACCGACGCCGACATCCTCCATCACCGCACCAACCTCCGCGAGCTCGCCGCGCGGATCGCGACGGGCCTCGATCTCGCCTCGCTTATGGTGCGCTTGCGGATGGAGAGCATCGCCGAGCGCTTCCTCGTGCCGGCCTTCGTCTTCTTCTTCGAGATGCTCTATCCCTTCGCCCGCATCCGCGATCCCCGCAACCGCACCGCCGGCGCGGCGGGCGGATGCGTCCTGGTCCGGCGCGAGGCGCTGCGGCGGATCGGCGGCATCGGCGCGATCCGCGGCGAGATCATCGACGACTGCGCCCTCGCGCGCGCGGTGAAGCGCGGCGGGCCGATCTGGCTCGGGCTCAGCACGGAGACCCGGAGCTTGCGCGCCTATCCCGCGCTCGAGGATATCTGGCGGATGGTAGCGCGGACCGCCTACGCGCAGCTCAGGTATTCTCCGCTGCTGTTGGTCGCGACGGTGTTGGGCATGACGCTGACCTTCCTTGCGCCCGTTGCGGTCGCCTGCTCGGGCAATGCAGCGGCTTGGCTCGGCGTTTCCGCGTGGTCCGTGATGGCGCTCGCTTATCTGCCGACGCTGCGCCTCTACGAGCAATCGCCGGCCTGGGCGCCCTTGCTGCCGCTCATCGCTTTGGTGTACATCGCCGCGACCGTCGATTCCGCGCGGCGCCATTGGCTCGGCAGAGGAGGAGAATGGAAGGGTCGCACGCACGCTGGGAGTCCCGCGGCTTGATCGCCACCGTGGAGATGCCGTCCGGCAAGGGCGCCGCGGACGAGAATTTTCCCGTGGGCTCCTGGCTCATTCGGCGCGACCTGCGCCCGGCCGTGCACGCCTTCTACCGCTTCGCGCGCCAGGCGGACGACGTCGCCGACAGCCCCGATCTCTCTGCGGAAGAGAAAGTCCGCCGGCTCGACCGCATGGGCGCGGTGCTCGACGGTGCACCCGGCGAGGACGCTCCGGCGGCGAAGGCGATGCGCGAAAGCCTCCTAGCGACGGGCGTCACGCCGCAGCATTGCCACGACGTGCTCCGCGCCTTCCGCATGGACGCGACCAAGCTTCGCTATCGCGACTGGGACGATCTCATGGAGTATTGCCGCTATTCCGCTTCGCCGGTGGGGCGGCAGCTTCTCGACCTCCACGGCGAGAGCCGCGACACCTGGCCGCCCAACGACGCGCTCTGCTCAGCGCTGCAGGTATTGAACCACCTGCAGGACTGCGTCACCGATCATCGCTTGCTGGACCGCGTCTATCTCCCGACCGAGGATCTCGCGCGGTTCGGCGCTGCGATCGACGATTTGACGCTCGCCTCCGCGACGCCGGGCTTGCGCCGCGTTCTCGACTATCTCCTCGACCGCACCGCGGAGCTGGTGCGGCGGGCGCGCGACCTGCCGCCGCGCGTTGAAAGCCGTGGTCTCCGGCGCGAGACGGCCATCATCGTCAATCTCGCGGAGCGCCTCACCGAGCATCTCCGTCGTGGCGATCCGCTGGCGAGCCGCGTCAAGCTCGGCAAATGGGACTTCGCTGCGGCCCTCGTCATTGGGCTTTGGCGCGGCGGGCGGGGGGCGGCATGAGCGTCGCCGCTGCACCCTTGAGTCCCTCCGAGGCGCGCGCCGCCGTCCGAGCGCGTGTCGAGGCCGCGGGCACGTCCTTTTACTGGGCGATGCGCGTTCTTCCGGAGGCGCGGCGCGATGCGATGTTCGCGATCTACGCCTTCTGCCGCGAGGTCGACGACATCGCCGACAGCGCCGATCCCGCTGACGCGAAGCGTCGCGGCCTCGATGGCTGGCGGCGCGAGATCGATGCGCTCTTCGCGGGAATGCCCACGACCACCATCACGCGCGCGCTGCTCGAGCCCACCCGCGACTTCGCGCTCCGTCGCGAGGATTTCCTCGCGGTGATCGACGGCATGGAGATGGATGCGGTCGCGGACATCCGTGCGCCCGGCATGGCCGAGCTCGACCTCTACTGCGACCGCGTCGCGAGCGCGGTGGGACGCCTTTCCGTGCGCGCCTTCGGCGTCGCTTCCACCGCCGCGGATCGGGTTGCCTACTCGCTGGGGCGCGCGCTGCAGCTCACCAACATCCTCCGCGATCTCCTGGAGGATGCCGAGCGTGGACGGCTCTATCTCCCGCAGGAACTGCTGGAGGGGGAGGGTATTCCCATCGGCGATCCCGCCTCGGTACTGACGCATCCGGCGCTGCCGCTCGCCTGCGAAGCGCTCGCGGAGATCGCGGAGCGGCATTTCGCGGAGGCGCGTGCGGCGATGCGTGCCTGTCCGCGCAAGCCGATGCGTCCCGCGGCTGCGATGGGGGCGGTCTATGCGGCGATCCTCCGCCGTTTGAAGCGTCGGGGCTGGCGGCATCTGGATCGCCCGGTCCGCATCCCCAGCGCGGTCAAGCTCTTCTTCGCGCTGCGCTACGGGCTGCTGTGAAGCGCGTCCATGTGGTGGGGGCGGGGCTTGCGGGGCTCGCGGCGGCGCTGCGCCTCGCGGAGGCTCGCCGTACCGTCGTCCTCCACGAGGCCGGCCGGCAGGCCGGCGGGCGGTGCCGCTCCTATTTCGATACGAGCCTCGATTGCCGCATCGACAACGGCAATCACCTCCTCATCGCCGGCAATACCGCGGCGATGGACTATCTCCGCGCGATCGGTGCGGCCGATACGCTGACGGGGCCGTCGTCGCCGGCCTATCCCTTCCTCGATCTCGGAACGGGCGAGCGCTGGACGCTCCGGCCCAATCGCGGACGCATCCCCTGGTGGCTCTGGAGCCGAAGGCGCCGGGTCCCTGGCACCCGGGCTTTCGATTATCTCCGCGCGCTGGGGCTGCAGCGCCGGGGTCCGGAAGCGACGGTCGCGGAAGCGCTCGACACCCGCACCCTGCTGTTCCGCCGCCTCTGGCAGCCGCTCGCGGTCGCTGCGCTCAATACCGAAGTCGAGGCGGGCTCCGCTCAGCTCTTGCGCCGCGTGCTTGGCGAGAGCTTTGGCCGCGGCGGCGCCGCCTGCCTCCCGCTGGTGCCGCGCGAAGGCCTTTCCGAGAGCCTCATCGATCCCGCGCTCGCACGGCTCTCGACACTCGGTGCGGAGCTGCGCCTGGGATCGCGGCTTCGCGGCATCGTCGATGACGGCACGAGAGTCGAGGCGCTCGAACTCGACGGGGGCCGCGTCGAGCTCGACGCGGAGGACGGGGTCGTGCTGGCGGTGACCGCGCCGGTCGCGACGCGGCTCCTCCCGGGAATAGACGCGCCGGAGGAGTTCCGCGCCATCCTCAATGCGCATTATCGCTTTGCCGCGCCCAGCGCAGCGCCCCTTTTTGTCGGACTGATCGGCGGCACCTCGGAATGGGTGTTCCGGAAGCGCGAAGTTCTCTCCGTCACGGTGAGTGCGGCCGACCGGCTCATGGACACGCCGGCCGAGGAGCTCGCTCCGGTGCTCTGGCGCGAGGTCGCGCGGGCCTACGATCTCGGCGAGCAAGCAATGCCGCCCTGGCAGATCGTGAAGGAGCGCCGCGCCACTTTTGCGGCAACTCCCGAGCAGCTCGCGCACCGTCCGAGGCCAGGAACGGCGTGGCAAAACCTGGCTCTGGCAGGGGATTGGACGGATACGGGACTGCCCGCCACAATAGAAGGAGCGATTCGCTCGGGCTTTGCCGCCGCAGGCCTGTTGCTCAGGCGAGTGACATAAAACACTTGAGCCCCGGCGCCGGCGACGCCATGGTGTCGCCCGCAAATCCCCCCGCACCTGCACCCAGAATAGCCCCTTGTCCGAAGCCCGCGCCTATCGAGTGGAATCCGCCCCCCGCAGCCTCGATGCAAGCATCGAGAGCGCGAGTGCGGCACTGCTGCGCCTGCAGAATGCCGACGGACATTGGGCGTTCGAACTCGAGGCCGATGTCACGATCCCCGCGGAATACCTGCTGCTCCAGCATTACCTCGACGAGATCGACGAGGGACTGCAGCAGGCGCTCGCGCACTACGTGCGTTCGATCCAGGGCGAGCACGGGGGATGGCCGCTCTTTCACGGCGGCGACTTCGACATCTCCGCCTCGGTGAAAGCCTATTTCGCGCTGAAGGCCGCTGGCGATTCGCCGGATGCGCCGCACATGATCCGCGCGCGCGAGGCGATCCTCGCGCATGGTGGCGCCGGCCGCGTCAACGTCTTCTCGCGCATCCAGCTCGCGCTCTTCGGCGAGATGAGCTGGGAGCACGTGCCGATGATGCCTGTGGAGATCATGCATCTCCCGCGCTGGTTCCCGTTCCATCTCAGCAAGGTTTCCTACTGGTCGCGCACGGTGATCGTGCCGCTCTTGGTGTTGATGAGCATGAAGCCGCGCGCGCGCAATCCCCGCGGCGTGACGGCGCAGGAACTCTTCCTCCCGGACGAGCCGATCCCGCCGCCGGGGCTCCAGGGCTCAAATTGGGCGGAGGCCTTCGCGCGTCTCGACCGGCGCCTCCGCCGCTGGGTTCCGAAATTCCCGCAGGGCTGGCGCGATCGTGCGATCGCAAAGGCGGTCGCCTTCGTCGGCGAGCGGCTCAACGGCGAAGACGGGCTCGGCGGGATATATCCCGCGATGGCGAATGCCGTGATGATGTTCGACTGCCTCGGCGTGCCCAAGGACGATCCCCGTGTCCTCACGGCGAAGGCTGCGTTGCGGAAGCTCCTGGTGCTTGAGCCCGGGCGCAGCTATTGCCAGCCCTGTCTCTCGCCGATCTGGGACACGGGGCTTGCCTGTCATGCGCTGCTCGAAGCGGGCGGCGCCGAGGGTGCGGTCGAGCG
>DATJVP010000082.1:0-45434 GCA_035581425.1 Allostellaceae bacterium | reverse complement strand
ATGGCGGCGATGGCGCCGTTCTGTCCGAAGATCACCTTCTTGAGCTCGGGCTCCAGGTTGGAGAGGGCGGCCTGGTCGTCGGCGGAGACGGTGCGCTCCGGGATCTTCGCGATCTTCGCCACCACCCGCTCGACGTCGCGGGAGGTGACCCGGTGCTTGCGCCGCTCGTCGGCCCGCATCCGATCGCGGGCGCCCGCCTCGTCGAGGACGTCGATGGCCTTGTCGGGGAGCTTGCGGTCGTGGATGTGCTTCGCGGACAGCTCCGCGGCGGCCTTGAGGGCGCGCGGCGTGTAGGCGACGCCGTGGTGCTCCTCGTAGACCTTCTTCAGGCCCTTCAGGATCTTGACCGTCTCCTCCACCGACGGCTGCCCGACCTCGATCTTCTGGAAGCGGCGCGCCAGGGCGTGGTCGCGGTCGAAGGTCTGCTTGTAGTCGTGGAAGGTGGTGGAGCCGATGCAGCGCAGCTCGCCCGAGGCGAGCCCCGGCTTGAGCAGGTTCGAGGCGTCCATCGAGCTGCCGGTGGTGGCGCCGGCGCCGACGATGGTGTGGATCTCGTCGATGAAGAGGATGGCGCCGGGCATCGCCTCGAGCTCGCCAAGTACGGCCTTGAGGCGCTCCTCGAAATCGCCGCGATAGCGCGTGCCCGCAAGGAGCGCGCCCATGTCGAGGGCGAAGATCTGCGCGCCCTGCAGCACGTCCGGCACCTCGCGCTGGACGATGCGGCGCGCCAAGCCTTCGGCAATCGCAGTCTTGCCCACACCGGGCTCACCAACGTAGAGCGGATTGTTCTTGGAGCGGCGACAAAGGATCTGGATCGTGCGCTCGACCTCCGCCTCGCGGCCGATCAGCGGATCGATCTTGCCGCTCTTCGCTTTCTTATTGAGGTTGACGCAGTAGCTGTCGAGCGCGTCGTGATTTCGCTTGGAGGGCTTTTCGAGCCGCTCCTCCTCCTCCGCACCGTGGACGCGGCGCGTCTCGGAGCGGCCCGGCGCCTTGGCGATGCCGTGCGAGATGTAGTTGACGGCGTCGAAGCGCGTCATGTCCTGCTCTTGGAGGAAATAGACGGCGTGGCTCTCGCGCTCCGCGAACATCGCGACGAGGACGTTCGCGCCCGTCACCTCCTCGCGGCCGGAGGACTGCACGTGGATCGCCGCGCGCTGGAGCACGCGCTGGAAGCTCGCGGTGGGCTTCGCGTCGTCCCCGTGCGAGGAGACGAGATTGGCGAGCTCGTTGTCGACGTAGCCCAGGAGGTCGCGGCGCAGCTTCTCGAGATCGACCGTGCAGGCGCGCAGCACGGCGACCGCATCCTGGTCCTCGGTCAGCGCCAGCAGCAGATGCTCGAGCGTCGCGTACTCGTGCCGCCGCTGATTGGCATAGCCGAGGGCTCGATGAAGCGTCTTCTCAAGATTGCGCGAAAGCATGAACGCGTCTTCCTCTTCCTGAACTGCAGGAGCTCGTCTCGTGCCTGCCTCGAGTCATTCTTTTTCCAACGTACATTGCAACGGGTGCTGGTGTTGGCGGGCGAAATCCATGACCTGCGTAACCTTAGTCTCCGCGACCTCGTAAGTGTAGACGCCGCAGATCCCGACGCCGCGGCGATGGACGTGCATCATGATCCGCGTGGCCTCCTCGCGGGTCTTGGCGAAGAAGCGCTCGAGAATGTGCACGACGAACTCCATCGGCGTGTAGTCGTCGTTGAGCATGAGGACCTTGTACATCGACGGCTTCTTCGTCTTGGGCTTCGCCTTGACGATGACGCCGGTCGCCGGCCCTTCTCCATTGCGTTTCTCGGTATCGCTCATGGTGCCCGGCCGAAACTCGCCTCACATCTCCACGGTCATAGCCATGATATTGGTATCCTCGCGCCCAAAGGAAGCGCTTTCCTCGATCCTGCCCGATCGGGCAGGGCGCAGTGCTGCCATGCTCGCAACAGCATGCCCGATCCGCGTTAACAACGCCGTAAATGCCGGACCGCAAAACAGAAAAGCCCGGCGGAGGTTGTCCGCCGGGCTGCGTCATCGTGGGCGCCGTGAACTCAGGCCGAAAGCGGCAGTCGCTGCACCGCGAAGGCGCGCTCCAAGCGGGCGCCGAGCGGCTCGTAGATCTCGCCCGCGGTCTGGAATGCGAGTTCCGAGAGCTTCATCGCGCTCGCGGCCACGCGATCGGCGCAGGATCGGACGAAATCGCCGTTGAGTGCCGCCATATCCGCGACGGTGCGAGCGTCGAGAAGCGCCGCCGCCGTGGCGGCCCCCGCTTCGAGCGTGCCCCGCGTCAGCCCCGTAATCTCCAGTCCTATCCGCTCCAGACCCCCGGTCATGGCCGCATTGACAGCGGTCAATAGCGCCAAACTCTCCTTGGCGAGGCCAGCACTATCGCGATAGATCGCGAAAACACCGTCCTCCAGCGGAGGCATTGGCACGGGAACCGGCGCAGGCAAAGCCGGCGCTTTGGCGCGGGCCGCTGCCGGCGCTTCAGGCGTCGATTTCTTTCGGGGCTTTGGGCTCATCGTCACTTGGACTCCTTGGCCGCCTCGCGTGCAAAGATCGCGGCGGCCAAATCCAATGGCGACCCGCGTTGTTGCGCTGCAACATAGTTTGACTATAGCAAACTCGCCCTGTGCTGCAAGGTTATTCGCGAAATCAGCTATCGATTTCGGTTGCGTCGCAATATTCAACTTCGGGGCGGGGTGGGCTTCGACCCGAGGCCAGTTCCGCCATAAGATTCAACCACCTCGCCAAGAAATTTAGAGCGGCACCTCGGGTTTTCGTGGACAGGGTTTCCTTAATTTTTTAGGCTTTTCATAGTTGGGGCCGAATCGCGGCTGAACCTTGGCCGATGGTGGGACGGTGACAGCAGTGCGTTCGAGGAGCGGGATTGGTGGCGGGGGCCTGGGTTGGCTCATCGCCCTTGTAGCGTGTCTCTGCGTGCTCCTCGCGGCGCCTGCTGCAATGGCGCGTGGCAAGGTGCATGCGTCGCGGCCCGAGCTCACCTCGATCGTCATCGATGCCGAGACAGGAAAGGTGATCAGCGAGTCGAACGCGGATGCGCCGCATTATCCGGCCTCGCTCACGAAGATGATGACGCTCTATCTCATCTTCGAGGCGCTCGAGAAGCATCGCATCCGGCTCGAGACGGAGTTCCCGGTCTCCGCGCATGCCGCGAGCATGTCGCCGACGAAGCTCGGTCTCGAGCCCGGCGAGACCATCGCGGTGCGCGACATCATCCTCGGCCTCGTCACGCAATCCGCGAACGACGCCGCCGTCGTCGCAGCGGAAGGCCTTTCCAGCAGCGAGAATGCCTTCGTCACGCAGATGAATTTGAAGGCGCGCGCGCTCGGCATGACCCGGACGCATTTCGAGAACGCCTCCGGCCTCCCCGATCCCGATCAGGTCTCGTCCGCGCGCGATCTCGCGACGCTCGGGCGTGCGCTCTATCGCGACTTCCCCACGGAATACGCGAATTTCGCGACTCAAGAATTCATCTTCCGCGGCGTCGTCTACGCGAACCACAATCATCTCATGCAGAGGTTCGCAGGCATGGACGGCATCAAGACCGGCTTTATCCGCGCCTCCGGCTTCAATCTCGCGGCTTCCGCCGTGCGCGACGGCCGGCGCCTCATCGGAGTCGTGATGGGCGGCGAGAGCACCAAAGCGCGCGACGCCATGATGGCGGCGCTGCTCAATGCGGGCTTCGGTCAAGGCGGCGACCAGATCGCCGCGCTTGCCTACGCCACCGACGTCGCCGAGAACCGCAGTTTCAGCAATCGTGCGGCGCGCGTGCTCCATCACCTTTCGCCCGTGAGCTCCGCGGAAGCCGCGGTGCCACAGACGCGCAAGCCCGTCCACGCCAGCCAGGCCCAAGGCGATACCTTCAGCATTCAGGTCGGCGCCTTCGCGCAGCGCGCGGGAGCGACCCGCGCGGCGCAGGAGGCGCTCGCAGCGCTTCCCTGGGCCAAGGGCAAGAGCGTCGCGGTGCTGGCTCCGAATCAGGGGGAGAAGTCGCGCTTCTATCGGGCCCGCATCGTGGGATTCAGCGCCAAGGAGGCCGAGCGCGCCTGCCAGACGCTCCACCAGAAGCGCGCGGCCTGCAACATCGTCGGTCCCGGCACAGTCAACGTCGCGGCGCGCTGATCAGAATTTCGGCGGCGAGATGCCGCTGCGGCCGAGCTCGGCGGCCAGCGCCGATTTGAGCCGCTCCAGCCCCGCGGCGTCGCGCGCCTCCGCCCGCGCTACAAGCACAGCCTGCGTATTCGAGGCACGGAGCAGCCACCAGCCGTCCTTGGTTCGCACGCGGACGCCGTCGATGTCCGCCATATCCGCCTTCGCCCGCTGCAGCCGGTCGCGAACCTCCGCGACCACCGCGAATTTCCGCTCCTCCGCACAGGGAAAGCGCAGCTCCGGCGTGTTGACGACCTGCGGCAGCCGGTCGCGCATCGCCGCAAGCGTCTCGCTGCTGCGCCCGAGGATGCCCAGGAGACGCACGGCCGCGTAGAGCGCGTCGTCGTAGCCGTAATAGCGGTCGGCGTAGAAGATGTGGCCACTCATCTCGCCCGCGAGTGGCGCGCCGGTCTCCGCCATTTTGGTTTTGATGATCGAATGTCCGGTCCGCCACATCAGCGGCGTGCCGCCGATGCGGGCGATCTCGTCGAAGAGGACCTGGCTCGCCTTCACGTCTGCAATGACGGTGGCACCGGGACGCGTGCGGATCAAATCCGCGGCCAGTACCGTCATGAGCTGATCGCCCCAGAGGATGCGGCCTTTAGCGTCGACCACGCCGATGCGGTCGCCGTCGCCGTCGAAGGCGATGCCGAGATCGGCCTGCTCCGCCGCCACGGTCGCCTGAAGCTGCCGGAGCGTCTCCGGCTCCGTCGGATCGGGATGATGCGCAGGGAAGGTGCCGTCGATCTTCTCGTTGAGGAGAATGTGGCGCCCCGGCAGCTTCGCCGCGAGGCGCACGAGCACCTCGCCCGTCGCGCCGTTGCCGGCGTCCCAAGCGACCGTGAGTCCGCGCTTGCCATCGTAGTCCTGGAGGAGCCGCGCGACGTAGGCGTCCCTGAGCTCCGCGGTCGTCACCTTGCCTGTGCCGTCGCGGAAGGCGCCCGACGCAGCGATCGTACCGAGCCGCTGGATGTCGGGGCCGTAGAAGGGTTTGCCGCGCAGCACCAGCTTGAAGCCGTTGTGATCGGGCGGATTGTGGGAGCCCGTAACCATGATCGCGCCGTCGACGCCGGCGGTGGCGGAAGCGTAATAGAGCATGGGCGTCGGGCCGAGCCCGATCCGGAGCACGTCGATGCCGCTCTCCGCGAGCCCTGCCACCAGCGCGCCCTCGAGCGCGGGCGAGCTCAAGCGGCCGTCGCGCCCGACCGCGACGCGCTTGCCGCCGCCCTCGAGCACTGGGACGGCGAAGGCACGGCCGAGCGCACGCGCATCGGCCTCGCCGAGCGTGCGCCCCAGGATGCCGCGAATGTCATATTCGCGCAGGATGGTCGCGTCGAAGCGGTGACCCGCCGCTGAGCTCATGTGGGAATGCCTGTCAGCAGTATTCGTCGAGGATCTTCTTTACGTCGGCGGCCATGTCCGGCCGCGCGAGCGCGAAGGCGATGTTGGCCTGCAGGAAACCCACCTTGTCGCCGCAGTCGAAGCGCCTGCCCTCGAAGCGCAGCCCATGAAAGGGCTTGTTGCCGCCGATCATCCGTGCGAGCGCATCCGTGAGCTGGATCTCGTTGCCGGCGCCTTTGCCGATCCGGCCGAGATGCGCGAAGACCTCGGGCTCGAGGATGTAGCGGCCGATGATGCTGAGGGTCGAGGGCGCCTTCTCCGGCGCCGGCTTCTCGACCAGGCCCTTGACGCTCACGAGGCTGCCGTCGTCGCGCTCGACGTCGAGGACGCCGTAGCGCCGGGTGTGCGCGCGCGGTACGTCCATCACCGCAACCACGTTGCCGCCGGTCTTGGCGCGCGCATCCACCATTTGCTTGAGGCAAGGGGTCTTGCCGAGGATCAGGTCGTCCGCCAGCAGCACCGCGAAGGGCTCGTCGCCCACGAGGTCGCGCGCGCACCAGACGGCGTGGCCGAGACCCATCGGTTGCTGCTGGCGCGTGTAGGCGACCTGCCCGGGCTTCGGCATCCACGCGTTGATGTCGGCGATCTCCTTGGTCTTGCCGCGATCGCGCAGCGTCGTCTCGAGCTCGTAGGAGTGATCGAAATGATCCTCGATCGCGGACTTGGAGCGGCCCGTGACGAAAATGAATTCCTCGATCCCCGCGGCCCGCGCCTCCTCGAGCGCATACTGGATGAGCGGCTTGTCCACCACGGGAAGCATCTCCTTGGGCATGGCCTTGGTGGCCGGCAGGAAGCGCGTGCCCAAGCCTCCGACGGGAAACACGGCTTTGCGAACGGGAGTCTGCATCTGGCTCTCTTTCGAGCGGGATCGAGACCGCGGATAACGCACGAGGGCGCCCGCTTGTTCCATGGGGTCCGGCCTTATACCGCGGAGCCCCTATCGGCGCCACCCCGGGCTCGCTACTCGCCGAGGAGCAAGTCCCGAGCACGGTTAACTTGCGCCGCGAGCGCATCGGAGCCGCCGTGATCGGGGTGCAGCTTGATCATGAGGCTGCGGTGCGCCTCCCTGACCTCCTCCGGCGTCGCGCCCTGCTTGAGGCCGAGGATCGCCAATGCCTCGTCCGTCGTCATCGCCGCGCTCTGGGCCGCGTGCGGAGCCTCTCCGCCGCCCGCCCCCATGCCCGCGGCGGCGCTGCGCCAATCCGGCATGAAACGATCGAGATAGCCCTCCAACAAGTTGACGGAGGGCGGGTCCTCGGCACGGACCTCGCGCCAGAGCGTCACGAGATCGTGGATGTCGAGCTCCTCCAATCGGCGTCCCTGAAACGGACCCTTGCGAACCGTGCCCGTCATGGTGCCGGTGTCGTGCTCGAGACGCATGCGGAGATAGGCCGTCTCGACCTCCGAGACTTGCCCGCGCGCGCCGCTCGCCGCGCTGCCGCTCATGCGCTGCCAGATCGTCTTCCCTCGGCGCAACAGCAACGCGCCGATGCCCATGAGGAGCACCACGGGCATGAAGCGGCCGCTCTCGATCAGGAGCACCGCGAGCACCAAGCCGAGGGCGATGCCGAGCCATTTGACGAACCGGAGGATCGTCGCGGGGTTCGCACCGACATAGGCGCGGCCAAGGAACACCAGCAGCACCAGGAGTGCGATGCCGCCGATGAAATACGGCATCAGCCGCCGCCCATCTGCCGTGTCAGGAGCAGAGCGGCGCCGCCGGTCTTGCGGCTGTAATCCGCGAGCGCCTTGCGGCCCCCGGCCGCGAAGACGGCGACCGCGCCCAAGAGCTCCTTGAGCTGCTTGGCGCTGCCGGCATCGAAGGGGCAATAGGCGCCGCGCGTCAGGCGCGCGATCTCCTTGAAGGCGCGCGCCACGTCGGGATCCGCGCCCTCATGGAAGACGAAGGCAGGGACGTTCAGCAGGCCGAGCTCGCCTGCGAGCTTCGAGAGCTCGCCCAGATCCTCCTCCACGGCATCTCCCACAAAGACCAGCGCATTCACGGACCCAGCCTTCGTTTCGCTTATCGCGTGGCCGAGGACGCGCGCGATCTGCGTCTCGCCGCCGACGCAACTCACCTTGAGCATTGCGCGGTGAAGGTCCTCCGCGCGCGAGAGCCAGCGGCTCGCCTTGCACTCGCTGAAGCCGCGGTAGAAGACGAGCTGCACGTCGAGGCTGCCGAGGCTCGCCGTCGCTTCGAACATCTCGCCTTGCAGGCGACAGGCGAGATCCCAGGTGGGCCCGCGGCTCGCGGTAGCATCGAGGGCGAAGATGAGCCGCCCGCGACCCGAGGCCTGGCGCACCGTCGGCATCGCCGCGACTTGCCGCAGGAAGGCGTCGACCTCCGCCTGCTTGGCTTGAGCCGGGAGCTGGTCCTTGGCGGCGTCCTTCTTGTCGATCATGCGGATACTATGGACCCAGTCCTCGCAAAGAAACCAGATGAATGCCGATTGCCGTCGCGAGCGCGCTGCGGCAAGCTCCTGCGCTCAACTCTCGACGGGGGAAGTCATGCTCATTGCAACCACGGAGCGCGTCGCCGGGCGCGAGATCTCGGAGACCTTGGGCGAGGTCTTCGGCATCACCGTACGCAGCCGCAGCGTCGTCGGCAATTTCGGCGCCGCCCTTAAAACCATCGTCGGCGGCGAGATCACCCAATATACGAAAATGCTGCAGGAGGCGCGCCAGCACGCGATCGACCGCATGGTCGCGGAAGCCCAGCAGCGCGGCGCCGACGCCATCGTGATGATGCGCTTCGATTCCGGCGAGATCGCGCAGGGAATTACTGAGATCGTGGCGTATGGGACGGCGGTGAAGCTGAAATAAGCCAAGACCCTCGCCCTCCCGCGCGCAGCGCGGGTGGGTGAGGGTGTCAGCGGCTAGGCTTTTCGTGCCCAGACCGCGGCATCGTGAAACACCCCGCCTCCGTTGGGGCGGCCGGGATCGGCGCTGACAAGCGTGTTGATGCCGAGCCCTTCCTCGAAGGCGGTGTTCGGCCAAATGCCCTCGACGACAATGACGCCGCGCTGGAGGCCGTCGAACGGCTTGGCGTGCACGACGACGCTGCCAAGACGATTGCCGAGTCGGATGCGATCGCCCGCAGCCGCAGGGAGCGCAGCGAGATCGCCGGGGTGCATCAGCACAGAGGGCCTGCCCTCGCGCCCGACACCTGTGGGCGTGTTGTTGAAGGTGCTGTTCAGGAACGAGCGCGCGGGCGAGGTCATCATGCGGAAGGGATGCTCGGCGTCCGCGCGGGCGATGACGTCGACGAAATCCGGAAGCGCCGGAAGCCCCTCGTGATAGGGCCCGAGCGACGCCCAATCCGCCTTGAAATGGAAACGCCGGTCTTTGTGGCCGAAGCCCTCGAGATGATGCGCGCGCTCGAAGGTGATCGCGCAATCGAGCCAGCGCCCGCCGTCGAAACTCTCGGGTCCCGGCAGCCGTGAAATGCGGAGGCTCTCCTCGATGATCTCCCATTCGGTCATCCCGAACCCCGCATGCTTCGCGCCGAGGCGCTTTGCGAGCTCCGAGATCACATAATGATTGCTGCGTGCCTCCGCATAGGGCTCCACCACTTTCCGCGCGACCTGTAGGAATGTGTGGCCGCCGCCGGTGTAGATGTCGTCGTGCTCGAGGAAGGTCGTAGCCGGCAGCACGACGTCCGCCATCGTCGCCGTCTCCGTCATGAACTGCTCGTGCACCGCGACGAAGAGATCGCTACGGCGGAATCCCTCGCGCACCTTGATGGTCTCGGGCGCCACCACCATCGGATTGGTATTCTGGATCAGCATCGCCGCGACCGGCGGCCCCGCGCCGATGTCGCTGGGATCGCCGGTCAGCACCGGACCGATCCGGGTCATGTCGAGCGTCCGCGTCTTGGTATCGAGCGCGTCCAATCCCTCGATGAGCGTGCGGTTCAGCGTATAGATTCCGGCGTTGCCATAGAGCGCCCCGCCGCCGCGATGCTGCCAGGCGCCGGTGACAGCGGGGAGGCAGGTCGCGGCAAAAAGCTGCGTCGCGCCGTTGCGCGAGCGCGAGAAGCCGTAGCCTACGCGGATGAAGCTCCGCTTGGTCCGGCCATAGAGCCGCGCGAAATCGAGGATCGCTTGCTCGGGAACGCCGGTGATCTCGGCCGCCCAATGGGGATCGCGGCTTTCCAGATGTGCCTCGAGCTCGGCGGCACCGTCCGTGTATCTCGCCATATAGGCGCGGTCGGCGAAGCCCTCCTTGAAGAGGACGTGCATCACGCCGCAGGCAAGCGCGCCGTCGGTGCCTGGCTTCGGCATCAGATGGATGTCCGCGATCTCCGCGGTGTGGCTGCGATAGGGGTCGATCACCACCAGCGGCGCGCCACGACGGCGCGCGCGGGTGATATGGGTCATCACGTTGACTTGCGTCGCGACGGGGTTGCCGCCCCAGACCACCACGAGATCGCTCTCCGCTATCTCGCGGGGATCGACGCCCCATTTGACGCCGACGCCCGCGAACCAGCCGGCATCGGCAAGCGCCGTGCAGATCGTCTTCTGCATCTGCGAGTAGCGCATCACGTGGCGTAGCCGATTGATCCCGTCGCGCTGCACGAGCCCCATAGTGCCCGCGTAGTAATAAGGCCAGACGGACTCGCTGCCGTAGCGCTCGGTTGCATGCTGGAATTCCTCGGCGATGCGGTCGAGCGCCGCTTCCCAGGAGATCGGCTTGAAGGCCTCGATCCCCGCTCCCTTCGCGCCGATACGGATCAGCGGCTCGCGAAGGCGCAGCGGATGATGCTGGCGCTCCGCGTAGCGCGCGACCTTCGCGCAGACGACCCCGGCCGTATAGGAATTGTCACGGGCGCCGTGGATGCGTCCGATGGTGCGCCGGTCGATGCGCTCGACCTCGAGTGCGCAAGTGCTGGGACAATCGTGCGGGCAGACGGATGGCGCGGTGTCGAGGGGCAAGGGCGCGGGTCCTCCTTAGAGCCGTTCCACTATAGGCGGAGGGCCGCCCTGGCGAAAGCTCCCGCTATTTCGCGGGTTCCGGCACCGCCGCTAGCTGCGGCAGATGCGGCGAGAGCCGGCCGCCGAGGCGCACGGGCTCGACGCGCCGAGCGAGGCCGGTCGCGTCGTCGGTCTCGACGAAGACCGCGCAGAGCGTCGCCTCGCCGTCCGCGGCCTGCATGCGGTCGCCCGGCATTTTTCGGACGAAGCGGGCGACCGCGATCTCCTTGCGGATGCCGATTACGGAATCATAGTCGCCGCACATGCCGCAGTCGGTCTGATAGGCCGTGCCCTTGGATAGGATCTGCGCGTCAGCCGTGGGGATATGCGAGTGCGTGCCTACCACAACGGAGGCGCGACCATCCGCGAAATGCCCCATGGCCGTCTTCTCGGACGTAGCCTCGCCGTGGAAGTCGATGACGATCGCCTGGACGTCGCCGAGCGGATGCGCCGCGAGCGCGCGGTCGACCGCCACGAAGGGGCAGTCGATCGCATCCATGAAGAGACGTGCCATCGGATTGAGCACGAGGACACGCCGGCCGTCCGCGAGAGAGAAGACGCGGCCGCCCGCTCCGGGCGTGCCCTCCGGCAGATTGAGCGGCCGCAGCAGGCGGGGATCGCCGTCGATGTAACCAATGAGCTCGCGCTGGTCCCAGACGTGATTGCCGGTGGTGATGACGTCCGTACCGGCGGCATAGAGCTCGGCGCAGATCTTGTCGGTGATGCCGAATCCGCCGGCGGCGTTCTCGCCGTTCACCACGACGAAATCGAGGCCCAGCTCGCGCCGGAGCCGCGGCACCCGAGAGGTCACCGCCGCGCGCCCCGATCGTCCCATTACGTCGCCGCAAATCAGGATCCGCATGCCTCACCCGTCCCGTCGCTCGTGCGCGAACCATAGCACATCGTCCTCGGTCACGACCGCGTCGAGCGCGGAGTCGTGCGGATCCGCCGGCACCGAATCCACCTGCTGCGCAGCATAGGCGAGGCCGATTGCGAGCACCGCGCGCCGCTGCCGCAGCTCCGCGAGGGTGCGATCGTAGAAGCCCGCGCCGTATCCGAGCCGTCGTCCCGCGGAGTCGAAGGCAAGCATGGGCACGAGCAGCAGTTCCGGCTCATGCGCTGCCGCGCTCTCCGGCGGTACCGGGATCCCCATGCGGTCCGCGACCATCGGCATCCCCGGCGTCCACGCGCGAAAGCCGAGCGCCGTTCCCGGCGCGCCCGCGACGGGAAGCGTGAGCACGAAGCTGCGTGCTGCGAGCATGCGCATCGCGGGGCGCGGATCGAGCTCGTCCTTGATCGGCGCATAGCCCGCGACGACCGCGCCCGCGCGGAGCGCAAGATGGGGCAGCGACGATGCAAGCCTCTCGCTGACGGCGACGCTCGCGGCCTCACGGAGCGCAGGCGCGATCGCCGCGCGGCGGCTTCGCATCAGCCGCCGCAGCGCCGCTTTCGCTGCAGCAGTCGCTTCGGCACTCATGGTGGGCACACGGGAGGGGCGGATGGAGCCATCTTGGCCGTTGGCATGACAAACCCTCTAGGCCCGCTTTCGCAGGTGGGCGCCGTGTGCCGAGACCAGGGCCTCGGTAGGGACAGCTCCCAAGAGGTCGATATCGGCCCCGGGGTCTTGTGCGACCTGACGCACCAGACAGCCCCATCCTGCGGCATAAGATGGACCCCCGGGACTCGCGGCGCAAGCGGCGAAGAGGGCTTGAAATCAATACCTTCACCTCGGGCTGAACCCAACCGGGAGCGCCCCGATGCCGCAACAACGTCTGGTTAGGGATAGAGGTGGCGCGATTTGGATATGAATGCGGCGGCGCCGTCACTAAATTCCGCCGCATCAGATCGAGCAAGCCCATGGGGGAGTCGCGGGATTCCCACCGTGCGTTGTGCGATCTTCGTTCGTCAAGCGGACTAGAAAGAAGGACACATGATTCACTCCGGAAGTTGCTTCTGCGGCGCGGTGCGGATCGAAGTCGAGGGCGAGCCCGCGGCCATGGGCTATTGCCACTGCCGCTCTTGCCGCTGGTGGTCCGGCGGCCCCGTCAACGCCTTCACGCTCTGGAAGCCCGAGGCCGTGCACGTCAAGGCGGGCTCGGAGTACATCGCGACCTTCCAGAAGACTGCGCTCAGCCAGCGCAAATTCTGCACGAAGTGCGGCGGCCACATCATGAACCAGCATCCCCCGCTGGGGCTCATCGACGTCTTCGCCTCGACCATCCCAACCCTCGAGTTCCGCCCGGGCGTCCACGTCAATTACGGCGAGACGGTGCTTCGAATCCGCGACGGGCTTCCGAAGCTCAAGGATTTCCCGGCCGAGTTCGGCGGCTCCGGCGAAATCGTCGCGGAGTAACGACGGCTCGATAGCGCTAACGGCTTGCTCGTCACCGGCTAAGCATCCCTCGACCTTGCTCGGCTTACTCATCCGTCGCTCCCACGGGAGCGACGGAACGGGCGGCCGCGCCTCGTTCTCCGGCATGGAGGTGAACTTGGGTCGCGAATATCACGACGCCCGGCATCACCGGGCGAAGCGGCATTTCCACTATGACGCTCTCGACGCCGTCCCCGCCCGCGAGCGCGCCAGCGCAGGCGCGATCGCTGCCGCATGGGCAATCGCAAGTCTCGCTTTCGGCATCATGCTCGCGGTCGAGCTTGCCGCTCCCGCGACTTCGCCGCCCGCGCGGCAGGCGCAGCTCCAACTGGAGAATTGCCCCTGATCCCGGCGCCGCCGGTGGCGGCGCTAGGAATGCACGTAATGGGTCTCGAGCCGCTCCGCGATCGTCTCGATCCGCTCGGCCAGCTCATCGAGCCCCTGGCTCAAAGCGTCGGTGTCCACGCCATTGCCGCTCGTGGCCGCGGCGGCGTGGCGGCGGAGCTGTGACTGCGCGTCCGCGAGCTCGTCGGTGATGACGAGCGCTGCCAGCACGAGGAGGCGCGCCTCGCCGATCTGTCCGAGCTTGGCGGCGAAATCCGCGGTCTTGCGGTCGAGGTACTGCGCGAGCTCCTTGAGCCGCGCTTGCTGTCCCTCGTCGCAGGAGACGGGATAGCTGCGGCCGTTGACGGTGAGATGAACCTCGGCCATCAGTCCTCCAGGAGCGCGCGATCGAGGCGGACGATCGCTTGGTCGAGGCGTCCTGCGACATGCTGCGTCACCCTGCTGAGCGCCGCGTATTGCGCCCTCGCCTGCGCCAGCGCGGCGGAGGCCTGGTCGCGCTCGACGCCATCCTCGACGTGCTCCATCGCTGCCTCGAGGCGGATCACCGCCCGCTCGAGCCGCCTCGCCGCCTCCACTACCTTGGTTATGCCGGTCATTGCGCCGACTGATTTCGATCGTTGAACGTCCCTACTGAGTCAACCTTACGCACCGATGCCGCGACTCGTCAATTAGCGGGGCGCGTGGATCGCGCTCCGACGACCGGATGTGTGGCGCTGGTGCCCGACCGATCTGGTGGATTGACCGGTCTCAGCCGGGTGCGTCCGTCAATCGCTTGCGCAGGAAATACTTCGTTTGCCCCGGCGGATAGTCCTCGAGGCTCGCGAAAACCGCGTAGCCGAAGCGCTCGTAGAACCCGCGTGCTTGGAAAGTGTCGAGCCAGGCCGAATGGCATCCGCGCGTCGCCGCGAAACGCTCGGCACGCGCAAGGAGCTCGCGGCCGAAGCCGCGCCCCCGCAGTTCTTCGTGCACCCAAAGACTGTCGACGAAGAGCCAGGCCCAGCCGATGACGCCATCGAGCCCGCCAACGAGGCTCCCCTCGCCGTCCCGGAGGAGGAGACAGAAGCGCTCGTCCTCGCCGGGCACGGTGCGTGCGTTGAAGCGGTCGATTTCCCGCTCGAGGCGCTTGCGATCCCCACGGCGCGGCTTCTCGTCCAGGACGATCTCGATGGGCGGTTTCATTTCGATATTTTGCCAGGGCGTACCGTTTCCAGCGATTGTCGCGATACGGAAGTTAATTCTCGGCAGCCATGCGCCGGCAAAGGACCGTTGACGGGGGCAGCCTTGCCCGGCAAGGTGCCGGCCATCCGCACCGTCGCAGGCCCGCCTCCCGTCCCTTAACGATGACCGCTCCCGACACGCCCCGCGCCGCCCTTCCGCCGCTGCCGGAGCCCAGGGATCGCAGCCTCAGGCGCATGGCCGACGCCATCCGCGCGCTCTCGATGGACGCCGTCGAGCGTGCAAAATCCGGCCATCCCGGCATGCCCATGGGCATGGCCGACGTGGCGACGGTGCTCTTTACCAAATTCCTGAAATTCGATCCCCGCGAGCCGCATTGGCCCGACCGCGACCGCTTCGTCCTCTCGGCTGGGCACGGCTCGATGCTGCTCTATTCGCTGCTGCATCTGACGGGTTATCCCGAGATGACGCTCGATGAGCTGAAGCGCTTTCGCCAGCTTGGAAGCCGCACCGCGGGCCATCCCGAATTCGGCCATGCCGCGGGGATCGAAACCACAACCGGGCCGCTCGGGCAGGGGCTCGCCAATGCCGTCGGTATGGCACTCGCGGAGCGGATGCTCAACGCGCGCTTCGGCGACGCGCTCGTCGATCACCGCACCTATGTGATCGCGGGCGACGGCTGCCTCATGGAGGGCATCAGCCAGGAGGCGATCTCGCTCGCAGGCCATCTCAAGCTCTCGAAGCTCATTGTGCTTTTCGACGACAACTCCATCTCGATCGACGGGCCGACGGGGCTTGCGGTCTCCGACGACCAGCTCGCGCGCTTCGAGGCCTCGAACTGGAGCGTCGTCGCTGTCGACGGACACGACACCGATGCTGTCGGGGCTGCGCTCGAGCGCGCGCGGCGCAGTGACCGCCCCTCGCTCATCGCCTGCCGCACCGTCATAGCCTTTGGCGCGCCGACCAAGGCGGGCACCGCCGCCGCCCACGGCGCCGCGCTCGGCTCCGCGGAGATCGAGGGTGCACGCGCGCGGCTCGGCTGGAGCTATCCGCCCTTCGAGGTGCCCGGCGACGTTCTCTCGCAATGGCGGACGGCCGGCGCCCGCGGCGGCGCCGACTTCTCTGCTTGGCGAGAGCGCCTTGCCGCAGCGCCCTCCGTGCTGCGCCGAGAATTCGAGCGCCGCATCCGCGGCGAGCTCGCCGAGGGCTGGCGTACGGCGATCGACGGCGTCAAGGCCAAGGCCGCGAGCGAGGCGCCGAAGCTCGCGACGCGCCAGGCCTCGGGAAATGTCCTCGACGCGCTGGCACCGGTGATGCCGGAGCTCGTCGGCGGCTCCGCCGATCTCACGGGCTCCAACAACACACGCGCGAAGTCGCAGAAGCCCGTCACGGCGAAGGACTACGGCGGCAGCTACATCTTCTACGGCGTGCGCGAGCACGCGATGGCCGCGGCGATGAACGGCATGGCGCTCCATGGCGGGATCGTGCCCTATGGCGGGACATTCCTGACCTTCACCGATTACTGCCGGCCCGCGATCCGGCTCGCCGCGCTGATGGGCATCCGCGTCATCTACGTCATGACGCACGATTCAATCGGCCTCGGCGAGGACGGGCCGACCCATCAGCCGGTGGAGCACCTCGCCGCTCTCCGCGCAATCCCCAACCTCAACGTCTTCCGCCCTGCCGATCCCGTCGAGACCGCGGAATGCTGGGAGCTAGCGCTCGCCGCAGAGCACACGCCCTCCGTGCTGACCTTGACGCGGCAGGCCGTGCCGACCCATCGTCGCGAAGTCCGAGAGAACCGATGCGCGCGCGGCGCCTACGTGCTCGCGGAAGCCGAAGGGTCGCGGCGTGTGACGCTGCTCGCGACGGGCTCGGAGGTTTCGATCGCCATGCAGGCGCGCGACATCCTCGCGAGCAAGGGCATTGCCGCCGCCGTCGTCTCGATGCCGTGCTGGGAGATTTTCGAAGCGCAGCCCGCGGACTACAAATCTTCAGTGCTCGGCAGCGCGCCCCGCATCGCCGTCGAGGCCGCCTCGACCTTTGGCTGGGATCGCTATCTCGGCCCGACAGGTGCAATGATCGGCATGACCGGTTTCGGCGCCTCGGCGCCCGCCGAGGATCTCTATCGCCACTTCGGGATCACCGCAGAGAAGATCGCCGAGGTGGCATTGGCGAAAGCTTGAGTTCGCGTGCCTAATGGCGCAGGCACGTCCGCGCGCCGCCTGCGCTTAGGAATCTAGGACCGGAGGAATTGAGCGATGACTGTACGGGTTGCGATCAACGGGTTCGGCCGCATCGGGCGGCTGGTGCTGCGTGCGCTCCATGAGTCCAAGCGCGAGGACGTCCAGGCAGTGGCGATCAACGATCTCGGTCCCGTCGAGACGAACGCGCACCTTCTGAGATACGACAGCGTCCACGGCCGCTTTCCCGGCGAGGTCAAGACCGGAGAGAACTGGATGGACTTGGGGCGCGGCCGGATTCACGTCAGTGCCGAGCGAGACCCCGCGAAGCTTCCCTGGAAGGACCTCAAGGTCGACGTGGCGCTCGAATGCACGGGCATCTTCACGAAGCGCGAATCCGCGGCGAAGCATCTCGAGGCCGGCGCCAAGCGCGTCATCGTCTCCGCTCCCGCCGACGGCGTCGATTTCACCCTCGTCATGGGCGTCAACAACGACCAGGTGAACGCGAAGCATACCGTGCTCTCGAATGGCTCGTGCACCACGAATTGCTTGGCGCCGGTCGCCTACGTCCTCAACGAGGGCGTCGGCATCGAGCACGGCTTCATGACCACGATCCACTCCTATACCGGCGACCAAGCCACCGTCGACACGCTACACAAGGACCTCCGACGTGCGCGGGCGGCGGCGCTCTCCATGATCCCGACCTCGACCGGTGCCGCACGCGCGCTCGGCCTCGTGTTGCCGGCGCTCAAGGGCAAGCTCGACGGGACGGCGATACGCGTTCCCACCGCGAACGTCTCGCTGATCGACTTCAAGTTCACGGCAGCGCGCGATACCAGCAAGGACGAGATCAACGCGCTCATGACCAGCGCCGCCAACTCCAATCGCTTCCGCGGCATCCTCGCGGTCAACAAGGAAGAGCTGGTCTCCGTCGACTTCAACCACAACTCCGCGAGCTCGACTTTCGACCTCACACAGACGACCGTGCTGGGCACCCGCTTCTGCCGCGTACTCTCCTGGTACGACAACGAGTGGGGCTTCTCGAACCGGATGGTCGAGGCGGCGGCGCTGGTGGGCAAGCTCGGCTGAGCCGCTTGCGGCGCGCGGCACCTAAGCGCGTCATCATCCATTCGCTCGCTGACGCGCGCGCGGCACTCGCCGTTGCAAGCGAGTTCCGTCGCCCGATCGTTCTCGCCAGCGCCCAAGGCGCGGGCGGGTATGCGGGACCGCTCTGGTTCAAGGGCGTGGTCGAGGCCGCCGCCGCTGAGTTTCCGCAAGCAAGCCTCTCGTCCGTGCTCGATTGCGCCGACGAGGCCGGGACGGTGCTGCTCTCGCTGCGGCACGGTATCAAGCGCGTTCGCTTCACGGGGAGTGCCGCCGCGCGGGGGCGCCTGCAGGCGATTGCCGCAAAGCTCGGCGCCGAGATCGAGACGGGCCGGCCGAAGCCGGCGCTCGATCTCCGGGATGCGCGCGATCCCGGGGCGGCGCTCCGCGCCTACTTGGTGCCGGCCGTGCGGCGGCCCAGGCGCAAGTGAGCCCCCTGGACTTGGCCGCCGACGCCGCCATCTGATATACCCCCGCAATCCCAGAGGACCCCAGGAGAGACGGCCCATGCGAGTTAGCCAAAAGGTCAAGCGCATCCTCGACGGTTACGAGAGCGACAATCCCGGGACCAAGGCGAACCTCGCGCGCATCCTCATGCACGGAAAGCTTGGCGGCACGGGAAAGCTCGTGATCCTGCCGGTCGATCAGGGCTTCGAGCATGGGCCCGCGCGGAGCTTCGCGCCGAACCCGCCCGCTTACGATCCGCATTACCACTATCAACTCGCAATCGACGCGGGGCTTTCCGCCTATGCCGCGCCGCTGGGCTTTCTCGAAGCCGGCGCCGATAGCTTCGCCGGCGCCATCCCGACGATCCTCAAGGTTAACAGCGCCAATAGCCTGGCGCGCGCCAAAGAGGCTCCCTCGCAGGCGATCACCGCGGGTGTCAAGGATGCGCTCCGGCTCGGCTGCGCCGCCATCGGCTACACGATCTATCCGGGCTCCGACGCCGCCTACGACATGATCCGCGACATCACTGAGATGGCGCGCGAGGCGAAGTCCTATGGGCTTGCGGTCGTGATCTGGTCCTATCCCAGAGGCGGCGCGCTCTCGAAGCAGGGCGAGACCGCGGTCGACATCTGCGCCTACGCCGCGCACATGGCCGC
Organism: Allostellaceae bacterium; assembly: GCA_035581425.1. Lineage (GTDB taxonomy): Bacteria > Pseudomonadota > Alphaproteobacteria > ATCC43930 > CGMCC-115725 > DASZHJ01. The sequence continues at coordinate 26,621 of DATJVP010000082.1, read as the reverse complement.
GCTCCTCGGCGCACACATCATCAAGGTAAAGCCGCCCACCGAGTATCTCGAGCTCGAGGCCGCGAAGAAGGTTTACGAGGCGCAGAAAATTCCGATCGGCACGCTTGCCGAGCGGGTGAAGCACGTGGTGCAGGCCTGCTTCGACGGCAAGCGCATCGTCGTCTTCTCCGGCGGCGAGGCAAAGGACCTCGAAGGCGTTTTCAACGAGGTCCGCAGCATCCGCGACGGCGGTGCCAACGGCTCGATCATCGGGCGCAACACCTTCCAGCGGCCGAAGGAGGACGCGCTCAAGATGCTCGACACGGTCATCCAGATCTACCAGGGCAAGGCTTGAGCCTCGCTGCGGAACGCACGCGCCTCTATCTCGTCACGCCGGCGACGCTCGACCCCGCGCCGTTCCGCGATGCGCTCGCGAGCGCGCTCGATGCGGGCGACGTCGCCTGCGTTCAGCTCCGCCTAAAGGACGTGAGCGACGACGCGATTCGCCGTGCCTGCGACGCGCTGCGTCCTGTGGCACAGAATCGCGACGTTGCCTTTCTGCTGAACGACCGGCCCGATCTCGCGGCGGCGACGGGCTGCGACGGTGTCCATGTGGGGCAAGAGGACGCGCCTTATGCCGAGGCGCGGCGGCTTCTCGGCCCCGACCGCATCGTCGGCGTGACCTGCCACTCGAGCCGCGACCTCGCGATGGAAGCTGCCGAGGCCGGCGCCGACTACGTCGCATTCGGCGCCTTCTTCCCGACCACGACGAAGGAGAGCAGGCACCGCGCAGACCCCGAGCTGCTGCGCTGGTGGAGCGAGATCGTGACCGTCCCCTGCGTCGCTATCGGCGGGATCACGCCGGAGAACTGCCGTCCGCTTGTCGAGGCCGGCGCCGACTTCCTCGCGGTCGTCTCCGCGGTCTGGAACCATCCGGAAGGTCCGGCGGCGGCGGTCAGGGACTTCGAGCGGGCAATCGCCGGCGCCGGAAGTTGAAGCCGGGCTAGAAAGCCGTCAGCACATAGAGATAGAGCGTGTTGTTGCCGCTTGCCTTGCTCGTCGGCGGATTGCCCTTCCTGGGCCTCGCCGTGGGGTTCCCACTGACCTTCCCACCCTTCATGGATCTGCTGCAGGGGAGGTAGCGGCGGGGCTCCGGAGAGCCCCGCCCTAGCTTCAGTGCACGATCATGCCCGTGAAGACATAAGCCTGCAGCATCACGAGGATGCCGACGAGGCAGGCGAGCGCGATCGAGTGGAAGAACACGAAACGCAGGATCGAGCCCTCATGCCCGAACCAGTTCGTCGCCGTCGATGCCACGACGATCGATTGTGCATCGATCATCTTGCCCATGACGCCGCCTGAGGAGTTCGCCGCGCCCATGAGGATCGGCGAGAGCCCCAGTTGCTGCGAGGTGACCTTCTGCAGGTTGCCGAAGAGCACGTTGGAGGCGGTGTCCGAACCCGTGAGCGCGACGCCGAGCCAACCCAGCAAGGTCCCGAAGAAGGGATAGAGCACGCCCGCGTGCGCGAAGGCGAGGCCCAATGTCGCGTCGACGCCGGAGAGGCGCGTCAAGGTGCCGATCCCGAGCATGGCTGAGATCGTGATGAGCGAGATCGCGCAGACCTTGATGGTGCGCCCGTAAGCCACGACGAGCCTTCCGGGCGAGAAGCCCATGATGAAGCCGGAGACGATCGCGGCAATGAGCATTCCCGAGCCGGTGTAGGAGAGCCAGGTGAAGCCGAACACCGCGCCCTCCGCTGCGGGCGCAGCGACCACCGGCGGCACCTTGTTGATGAGCTTGTCGAGGTTGGGAACCGCGTAGTTCCAGGTCGCGTAGGGATTGACGAAGGCCTTGAACCAGTTCGTGCCCCAGATCAGCAGCACCGCGCAGACGATGATCCAGGGAATGAGCGACCACCAGACTTCGCCCGGTGTGGGCATCCGCTTGGGGGCGGCTGGCTGCTTCGGCATGGTCGCCGCTGAGTCGTCGCGACGCCGGAGCGCGGGCGACGTCCAGAGCTCCCTTGGTTGCCAGACCTTGAGGAAGCCGATGAGGCAGGCCATCGAGATCAGCGAGGCGCCGATATCGACGATCCAGGGATTGATGAAATTCGAGATCAGGAATTGCGGAATCGCGAAGGAGACGCCGCAGACGAGGATCGCGGGCCAGATCTCCATCATCGCCTTCCGCCCCGCGAAGGCCCAGATGAGCCAGAAAGGAACGATGAGCGAGAAGAACGGCAATTGCCGGCCCACCATCGCGCCGAGCAGGAAGGGGTCGATCCCCGTGACGCTCGCGAGACCCTGGATCGGCGTACCGAGCGCACCATAGGCAACGGGCGCGGTGTTCGCGATCAGCGAAAGGCCCGAGGCCGCGAGCGGCGAGAATCCGAGGCCGATCAAGATCGCGCCGGTGACGGCGACCGGCGTGCCGAAGCCCGAGGCTCCCTCGAAGAAGGCACCGAAGCAGAAAGCGATGAGCAGGAGTTGCAAGCGCCGGTCCGGCGTGATGCCGCCAATCGCTTGCTGCAGCGTCTCGAATGCGCCGGTTTCCTTCGTCAGCCGGTAGAGAAAGATGACGTTGAGAACGATCCAGCCGATCGGGAAGAAACCAGTGACGATGCCGAGGATGCTCGCGCGTATCGCCATCCCCGCAGGCATCGTGAAGATAAGTATTGCGACGACGTTCGCTGCAATGAGCGCGATCACCGCCGCCAGATGCGCCTTAACCTTTCCGGAGGCGAGCAGGACCAGCAAGGTCACCACCGGGACGGCGGCGGCAATCGTCGATAGCGCCTCGTTGCCAAGCGGGTTGTAGATCTGATTCCACATTTTGCGCTTCCCCCAAAAAATTCGCTCTTATGTGGACAGCTTTGCGCTGCCCTTATTGTTTGGATATCACAGCCGGCACTTCAGGAACAGCCTCTCGCGCCAGTTGTGGCCGCGGTTAAGCGACCGGCGCCCAGAGCACATCCTCGATCCGCTCGGCGCCGGTCGCGAGCATCGCGAGCCGATCGAAGCCGAGCGCGATCCCCGCGGAGGGCGGGAGCCCGTGCGCAAGCGCAGCCAGGAAGTCCTCGTCGATCGGGTAAGAGAAGCCGTAGCGGGTGCGCTTACGCGCGCAATCCGCCTCGAACCGCGCGCGCTGCACCCGCGCATCCGTGAGCTCGCCGAAAGCATTGGCGAGCTCGAGGCCGCAGACGTAGAGCTCGAAGCGCTCGGCGAGTCGAGGATCGCCGGGCTTCGGCCGCGCGAGCGCCGCCATCGAAATCGGATAGTCGTAGAGGATCGTGGGCACGGGCGCGCCAAGCTCGGGCTCGATCCGTGCGAGAAAGACGCGGAAGAAGAGATCCTCCCACTCGTCTCCGGCATGAGGCGCGATCCCCAGAGGTCGCGCAGCCGTGGCGAGAAGATCGAGGCTCGGTGCCGCGGGATCGGGGGCGGTCGCGAGTAAGTCGATGCCGCACCAGCGCTCGAAAGCCTCGGCGACGCTGAGGCGCTCGAAGGGCGCCGTGGGATCGGACCGGTGTCCCTCCCAGCGGAATTCCTTCGCGCCCGCCGCCGCGAGCGCTGCGCGCAGCAGGCCCTCGCAATCCTCCATCAGCTCCACATAGGAGGAGTGAGCGCGATACCATTCGAGCATCGTGAATTCGGGATGATGTGTGGCGCTGCGCTCGCCGTTGCGGAAGACGCGCGCGAGCTGAAAGAGGCGCGGCACGCCCGCTGCCAGCAGCTTCTTCATCGCGAATTCCGGCGATGTGTGCAGGTAGCGCCTGAGCTTGGCCTCTCCGGGTTCGTCGAGCGCAGTCTCGAAGGCCATGAGATGCGGCTCGAGGCCGGGGCTCACTTGCAACGCCGGCGTCTCGACCTCGACGAATTGGTGGCTCGCGAAGAAGCTGCGCACCGCCGTCGCGATACGTCCGCGCGCCGCCAAAAACCCGCGTTTCCGCGCGAAGCGGTCGGGCCGCCACCAGCCCTCGCGCGTGTCGCTCATTTCGCCCTCCGCTTGCTTCGAAGCCAGGCTTAACGCGGGATCGGCACGGGAACAAGCTCCGGACCCCGCGGCAGCTATTCCCCTTCCTTTGCCCCGGCCAAGCTGCTAGGAAGCACCGCCGCTGCCGGCGGCCCGGCCCCCGCAGCCCCAAATTTCGAGATCGAGCGTCATGAAGATCAACGCCATCGACATCAAGCCCGGCAACGTGCTGGAGCACCAGGGGAAGCTCTGGGTCGTTCTCAAGCGCGAGCTCGTGCAGCCTGGCAAGGGCGGCGCCTTCGCGCAGGTGGAGATGCGGGACCTCAAATCCGGCGCCAAGGTGAACGAGCGCTATCGGACGCAAGAGACGGTCGAGCGCGTTCACCTCGACGAGAAGGACATGCAGTTCCTCTATTTCGAGGGCGACCACGCGACGTTCATGGACACCGAGACCTACGAGCAGATCACCGTCGACCGCGAGCTCATCGGTGAGCCCGCGGATTTCCTCAAGGACAACATGATGGTGACGGTGCAGCTCTACGAGGGCACGCCGATGTCCGTGACGCTGCCGCAGACGGTGGTGATGACGGTGGTCGAGGCGGATGCCGTCGTGCGCGGACAGACCGCCTCCTCCTCCTACAAGCCCGGCAAGCTCGACAACGGCCGGCGCGTGATGATCCCGCCGCACATCGGACCTGGGACGCGGATCGTCGTCAACACCGGCGACGGCAGCTACGTCGAGCGCGCCAAGGACTGACGCGGCTCAGGCGGACGAGAACTCCCATGGCCGTCCGCTCCGCCCTCATCAACGTGATGGCCGCCGCCGCACTCAAAGCGGCACGAGGCCTCATCCGCGATTTCGGCGAGGTCGAGCAGCTCCAGGTCTCGGTCAAGGGCCCCGGCGATTTCGTCACGCAAGCCGACATCAAGGCCGAGAAGACGCTGCGCGCGGAGCTCTCGCGCGCGCGGCCGGGCTACGCCTTCCTCATGGAGGAGAGCGGCGAGACGCCGGGAACCGACGGGCGCCATCGATGGATCGTCGATCCTCTCGACGGCACCACGAATTTCATGCACGGCATTCCGCAATTCTGCATCTCGATCGGACTCGAGCGCGAGGGCGAGCTCATCGCGGGCGTCATCTACGAGCCCGTGCGCGACGAGATGTTCTGGGCGGAAAAGGGCGCCGGCGCCTATGTGAACGACCGGCGGCTCCGCGTTTCCGGCAGGCGGAAGCTCGACGAGGCCGTGATCGCGACGGGCATCCCGACGATCCGGGGCAACGTCGACCGCGATCTCTACATGCGGACGCTCGCGGCGGTGATGGCGACGACCGTGGGCGTGCGCCGCGCCGGCGCCGCCGCTCTCGATCTCGCCTATGTCGCGGCGGGGCGCTACGACGCCTTCTGGGAGTTCGGCCTCAGCGCCTGGGACATGGCCGCAGGCATCGTGCTCATCCGCGAGGCAGGTGGCTATATCAGCGACATCGCCGGCGGCCATGACATGATGACGAGTGGCAATCTGCTGGCCGCCAACGCGCATCTGCACTTGCCGCTGGCTGCCCTGCTCAAGGAAGCGGTTCGCGGGCCGGTTGCGGGCTGAATCCGGGGTGGCAGGTCGTACCGGGATTGAGGTATTTTGACCCTGCCGCGAAACGAGGCCGGACGGAAGATCACCGGACATCGCGGACGTTCTTGGGAGATCGGTGAAAGAGCATGGGCGGCTCACCACCTTCGGCTCGACGGTGCCACCGCGCCGCATTTGCGAGTGTAGTTGCGGGCGTGCTGCTGTTTGCGGCTCTGCCGGCTCGCGCGCAAGCGCCAATCGTGATCGGCGGCTCGAACCAGCCCAGCGTCTACGTCGACGAGAGCGTCCTCGATTCCCTCGGCCCGTCGCCGACACCTTCCGATGCGATGCGCAACCCGCCGCGGGGGTCGGCGCCCCGTTCGAGTTCTGTGCGGATGCATGCGCCGCGCGAGCAGCAACCCCCGCAAAAGAAATCGACCGCGCAGAACGCTGCCAAGCCCAGCGGAAAAACGACGGCGACGAAGACGCCGTCCAAGAAATCGAGCGTGCAGGCCGCGACGGCGGATGCAGCCTCGGCGCCCCAGCAGCCGAGCGCGCCGCCAGCTCCGGCACCTGCCCCGCAGCAGTCGAGCGCGCCGGCAGCGCCTCCCCAACCGAGCGCGCCGCCGGCCCCCGCGGCTGCCCCGCAGCAGTCGAGCGCGCCGCCGACACCGGCGCCCGCCGCGCCGCAACCGCCGAGGCAGGTCGCAACCGCCAACCCCGCTCCCAATGTTGCCCCGCCGACGCCGTCCACCGGCGCGGCCGCGAATGTCCCGAGGCAGCCGCCGCCCGCGCCAAATGTGGCCGCCGCTGCTCCGCCGCCAGCGCCGACTCGGGCTCCCGCTCCGCCGGCGCCCGCTCCGCAAGTTGCCGCCGCGCCTCCGGCTCCTGCTCCCGCTGCAGTACCGCCACCACCCGTTGCTGCTGCACCCACGCCGGCTCCGGCCTCTCCACCGGCCGTTGCAGCCACGCCGCCTGCGCCGCCGCCCGCGCCTGCAGCGACGCCGGCGCCGCCAACGGCTGCGCCGCAGCAGACCGCGAGTCTTCCTTCGGGCGGCAGCGGCGGCCTGCCCGCGCGGATACTCTTTGGGGCGAACGTCACGGACCTGCCGGATCAGGCGAAGGCGTCGCTGGCATCGGTCGCCAATGCCTTGAAGGCGGATCAGCAGCTCAAGGTGCAGCTCATGGCCTATGCGAGCGGCACCGCCGATCAGGCCGGGCAGGCTCGGCGCATCTCGCTGTCGCGGGCGATTGCCGTGCGCTCCTACCTGATCGAGCAGGGCGTCAACAGCATGCGTATCGACGTGCACGCGCTCGGCAACAAGACCGACAGCGGCGGGCCACTCGACCGGGTCGACGTGATCGCGGTCGACAAGTGAGCGAGGCCCCCCTCGTCTCCGCGCAGGCCCCGCCGACATGACCCGGCCGCAACCCTATCTCCTGCACATGGCGCTTTTCGTGCTGGCGGTATTGCTGGTCTGCGCCCTGCTCTTCTCCTCGCTCACGCGTTTCTTCCTCGGGAACCCCGCCGTCAACGGCACCATCGTCGGGATCATGCTCGCGGGCACGGTCTACATCTTCCGCCAGGTGATGCTGCTCAATCCGGAGGTCTCCTGGATCGAGCGCTACCGGCGCAATCAGGCGCAGCCGAGCCGAGGCCGGCCGCCGCGCCTCATCGCGCCCATCGTGCAGATGCTCGCGGAGCGCAAGAGCGGGCGCGTGAGCCTTTCCGCGACCTCCATGCGCACGCTCCTCGACGGCATCGCAACTCGTCTCGAGGAGACGCGGGAGACCTCGCGTTATCTGATCGGCCTCCTCATCTGCCTTGGCCTCCTCGGCACTTTCTACGGCCTGCTCGAGACGGTCGGCACTGTCGGCGACGTGCTGGGAGCGCTGACCTTTGGTGGCAGCGCCGACGTCACCGGCGCCTTCAACCAACTCAAGACCGGCCTGCAATCCCCGCTCGAGGGCATGCGCACGGCCTTCAGCGCCTCGCTCTTCGGCCTCGCAGGCTTTCTGGTGCTGGGCTTCCTCGACCTCCAGGCGGGGCTCGCGCAGAACCGCTTCTACAACGAGCTCGAGGAGTGGCTTGCGAGCTTCACGCGGCTCGCCGGCGGCGGCGGCCTCGCCGAGGGCGGCGACACGCCGGTTCCCGCATACATCCAAGCGCTCCTCGAGCAGACCGCCGACAGCCTCGAGGGTCTGCAGCGCATCCTCGGCCGCGGCGAGGAGAGCCGCATCACCGCCAACGCCAACATCGTGAGCCTGACCGAGCGCCTGGGCGCGCTCACGGAGCAGATGCGGACGGAGCAGTCCCTCCTCGTGCGCCTTGCCGAAGGACAGTTGGAACTGCGGCCCGTGCTGCAGCGCCTCGCCGATTCCGGAAGCCAGCGCTCGCCGGTGCAGGAGGAGGCGCGCAATCATCTCCGCAATATCGAGGTTCACCTCGCGCGCCTCTACGAGGACGTCTCGCAGGGACGCAGCAGCGCCGTTCAGGAAATCCGCAGCGAAATCCGGCTCCTTGCGCGTACCATCGCGGCGCTCGCCGAGGAAGCGGAGCACTGAGGCGCCTCCAGCATGGCCCTATCCTCCCGCAGGCAGCGCCGCCCCGGCATCGACATCTGGCCGGGCTTCGTCGATGCGCTCTCGCAGCTCCTGATCGTCATCATCTTCGTGTTGCTGATCTTCACGGTGGCGCAGTTCTATCTCACGACCGCGCTCTCCGGCAGCAACGAGGCGCTGGCGCAGCTCAACCAGCAGGTCGAGAACCTGAAGCAGCTCCTGAACCTCGAGAACGCCACGAGCGACGATCTCCGCCGCAACCTCAAGCAGATCTCCGAGCAGCTCAAGGCCTCGATCGCCGAGCGTGACAAGCTTCAGGCGCAGGTGGCGGAGCTCACCGCCGGCGCCGATGAGTTCCGCGCCAACGCGCGCAACCAGGGCGCCGACAAGGACGCGCTGCTGAACCAGAAAACGACCGAGCTTCAGGCAAAGGAGACCGAGCTCCAGGCGAAGGAGACTGCGCTCGTCCAGGCGCAGAGCCAGCTCGTGCTCCTCAACGAGCAGATCGCAGCGCTTCGCGACCAGCTACAGCGCCTTGCCGCGGCGCTCGACGCCTCCGAGCAGAAGGCGAAGGAGCAGGACGTGCAGATCGCCGATCTCGGACGCCGCCTCAACGTGGCGCTCGCGAACAAGGTCCAGGAGCTCGCATCCTATCGCTCCGAGTTCTTCGGCAGACTCCGCGAGATCCTCGGCAATCGCCCGGACATCCGCATCGTCGGCGACCGCTTCGTCTTCCAGTCCGAGGTCCTCTTCGCCCCGGGCAGCGCCGATCTCGGGCCAGAGGCCAAATCCGAGCTCGACCTCCTCGCGGGAGCGCTCAAGGACGTCGCCGCCAAAATTCCGTCGGAGATTCCCTGGGTGCTGCGGGTCGACGGGCACACCGATAAGCGCCCCATCAACACGCCCCAGTTCCCCTCCAACTGGGAACTCTCGACCGCGCGCGCGATTGCCGTCACGAAGTACCTGATTTCCCAGGGAATCCCGCCGAGCCGGCTTGCCGCGGCAGGGTTCGGGGAGTTCCAGCCCATCGACACCGCCGAGGGCGAGGACGCTTATCGCAAGAACCGGCGGATCGAGTTCAAGCTGACGGAACGCTGAGCGCCGCCTCGGGGTTGCGCTGCAATCTCCGCTTCGCTATAAAACCGCTCCTTTTGCGAAGGACCGGGTCCATGAAGGAAGGCATCCACCCCGATTACCACGAGATCATCGTGGTGATGACCGACGGCTCCAGCTACAAGACCCGCTCCACCTATGGGAAGGCGGGCGATACGCTGCGGCTCGACATCGACTCGAAGTCGCACCCGGCCTGGACCGGCGGCCAGCAGAGGCTCCTGGACACCGGCGGCCAGCTCGCGCGCTTCAACAAGCGCTTCGGGAATATCGGCGGTCAGAAAAAGTAGCGCCGGACGGCCTCAGCCGACCTGTCGCCGCGCGAGCTCGTCGAGACGGGCGACGCGGATGTAGAGCCGATGGCTCTTGTCGAGGAGTGCGACGAGCCGCCGCGGCAAGCCCTGCCAATCCTCCTCGCCTCCCTCCATGCAGACGCGGACGCCCGCAAGCGCCCGCTGCTGCGAAAGCGCCTCGGCGCGGCTGATCTCCCCGGAATGAACCGCGCGCTGGGTGAGGAGCCAAGCCATCACCTGGGTGAGCCGCGCCGTCATGCGCGTGGTCTCCGCGCAAAGCCGCAGGCGTTCCCACGGCGGGACCCCGCGGCGCTCAAGCGGCTCGAGCACGGCGAGGTAGCTGCGGGCGTCCTCGACCAGGCGCAATGCCTCGTCGTAGGTCTTACTAAAAAATGCGGTGGGCCCGGCGTCCATCCCTGCGTCTTCTTATGAGCGGCTCAATTCTATTGAAAGAAACGTTACCACCCCTAAAGCGGGCCTGGCGAGACTCGTTCCAATCCATTCCTCCAGGCCCTTGAATGGCGCACGCAAATTCCCATGTCTCGGGTGCCGGACGCCGCTCTCGCGGGCCCGGTATGAAACCCTCCGCAAGGCTCGGCCCATCCCGGGCGAGACGATGCGGCCCATGTTGCTCAACCAGAGGATATGGCCATGAATACACTCGATTTCTCTCCCCTCTTTAAGTCCACCATCGGGTTCGATCGCCTGATGCAGCTCGCCGATGCGGCCACGCGGTCGGACGGCGGCTATCCCCCCTATGACATCGAGGTCACCGGCGAGAACGCCTACCGCCTGACGATGGCGGTTGCGGGCTTCACTCCCGACGAGCTCGAGATCACCGTCAAGGAGAACGCGGTCGTCGTCTCCGGCAAGTCGAAGAGCGAGGGTCAGGAGACCCGCGCCCTCCATCGCGGCATCGCACGCCGCGCCTTCGAGCGCCGGTTCCAGCTCGCCGATTTCATCAAGGTGAAGAGCGCGAGCCTCGAGAACGGCCTCTTGAGCATCGCGCTGGAGCGCGAGGTGCCGGAGGAGAAGAAGCCCCGCAAGATCGAGATCGTCAGCGGCAACAGCGCCGCGACGCTCGAGCAGAAGGCGGCTTGATCCCCACTCCCTGAGTTAGGGTCCGCAGACGAAGGGCGGCCGAGCAATCGGCCGCCCTTTTCGTTTGCGGCCGCCTTTCGATGATTGGCCCCTCTCAGTCGAGCCCCCTGATCGCGCAAGTCTCAAAGGCACTCGGCTAATGCTTCAGCCGCCCCAGCGCATTTGAGAGGAGTAGGTAGAGCTTACCGACGTCGGCGGTGACGAAGGTCGCGCCGAGCACGTCCTGGTGATCGACCTCGCGGGCCTGGGCGAGAAGCGTCTCGAACTGGTTCAGATAGCGCAGCACGTAGTCGCGGAAGCCCGGGTCGGACTCGAACTTCTGCATGATGAGATTGGGAGCGTCGCGCTCCTGGATGCGCAGGAGTTGGCGCGTGAAGATCGCGCGGTCGCCGGCGTGATAACGCTTCCAGATCTGGTCGGGGATCTCGGCCTCCAGCACGCGGCTCAGGTCGACCGCGATCGACTGCAAGGTCTCGATGATGAATGTGGCGGCGCTGAGGAAGGTGTCCTGCTGCACGGAGATCGCACTTTTGCGCACGCGCTCCGCCTGCGCCGCGGACTCGGTGGCCGCGCGTGTGAGGTTCTCAACCTGGCTTCCGAAAGCGACCGCGGCGTCCCTCGCGCGCGAGGTCGCGTCCTCGGCAGCCGTGGTGAGCTCGCCCGCTTGCCGCCGGTAGGTCTCGCCCATCGCCTGTAGCCGCTCGGCCGCCTTGTCGGTCGCCGCGGCGAGCTCGCCGGTCTGCTCACGGAGCACGGTGCGGACCTCTGCAAGGCGCGCGTTCGCGTGGTCCGCCACACCCTGTAGGTCGCGCTGCTGGCGCCGGAGCGCCTCGTTCGTCTGGTCGCTGCGGAGCGCGACGGTCTCGGCCGCCGCGGCAAGTGCCACCGCCTGGTTGCGCGCGGCCTCGGTCAGCTCCTTGAGGCGCGTCGTCGCCATCTCGCTCGTGGAGGAAAGGACGGCGACGCGATCCCCGAACGCAGCGCCCGCCTCCTCGACGCTCCCCGCGGCGCGGTCGGCGGCGGTCGCGAGGTCGAGCGCTTGCTGGCGAAAGACGGCGCTGCTGTCGCGGACCTTCGCGTTGGCGCCGTCGCCGACGGCGGCGATCTGCTGCGCACGCTCGGCGAAGCGCTCGCCGAGCTCGGCGAGCCGGCTCACCGTGCGTTCCGCAGCCTCTTGCACGTCCTGCGCCCGCGCGCGCAAGAGCTCGCCGGTTTGCGCGAGCCGCTGCGACGCAGCCTCGCTCGCGCCCGCGACGGCACGGCTTTGATCCGCCAGGAGTTGGACCACTTCCTCGCTGCGGCCGACCGCGTGCTGGGTCGACTGCACCACCTCCGAGGCCCTGCTCTTCAACATCTGATCGAGGGTTGCGCCCATGGTGCCGAGCTGATCCGCGAGTGCTCGGAGATCGCGAACTTGCTGCTGCACCACCACGCCGATCGCCTCAGTGTGATTGAATGCCTCGCCTGCGGCGTCCTTGAGCTGACGCGCCTGCTCGCGGAAGACCTCGCCCACCGCGCTCGAGCGCTCCACCGCGTGCTCGGAGGCCCGGGAGAGCTCCTGTATCTGCTGCTGGAGCTGGTTGCGGATTTCTCCGACCTGCGCCGAGACCGCGCTCCGCGCGGAGTTGAGGCGGCCGATCTGCTGCGCGAAGGCCTCCTGAAGCTGGGCCACTTGCGTCGCCGCGTGCTCGGCGCCCTCCTTGATTTGCTGCATGCGGAGCGCGAGCGTCTCGCCGACGCTCTCGATTTTCGCCGTCGCCTCGGCGGCGGAGGAGCCGAGACGATCTACCTGCTGATCGAAGCCTTCGCTCGCACGGCGGATGCGCGCCGCCGCCTGCTCGGCCGCCGCTTGCACGTCGAGCGCCTGGGTGCGGAGCCCCGCCGCCGCCTCGCCGACGCGGCCCGCCGCCGCCTCGGCCACAGCGTTGAGCGCTTCGCCGCCGTCCCGGAAGCCCTCGACAGCCTGGCGCACACTGCCGACGCCACCCTGCGCGGCCGTCGCCAATTCTTGGCTCCGCTGGCGGAGCTGCTCGCCCACGGCCTGAAGCCGCACGCCCACCTGCTCGGCCGCATTGAGAAGCTCGCGCGCTTGCTGGCGGAGCGCCTCGCCGACCTCCTCGACCCGCGCGCTCGTCTGGCGCGTGCCCTGCTCGACGTAACCCGCCTGCCCCGCAAAGCCTTCGCCGAGCTCCTTGAGACGCTGCAGCGCATCGGTCGCACTCGTCTTGAGCGCCTGCGCCTGGCGCGCGAGCGAGGCGCCGAGCTGCTCCGCCTGCGAGCTGGCATCGCCACTGAAGCGCGCGAGCTCGGTCGTGAAAGCCCGGAGCGCGCCCGCGAGCACCTCACTCTGCGTCGCCGCCCGCTGGCTTGCGGCCGTCATGCTCTCGGTCTCGCCGCGCAGCGCCTCATAGCCGCGCCGAGCGCTGGTGGTGACACCGACTGCGGCCTGGTCAAGGCGCTCGACGGCGGTGGTGAGCTGCTGCTCGACCTCGCGGCTCCTGCCGGCGACGCGCTCGGCGGCCCTGCTCGCGACGTCCTCGATCATCTCGTCGAAGCGCCGAAGCGCCTCCTCGACGCGCTTCACGGAGCCCGCGACCTCGTCGGAGGTGCGATCGCCTACGGCTCGGAAATCCCCGAGCGCGCGCTCGGCTCCTGCCTCGAGCGCCACCACCGCCTCGCTGCTCGCGGCGGCGGCTCGCTCCGCCGCCTTCTCCGCACCGACGCCGAAGGCGTGACCGATCGCCATCTCCACGAGCCTCACCTGGCCGCCGAGCCGCTCGATCGCGGTCTCGAGGTCGCGCTCGACGGCGTGCTCGACGGCGCTCGCTTGCGCCTGCAACGCTTCGCTGAGCCGTGCCACCGCATCGGAGGTCGCAACGAGACGCTCCTCCGAGCGCTGCGCGCGGTCGGCCGCGGCGGTGACGGCAGCGATGATGTCCTTGAGGCGGTCGGCCAAGAGCGCGGAGGCGCTGTCGAGGTGATCGACGGCCGCGACTGCTGCGGTGCTGAGCGCCGTGCTCTGCGCCTCGAGATTGGCGCTCACGATCCGCGCCCGCTCCTCCGCGGCCTCCGATGGATAGACGAGCGCGTCCAGGCGATCCGCGAGTATCTTGGCGCTCTCGCCCAGCGCGCGCATTCGCGCGTAGAGGCCGGTCACGATCCAGATGAGCGCAAGCGGGATGACCACGCCGAGGATGGCGATCGCCCGCTCGTGCGGCAGGCCGGAGGAGAAGTTCTCCCAGCCGAGCTGGAATTGAATGTAGAGGCCGCAGAGCACGAGCCAGACCAAGGAGAGGACCGGCCCCGACACGAGCGCCCGCAGAAACGTCGACAATCCCTCCCCCGCTACCCCTTTTTGAGCCCGCTCTGCCGCAGGCTCGCTCATCCGGGACTCGCCGTCAACCAAGGGTCGACGAGGATGTCAATCGCTGCAATGCCGCGCGGATCGGGGCCGGAATCGGCAGTGGCCGGCGGCTCCCGCGATCGACGAAGACGTGCACGAAATGCCCGGTCGCCGCGGGCTCCGCATCGCCGCGGCGGAAGAGGCTGATCTCGTAGCGGACGCTCGAATTGCCGAGCTTCCCAACCCGGAGCCCCGCATCGATCACGTCGGGAAAGGCGAGCGAGCGATGGAAGCGGCAGAGGCTCTCGACGGCGATCCCGATTACGGGCCCAGCGTGAATGTCCAGGCGCCCTTCGCGCACGAGATAGTCGTTAACGACCGTGTCGAAGTAAGAATAGTAAACGACGTTGTTGACGTGGCCGTAGATGTCGTTGTCCATCCAGCGCGTCGGGATCTCCAGGAAATGCGGAAAGTTCCCGCGCCGCTCCTCCGCGCCCTCGACCATCCGGCTCTGCTCCCTCTGTGCCTTCGACGCGTCTCGTGCCCGAGATCGAGAGCGAAGTCAAACGCCGCTCCCCTTCGCGAGCACCGCCCACATGTTGTCGCTCGTGGGAAGGCGCCCAGTGAGGCCGAAGCGCGCGCCGAAGCCCGCGCGCGCCGCCATCGCCGCGAACGTCCGGGGCGTGAAGTAGTTGAGATGATCGGGGTAGCGGAAGCCGCACCAGCGCTTCCCCATGATCCGCCGATTGAGCGATCCGTAGTTCGGTACCTTGACGATGGCGAAGCCGTCGGCCGTTAGCACTCGCGCGAGCCCCTGCAGCACCGCGAGCGGCTCCGCCTCGTGCTCGAGGTAGGAGCGGAGCGAGGCCGCGGCGAAGAACCCGTCGGGGAAATGCCCAATTCCCTCGCCGCAGGGCGCGTTGATCACATAGCCCCCACGCGCGCGAAAGGTGCGGTCGGCGATCCCTGCGGCCTCGGTCGAAATCTCGATGCCGTAGGGAATGAAGCTCTCGGGAAAGCTCGCGAGCGCCTGGCCGTCGCCGCAGCCGAGATCGAGCACGTTGCCGACGCGGATACGAGCGGCGACATAGCCGAGGACTGTCCGCTTCGGCAGCAAATGCATGCGGAAACGCGTCCGCTTGCTCGCCTTGTAGGAGAAAGGGCGCAGCTTCGCGCGCCGCGTTTCCTCGAGCTTTGTCGTGCGCTCCCAGGCCATGGTCTGGAACTGCAGTGCGAGATCCGGGGCGCGGTCGATGTAGACGAAGCCGCACGCGCGGCAGTCCTTGACCGCCCAAGGCGCGTGCGAATACCGGCCGGAGGGCCGGTCGCAATTGTCCCGGCCGCAGAGCGGACAGGCACGCTCCCGCACCGGAATGGTCCCGAATTGCTCCGAGACGACGACCCCTGGTTCCCCCACAACCTCGCTCCCCAAACCCCCGGTAGAGGGCAACAATCATAGGGGGTATTGGGACGGCCTCACATTATTTTTAAGCTCACATCGCCGATTTGAGCGCCGCCAGCGTCCCGGCGGGATCCTCGATCATCATCATGTGCCCCACTCCCGGGAGCACCGTCACTGTCGCCCCCGGGATCGTCTCGGCAAAGGCCTTGCCCTTGGCAGCGGGGGTCATGCGGTCCTCAGCACCCAACAAGAAGAGCGTGGGACAGCGGATCGCCGCCGCGGCTGCGGCCGCGCCCTTGTAGGCAGCGCATGCAGCGAGATCCGAAGCGAGACCTATGTTCGAGGCGCGCTCGAGGAGACGCAGCGTCTCGCCCTGAAGCCAGAGGCCCGGGGCGAGGTTGTGACCGAGCTGCGATCGCATGGCGAGACCCCAGCTCGTTATGAGATCGAGCGCCGCATGAGCGCCGCTCCGCGCGGCTGCGGTGAGATCGGGATGCACGGACATCTCCGGCACGAAGCCGAGCAGCGCTAGTGCATCGATGCGCGATGCGCCGCGCCGCGCGGTCTCCAGCGCCACCAGCGAGCCCATGCTGTGGCCCGCGATCCGCGCCCCCGGAGCATCCGCGGCGTCGAGCACGGCGAGCACCCAATCCGCCATCGCCTCGATGCTCTCGAGCGCGGGACCGTCGCTCGCTCCGTGCCCCGGAAGATCGAGCGCCAGCACGCTTCGGCCGCGATGCGCGATGGCGCGGGTCTGGAGTGCCCAGACCGTGTGATCCATGCCGGCGCCGTGCAGGAAGACGGCAGCCGGAAGATCGGGATCGAAGGGGCGACCGCCGGTTCCCGCGAAGACGCGCTTGCCCTCGACGATAAGCTCCATCTGCTTACTCCGCAGCCTTCGACGGCGCCTTTTGCGCCGCGCGGAGCGCCTGCGCGAGATCGGCAACGATGTCCTCGGGATCCTCGAGGCCGACGGAGAGGCGGATCATGTCCTCGCCGACCCCCGCCGCAGCAAGCTGCTCCGCGCTCATCTGCTGATGCGTCGTGCTCGCGGGGTGGATCACGAGCGTCTTGGCGTCGCCGACATTGGCGAGGTGCGAGACGAGGTGCACGGAATCGATGAACCGCTTGCCCGCAGCGCGCCCACCCTTGATGCCGAAGCTCACCATCGACCCCGCGCCCTTCGGCATAAGACGCTTCGCGAGCGCGTGGTCGGGATGGCTCGGCAACTCCGGATGGAGCACCCAGGCGACGGCATCGCTCCCCGTCAGGAATTCGAGCACGCGCCGCGTGTTCGCGATGTGACGCTCCATGCGCAGCGGCAAGGTCTCGACGCCCTGCAGGATATAGAAGGCGTTCGCGGGACTCATGCATGCGCCGAAATCGCGCAAGCCCTCGGCCCGCGCACGCATGACGAAGGCCTGCGTCCCGTATTCCTCCGCAAAGTCGATCCCGTGATAACCGGCATAGGGCGTGGTGAGCGTCGGGAACTTGCCGGATTTCTCCCAGTCGAAGCGCCCGCCATCGACGAGCGCCCCGCCGATCGCGAGCCCGTGGCCGCCGAGCCATTTCGTCGCGGAGTGCATGATGAGATCGGCGCCGAGATCGAAAACGCGGCAGAGGTAAGGCGTGGCGAAGGTCGCATCCACCAGCAGCGGCAATCCCGCGGCGTGCGCGACCTCTGCCACTGCCGGGACGTTCAAGACCTCGAGCCCGGGATTGCCGAGGATCTCCGCAAAGACGAGCCGCGTCTCCGGGCGGATCGCCTTGCGAAATGCCTCGGGATCGCGGGGATCGACGAAGCTCGCCTCGATACCGAAGCGAGGCAGCGTCAGTTTGAGCAGATTGATGGAACCGCCGTAGAGCGAGGCCGCCGCGACGACGTGGCCGCCCATCCCCATGAGCGTGGCGATCGCGAGATGGAGTGCCGCCTGTCCGCTTGCGGTGCAGACAGTGCCGACCCCGCCCTCGAGCGCCGCGAGGCGCTCCTCCAGCACCGCGACGGTCGGGTTGGCGATCCGCGAATAGATGAATCCGGGCTCCTCGAGATTGAAGAGCGCCGCTGCGTGATCGCTGTCGCGGAAGACGAAGCTCGTGGTCTGATAAATCGGCACCGCCCGCGCGCCGGTCACGGGATCGGGCCGCTGGCCCGCGTGCAGGCTCAGCGTGGAGAAGCCGGGAAAGCGGATCTCGGGCATGGCATGGCCCCGCTGCGGAGAACGAGACCGCCACCATACACGAAAAGAAGGTGCGGGAGACGCCGCGCGGCGCCACGCCGCTCGAGGGAAAGACTAGCGGAGGGTCGTTAACGACGGCTGAAGCGGGCGCGCAGAGGATGCGGATGCAGCCGCGTCCTCGGCGCTATAGTGCCCTTACTGCGCGACCCAGCCGCCGTCGATCGAGATTGCGGCGCCGGTTACGGTGGAGGCGGCGTCGCTCGCGAGATAGACGGCGAGCGCGCCGATCTGGTCGGTCGTCGTGAACTGCAGCATCGGCTGCTTCTCGCTCAAGAGCTCGTTCTTGGCCTTCTCGTAGGTCGTGCCCTTTTCGTTGGCGCTCGCATGGATCTGCTTGTCGACGAGCGGCGTCAGCACCCAGCCCGGGCAGATCGCGTTGCAGGTGACGCCGTCGTTGGCCGCCTCGCACGCCACCACCTTGGTCATACCGACGAGGCCGTGCTTCGCCGAGACATAGGCGACCTTGTGAGTGCTCGCGACGAGCCCATGCGCGGAGGCGATGTTGATGATGCGTCCCCATTTGCGCTGCTTCATCCCCGGGAGCGCCGCCTTGATCGTGTGGAAGGAGGCGCAGAGGTTGATCGCGATGATCGCGTCCCACTTGTCGTCGGGGAACTCTTCGACCAGCGCCGTGAACTGGATGCCCGCATTGTTGACGAGCACATCAACCGAGCCCAACTCCTTCTCGGCCTGCTGGATCATCTCGCGGATGTCGCCGGGTTTGGACATGTCAGCCCCGGAATACCCGGATTTGATGCCGTGCATGGCGTCGAAATCCTTGCGGATCTTGTCGATCGACGCCTTGTCGCCGAAACCGTTGAGCATGATGCCGCAGCCCTGCGCGGCGAGCGCATGGGCGATGCCGAGGCCGATACCACTGGTCGAGCCGGTGACGACGGCGTTCTTGCCTTTGAGCATGGAGGGCTCCTGAGGGGCTGGGGTGGTCGATAAAGAGATAGGCCGGCCACGAATCCTAGCCAGCCTCCGTTACCGTTTGAATAGCTGCTCCGCCCCGCTTTTTTGTGCACGTTTGCGGGCAATTTCGGCGCGCGCCCGCTCGATCTCGGCCTGAAGGCCTTCGATGTAGCCCTCGAGTTCGGCGATCGCCATCGGGCTCAAGTCCTTGGGCGGTGGCTTCTTGCGCTGGGGCAGCAGATCTTCTTCGTCCACTGGGCGCCTCCTCCGGTGTTGCCAGTCTCGCGCGATCCCGCTAGACACGCAATCCGCCACCGCCCCCGGATGAAATTCCCGACAGGAACAAGCCGATGACCACGCCTCCGGACAACATGACCGCGATCGAGATCACGAAGCCCGGCGGGCCCGAAGTGCTGAAGCTTGCGACCCGCCCCACACCGCATCCGGGCGCGGGCGAGGTGCTGATCGAGGTAAAGGCCGCCGGCGTCAATCGGCCGGACGTGCAGCAGCGCCAGGGTGGTTACGACCCGCCGCCAGGCGCCTCCGACATTCCCGGCCTGGAGCTCGCCGGAAGGGTCGCCGCGGTTGGCCTCGGCGTCCACCAGTTCAAGATCGGTGACGAGGTTTGTGCGCTCGTCGCGGGCGGAGGTTATGCGAGCTATTGCGTGGCCCCGGTGCCGCAAACCTTACCCGTTCCCAAAGGCCTCAGCATGGTCGAGGCGGCGGCGGTGCCGGAGACCTTCTTCACGGTTTGGACCAACCTCTTCGAGCGCGTGCGCTTCCAATCCGGCGAGACCGTGCTCATTCACGGCGGCTCGAGCGGCATCGGCACCACCGCGATCCAGCTCGCGCGCGCCTTCGGGGCAGCGCAGATCTTCGCGACCGCAGGCTCGCCCGAGAAGTGCCGGGCCTGCGAGGCGCTCGGCGCCACGCACGGTATCGACTACAAATCCGCGGACTTCCTAGCGGTCGTCAAGGAGAAGACCGGCGGACGCGGCGTCGACGTGATCCTCGATATGATCGGCGGCGATTACATGCAGAAGAACCTGAGCGCGCTCGCCATGGAAGGGCGCCTCGTCAACGTGGCCTATCTCCGCGGCAACAAGATCGAGGTCAATTTCGCGCCGGTGATGCTGAAGCGCCTCACCATCACGGGCTCCACCCTGCGTCCGCGAACGGTCGAGCAGAAGGGCGCCATAGCCGCGGTCCTCCACCGCCAGGTCTGGCCGCTCCTGGAAAAGCGAACGGTGAAGCCCGTGATCTACCGTACCTTCCCGCTAGCCGAGGCCGCGGCCGCACACCGGCTCATGGAAAGCTCCGAGCACATCGGAAAAATCGTGCTCACGGTTTGAGTTGAGCCCCTTCCCTCCGGGGGTTCGAGGGGCTATATAGCCTCTAAATTCTCTATCCTTGATCGTGCGCTGGCCTGGCCCGGATGCGGATGCAGGAAGTGCATGTTTCATCAGATACTTAGGAGGCACTATGGCACTCCCGCTGATGCCGAAGGCGACGGCCGTTTGGCTCGTCGAGAATACGGCCCTCACTTTCGAGCAGATCGCCGACTTCTGCGGCCTGCACGCGCTCGAAGTGCAGGCGATCGCCGACGGGGAGGTCGCGGCCCAGATGCAGGGGCTCGATCCCGTCGCCAATGGCCAACTCACGACCGAGGAGATCAAGCGCTGCGAGCAAGACCCGGCGGCCCGGCTCGAACTCGCGAAGGAAGCGCTCCCGGAGCCGCTGGTTAAGCATAAGGGCCCGCGCTACACGCCGATCTCGAAGCGCCAGGACAAGCCCGACGCGATCGCCTGGCTCCTCAAGAACCATCCCGAGCTCAGCGACGGCCAGATCTCGAAGCTCGTGGGCACCACGAAGCCCACGATAGCGGCGGTGCGGGACCGTACGCACTGGAACTCGCCCAACATCAAGCCGCGCCACCCCGTGGCGCTCGGCCTCTGCACGCTCCCCGAGCTCGAGGCGGCGGTCCAGCGCGCGAGCAAGGGGAAGCGCCGCGCCGTCGTCGACGACATCGCCGAGCCCGTGACCGGCGAGAGCGAGAGCACCCCCGCCGGCTGACGCCGGAGCCCCAGGAAGATCGCTGCCTTTTGAGCGGAGGCGTTATACTGGGGTAATGCACGGGGGAACCGCGGTTTCCGCGCGAGTCTGGGCGGGCTTCCTGGCGATGTGCCTGGGAATGTTCATGGCGATTCTGGACATCCAGATCGTCGCGAGCTCGCTTCCGGATATCCAGGCGGCACTCGGCATCCCCATGCACCGCCTGAGCTGGATTCAGACCGCCTATCTGATGGCGGAGGTGATCGCGATCCCCCTTACGGGCTGGCTCACGCGGCTCCTCTCGCTCCGGTGGATGTATGCGACGGCGACGGCCGGCTTCACACTCGCGAGCATCGGCTGCGCGCTGAGCGGCGGCTTCGTCCCGCTCATCGTCTGCCGCACCTTCCAGGGGTTCTTCGGCGGCGCCGTCATCCCCGCCGTCTTCACCTCGGTCTTCGTGCTCTTTCCGCGCCCCTCGCAGGTCCGCGCGACAACGATCGCCGGCGTCTTCGCAGTGCTCGCACCGACCTTGGGCCCGATCCTCGGCGGCTACATCACCGAGACGTTTTCCTGGCATTGGCTTTTCTTCATCAATGTCGGGCCGGGCGTGCTCGTCGTGCTGATCGTAGCGACGCTGGTGCGCGCTGGCCCGATGGATTGGACGCTGCTGCGGCGCTTCGACTACTTGAGCCTCGCCCTCATCGCGATCTGCCTCGCGAGCCTCGAGCTGCTCCTCAAGGAGGGACCGCCCCGCAACTGGGGCGATTTGCTCGTCGCGGGCCTTGCGCTCACCTGCCTCGCGAGCGGCTTTATTGCGGTCCGGCGCAATCTCATTCGCCGGGATCCGCTGGTGTCGTGCTGGCATTTCCGCGACCGCTACTTCAGCGTCGCCTGCGCCTACAGCTTCATCACCGGCGCGGGGCTCTATGGCTCCGTCTATCTGATGCCGCTCTTCCTGGGCTTCGTCCGCGATCACACGCCGCTCGAGATCGGGACCATCATGCTTGTGAGCGGCGTCGCGCAATTGGCCTCGGCGCCGCTCGCGGCCCAATTGGAGAGACGGCTCGACTCGCGCTGGCTCCTCGCGCTGGGCTTCAGCGTCTTCGCCGCGGGCCTCGTAAGCAACGCTTTCGCGACCTTCGAGACCGATTTCAACGGCCTCTTCTGGCCGCAGGTCCTCCGCGGCATCGCCGTCATGTTCTGCATTCTTCCCGCGACGAGCCTCGCGCTCGAGCACCAGCCGATGTCCTGCATTGCGGACGCGAGCGGTCTCTTCAACCTCATGCGCAATCTCGGCGGCGCGATCGGCATCGCCGTGGTCGATACCGTGCTGGAGATGCGGCCCGCCACCCATGTCGCCGAGATCATTGAGCGGCTGCAGGCAGGCGACCCCAAGATGGCGGCCTTCGTGGGGCTCCCTCTCGACCGCTTCCAGAATCTTCCACTTGGCCCGATCGACGACGCGACGAAGCAGACAGTGCAGCCGCTCGTCGAGCGCGCGGCCGCGGTCGCGAGCTTCAACGACGCTTACCTCGTGCTGGGCGGGGTCTTCGCGCTTTCGCTGGTGCTGTTGGTCTTCCTGCGCGGGACGCACCCCGCGCATGCGCGGCTCCGCCCGATCGAAGGCCTCTAAGGCCGTGAGCTCGCCGCGCACCCCCGCACAGGACCTCCAGACCCTCCGCGATTTCCTGCGCTACGCCGTGAGCCGCTTCAACGCCGCGGACCTCGTCTACGGCCACGGCACCGCGACCGCACGCGATGAGGCCGCCTTCATTATCCTGGAGGGACTTCATCTCCCGATCGACGAGCTCGACCCCTATCTCGACGCGCGCCTTACGACGGGGGAGCGCGAGCAACTCGCGAAGCTGATCGAGGCCCGCGTCACTACAAGGACGCCCGCGCCCTATCTCCTCGGACGCGCCTATGTCGGGGGTGTGGGCTTCCGCGTCGACGGGCGCGCGATCGTGCCGCGCTCCTACATCGGCGAATTGCTGCGCGGCGAGCTCTTCGCGAGCGAGTCGAATCTGCTCATCGGCGATCCCCGCCGTGTCCGCCGCATTCTCGATCTTTGCACGGGTTCGGGCGCGCTGGCAGTACTGGCGGCCCTCACCTTTCCCGAGGCCGAGATCGACGCCGTCGATCTCTCCGCCGACGCGCTCGCGGTCGCGCGCATCAACGTCGAGGAGCACGGCCTTGCGGAGCGCATCCGCCTGCTTGAAGGCGATCTCTTCGCTCCGGTGTCGGCCGAGCGCTACGATCTCATTCTCTCCAATCCGCCCTATGTCGATGCCGAAGGCATGGCAGCTCTGCCGCCGGAATATCGCCACGAGCCCGCGCTTGCGCTTGCGGGCGGCGCCGATGGGCTGGAAATCGTCCGCCGCATCCTCGCGGAGCTGACGACCCATCTCGAGCCCGGCGGCGGGCTCCTCTGCGAGATCGGTCGCGGACGCGAGCGGCTCGAGGCCGAATTCTCGGACGTGCCCTTCCTGTGGCTCGACACCGAGGGTAGCGAAGGTGAGGTCTTCTGGCTCACCGCCGATACTCAACTGAATTGTTGACTATCAACTGACACGTTGTTAAATTGGCCGCATGACCGCTGCGGCGACCGAGCCCATGGAGATCGCGGAGTCCGAGGAGGTCGTCCTCGATCGGGTCTTCTTCGCGCTCTCCGACCCCGTGCGGCGCGAGATCCTCCGCCAGCTCGACGAGGCGCCGAAGCTCGTCTCGGAGCTCGCCTACCCCTTTCCGATCTCGCTGCAGGCAGTGTCGCGGCACATCCAGGTGCTGGTCCGCGCGGGGCTGGTGCGGCAGGAGCGGACGGGGCGCATCAGCCGCTGCAGTCTCGAGGCGGGTCCGATCCTGCCTGCGGCGGTCTGGATCAACCGCTACAGCAAGTATTGGCAGCAGCAGTTCGACCTGCTGGCTGCGGGATTGAAGGGCATCGAGCGCGAGAGATCGCAGAAGGCGCCTGGGCGCCGCCTCCGTGCCAAACCCCGGGGCTCCAAGGGAGGCTCCCGATGAAACCGCATGCCGTCGTCGCCGAGGCGGAGTGGCTCGATGCCCGCAAGCGGCTCCTTGCGAAGGAGAAGGAATTCACGCGCGCCCGCGACGCGCTGAGCCGGGAGCGGCGCGAGCTCCCCTGGGTTCGGGTCGAGAAACAATATGCCTTCGAGGGGCCCAGTGGCCGCGAGACCTTGGCCGATCTCTTCGCGGGCCGGCATCAGCTTCTCGTTTACCACTTCATGTACGACACCGGGTGGAAGGCCGGCTGCAAGAGCTGCTCCTTCTGGGCCGGCAATTTCGAGGAAAGCCTGCCCCACAATTCGGCCTGGCTGCACCGACACGACGAATACGACCGCTAAAGCCGAAAGCGAGGGCGTCTCCGCGTTCCGGCGCGAGGGTGCGCGTATCCTCAGGGTCTCCGACGCCGGCTTCGGCCCGGGCGACGATTTCTGCTCCTTCTGGCACCTGCTTGATCTGCTGCCGGAAGGGCCGGGCGACTGGTCGCCGAAATTCATTTACCCCGCCCAGCGCGCGCCGTAGCCCGCGCCTTTGAGGCTCTCCGCGATCTCTCCGAGGATCGTGGGGTCGTCGATGGTCGCGGGCATGCGGTATTCCTCGCCGTCCGCGATCTTGCGCATGGTGCCGCGGAGGATCTTGCCCGAGCGCGTTTTGGGAAGGCGCTGTACGACGATCGCGGTCTTGAAGCTCGCGACGGGGCCGATACGCTCGCGCACGAGGGCCACGGCTTCGCTCGCGATCTCCTGCGCTGCCTTCTTTACGCCGGCCTTCAGCACCAAGAAGCCCAGCGGCACCTGGCCCTTGAGCTGGTCGCCGACGCCGATCACCGCGCATTCCGCCACGTCCGGATGCGAGGCCAGCACCTCCTCGATGCCGCCGGTCGAGAGTCGATGGCCCGCGACGTTGATGATGTCGTCGGTGCGAGTCATCACGAAGACGTAGCCGTCGGCGTCGATGTAGCCTGCGTCCGCGGTCTGGTAATAGCCGGGATACTCGCTCAGATAGGATTGCACGAAGCGATCGTCGGCATTCCAGAGCGTCGGCAGCGTGCCCGGCGGTAGCGGGAGCTTCGCCACCAGCGCGCCGATATCGCCGCGCTTCACCTCATGTCCCTCGGGATCGAGCACGCGGAGATCCCAGCCGGGCATGGGTTTCGTCGAGGAGCCCGGCTTGATCGGCATGAGCTCGATCCCCGCGGGGTTCGCGGTGATGGGCCAGCCCGTCTCGGTCTGCCACCAGTGATCGATCACGGGCACGCCGAGCTGTTCCTGCGCCCACTCCACAGTCGGGGGATCGGCGCGCTCGCCCGCGAGGAAGAGCGCGCGGAACTTCGAGAGATCGTGCTTTCGCATGAGGTGCCCCTCGGGGTCCTCGCGCTTGATCGCGCGGAAGGCGGTCGGCGCCGTGAAGAGCGAGACCGCGCCATGCTCCGCAATGATGCGCCAGAAGACGCCGGCATCGGGTGTCCCCACAGGCTTTCCCTCGAAGAGGATCGAGGTGCAGCCGTAAATGAGCGGCGCATAGACGATGTAGGAGTGTCCCACGACCCAGCCGACATCCGAGGCCGTCCACCAGGTCTCGCCGGGCTTGACGCCATAGATGTTCTCCATCGACCAATGGAGCGCCACCGCGTGGCCACCGTTGTGGCGGACGATTCCCTTGGGAATGCCGGTGGTGCCGGAGGTGTAGAGGACGTAGAGCGGGTCGGTCGCCGCGACGGGCACGCAGTCGGCGAGCTTGGCATTGGCCACCAGCTCCTGCCAATCATGGTCGCGCCCCTTGACGAGCGCGGCCGGCTGCATCGGCCGCTGCAGGATCACGCAGGCCGCGGGTTTGGCGCTCGCGAGCTCGATTGCGTGGTCGAGTAGCGGCTTATAGGGAATGACCCGTTGCACCTCGACGCCGCAAGAGGCCGAGAGAATGACCTTGGGCTTGGCGTCGTCGATGCGCGTCGCGAGCTCGGGCGCCGCGAAGCCGCCGAAGACGACGGAATGGATGGCCCCGATCCGCGCGCAGGCGAGCATCGCCATCGCGGCCTCCGGCACCATCGGCATGTAGATGAGGACGCGATCGCCCTTGCCGACGCCGAGCCCCACCAGCGCCCCCGCAAGACGCGCCACCGCATCGCGGAGCTCGCGATAGGTGAAGCGCTCGATCCGGCTCGTGACGGGACTGTCGTAGATGAGAGCCGTCTGGCCTGCGCGGCCGCGCTCGACGTGACGGTCGAGGGCGTTCCAGCAGGTATTGAGCCGCGCGCCGCGGAACCAGAGGTAGAAAGGTGCGCGGCTCCGGTCGAGGACCTGGTCCCAGCGCCGCTCCCAGTCGATCGCCTCGGCGGCCTCGGCCCAGAACCCCTCGGGATCGGCGAGCGAGCGGCGATAGACTTCCTCGTATGAGCCAGTCATGCTTTCCTCTGCGCGGTCACCGGGCCAAGCCTCGATGGATCGAATAGTGAGACAATCCCCGAACCTTGTGAAGGCAGGCGACATTCGATGAGCAATCCTTTCGAGACCGATCTCGACCGCAACGCCGCGAATTACATCGCTCTCTCGCCCCTCACATTCCTCGAGCGCACGGCGAGCGTCTTCCCGCGGCGGGTCTCGCTGGTGCACGGGGCACAGTCATTCGACTGGGCCGAGACCTATCGCCGCTGCCGGCGCCTTGCGAGCGCGCTGCAGCGGCGAGGCATCAGCAAGGGCGATACCGTCGCGGTGATGGCGCCAAACGTGCCCGCGATCTTCGAGGCGCATTTCGGTGTGCCCATGGTGGGCGCGGTGCTGAACGCTCTCAACATCCGCCTCGACGCCGAGAGCATCGCTTTTATCCTCGCCCATGGCGAGGCTAAGGTGCTGCTGACCGACCGCGAATTCTCGCCGGTGATCGAGAAGGCGCTGGCGCTGCTCGAGCGCAAGCCCCTTGTCGTCGACATCGACGATCCCCTCGCCGCCGGCGGCGAGCTCCTGGGGGCGCTCGACTACGAGGCGCTGCTTGCCGAGGGCGATCCCGACTACGCCTGGGAGCGTCCCCGCGACGAGTGGGCGGCGATCGCGCTCAACTACACCTCCGGCAC
>DATJVP010000081.1:0-67968 GCA_035581425.1 Allostellaceae bacterium | reverse complement strand
GCCGCGCATCCCCTGCGAGGCCGGCGTGAGCTCCAGCTCGGCGCCCAGGAACTTCAGCATCTTCCGCCGCTCGATCGACATGCTGTCGGGCATGGTGAGGATGAGGCGGTAGCCGCGCGCGGCGCAGACGAAGGCGAGTGCAATGCCGGTATTCCCCGAGGTCGGCTCGACGAGCACGGTCTTGGGCCCGATACGCCCCGCGCGCTCCGCCGCCTCGATCATCGCGACGCCGATCCGGTCCTTGACCGAGGCCAGCGGATTGAAGAACTCGCACTTGCCAAGGATGTCGGCCTTTACGCCATGCGCCGCCGCGAACCGCTTCAACCGCACCAGCGGCGTCGCCCCCATGGTCTCGACGATATTGTCGTAAATCCGGCCGCGGAATTCGGCGGGGGTTGCCGCAGGCATCGTGGGTTTCACTCGGGCCATCAGCGTCTCCTTGCTCACCGTCTTTCACTCCCTTCCCCCTTGAGGGGGGACGGTAGGGAGGGGGCTGGCAACCGCACGACTCCTCCGCCGTTGCCGCGGCGCTACCCCCACCCGTCAACGCTCCCGAGGAGGATGGGGGTCTTCCGTTTGTATTTATATCGTGAAATCGAGCTTGGCGCCGAATTGGCCGGGGATGTTGGCGCGGTGGGCGCGGAGGCAGAGATCCTCGATGGTGACGGTGTCGAGCCGCGCCATCATCTCCTCGCGCAGCTCCTGCCAAAGCGGGCGCACCACCTTGACGCCGAGCTCGTGCCCGTCCCTTCCCGCGATTGCATCCTCGCCGCGATCCATCGCCTGCACCACGCGCACGATCTCGCCGAGGCTGATCCGGCGGCGCTCGCGTGCGAGGCGATAGCCGCCTCGCGGCCCGCGCACGCCCGTCAGGATCCGCGCGCGCACGAGTTGCTGCAGCACGGGCTCGAGATAGCGGCGCGGAATGCCTTGGCGGCCCGTGATCTCCGTCGATTGCACCGGCGTGGCGCCGGCGTTGTAGGCGATGTCGAGAACGGCCTCGATCGCGAAGAGAAGTTTCTTGCTGAGCCGGAGCATGAAAGGTTCCTCAGCGGCCGGTGGAGCCGAAGCCCTGCGCGCCGCGCGCACTTACGGGAAGGGTCGCGACCGGCTCCCAGGAAATGCGCGCGACAGGCGCCACCACGAGTTGGGCCACACGCTCGCCGCGGGCGATGGTGACGGGCTCGGCGCCGAGATTGGCGAGGATCACCAGGATCTCGCCGCGATAGTCCGCGTCGATGGTGCCGGGGCTGTTGAGGACGGCGATGCCGTGCTTGAGCGCGAGGCCTGAGCGCGGTCGCACCTGTGCCTCGTATCCTTCCGGAAGTGCCAAGGCGATGCCGGTGGGGACGGCCGCGCGCTCGCCCGGGCGCAGCAGCAACGGGCCTGGGACGGCGGCCACGAGATCGACGCCCGCCGCTGCCGCGCTGGCGTAGCGTGGCAGCGGCAGGCCGTTCGCATGCGGCAGCGACGTCACAGAAACCGAAACCGGGGACGTCATTCCGCCGCCGCCTGCGCCGCAAGAAAATCGGCGATGCGGTCGACAAGGCGCTCGGCCACCTCGCGCTTTCCAAGCGGCGTCCAATCCTCGACTTTGTCGGCCGTGACGAGATGGACAGTGTTGCGATCGCCGCCGAAGGTGCCGCTGCCTGCGGAGACGTCGTTCGCGAGAATCCAGTCGCAGCCCTTCTTCTGCCGCTTCGCCTTCGCATTGGCGATGAGGTCTTGGGTCTCCGCAGCGAAGCCCACGACCAGCCGCGGGCGGCGGTTGCCGGCGCCGGAGAGGGTTGCGAGGATGTCGGGATTCTCGACAAGGGTCAGCGCAGGAGGCCCGCCCTGCCCCTTCTTGAGCTTCTGGCCTGCGGCTTCGACGCGCCAATCCGCGACCGCCGCCGCGCAAACCGCGACCTCGGCGGGAAGCGCTGCCTCGCAAGCCGCGAGCATCTCCCGGGCTGTAACGACATGGACGACGCGCACGCCCGGCGGATCGGTCTCGCGCGTCGGACCCGAGACCAGCACCGTCTCAGCCCCCGCACGCGCGAGCGCCGCCGCAATCGCGTGACCCTGCTTGCCCGAGGAATGGTTCGCGATATAGCGGACAGGATCGATGGGTTCGAAGGTGGGGCCGCTGGTGACGAGGGCGCGACGGCCTTTGAGGCGTGCATGCGCAGTAAAAACTTCCTCTACCGCCGCGGCGATCTCCAGCGGCTCCGCCATTCTTCCCATGCCGGACTCGCCTTCAGCGAGCGGGCCCGGATTGGGTCCGATGCGGCGGGCGCCGCGGTGCTCGAGTGTGCGCAGATTCGCCTGCGTCGCCGAATTCTCCCACATTCGCGTATTCATGGCGGGCGCGATCAGGATCGGCTTTGCCGCTGCAAGCAGCGCGGTCGAGGCGAGATCGTCGGCGATCCCCAGCGCCATCTTCGCGAGGAGATTGGCGCTCGCGGGCGCCACCACGACGAGGTCAGCCTCCTGCGCCAGGCGCAGATGGCCCATCTCGCTCTCGTCGGTGAGGGAGAAGAGATCGGTATAGGCCTTCTCGCCCGAGAGCGCCGCCGCCGAGAGCGGCGTGATGAACTGCTGCGCGCCCGCGGTCAGGATGCAACGCACCGAGGCCCCGCGCTCGCGGAGGCGGCGGATGAGGTCGAGGCTCTTGTAGGCGGCAATGCCGCCGGAAATCACGAGCAGAATGCGCCGGTTGTGCAGCGTCACCGGAAACCCCGAACGAGGGCGGGACTCGACTTCACCCCTACCACATCGCCAATGCTATCGCCAGCAAGGCCAGCGCGGCGATCCAGAGCGGCACCGCGCTCCATCGACGCCGCCGTCCGCCGCCAAGCGCCTCGACGGTCGCGGCGTCAAGGCGGAGTCCGCCCGAGGCGAGAGACGCAATCGCGCTCTCGAGATCGCTGAGAAGCGTGGGAAGGCGCTCGAGCACGGCCCCGGTCGCAGCCGCGGCGTCGAGGACGCGCGCCTCGAGACCACGGTTCTCGCGCATCCACTCCTCGATCAAGGGCTGCGCCAGCGACCACATGTTGACGCTGGGATCGAGCCGCCGGCCCACACCCTCGGCCACCAGCATGGTCTTCTGCAACAGCAGGAGCTGCGGCTGCGTCTCCATCTCGAATTGCTCGGTCACTGCGAAAAGCTGCGCGAGCAGCCGCGCCAGCGAGATCTCGTGCAGCGGGCGTCCCAGGATCGGTTCGCCGATCGAGCGCAGCGCCTGGGTGAAGGCATCGACCGATTGACGCTGCGGCACGTAGCCGGCGGCGAAATGCACCTCGGCGACGCGCCGGTACTCGCGCGTCAGGAACCCCAGGAGCATATCCGCGAGGTAGTAGCGGGTCTTGCGGTCGAGCCTTCCCATGATGCCGAAATCGACCGCGACAATGGCGCCGTCCTCCGCAACGAAGAGATTGCCGGGGTGGAGATCTGCGTGAAAGAAGCCGTCGCGGAAGACCTGCTTGAAGAAGGCATTGGCGGCCTTCTCCAACACGGCGCGGGGGTCATGGCCGGCGGCGAACAGCCGGTCGCGCTCGTCGACGGGAATGCCATCAACGCGCTCGAGCGTCAGCACGTCGTGGCTGGTGCGGCCCCAATCGACGGCGGGCACGCGAAAATCGGGATCGTCGCCGAGATTGTCGCGGAGCTCGGAGGCGGCGGCGGCCTCGAGGCGCAGGTCCATCTCGAGCCGCACCGTCTCCGCGAGCGTGCGCACGACGGCGACCGGTTTCAAGCGCCGGAGCGCCGGCTGGGTGCGCTCTGCGAGATCCGCGATCCACAGGAAAAGATCGAGATCGCGCGCGAAGGCCTTCGCGATACCCGGGCGCAACACCTTGACCGCGACCTCGGCGCCGTCGGAGGTGACCGCGAGATGCACTTGCGCAATCGAGGCCGCGGCCACGGGCGTATCGTCGAATCGCTGGAAGAGCGTCTCGACGGGCGTACCGAGCTGCGCCGCCACGATCGCGCGCGCCTCGCTGCCGGGGAAGGGCGGCAGCCGGTCCTGGAGCGCCGAGAGATCGGCCGCAATCTCCTCACCCACGAGATCGGCGCGGGTCGAGAGCGCTTGACCCAGCTTGATGAAGCTCGGCCCCAGCTCGTGCAATGCAGCGGCGAGGCGCTCGCCAGGCCTTTGGGTCGAGTGTGAATTGCGCCGGAAGAGCTCTGCGAAGGCGAGCACCGGCGACGCGCCCGGCACACCCTCCAATGGGAATAGCGCGTCGTAGCGCGCCAGCGTGATCGCGATCTGGCAGAGGCGAAAGAGGTTGCGGGCGCTGCGCAGCATCGGCGAGGAACTCACCCTCCCGCGGCTTCGCCATGAACGCCAACCCGCCTCAAAGCCGCCAGCCCGTGTGCAGCGCCGCGATCCCCCCGGAGAAAAGGCGCACGCTGACGCGCTCGAAGCCCGCCTCGGTCATGCGCTCCGCGAGCTCGTCGGGCTTCGGAAAGCGACGGATGCTCTCGACCAAATATTGATAGGCCGCACGGTCGCCCGTGACGACGGCGCCCAGGCGCGGGAGCACCTCGAAAGAATAGAGGTCGTAAAGCCGTGCCAGCACGGGCACGCTCACATGGCTGAACTCCAGACAGGCAAAGCGGCCGCCGGGGCGCAACACGCGGCGCATCTCTCGCAGCGCCTCATCGATGCGGGTGACGTTGCGAAGCCCAAAGGCGATGCTGACGGCATCGGCTGCGCGGTCGGCGACGGGAAGCGCCTCGGCATCGCCACCGATCCAGCGGATGCCGCCGACCCGCCCCCGGTCGAGCGCCCGGTCGCGGCCTGCGGCGAGCATCGCCTCGTTGATGTCGCAGACCATCGCCGCAGTGCCCTCGACCGCGAGAAAGCGCTCGGCAATGTCGCCGGTACCGCCGGCGACGTCGAGGAGAAGCTGCCCCCGCCGCGGATGGAGCCAGCGCACCATTTCCGCCTTCCAGAGACGATGGATGCCGCCGCTCATGAGATCGTTCATGAGGTCGTAGCGCGGCGCCACCGCCTCGAAAACGCGGCGCACCAGCCCCGCTTTTTCACCTTGGGGAACGCGCTCGAAACCGAAATCGGCTTCGCCGCCGCTCTCTCCGATTGATTCGGCACCCGACATGGTCGCACCATAGCGCCCCGCCTTAGCGAGCGCCACTGACCCTCCCCAATGCCGACTTCGAGCCGAGCGAGCGGCCACAAGACGCTGGACCGCTTCTTCTATCTCACGATCTGGCTCAAGGGCCTCCACGCCACGCTCGAGATCCTCGGCGGCGTGGCGCTCTTTTTCACGAGCCCGGAGTTCATCCTGCGCACCGTCGCGATGCTGACGCAGGACAAGCTCGCGAACGACCCCGATGATTTCGTGGCAAACACCCTGCTGCGCGCCGCCGAAGGCATCTCCGTGAGCAGCAAGCAATTCGCGGCTTATTACCTGCTGAGCCACGGCGTGATTAAGCTCTTCCTGGTCGCGGGGCTCCTGCGCAACCGGCGCTGGGCCTATCCGGCGGCGCTCGCGGTGTTCGGCGCCTTCATCCTCTATCAACTCTACCGCTTCAGCTACACGCACTCGCTCGGGCTCGTTGCGCTCACACTCTTCGATCTCGTGGTCATGTGGCTGATCTGGCGCGAGTATCGCCTGCGTTACTCGGACGCGCGCCCTTGATATGGTGGCGCGGCCCGCTTCCCTTCCGAGGAGGTCCACCGCCCCATGCCCGAGCTTCCCGAAGTCGAGACCGTCGTGCGCGGCCTCGCTCGCCGCATGGTCGGACACCGGCTCACGGGGGTCGAGCTCAAGCGCGGTGACCTCCGCTGGCGGATTCCGAAGACGCTGCCGCAGAAGGCGCAGGGGCAGGCGATCTCTGCCGTCGATCGGCGAGCGAAATACATTTTGATTCGCCTTGGAGACGGCGGTGTCCTGCTGCTGCATCTCGGCATGTCCGGCCGGCTCTTGTTGATGGAGCGCGGGGACGAAACGCCGCTCGACCGGCACGATCACGTCCTCATGACGCTCGACGACGGCACGCGCATCCGCTTCAACGATGTCCGGCGCTTCGGCGTCCTTGATTACGTCCGCGCGGAGGCGCTGCCGAAGCACAAGCTCCTGAAGGGCCTCGGCCCCGAGCCGCTCGACCCCGGCTTCACCGGCGCGGTGCTTGCGGCGGCACTCAGGGGAAAGAGGACGCCCCTCAAGGCGGCGCTCTCCGACCAGCGCGTGGTTGCAGGGCTTGGCAACATTTACGTCTGCGAGGCGCTCTTCCAGGCGGAACTCTCGCCGAAACGCCTCGCGCGCACGGTTAACGCGGAACGCGCGGAGCGCCTCGTCGCGGCGATCAAAGACGTGCTGGGGCGCGCGGTCGCCGCCGGCGGCTCCTCGATCCGCGACTACGTCCAGGCGACGGGCGAACTCGGCTATTTTCAGCATCATTGGGCGGTCTACGACCACGAAGGCGAGCCTTGTCCCCGCTGCCGCGGCGTCATCAAGCGCATCGTCCAAAGCGGCCGCTCGACCTTCTATTGTTCGAAGTGTCAGCGGTGATGACGTAGCGACGCAACGCGGCTTCCCCAAGAAAACGAAAACGTGGCACGGGCGGACCCGAGATTGCACCCGAGCGCGTGCGACAGTAGGCTCCCGTGATGATCCGGCTTCTCTTCCTGGCGATCGCGATGCTCTTTCTCGGTGCCCTCCCGGTATCGGCGGAGGAGTTCGTGCCGGGGACGGAGGATCTGCCGTTGATGAAGGAGCTCTCGCCGGTCAAGGGCACGGACATCGTCTTCGACAAGCCGGAGGGGCGGATCGTCGAGGCGTCGGCGCGCGGTAAGGTGACGCGCAAGGCCGTCGAGACCTTTTATGCCGCAACATTGCCGCAACTCGGCTGGAAGCCCGGCGCCTCGGCGGGCGCTTGGACGCGCGAGACCGAGGTGCTCCATCTCGACATCAGCGGACGCGACGGCGACCTCTGGGTCACCTTCACCTTGCTGCCGAAATAGTTAGCGCGGAGATTTGAGTCATGTCGTACAGCAACATCCTCGTTGAGACGCGCGGGCCAGTAGGTCTCGTCACGCTGAACCGTCCGCAGGCGCTCAACGCGCTCTGCGACGCGCTCGTGCGCGAGCTCGGCCGCGCGCTCGATGCCTTCGAGGCCGACGAGGCGATCGGCGCCGTCGTGCTGACGGGAAGCGCCAAGGCCTTCGCCGCCGGCGCCGACATCAAGGAGATGGCGAGCCGCGACTACATGGACGTCTATCTCAAGAACTTCATCACCGACGGATGGGAGCGCATCACCACCTGCCGCAAGCCCATCGTTGCGGCGGTTGCGGGCTTTGCGCTCGGCGGCGGCTGCGAGGTCGCGATGATGTGCGACACGATCATCGCCGCGGAGACCGCGAAGTTCGGCCAGCCCGAGATCAACCTGGGGGTCATTCCCGGTGCCGGCGGAACCCAGCGGCTCACGCGCTTCGTCGGCAAGGCGAAGGCGATGGACATGGTGCTGACGGGCCGGATGATGGACGCGGCGGAGGCCGAGCGCAGCGGCCTCGTCTCGCGCCTCGTGCCCGCCGACCGGCTCCTCGAGGAGGCGCTCGCGGTTGCAACCAAGATCGCGGAGATGTCGCGGCCCGCGGTGCTGATGGCGAAAGAGGCGGTTAACCGCGCATACGAGACCACGCTCGCCGAAGGCGTGCGCTTCGAGCGCCGCGTCTTCCACTCGCTCTTCGCGACCGAGGACCAGAAGGAGGGCATGGCGGCCTTCGTCGAGAAGCGCAAGCCGCGCTTCAAGAACCGCTGAAATCCGGGCATATCGGGCCAGGTCCGCGCCCTTGACGGGCTCCCGGCGCCTCGTTATAGACAGGCCCCTTTCCGCGCGATCGCTCGCGCGCTCACCGAGGCAAGCAGAGAATGGCAAACATCAAATCCGCCGAGAAGCGCGCGCGTCAGACCCAGCGCCGCACCCTCGTCAACCGCGTACGGCTCTCGCGCATCCGCACCGTCGTCAAGAAGGTGGAGACCGCGATCGCGAGCGGCGACAAAGAGGCGGCGCGTGCCGCCTTTGCCGAGGCGCAACCGCAACTTCAGAGCGGCGTCAATAAGGGTGTGCTGCATCGGAACACCGTCGCGAGGAAATTGTCGCGTCTTTCCGCGCGCATCAAGGCGCTCTGAGCCGTTACTCATCTTCGGAGGAAGCCGCGCTCGGTTGCGAGCGCGGTTTTTTTCTGCGCGCGCAAAAAAAATTCGCGCGCGAGCGATGCGCGAACGCAACGCTCCGCAAAATCCTTCGCGAATCCTCTCACGTCGATCTTGCCTTTAGCGACGATGCTTCGCTAAAGTCCTCGGTCTGCGAGCGCGGCAGCGGAAAAATTCCGACACGATATGACCGCCCCGGGCACGCATGCGCTGACAACCGTTTACTGGCATCAGAATAACCAACGCCTGAAGTAGTCGCGGGAACCGAGCATCTAGGCACGTTAGGTTTTGTCCAGCGGGCCGGGAACGGGGTTCCCGACGCAGGAGAGGTGCGTCGCCTCGGTGGCGCGGACGGCGTTGGGACTACAGAGTCGAGCGCGGAGATGGGCGAAGACGGAAGGCGCACGCACGTGCGCCCAACCGTCGAGCAACATCGAGCCCGCGCCTGAGCTTCGGGGGAGCACTAGGCGATGGCGGATAGGAATGCCCTGAGCGCCGAGATTCAAGCCCAATGGGCGCGTATCCGCGGGCGGTTACGGGATGAGTTCGGGGACGCCGTCTATCGAAGCTGGCTGAAGCCGCTTACCCTGCTGGAGATCGACGCCACCCGCGTGCGTCTCGGCGTGCCCGTAAGCTTCCTGCGTAATTGGATTGCTTCCAACTACCTCGACAGCATCCGCGCGCTCTGGATGGGCGAGAACGGCGAGGTCAACGTCGTGGAGATCGTGGTCGACGGACGCGCAGGCGAGCAGCCGGAGGCCGAGCCTCTCGTCGAGCGCGTGCAGGCGGCCGCGCGGAGCGGCGCCGCCGCCGAGGCCGCGGAGGAGCGCACCGAGAACGGCGCTCCGCTCGACCCGCGCTTCACCTTCGACAACTTCATCGTCGGCAAGCCCAACGAGTTCGCGCACGCGGCGGCCCGGCGGGTTGCGGAATGCTGCGTCAGCGAGACGCACACCGTGCCCTTCAACCCGCTCTACCTCTATGGCGGCGTCGGCCTCGGCAAGACGCACCTCATGCACGCGATCGCCTGGCACATCCGCACGCAGTGCCCGCGGCGCAAGGTGATCTATATGTCCGCCGAGAAGTTCATGTACACCTTCGTGCGCGCGGTCCGTTACCGCGACACCGTCGCCTTCAAGGACCAGTTCCGCTCCGTCGACACGCTGATGATCGACGATGTGCAGTTCATCGGCGGCAAGGACTCGACTCAGGAGGAATTCTTCCACACCTTCAATGCCCTCGTCGATCAGAACCGGCAGATAGTGATCTCCGCGGACAAGTCGCCCTCGGACCTGCAAGGACTCGAGGAGCGCGTGCGCTCGCGCCTGGGCTGGGGGCTCGTCGCGGACCTCCACCCCACGACTTACGAGCTCCGCCTCGGCATTCTCTCCGCGAAGGCCGAGAAGATCGGCGGCGACATCCCCCCGAAGGTGCTGGAGTTTCTCGCGCACAAGATCACCTCGAACGTCCGCGAGCTCGAGGGTGCGCTCAACCGGCTCGCCGCGCATGCGCAGCTCGTCGGGCGCGGCATCTCCCAGGAGATGGCACAGGAAGTGCTCCACGACCTGTTGCGCGCCAACGACCGGCGCTACACCATCGACGAGATACAGAAGCGCGTGGCCGAGCATTTCAACATCCGCCTCGCGGACATGTTCTCGGCACGCCGTGCGCGGGCAGTTGCACGGCCGCGCCAGGTCGCGATGTGGTTCTGCAAGCAGCTCACGCCGCGTTCGCTGCCGGAGATCGGTCGCAAGTTCGGGGATCGCGACCACACCACCGTCATGCACGCGATCCGCAAGATCGACGAGCTGCGCATCAGCGACCGGTTGCTCGCGGAGGACATCGAGATGCTCCGCCGTAAGCTCGAGACCTGAACCCATGCTGGAGCTTCGGCCCAGCTGCGAGTGCTGCGGGCGCGACCTGCCGCCGGCCTCAACCGAAGCGATGATCTGCTCCTTCGAGTGCACCTTTTGCCGAAGCTGCGCCGAGGGCGTGCTGACGGGACGCTGTCCCAATTGCGGCGGCGAGCTCCTGCGCCGACCGATCCGGCCCGCAGCGAAGCTTGCGAAATACCCGGCCTCAACCGAGCGCAAGGTGAAGCCCCAG
Organism: Allostellaceae bacterium; assembly: GCA_035581425.1. Lineage (GTDB taxonomy): Bacteria > Pseudomonadota > Alphaproteobacteria > ATCC43930 > CGMCC-115725 > DASZHJ01. The sequence continues at coordinate 57,700 of DATJVP010000081.1, read as the reverse complement.
GGTTGCACGAAAGCGATTTGACTACCGGAGCGCAGCACGCCCCCACATCCCTAAGGGGTTGAAGGGTTAGGGAGTACGCTGTGCTAGGATTCTGTTGCAGGTGCGCTCGCGCACCGTCGGCAGAAGGCCATGCGAATACTGCTCGCAGACGACCACCCGCTCTTCGCAGAAGCGCTACAGATCCTGATCCAGCGGAGCATCCCTTCCAGTTCCCTCACGGTGGTGTCGGATCTCGACGCGGCGCACCGCGCGCTCGCGGGCGTGAAGCGCTTCGATCTCGCGATCATCGATCTGCACATGCCCGGGACCAAGGGCTTCGAGGGTGTCGAGCGCACGCTCGCGCGATTTCCGGAGACGCCTCTCGCGGTCATTTCCGGCGGCGCAAGCGCGGCAGAGGTGCGCCGCGCGGTCGAATTGGGGGCGCGCGGCTTCCTGCCCAAGACCCTGCCGCCCAAGGTGATCGCAGCCGCCCTGCAGGTCATCGCATCGGGCGGCACCTACGTACCGACGGACTACGCGCGGCACACGACCCCTAAACTACCGACGGTGGCGGGGCTGACGCCGCGCGAAACCGAAGTGCTGGCGCTTCTCGCGACGGGCAAATCCAACAAGGAGATCGGACGCGCGCTGCAGCTGCAGGAGATCACGGTCAAGCTTCACGTCCGCAATATCTTCCGCAAGCTCAAGGTACGAAACCGGGTCGAGGCCGCGAACGCCGCGTCGAGCCTTGGCCTCGATCGGACGGCGCGCGCCTGAAACGCGAGGGCTGCCAACAAAGTCTAATTGCCGGCTTCAACCCCTCCCCTTAAGTGCTAGGCTGCGTTAACGCTCCGGCAAGTGCGCGGCATTCTATAATCCGGCCCCGGCGACGCGCGCATCGAGAGCCAGCGCGGTGCTCGCCCCCTGGGCTCAGCCCACGCAAGAACCTTTGCAATCGAAGGCGGATCAGCCATTTCGCCGGCCTTGCACCCGCGCGCGCTCGCGCAGCGCCCGGGATCGTCGTGTCAATGAAGGGATCGTCCGCATGAGCAGAAGGCTCAGCATCGTCAAGAGAAGCCGCCGCCACGTACAGGCCGATCCGGGAGATAGCCGCCGATGAATTGGATATTGCAACCCTCCGTTGCCTTCCAGCTCCTCAACAACGCAGCGCTGCTCGCCGTCGGTACCCTCGGTTACTGCGCCCTCCGGCGGCGCATCGAAGGCCGCATGCCGTACTGGGCGCAATCCCTCGTCTACGGGATCGTGTTCGGCCTGCTGAGCGATCTCACCAGCCTCGCGCCGCTCACGAACGGGCCTCCCGTCTCCCTGCGTTTCGTTCCCCTGGTGATCGCCACGCTCTTTTGCGGCGTGACGGCGGGAGGCGTGGCCTCGCTCCTTCTGATCGTCTCCACGATCTTCCTTCTGCACGACGACCCAACGCTCGGCATCCCCTACCTCGCTGTCGCCTCCTTCGCGGTCGGCGCGGCATATAGGCTGCTGCTGCTTGCCGGCGAGGAAGGCCCGCGCGTGCGCGACCTCGCGATCGTGGCGGTCGGCAGCGTCCTCGCGATGCTGGCGGCAGCCGCTTGGATCTGGGGCCTCGCGCGGTTCGAGGTCGGCTTCGAGGCGATCGGGCCCGCCTGGGTCGTCCTATCGGTGTCCACGGTCGTCGTCCTCGGCTTGATCATTCGCCACGTCGCGCGCAGCGAGGCGCTCGCGAGGGCCGTCGACGAGAACGAGCGGCGCTTCCGCAGCTTCTATAACGAATCGCCGGTGATGCTGACCGCGATCGATCGCGAGGAGCGGATCGTCGCGGCGTCCGACCGCTGGCTCGAAGTCATGGGCTATCGGCGCGAGGAGGTCATCGGCAGGAGCCGATACGACTTCTTGGCGTCCGGATCCAGCGTGCAGTTGCGCGAGCGCGTGCTGCCCGCGCTGCGCCAGGGTCGCAAGCTCGGTGCGGTCGAGGTGCAGCTCAAGCGCAAGGACGGCCTTCTCGTTCACGCCTCCACGACCTCGGTGGTGCGCCGGGACCCCGTCACGGGCGGCGAAGAGATCCTCAATTTCTCGATCGACGAGACGGCGCGCCGCGAGGTTGAGCGCGCGCTCGCGGAGCGCGAGAGCCAGCTCCGCGCGATCGTCGACAACGCCCCCGTCGGTATTTTCCTCAAGGATCGCGAGAGCCGGTATCGCCTCGTCAATAGCCGCTTCGAGAAATGGACCAGGGGCGCCGTCTCCGACGTGATCGGGCGGGCCGATTCCGACTTCCTCCCGGCGGAGGAAGGACGTGCGATCCGCGCCGCCGACCTGAAGGTGCTCGAGGAGGGTATCGTTTATCAGACCGAGCGGCAGCCGGTCCTGCCGGAGACGCCGGACCAGTACCTGCTCGTGACGAAGTTCCCGATCCGCGGTGCCGATGGTTCCATCACAGGCATCGCCGGCTTCACGATAGACATTTCCGAGCGGAAGCGAGCGGAGACAGCGCTAGCGGAGCGTGAGCGCGACCTCCGCGCGATCATGGACAACGCGCCCTTCGCGATCTTCCTCAAGGACCGCGGCGGGCGCTACCGCATGGTGAATCGCTGCTACACGGAATGGTTTGGACGCAATCAGCAGGACATGGAGGGGCGCACCAGCGCCGAGCTTTATTCGGCGCCGATCGCCGCCATGAACGCACGCGCGGATGCCGAGGTGCATGTCGGACGCGTGGTCGTGCAGGAGCGTGCGCGGGCTTCGGCCAGGACCTCGATCGGTCATCTTCAGATCACGCAATTCCCGATCCGCGACGAGGCCGGCGAGATCGCCGGCAGCGCAGGGTTCTGTGCGGACATCACCGAGCGCAACCGAGCGGAAACGGCGTTGCGCGAGAGCCAGGAGCTGCTGGTCGAGGCGCAGAAACTCGGTCGCGTCGGTCATATCCTCATCGACCGCGTCGCAAAGCGCGTGCGCTGGTCCGATTCCGTCTTCGAGATGAGGGGAGTCCCGTGGCGGGAGTCCTTCAGCTTCGAGGAGGCAATCACTTTCCTGCACCCCGACGACCGCGCGACCTACGAAGCGGCGCGCGATGCCGCGATTGCCGAGCGGCGGAACTTCGAGCTCGATATGCGCGCGCTGCGCAGCGACGGCTCGATCTGCTGGGAGCACAGCATCGGCCATCCCCGTTACGATGCGACGGGCCAATGCACGGGCATCCTGGTGGTGCTGCGCGACATCTCCGAGGAGCGGCAGGCGGAGCAGGAATTGCGCGAGAGCCGCGAGCTGCTGATCCAGTCGCAGCGCCTTGGCAAGATCGGTCATCTCGTTTCCGATCGGCGGACGAACCGCGTCCACTGGTCGGACACGCTTTTCGAGCTGCGCGGCATTCCCAAGCGCGACTACTTCACGCTCGAGGAGACCGACAAGACGCCCCACATCCATCCCGAGGACGGCGCGCGGTTCCTCGCCGAGCGCGATGCCGGAGTGGCCGGGCGCCGGGACTTCGCGGTCGACATCAGGGTCCAGCGTCCCGGCGGCGCCTATGCCTGGGAATCCGTGCGCGGCCGCCCGCGCTTCGCTCAAGATGGGACGCTCGAGAGCGTGCTCTACGTCCTACAGGACATCACCGAGCGCAAGGAGGCGGACGAGGCGCTGCGGCGCAAGGAGGCCGAGCTTCGCGCCATCATGGACAACGCGCCGCTCGCGATATTCCTCAAGGATCGCGAGGGGCGTTACCGGCTCGTGAACCGCTGCTATCGCCAGTGGATGCTGGGAGGTCGGCGGCGGGTCGACGGCCGCACCAGCGACGAGATCTTCCCGAGCGAGGTCGCGCAGGAGATGACCGCCCGCGACCGCGAGGTGCTCGAGCGGGGCACGGTCTCGACCGCGGAGATCTCGGCCGGCTATTTCGACCCCAAATACGGCATCGAGCACGCGCTCGTCACGAAGTTCCCGGTGCGCGACGACGTCGGCGCGATCGTGGGCATCGCGGGCTTCGCCATGGACATCACGGATCGCAAGCGCGCGGAGCTCGAGCGTCGGGAGAGCCGCGAGCTGCTCCTGGAATCGCAGCGCATCGGGAAGATCGGCTACGCCATTTCCGACGTGGCCGAGAACCGCGTCCGCTGGTCCGATACGCTCTTCGAGATGCGACGTCTCCCGCCGCGCGACTCCTTCACCGCGGAGGAGGCTCGCGCCTTCATTCTGCCGGAGGACCGCGCCGCCTATATCCGCATCAGGAACGCCGCGGTAAGCGCGCGCCGAGATTTCGAATACGATGCGAGAATCCGGCTCGGCGACGGGACCATCGCCTGGGAGCATGGCATCGGCCATCTCCGCTACGACGCCGCGGGCAATTGCGTCAGCATTCTCTTCGTGATCCAGGACGTGACGGAGGCTAGGCTCGCCGCCGAGGCATTGAAGCGCAAGGAGGCGGAGCTCCGCGCGATCATGGACAATGCGCCCTTCGCGATCTTCCTCAAGGACCGCGGCCGACGCTACCGTCTCGTCAATAGCACCTTCACGGACTGGTTCGGCGACCGGCTCGAGGACCTGGCCGGCCGCACCGCCACCGAGCACTACCCAGCCGAGCAGTCGGCGCGCTGGGAGGCGAGCGACCGAGAGCTGATGGCGACCGGCCGCATCGCCGAGGAGGAGCGGCCCGTCTACAAAGCCAAACCCGGTATCGAGTACGTGCACGCGACGAAATTCCCGATCCGGGACGAGGACGGAACAATCGTCGGTATGGCGGGCTTCATCGCGGACGTGACCGCAAGGAAGCGCGCGGAGCTGGCGCTGAGCGAGGTGCGGCTTCGCCTGCAAGCGATCATGGAAAACGCGCCCTTCGCCATTTTTCTCAAGGATCGTGAAGGCCGTCACCAGCTCGTCAACCGCGCCTATACCGAATGGTTCGGGGAGCGGCTGGAAGATGTGGTCGGCCGCACGGCGCGGGACCTTTACCCGGCCGCGACCGCGACGAAATGGGAGGCCGCCGACCGCAAGGTCATGGAGACAGGGTCGATCGTCGAGGAAGAGCGCCGTCCCGTAATACACAAATCGACGCTCGAGTACCTGCGCGAGACGAAATTTCCGGTCCGCGACGAGCGCGGCGAGATCGTCGGGGTCGCGGGCTTCATCGCGGACATCTCCGCGCGCGAGCGGGCCGAGCGCGCGCTGCGCGAGACCCAGATGCGGCTCCAGGCGATCATGGACAACGCGCCCTTCGCGGTCTTCCTTAAGGACGTCGAGGGGCGCTACCGGCTCATCAACCGTGCCTATACCGAGTGGTTCGGCGATCGCGCCGAGGATCTCATCGGTCGCACCGCGGCCGAGGTCTACCCGCGGGAGCAGGTGGAGACGTGGGAGGCGGTCGACCGCGAGATCATGCGCACCGGTCGCGTCGCCACGCAGGAAAGGCAGGTGCAGAAGGCCAAATCAGGGATCGAGTACGTCCTCACCACCAAGTTTCCGGTCCGCGACGCCGGGGGGACGACCGTGGGCTTCGCCGGCATCGTCGCCGATATCACGGGACGCAAGCGCACGGAAATCGCGCTCGAGGAGAGCCGCCGGCTTCTCCTGGAATCGCAGCGGATCGGCAAGCTCGCCTACATCGTCTCCGACGTCGCCAAGGATCGCGTCGTCTGGTCGGATTCGCTCTTCGAGCTGCGCAAAGTGCCCCGGCGGGAAGCTTTCACCTTCGTCGAGGCGAGGGACTTCCTCCATCCCGACGATCTTGAGGACTATCTCGCCCGGCGCGCCGCCGCGATCGCCGAGCGCCGGGACTTCGAGGCCGATGTGCGCGTGCGGCACGGCGACGGGTCCTGGGGCTGGGAGCACTCGATCGTGCATTTCCGATTCGACGAGGCCGGCAATTGCCTGAGCTCGCTGGCGCTCGTGCAGGACGTGACCGAGCGCAAGCGCACGGAGGAGGCGATCCGCCACAACGAGGAGCGCTTCCGCGCGCTCATCGAGCACTCGAACGACATCGTGACGGTCGCGGATCGGCATGGGACCATCACCTACCGCAGCCCCTCATCGCGCGAGGTCATGGGCTACGACGACAGCCAGATGGTCGGGCAGTCGATCTTCGAGCGCGTCCACCCTGAGGATATCGGGACGCTGAGAACCTCCTTCGCCTCGCTGGTGGGCAAGCCCGAGCTCCGCGCTGAGGGACGCTCGCGCGTCCGGCACCAGGACGGAGCCTGGCGCACGCTGGCTTGGTCGGCGCGCGATGCGAGCACGGTGCCCGGCATTGAGGGCATCATCGTGAACTCGCGCGATGTGACGGAGTCGCAGCTGCTCGAGGAGCAGCTCCGGGAGTCGCAGAAGATGGAGGCGGTGGGCCAGCTCGCGGGCGGCATCGCGCACGATTTCAACAACATCCTCGGCGCGATCCTGGGCTTCGCTGGATTCCTGCTGCAGGACCTGCCGAAGGAGACACCGGAATTCGGCTTTGCCGAGCGCATCGTCGCTGCGAGCGAGCGTGGCAAGGAGCTGGTGCGGCAGATCCTCGCCTTCTCGCGGCGGAGTACCGTCGAGCGCAAGCCGACCGACCTCGCCCATCTCCTGGAGGAGACGCGCGAGCTCCTGCGGGCGTCGCTGCCGTCCTCGGCCGGGCTCGAGGTCGCACTCCCGAAGACGCGGCTCGTCGCCGAGGTCAACGCCGCGCAGATCAGCCAGATACTCTTCAATCTCTGCCTCAACGCCAACGACGCCCTCCAAGGCGAGCCCGGACGCATTGCGGTCGAGCTCCAGCGCATCGAGGCCGCACGTGCGGACCGCGCGCTCCTGGGCAATTCCGCACCGGGCGGCGCGGCCGACGCGGAAGCCGGCCGCATCGTCTTCGGCTCGCTCAAGCTCGGCCGCGCCTATGCCCGGATCGGCGTCAGCGACACCGGCACCGGAATGGCCTCGGACGTGCTGAAGCGCATTTTCGATCCCTTCTTCACCACCAAGGGCCGCGGGCGCGGCACCGGCCTCGGCCTCTCGGTCGTGCACGGCATCGTCATGGCCTATGAGGGCGCGATCCTCGTCACGAGCCGCCCCAGCGCAGGCTCGACCTTCCACGTCTACCTGCCGCTTGCAGATCGGCTCCCGGAAGGCGCAGGCCCCGAGCGGAGCGCGCGAACGCTCGAGGGCCATGAGCGCGTCCTCGTCGTCGACGATGAGGTCGTCATGACCGATGTCATCACCATGGCGCTTGACCGGCTCGGCTACGAGACCGCCGCCATAAACGATCCGCAGGAGGCGCTCGAGATCTTCTCCGGCGATCCCGCGGCCTGGGATGTGGTGGTGAGCGACCAGGTGATGCCGGGCATGAAGGGGCTGACTCTCGTGCAGCGCCTCAAGGCGGTCCGCCCCACACTGCGCTGCATCCTCTGCACGGGCTTCAGCGACGGCGCCACCGAGGAGGGGGCCAAGGCCGCGGGCGTCGACCTCTTCCTCGCCAAGCCCACAGCACCGGAGGAAATCGCGGCGGCGATCCGCAAGCTCTTCGACCCCGAGCGCAAGCCCACGTTGCAGCGGAGCCGCTCGCGTACCTAACCTAAAGTATGGGGTCCAATACCGACGCGACTGCGCCCCATACCGACGCCTCCCCGGACGCGGCGCCCGCACGGCCTAATTTTTGCCCGTCTCTATTAGGGCAATCATCAGGTGTCGAAATGCGTGTACTACTCGTCGAGGATCATTCCGCAACCGCTGCCGGGATCGAAATGATCCTTCGGGCCGAGAATGTCGTTGTCGACATCACCGATCTCGGTGAGGACGGACTCGAGATCGGCAAGCTCTATGACTACGACCTCATCATCCTCGACCTGATGCTGCCGGACATGGACGGCTACGAGGTGCTGCGGCGGCTGCGCGCAGCCAGGGTCCGCACGCCCATCATGATCCTCTCCGGCCTGAGCCAGCTCGACCACAAGCTGAAGGCGCTGGGTATCGGCGCCGACGACTTCATCACGAAGCCTTTCGACCGGCGCGAGCTCATCGCACGCATGCATGCGATCGTCCGCCGCTCCAAGGGCCATTCGGAGTCCGCGATCCGCACGGGGCGCATGACCGTCAATTTCGACAGCCGCACGGTCGAGGTCGACGGCAAGCGCGTCAACATCACCGGCAAGGAATACGGCATCCTCGAGCTTCTGGCGCTGCGCAAGGGGACGACGCTTACCAAGGAGATGTTCCTCAACCATCTCTATGGCGGGCGCGACGAGCCCGAGCTCAAGATCATCGACGTCTTCATCTGCAAGCTGCGCAAGAAGCTCGCTCAGGCGCTCGGCCAAGACAGCTACATCCTGACCGTTTGGGGCCGGGGCTATGTGCTGCGCGATCCCGCGCCAGAGGCCGAGGCGCCGGTGCAACCCGTCAACGCGGGGGCCGCCGCCGCCGAGGCCTGATTCGAACCCATCGTCTTCGAGCGAGTTTATGCAGAAAATTCTCCTTATCGACGACGACGAAATCTTTCGGGACTATCTCGCAGCGCTCCTGATGCGGGCGGGCTACCAAGTCCGCACGCTGACGAACGGAAGCATGGTCGAGACCGCGGTGCAGTCGGAGCCCTTCGACGCCGTCGTCACCGATCTCTTCATGCCGATGGCGGACGGGATCGAGACCATTCGCGCGGTGCGCAAGCGCGTGCCGACGCTCCCGGTGATCGGGGTCACGGGCGAGGTCGAGCAGGAGAACGATCCCTGCCGCAAGGCGATGACCGTGCTCGGCGCCAAGGCGGTGTTGAGCAAGCCGATCGACGCCTCGGCCTTCCTGACGGCGCTTCGCGAGGCGATCGGCACCGGCGCCTGAGCGCCATCCGCCGATGAACCAACGCGGCGCCCAAGGGCGCCGCGCGAGCCGAGATGCGGAGACCGCCGGAGTCAAGCTCCCCCCGACGTCGGTCCAAGTCTCCGTATCGAGGAGAAGGGCCTCGCCATCCCCTCCGGCGGGGCCCTTCGCGCTTTTTGCGCAGCGCCGAAACGCGCGCTCTACGCGCCGCTCCAAGCCCTTGAAATCCAAGCGGGTTTGAAACCCCCACCTGACCCGAAAAGGTTAGGCGATTCATGGGTTTGTGCTATACTTTACGACTCCCCGCGCGGGCCCGGACCGGCGGCTGCGCGGGGCTGGAATCGATGCCCAGGGAAGAGCCCAAAATCCGAAAAACAAGGCAACGCCACCAACCATGAAACTGACCATAGAGCGCGCCCAGCTGCTTCGCGCCTTGGGCCACGTGCAGAGCGTGGTCGAGCGGCGCAACACCATCGCGATCCTCTCCAACGTCCTGCTGCGCGCGGGCGACGGCAAGCTCGCCCTTAGCGCCACGGACATGGACCTCGAGATCGTGGAGTCGGTGCCGGCGCAGGTGGCGGCGGGCGGCACCACCACGGCGCCCGCACATACGCTCTACGACATCGTGCGCAAGCTTCCGGAAGGCGCGCAGGTCGAGCTTGCGGCGACCGGAGACAAGGGACAGATGAGCGTGCGCGCGGGGCGCTCGGTCTTCTCGCTCGCCTGCCTCCCCCCCGAGGATTATCCGCTGATGGCGAGCGGCGATCTCCCCTACGCCTTCACGCTCGGAGCGGGCGACCTGAAGCGCCTCATCGACCGCACGCGCTTTGCGATCTCGACCGAGGAGACCCGCTACTACCTGAACGGCATCTACCTGCACGCGGCGAAGAGCGATGGGGTCGCAATGCTGCGGGCGGTTGCGACGGACGGGCACCGTCTCGCGCGGATGGAAATTCCGCTTCCCGAAGGCGCCTCCGGCATGCCCGGCGTCATCGTCCCGCGCAAGACCGTGACGGAGCTGCGCAAGCTCCTCGACGAGACCGCGGAGGACGCGACGCTCTCTCTCTCGGACACCAAAATCCGCTTCGTGCTGGGAGAGACCCTGCTCACCTCGAAGCTCATCGACGGCACTTTCCCGGACTACGACCGCGTGATCCCCACGGGGAACGACAAGGTGCTGGAGGTGAACCGCAAGGAGTTCGCGGAGGCGGTCGACCGCGTCTCCACGATCTCCACCGAGAAGAGCCGCGCGGTGAAGCTCTCGGTCGAGCGCGGCAATCTCACGCTTTCGGCGACGAGCCCGGAGAACGGGACCGCCAGCGAGGAGCTCGAGGTGCGCTATGGCGCCTCGCCCATCGAGATCGGATTCAACGCGCGCTATCTCCTCGACATCGCCGAGCAGATCGAAGGCGAGGGCGCGCGCTTTGCGATCGCGGATGCGGCCTCGCCGACCCTCGTGCGCGACAGCGCCGACGGCAGCGCCCTCTACGTGCTGATGCCGATGCGGGTCTGAGCAGCGATGAGAGCATCCCGCGGTGTCGACATTGGCTGGGGGGCCGGACTTTTCATAATGCCATCCTCAGTATTCCTCATCTTGAGGAGCGCGCGGGAGCGCGCGTCTCGAAGGACGCGGGCTGCTCGCGCAGCGGCTAACCGAATCACTGCGACCGTGTCGGCATGACCGCCAATCTCACTGCCCTTGCCGAGGACCGAGGGGTGTGCGCCGCGCCCGCGCGCACGGTGGCCGTTCGGCGGCTGATGCTGACGGATTTCCGCGGCTATGGCGCGGCGCGGCTGGCGCTTGCGGCGGCGCCGGTGGTGCTGCACGGACCGAATGGCGCGGGCAAGACGAACCTGCTGGAGGCGCTCTCGTTCCTGGCGCCCGGGCGCGGCTTGCGGCGGGCGCGGCTTGGGGAGATCGACCGTCGGCGGCGGGGCCCTGATGGAGCGCTCGAAGGCCCCCTCGGCGGCGCCTGGGCGGTGCATGCGAGCCTCGAGACGCCGGAGGGGACCCTCGAGATCGGCACCGGCCGCGATTCCGCCGAGGGCAGCGAGCGACGCCTCCTCACCCTCGACGGCGAGGCGCAGCGGAGCCAAGCGGCGCTCGCGCTCCACCTGGGTCTCGTCTGGCTGGTGCCGGCGATGGACCGGCTCTTCGTCGAGGGCGGCTCGCCACGGCGACGCTTCCTCGACCGGCTCGTCTACGGCTTCGACGCCGAGCACGCCCAGCGCCTCGGTGCCTACGAGCAGGCAATGCGCGAGCGGGCGCGGCTCCTGCGCGACGGGCCGATCGACCGGAGCTGGCTTGCGGCGCTCGAGGAGACTATGGCGGCGACGGGCGTCGCTGTCGCGGCGGCGCGGCGCGAGGCGGTGCTGCGGCTCGATCGCGCTTGCGCCGAGGCCGTGGGCCCCTTTCCGGCGGCGCGGCTCGCGCTCGTCGGTGAGGTCGATCAGATGCTCGAAAGCGACCCCGCGCTCGCGGTCGAGGATCGGCTGCGCGCGCGGCTCGAGGCACTGCGCCGCCAGGACGCCGAAAGCGGCACCACGGCGCTCGGCCCGCATCGGAGCGACCTTCGCGTGCGGCATGCGGGGACGGGCATGCCGGCCGCCGAAGGCTCGACCGGCGAGCAGAAGGCGCTGCTGATCGCGATCGTCCTCGCGCATGCGCGGCTGCAGGCGACGCTCCGCGGACGTGCGCCGCTCCTGCTCCTCGACGAAGTCGCGGCGCATCTCGACCCCGCGCGGCGGGCGGCGCTCTTTGCGGAGCTCGCGGCACTCGGCGCGCAGGCTTGGCTCACCGGCACCGATGCCGAGCTTTTCGAGGGGCTGCGCGGGCGCGCGCAATTTTTCGCCGTCGCCGAGGCAATGCTGGCGGCGGCTTGAACAGCTTTTAAAGGGATTGCTGAGCGATGGCTGATCTCGTGCCGCAAGGCAACGGCAATGGGGCGAATGGCGCTTCCGGCGCCGAGGAATACAACGCCGAATCGATCAAGGTCCTGCGCGGGCTCGATGCCGTGCGCAAGCGCCCCGGCATGTACATCGGCGACACGGACGACGGCTCGGGCCTCCACCACATGGTCTACGAGGTCGTCGACAACGCGATCGACGAGGCGCTCGCCGGCTATTGCGACACCATCACCGTGACCCTCAACGGCGACGGCTCCTGCACCGTTACCGACAACGGCCGCGGCATCCCCGTCGACATCCACCAGGAGGAGGGTGTCTCCGCCGCCGAGGTCATCATGACCCAGCTCCATGCCGGCGGGAAATTCGACCAGAACGCCTACAAGGTCTCCGGCGGATTGCATGGCGTCGGCGTCTCCGTCGTGAACGCGCTCTCGGCGAAGCTCGAGCTCCGCGTCTTCCGCGACGGGAAGGAGTATTTCATACGCTTCCGCGACGGTGAGCCCGAGGCGCCGCTCGCGGCGACCGGCGAATCCGTCGCCAAGACCGGCACGGAGATCACCTTCCTCCCGAGCACCAGGACCTTCAGCAAGACCGAGTTCGATTTCGCGACGCTGGAGCATCGGCTCCGCGAGCTCGCCTTCCTCAATTCCGGCGTGACGCTGACGCTGACGGACGCGCGCGGCGTCGAGCCCAAATCCGTCACCATGCACTACGACGGCGGGCTCGAGGCCTTCGTCAAATATCTCGACCGCTCCAAGCAGTCGCTGCACGGGGCGCCGATCGCGATCGTCGGAGAGCGCGATGGCCTTACGGTCGAGGTCGCGATGGAGTGGACCGACAGCTACCACGAGACGATGCTGTGCTTCACCAACAACATCCCCCAGCGAGACGGCGGCACGCATCTCGCGGGCTTCCGCGCTGCGCTCACGCGCACGGTCAACAACTATGCCGTCGAGAGCGGCATCGCGAAGAAGGAAAAGATTCAGCTCACCGGCGAGGACATGCGCGAGGGCCTGACCTGCATTCTCTCGGTCAAGGTGCCGGACCCGAAGTTCTCCTCTCAGACCAAGGACAAGCTCGTCTCCTCGGAAGTGCGCCCCATCGTCGAGGGCGTCGCGGGCGACAAGCTACAGCAGTGGTTCGAGCAGCATCCGGCCGAGGCGAAGAAGGTCGTGGGCAAGGTCGTGGAGGCCGCGGTCGCGCGCGAGGCCGCGCGCAAGGCCCGCGACTTGACGCGCCGCAAGGGGGCGCTCGATATCGCAAGCCTGCCGGGGAAGCTTGCAGACTGCCAGGAGCGCGACCCCGCGCTATCCGAGCTCTTCATCGTCGAGGGCGACAGCGCCGGCGGCTCTGCAAAGCAAGGCCGCAACCGACGCTTCCAGGCGATCCTGCCGCTCAAGGGCAAAATCCTCAACGTCGAGCGCGCCCGCTTCGACAAGATGCTGAGCTCGGCCGAGATCGGGACGCTGATCGCCGCCCTCGGCACCGGTATCGGCACCGAGGATTTCGATCCCGGCAAGGCCCGCTATCACCGCATTATCATCATGACGGATGCCGACGTCGACGGAAGCCACATTCGCACGCTGCTCCTCACATTCTTCTTCCGGCAGATGCGGCCCCTGATCGACAAGGGATATCTCTACATCGCGCAGCCGCCGCTCTATCAGGTGAAGCGCGGCTCCGGGAAGGCGGTCTATCTCAAGGACGACCCCGCGCTCGAGGAATACCGCATCGGCGCGGGATTGCGGGACGCGATCTTCCATCAGCACAACGGCGTGCAGCGCGGCGGGAACGATCTTCGCGACCTCGTGGAGCGCGCGCGGCTCTATCGCCATTGGCTCGAGCCCATGGCGCGCAAGGCCGGGAGCCTCGAAGTCGTGGAGCAGGCTGCGATCTCCGGGGCGCTCACGCCGATGCTGCTGCAGGATCAAGAGAAAGCGCGAGTCACCGCGCGCTACGTGGCGCAACGCCTCGACCACCTCGCACATGAGACCGAGCGCGGCTGGCAGGGCGAGGCGGTGCCGGGAAACGGCTTCCTCTTCGCGCGCACGCGGCTCGGCGTCACCGAGCGCCACCCGCTCGACGCGGATCTGATCCGCAGCGCCGAGGCGCGCCGCCTCGACGAGCGCGCGGCCGAGCTGCAGGAGACCTATTTGAAGCCCGGCAAGCTCGTCGCCAAGGAACGGGAGTTCCCGGTCTCCGGGCCGGCGGCGCTCGTCGAGGCCGTGATGGAGCTCGGACCCAAGAAGGGCGACGTGCAGCGCTACAAGGGCCTCGGCGAGATGAATCCGGAGCAGCTCTGGGAGACCACGCTCGATCCCGATGCGCGCACGCTTCTCCAGGTCAGGGTCGCGCATGCGGATGCGGCGGAGGGGATTTTCTCCACGCTCATGGGCGACAGCGTGGAGCCGCGCCGCGACTTCATCCAGCAGAACGCGCTCGAGGTCGCGAACCTCGATGTGTGAGAGCGCGCCCCTCCCCACCCTTCCCCTCGAGGCGGCAGGAGCTATCTGGGTTTGAAATGACGCCGCCGCCGGAGAGGAAGATTTTCGAGCTCGCCGCGGCGCGCGGCAGCAAGGACGACTCCGCCAAGCGCAGCGGCCCTTCGATCGCCGTCCTTCCCTTCACCAATCTCAGCGGCGATCCCGAGCAGCGCTACCTCAGCGACGGCATCACCGACGACATCATCACGGAGCTCTCGAGCTTCCGCGACATCTTCGTGATCGGGCGCAATTCGAGCTTCGCCTGCGAGCCCTTTGCGGGCGACGTGAAGCGGGTCGCGCGCGAGCTCGGCGTGCAGTACGTGCTCGAAGGAAGCGTCCGCCGCGGCGGCGAGCGCCTCCGCATCTCCGTCGGCCTCGTCGACGGCGCCAGCGGCGAGCGCATTTGGGCCGACCGCCACGACGGCGAGCTCGGCGACGTGCTCGACCTCCAGGCAGAAATCGCGCGCCGCATCGTCGGCAGCATCGCGCCCGAGATCCATTTCGCGGAGCAGCAGCGCGCGGAGCGCACGACGCATACCGATCCAGCAGCCTACGACCTCGCGCTCCGCGCCGCCGCCGCGATCTCCCGCGGGATCGCCGCCGAGGACAGGGCTGCGGTCAGCGAGGGGATCGAGTTCGCACGCCGCGCCGTGGCGCTCGATCCGCACTGCCTGCGCGCGCATTACGCGCTCGCCTTCGGTCATTGCCGGCGCGGCGTGATGGGGCACTTCAATGCCGAAGCGCAGGAGGACCTGGCTGCCGCCGATGCGGCGGCCCAGCGCCTGCGCGAGCTCGACGCGCGCAATCACTGGGCCTATGCGATCCTCGGCCACGTCGCGATGCGCCGCATGCGGCACGAGGAGTCGCTCGCCAATCTCCGCCAGGCGCATGAGCTCAATCCAAACGACGTGACGACGCTGCGCTGGCTCTCGTGGGAGGAATCGAACTTCGGCATGGCCGAGGATGCCGCACGGCACGCTGAGCTCTCGCTGCGCCTCAGCCCGAGTGATCGCACGACCGATATCGGCTACTGGGCGCTGGGCCTCGCGGCCTGGGTGGGCGGCGATCTCCAGCGCTGCCTCGAGAACGCGCGGCGCGCCGTCACGATCAATCGCGATTACGCGGGGCACTACATCCTGCTCGCGGCCTGCCTCGCGGAAATGGGGCGGGACGGGGAGGCAGGAGAGGCGGTGGCGGCGATAAGGCGGCTCGCGCCCGGCCTCATCGAGAGCCGGCTCGAGGGACGCACGCATTTCACGGAGACTGGGCTTCACGAGCGCTATATCGGCGCTCTCCGCCGCGCAGCGGGCGAGCCGGGCGCCCCCGCCCGCGCTCCCGCGCCCTCGCCGACAGCAAAGTCCTTCGCCGGGCTCAGCGGCCGCGAGCGCGAGGTGCTGCGCCTCATCGCGCAGGGGTTGAGCAATGCGAGCATCGCGCGAAAGCTCGACCTCAGCGAGCATACGGTGAAGCGGCACGTCGCCAATATCCTCACCAAGCTCGACCTGCCGACGCGCGCGGCGGCGGCGGCGCTCGCGGCGCGCGAGGGCCTGCTCTGAGCGAGACCCCAATGGCCCGATCGGGCCATTAACATAATTTACTATTCATGGCTCGTCCGGGCGAAGTCTAGCCCTAGCGGACCCGCTACTTTCCGAACATCGAGGCGTCGGCGAGGAGGCCGATCGCGCTCAGTTCATTCGATTGGAGCGAGTGTCATGTTGTTCCATGCATCGATCGACGCCCAAGACCCCCGTCACGTCGCCTCCGTCCTCGCGGAGATTTGGCGCGGAACCGCGCTTCCCTTCCCGCCGGTCCGCGGCGCCTACATCGTGCTCGCGGGCGACGAGCACGGCTCCGCGATTGAAGTCATCCCGGCGGGACACGTCCTGATCCCCGGCGACATCGAGGTCGAGAGCATCGAGGCATTCGAGACGCCGCGGGCGACCGCGACCCATCTGGCGATCGGCATCTGCCGCAGTATCTCGGAAGTCGAGCGCATCGCCGCGCGCGAGGGCTGGCTCTGCCGCGTCTGCTCGCGCGGCGGCCTCTTCCACGTCATCGAGCTCTGGGTCGAGAACCGCGTCGAGCTCGAGCTCCTGACGCCGGAGATGCAGGACGAGTATCGTGCCGCCGCCGAGCCCGCTCGGCTCAGAGCCTCCTTCGCGGCGGCGATGCGCCCGCGCAGCGAGCGGCGCCCCGTCCTTTCGCAAATGGAGGCCGCCCATGGATAGCCATTGGATCTGCAGGGCGCGCGATCTCCGCCCGGAGCCGACACTCGCGGAGATGCTCGCCGATCCCATCGTCTATGCGTTGATGGTGGCCGACCACGTCGATCCCCGCGATCTCGCGGCATTGATTGCCCGCCGCGCGCGGACGCTCCAAGCGAGCGGCGGCGGCGGACACCCCTGCCGTCATCACTACGAAGGCGTATGACATGGTTCGGCTCGACGGTCTCTTCCTGCGCGTTGCCGTGCTCTATGCCCTTGCGGGCCTGGGGCTCGGCATCGCCATGGCGATGGCGCAGGACCACTCCCTGATGCCGGCCCACGCCCACATCAATCTCCTGGGCTGGGCCACGATGGCGCTTTACGCCCTCGTTTACCGCGCCTGGCCCGAGGCGGCGGAAGGCGGCGCCGCCTGGATGCATTTCTGGCTCGCGAACATCGGTGCCCTCGCGCTCGTCACTGGCGTCAGCGGCATCTACGCCGGCTACCCCGAGAGCTTCGAGGGCGTGGCCATCGTGGGCTCGCTCCTCACCCTTCTCGCGATGCTCCTCTTCACGGTCATCGTCTTCCGCCGAGTGCCGGCGATGCGCGAGAGCCGGCGTGCGAGGCTCCCCGAGACGAGCGCGGCGCGGTAAGGGCCGCCTCATCGCACCATGACGAAAAAGGAGTCGGCGAGGCGGCGGCCGTCACTTTCCCTTCGCCTCCTCCAGCACCGCCTCCGTGTGCTCGCCGAGCCGCGGCGGGGGTGAGTCCACGCGAGGGCCGCCGTGGGCGAAGAGGAAGGGCGAGATCGGCACGCTGAACGCGCCGGGGACTCCCGGTGCGCTCGCGAAGCGGTGGAGGACGCCGCGGGTCGCGAGCTGAGGATCGGCGAGGGCCTCGCCCATGCTGCGCACGCGCGCGGCGGGGACGTGGCGCGACTGGAAGAACACCTCCCATTCGTCGGCGGTCCGCCGCGCCAGGATCTCCGAGAGGACGGCAGCCTCTCGCGCGCGGTCGGCGTCGCGCTCGCGGTTCGTGCGCTTCGCCATCTCCGGAAGCTCGAGCGCCTGCCAGAGACGCCGTTGCTGGCGGAGGTTGCTCGCACCCAGCATCAGGAGCCCGCTCTTGGTCGGATAGGCGCTGTTGGTGGCGTGCGAGTGCTTGTTCCCGACGGGCGCCGGATGGACGCCATTCCGGAGATAGCCCGTCAGATGCGAACTCATGAGGATCATCGCGACGTCGAGCATCGCCATGTCGATGCGCTGGCCCTTGCCCGTGCGCTCGCGCTGGAAGAGCGCCGAGGCGAGCGCAAAGGCACCGGACATGCCGGTCGCGTAGTCGACCGCGGGCGAGCCGAACTTGACGGGATGCACCTCCTCTGTCCCCGTCATCGCCATGATCCCCGACGTCGCCTGGATCACGTGATCGTAGGCGGTCTGCGTCCCTCGCGGCCCTTTCTGGCCGAAGGCCGAGAAGGAGGCGTAGATCAGACGCGGGTTGAGCGCCGCGAGCGCCTCGTAGCCGAGACCCAGCGCCTCGAAGGCGCCGGGACGGTAATTCTCAACGAGGATGTCGGCGGTCTTCGCGAGGGATTTGAGCGCCTCTTGCCCCGCCTTCGTCTTGAGGTCGAGCACGATCGAGCGCTTGTTCGAGGCCTGCGTCAGGAAGCCCGTCCCCATGCCCGCGTCGTTGAGCGCGGGATCGGTCCCATTGCTTCGGCTCTGGTCGGGCTCCTCGGGATGCTCGATCTTGATCACGTCGGCGCCGAGAACGGCGAGCTGATACGTCGCGAAAGGGCCCGCGAGCACGTGCGTTGCGTCGAGCACCCTTATGCCCTCGAAGGGGCGCATCAGGTTCCATCCTTTTTCGGGGGATCGGGCTCGAATTTCATGGCGACGCCGTTCATGCAGTAGCGGAGCCCCGTGGGCTTCGGGCCGTCCTTGAAGACGTGGCCCAGATGCCCGCCGCAGACGTGGCAATGCACCTCGGTGCGCGGATAGATCAGCTTGAAGTCGGTAGAGGTCTCGATCGCGCCCTCGATGGGAGCGAAGAAGCTCGGCCAGCCCGTGCCGCTGTCGAACTTCGCCTCCGAGCGATAGACGGGCGTGCCGCAGCCCGCGCACTTGAAGACGCCCGCGCGGTGCTCCTCGTTGAGCGGGCTCGACCCCGCACGCTCGGTTCCGTGCTTGCGCAGCACCTGGAACTGCTCCGGCGTCAGCTTCGCCCGCCATTCGGCTTCGGTCGTCATGGGGTCCTCCGATGCTTCCGGGGCTCGATTATGAACCGTGGGGGCGTCAGGGCGGCAAGGTCTTTTGGGCTTGGCCTTGGTGGGCTTTGGTGCTTCAACCCAGGGTCGTTCAGAGTCGAGCCGGAGAATTTCGATGCGCACGCACCTTTGCATTATCATCTCCCTGTTTCTGAGTATCGCCGCAGCGCAGCTCTGCGCTGCGGCCACCCCGCCCCCGCTCCGCTGCACCTTTGAGAACACCGTGCGGTGCACGGATACGAGCTGCGAGCGAGATACCCAGGATCATTTCCAGGAGTTCGATCTCGACTTTGCCCGCGGCATCGCGGAGTTCTGCCTCGGCGAGACCTGCTACCGCGGCACCGAGCGCTTCACGACGATTAGCGCGCGATCCGCCCCGATCGGCGACCTCGACGAGCGGCGGCTCCACGCCTTGGTGCGCGGAGAGCCGCCGCACGACCAGCGCGTGGGGTCGCTCGAGTTTGTGGTGAGCCTGGGCCTGCCCTCGCGGCGCGTCAGCGTGACCCTTCCGGCGCCCACGGAGGTCGCTTCCTACTTCGGTCATTGCGAGGACGCGGCCAAATAGGCGTCTAGGCACCGATGTCCCGCGGAAATGCAGGTGTTTGTGCAAAATACCCGGGGACATTAGGGCTCAATTAACCAAATCGGCCGCAGGCTGGTAGGCCGTGAAAATCTCATAGGAGGCACCGATGCGTGCCACCCTCGCGAGACTTCCGTGGTCGCGGACTCCCCAAGCCGAGGTGGAGCCGACACCCGTTGCGAGCCCCTTCGACGCCCGCCAGCAGCAGGAGCGCCTCAGCGCGGCGTTCGCTCCCGCGGGGGAAAGGGCCTTCTTCGCGCGCTTCGCGGTGCTGAACCTCGTGGGTGTCGCCCTTCTGGCCGCCGCCTGGGCCGAGGGCGTACTCCTCAAGCCCTACGAGGCCGACAGCACCGGCATGTGCTACCTCATCACCGCGCTCTTCGGCTGGGGCCTCGTCTGCTGCCTCCGCGGCGATTGGCAAAGCGTGCGCTGGGCCGGCAATGCGCTCGTCTATCTCGGCATGGTCGGCACCGTGCTCGGCCTCATCATGACCGTGAGCGATCTCTCCGCCGACAAGGCGCAGAGCTTCGAGAGTTTCAAGACGGTCGTGACCGCGATCTATGTCGGCTCGGGCACGGCGCTCTACACGAACCTGCTGGCCTGCGTCGGATATCTCTGGCTCGGCACCAACGCCCATCTCCTCGCGCGCCAGGAGGTCTAGGCCATGTGGCGGGGGATGAATGTCTCCTTCCGGGACATGCTCTTCCTGCTGGTCTTCGCCTATCTCGTGATCGGCGCGGTGGCGCTCGCACATGTCCGGAAGGAGGCGCAGGAGGATACCGCCGGTAAGCAGCCGCCCGGCAACATCACCGTCGAGATCCACTGGGACGACAAGATCGACGCCGACGTCGATCTCTGGGTGCAGGCCCCGGGCGACGTGCCCGTGGGCTATTCCAACAAGAGCGGCGTCATCTTCAACCTCGTGCGCGACGATCTCGGCCATTCCGCCGAGCCCATCCCCATGAACTATGAGGTCGCCTACGCCCGCGGCTTCTGGCAGGGCGAGTACGTCGTCAATGCGCATCTCTATCGCTCCATGGACAATCGCTTTCCGATCGAGGTGACGGCGACGGTGACAGTGACCGGCGCCGACGGCATGAGCCGTCGGCTGCTGCAATCGAAGATGGAGCTGAGCTACGTCGGGCAGGAGAGCACGATCTTCCGCTTCAAGCTCGACAAGAAGGGCGCGATGGTCGAGGGCAGCCTCAATCGCATCCACAAACCGCTCCGCGCCGCCTTCATGGGCGAGGAGGAGACGAAGAAGAAATGACGACCTTCCTCATCGCTTTCCTCACGTTGGCGCTGGCGCTCGGAATTTTCGCCTTCGTGGGCCTCCCCATGGGAACCCGCACCCGCCGCGCGATCGTGAGCGGATTCTTCGCGCTGCTGCTTGCGGGTCTTTTCTTCGGTTATTCCGATATGCTGGGCCGCCCGAAATCGAGCCGGCTCGAGGTGCTGCGCCATCCCGATGGCGAATTGCCGGTGCTTGGCTCCTACATCGTCGAGGGCTCGGGGATCTATCTCTGGCTCAAGATCCCCGGGGTGCGCGAGCCGCGGTACTACGTGCTGCCCTGGGACGAGAAGCTCGCGAGCGACCTCCAGAAGGCGGTCGAGGAGAACTCGCGCAACCACGGCGGCGGCGTGGTGATGCATCTCCCCTACGAGCGTTCCTGGGATTGGCGCGACCCGGTCTTCCATCCGGCGCCGCAGCCGAAGCTCCCGGAAAAGCACGGCGAGCCGCCGCCCCAGATCTACCGCGCTCCCGAGCAAGGCGCCTGAGCCTTCCCCGCTTTGCGAGGCCGCCGGAGATATGCTAGAGCCGGCGGCTCCGACGAATTGGGGAACGCCATGTGCACGACCATCGCGATGCTTGCGGCGATGAACGCCGCGGACGAGCCTTCAAGGAGCTATCTGCGCGCGGTTGCCGAATTGGCGGAAATGCCGGCGCGGCTCGACGCGATCGCCGAGACGATTCCGGAATCGGAGTGGCGGCGGCGTCCGGCGGCGGGAGGCTTCGCGCTCGTCGAGCACGTGCTCCATCTCCACAACATCGACCTCGAGGGCTATCGCACGCGGGTCGAGCGCATCCTAACGGAGGCGATGCCGGAGCTTGCGGACATCGCGGGAGACCAGCTCGCCGCGGAGCGCCGCTACCTCTCGCAGGACGCGCGCGCGGCACGTGTCGCGTTTGCGACCGTGCGGCGCGAGCTCGTGACGCGGCTTGCCGCCCTCGGCCCTGCGGAGCGCCGCCGCGCAGGCATCCTCGAAGGCGTCGGCCCCATGACCATCGAGGAGCTCGTCGCCATCATCGCCACGCACGATCGTGAGCATCTCCGGGAGCTCGAGCAGCTCCGCGCTGAAATCTGCGGCGGCTGAAGGGCGACGGATCGTGGCCAGGCAAACGCTTGGGGTTGCCCAGCCTCCGATCCCAAGGCCGGGCAATCCGTCTACATGGCCCTCCAGAACGAGAACACCGTCAACATTATCACCGGCGCCGACGCGACGGCGGCAGCCCAGGCGCCGGTCGAGGTCTGGCACCGCTGCCCGCCCGCGACCAGCAGCCTCGAGTCTCGTGCGAGCGGCGGCTAGCCGTCGAGCCACCAGACGCCGAGAGCGAGCGTCAGCAGCGTCACCGGCAGGCCCACCTTGAGGTAGGTCCAGAATCCGATCTCGATGCGGCTGCGGCGTGCACGCTCGACCACGATGAGGTTCGCGACCGAGCCAAGGATCGTGAGATTTCCGGCGAGCGTCGAGGCCATCGCGAGGACGAGCCAGGCGCGCTCGGGATGCGCGAGCACCGCGACGAAGGGCTTTAGCACCAGCACCGTCGGGACATTGCTGACGAGGTTCGAGAGGAGCGCCGTCACCGGCGCCAGCACCGCGGGATCGTCGAGCGCGAGGCGGTCCGCGAGCTTTAGCGCCTCCGGCGTCAGCAGCGCCTTCTCCACACCCGCGACGACCACGAAGAGCCCCGCGAAGAGGAGTAGCAGCGCCCAGTCGATCTCGCGGTAGACGCGCTCGGGCTTGAGGCGGCGCGTCAGGAGCAACAGCGCGCCGCCGATGATCGCGACCTTGGCGGGCGCGACGCCTGCAAAGAAACACGCCACCATCGCCGCGGCGGCCGCGAGCGACTTCAGCAGAAGCGCGCGATGGACGCGCACGCCGAGCGCCGGCGTCTCGAAGCGCCCGCCGCCGAAAAACTCCCGCCGGAAGGCGAGCACGATCAGTGCAAAGACGATTGCGAGACCAATGGCCGCGACCGGTGACAGCGCCGCCGCAAAGCGCGCATAGGAAATTCCGGAGAAGCTGCCGATCATGATGTTCTGGGGATTGCCGGTGATGGTCGCGGTGCTGCCGATGTTCGAGGACATCGCGACCGCCAGGAGATAGGGCACGGGGTTCCGCCGCAGCGTGCGTGCGAGCTGCGCCACCAGCGGGGTCAGCATGAGGCAGACGGTGTCGTTGACGAGAAAGGCCGAGAGCGCGCCCGAGACAACGACAATGCCCGCGAGGAGGCCGAGCGGACCGTGCGCCGCTCGCGCCGCGGCGTCGGCCGCGAGCTCGAAAAAGCCCGCGAGCTTGAGGTTCGCGACCAGGATCATCATCCCCAGCAGCAGAACCAGCGTGTTGAGATCGACGGCGCGATAGGCCTCGTCGAGGCCGAGCCCACCCACCCCCACCATCAGGCTCGCCCCGATGATCGCGGCGCCCGCGCGGTCGAGCCGCAGCCCCGGCAACCGGCCGATGGCCACGACGGTATAGGTCGCGAGGAAGATCAGGAGGGCGGGGATCATGCGGATGGGCGTCGATGCGTCCGATGACTGTATCCGATTTGGCGGCCGGCGCGTTCAGCTAAGCCACACCCGCCTCGAGACACGATGCAGGACGCAGGGCGCGTTGTCCCAACACTATCGCCGCCGTCCGCGACTGTGGCTTTTCTAGGGCGCTGGCGGAGTCGCGGAGGCTCTGCCGCGGCCGCGGGCTTTGTGCTAAAAGCGCGGCGCATCGAACATGGCCAGGCATTCCTCAGACGAGCTGCGCGCCGATCCTGCGGACCGACCCTCCCCGCGGGCGGAGAGACGGCAGCAGCGTTCGCAGGGGCGCAAGGAGCGGGCGCCGCGCCGGAAGCGCCGGCGGCGCACCGTGTTCCGCACGCTCGTGCGCTGGAGCCTACTAGCGGGTCTCTGGGGCGTGATCGCGGGCGTGGTGATGCTCGGCTATTTCGCGCTCACCTTGCCCGACACGGGCGATCTGACCCTAGCGGCGCGGCGTCCGAGCATCACGCTCCTCGCTTCCGACGGCTCGCTCATCGCGACCTACGGGGACCTCTTCGGCGAGCCGCTGAAACTCTCGGAGATGCCGATATACCTGCCGCAGGCCGTCATCGCAACCGAGGACCGGCGCTTCTACAGCCATTTCGGCATCGATCCCATCGGTCTCGCCCGTGCGACCTACGTCAACATCCGCGCGGGCCACGTCGTCCAAGGCGGCAGCACCATCACCCAGCAGCTCGCCAAGAACCTGTTCCTGACGCCGGACCGAACCTTCAAGCGCAAGATACAGGAGATGCTCCTGGCACTCTGGCTCGAGCACCGGTTCACCAAGGACCAGATCCTCGAGATCTACCTCAACCGCGTCTATCTCGGGGCCGGCGCCTATGGCGTCGATGCCGCCGCGCGGCGCTATTTCAACAAGTCCGCGCGCGAGGTGACCCTCTACGAGGCTGCGGTGATCGCGGGCCTGCTGCGCGCGCCCTCGCGCTTCAGCCCGGCGAACGACCGCGACCTCGCCGCAAGCCGCGCGCATCAGGTGCTGGAGAACATGGTCGCCGCAGGCTTCCTCAACGCCGCGCAGGAAACGCGCGCGGAGAGCCAGCGCACGCAGCTCGCGCAGGTGACGGCGACGCGCTCGGGGAGCCGCTACTTCGCGGATTGGGCTGCGGATCAGGTCTCGGGCTTCACGGGGCTTGGGAGCCGCGATCTCACCGTCGTCACTACCCTCGACCCGCGTCTCCAGGAGGCGGGCGAGCGCGCGATCGCGGAGACGCTCGCCAAGGAAGGCGAGAAGTCTCAGGTGACCCAGGGTGCGCTCGTCGCGATGAGCCCCGACGGCGCCGTCCGCGCATTGGTCGGCGGACGCGACTACGGCGAGAGCCAGTTCAACCGCGCAACCCAGGCCTACCGCCAGCCCGGCTCTTCCTTCAAGCCCTTCGTCTATCTGGCGGCGCTCGAGCACGGCGTTCGGCCGCAGGATCATTTCGTCGACGAGCCCGTCCGCTTCGGGACCTATCAGCCCCACAATTACGGCAACAAATACTACGGCGACGTCACGGTGGCGGAGGCGCTCGCGCAGTCCATGAATAGCGTCGCGGTGCAGCTCGAGCAGCGCGTGGGTGTCGATGCCGTGATCGCGGATGCGCATCGCCTCGGCATCTCGAGCGAGCTCAACCGCGATTTGAGCCTCGCGCTCGGCACCGCCAATCTCTCGCTGATGGAGCTCACCGCGGCCTATGCGGCCTTCGCGAGCGGCGGCGAGGGCACCTGGCCCTATGCGATCGTCGAGGTCCGCGACAAGGCGGGAACCGTGCTCTACCGTCGCCAGGGCTCGGGGCCAGGCGAGGTGATCCAGCCGGCAATCGCCGGCGCCATGAACCAGATGCTCGCAGGCGTCATCGACCACGGAACCGGCAAGGCCGCGCAGATCGGCCGGCCCGTCGCCGGCAAGACCGGCACGACGCAGGACTATCGCGATGCCTGGTTCGAGGGCTTCACTGCCGATCTCGTGACGGGCGTCTGGTTCGGCAACGACGACAACACGCCCATGAACAACGTGACCGGCGGCACGCTGCCCGCGCGCACCTGGCACGATTTCATGGTGGAGGCGACGAAGGGACAACCGGTGCGACCGCTCTATTCGGCGCCCGCCGCCCTCGCCGTCAACGCGCCCAACGCCCCGCGCGAAACGCAGAATGCCCCGCAGCGCCCGGCCTCGCGCCCGGGCTGGATCGAGCGCATCTTCGGCGGTGGGTCCTCCTCCCGCCCCTCCCCGCCGCGCCAGGAACCTCTTTACGGCGATACCGGGCACTGACGTCCGGCAAACCCTCACCCTCCCGCGCTAGACCCGAGCCCCAACCCTCTCCCGCTTGTCGGGAGAGGGATCATAATGTCCTTCTCCCATCTGCGACGGGAGGGTGAGGGGATCGCCATGTCCATCCGCAATCTCGACGCCGTCTTCAAACCGCGCTCGCTTGTTTTCGTCGGGGCCGTCTCGGAGCCGCGCAGCGTGGGCGGTATCGTGCTCGAGAACCTCCGCGGCGGTGGATTTAGGGGAGTGATCTCCGTGGTGGGCCCGCAGGACCGCGAGATCGCGAGCTTGCCGGAGATGCCGGATCTCGCGGTGATCGCCGCGCCGCCGGCCTCGGTGCCGGGCATCGTCGCGGCGCTAGGCCGCAAGGGAACGCGGGGCGCCGTCGTGATCGGGACGGGCTCCGGGGAGCCCGGCGCGGGAGGCCGCACGCTTCAGCAGCGGATCCTCGAGGCTGCCAAGCCGTATCTTCTCCGCCTCGTCGGCCCCAATTGCCTCGGGCTCATGGTACCGGGCGCCGGTCTCAATGCGAGCTTCGCCCACTTGCAGCCCGCCCGCGGCGGTGTCGCCTTCGTGAGCCAGTCCGGCACCATCGTCACGGCGATGCTCGATTGGGCGGAGCCGCGCGGCATAGGCTTCTCGCACGTCGTCTCCATGGGCGACATGGCCGACGTCGACTTCGGCGACATGCTCGACTATCTCGGCGACGACACCGCGACGCGGGCGATCCTGCTCTACGTCGAGAGGCTGACTGCCGCGCGGAAGTTCATGTCGGCAGCGCGGGCGGCGGCGCGGCGGAAGCCCGTCCTCGTGGTGAAGATCGGCCGACATGCCGAGGCCGCCCGCGCGGCGCTCCCGCGCACCGGAGCCTTGGGGAGCTCGGACAAGATCCACGACGCGGCCTTCCGCCGCGCAGGCATGCTGCGGGTCGGCGACATGGCCGAGCTTTTCGATGCGCTCGAGACGCTCTCGGCAACGGGGCCGCAGCGCGGCGAACGGCTCGCGATCCTCACCAATGGCGGCGGGCCCGGCCTGCTCGCGACCGATGCGCTGTTGGAGAAAGGCGGCACGCTCGCGGCGCTCGCGCCTCAGAGCATCGCCCGGCTCGACGCGGCGCTGCCGCCGTCGTGGAGCCGCGGCAATCCCGTCGATCTCGAGGACGATGCCGACGCCGAGCGCTACAAGCGCGCGCTCGAGATCCTGCTCGACGATCCCGGCGTCGACGCGGTGCTCGCAATCAACTGCCCGACGGCGATGGAGCCTTCGGTGGAAGCGGCGCGCGCGGTGGTCTGGACGGTGCGGCAGGGCGGAGCGCGACTCTTCGGGCGCAATCTGCTCGCGACCTGGCTGGGCGAGCACACGGCGGCGGCGGCCCGGCGCATCTTCTCGGAGGCGCAGATCGCAAGCTACGAGACCCCCGATCGCGCGATCCGCGGCTTCATGCACGGCGTACACTATCGGCGGAACCAGGAGCTGCTGCGGGAGACGCCGCCCTCGCGCGCGGAGGGGATGGAGCCCGATGCAGAGTCGGCATCGCGCGTGCTTCGGGTAGCGCTCGCGGAGGGACGGGAGTGGCTCGATCCGCGGGAGACGGCGGCAGTGCTCGAGGCCTATGGGGTCCCGCTCATCGAGACCCGGCTCGTCGGGGACGCGGCGGCGGCAGCCGCGGCTGCGCGTGAGATCGGGCGGCCGGTCGCACTCAAGATCCGCTCGCGCGACATCCGGTACAAGAGCGACATCGGCGGCGTGGCGCTCAATCTGAACGCGCCGGAGCGCGTCGAGCGCGAGGCGCTGGCGATGCAGCAGCGCATCGGCAAGGCGCAGCCCCAGGCGCGGATCGAGGGCTTCGTCCTGCAGGAGATGGTACGGCGGCCGGGCGCGATCGAGCTTATCGTCGGCGTCGTCGACGACGCGCTTTTCGGTCCGGTGATCCTCTTCGGCCAAGGCGGGACCGCGGCCGAGGTGCTCGACGACACCACGCTCGAGCTGCCGCCGCTCAACCTCGCGCTCGCGCGCGCACAGATCGCGCGAACGCGCGTCTCGAAGCTTCTGCAGGGATACCGAAACACGCCGGCGGCGGACCTGGACGCGGTCGCCGAGGTGCTGGTTCGCGTCTCGCAGATGGTCGCGGACCTGCCGGAGCTCGCAGAGCTCGATGTCGATCCCCTGCTCGCAGATGCCGGAGGGGTGATCGCGCTCGACGCACGCCTTCGGGTCCGTGCCGCGGCGCTGCCGGGTACCCGGCGTCTCGCGATCCGCCCCTATCCCAAGGAGCTCGAGAGCGAGGCGACGCTTCGGGACGGAACCGCGCTCCGCCTGCGGCCGATCCGCCCCGAAGACGAGCCCGCACTCCTGGAGTTCGTGAGCCATATGGCGCCGGAAGACGCGCGGTTCCGCTTCTTCACGCCGATGAAGGGGATGAGCCATGAGCTGGCGGCGCGCCTCACCCAGATCGACTACGACCGCGAGGTCGCGATCGTGGCGGAGCCCGCGGGCAGCCGCGAGATCTGGGGCGTCGTGCGCTATGCCGCGGACCCCGACCACCGGAGCGCCGAATACGCCGTCACCGTGCGCAGCGACCTCAAGGGCCGCGGCCTTGGCTCGCTTCTGATGCGCCGGATGCTCGATGTTGCCAAGGCCCGCGGCATTTCCGAGATTTTCGGCTGCGTGCTCCGAGAGAACGCACCCATGCTCGGGCTATGCCGCGCGCTCGGCTTCTCCGTCGCCGCCTACCCGGAGGATCCCGATATCGTGCGGGTGGTGCGGGAACTCTAGCCCCCGCCAGCCCGATCCGCCCGTTGCGCAGCGACGGAGAATTGCGGGTCGCGGACGCCTACCGCCCAGCCTGGTCCACGGCGTAGCCGGCGGCGCGGACGGTGCGGATGAGATCGCGGCGACCGCCCTCGTTGAGGGCCTTGCGCAGGCGGCGGATGTGGACGTCGACCGTGCGCGGCTCGATCTCGGACTCGCGGCCCCAGACGGCATCCAGGAGCTGCTCGCGCGAGAAGACGCGGCCGGGGCGCTCCAGCAGGACGCGGAGGAGACGGAACTCGGTCGGGCCCAAATGAACGGGGGTGCTGTTCCGGGTGACGCGGTGGCTTGCCAAATCCATGGCGAGATCGGCGTAGCGGAGCGTCTCGGCTCCGGCCGCGGGCTTGGCCCGGCGCAGCACCGCCTTGAGGCGCGCCATCAGCTCGGTGACGCCAAAGGGCTTCACGACGTAATCGTCGGCGCCGCCCTCGAGCCCACGGACCCGATCCGCCTCCTCGCCCTTGGCGGTCAACATGATCACGGGGAGGCCGCGCCACTGCGGCGTGCGGCGGATGCGGCGGCAGATCTCGAGGCCCGAGACCTGCGGCAGCATCCAGTCCAAAAGCACCGCGTCGGGCGTGCGTTCGGAAAGCTGCAGCAGTGCCTCCTCGCCGTCATGCGCCTCCGCGACCGAGAAGCCCTCCTTCTCGAGGTTGTAGCGCAGCAGGGTCGCGAGGGCGGGCTCGTCCTCGACGACGAGGATCAGCGGCTTCACTGCTTGCTACCCTCCGCGCCTCCGGAGCCGTTCTTGCTGGCCTCCGCGGGCACCGGCTCCGGCCCCGAGGAGAGACTCGTCTGGTCGCGCTTCGGCCGCGCCTGCTGCAGCGGATAGCCATGCACCATGAAGTAGAGCGTCTCGGCGATGTTCGTCGCGTGGTCGCCGATGCGCTCGATGTTCTTTGCGATGAAGAGCAGATGCGTGCAGGGCGTGATGTTCCGCGCGTCCTCGATCATGTAGGTCAAGAGCTCACGGAAGAGGCTGTTGTACATCTCGTCGAGCTCCTCGTCGCGCGCCCAGACGAGAAGCGCCTTGTCGGCGTCGCGCTCGACATAGGCGTCGAGGATGTCCTTGATCATCGCTTGTGCGAGCCGGCCCATGCGTGGGACGGAGAAGGCAGGACGGACCGGCGGCGTCTGGTTCAGCACGATCGAGCGCTTGGCGACGTTGGCGGCGTAATCGGCGACGCGCTCCAGGTCGCTCGCGGTCTTGAGCGCGGAGAGGATCTGCCGGAGATCCACCGCCATCGGCTGACGCAGTGCGAGGAGGCGGATTGCGAGCTGCTCGATCTCGCTCTCGAGCTGGTCGACGCGCGGATCGGCCTCGACCACCTCGGTCGCGAGGTGGCTGTCGCGCTTCATGACCGCATCTATCGCCGTCGCGATCTGCGTCTCCGCGAGCCCTCCCATCTGGGTGAGGGCGTTGTCGAGACGCCGCAGCTCCTCGTCGTAACTCTTGACGATGTGTTCGGATACCATGCGCCCCTCTCGTCGGTCAGCCGAAGCGGCCGGTGATGTAGTCCTCAGTACGCTTGTTCTTGGGATGCGTGAAGATCGCCTCGGTCTCGTCGAACTCCACGAGCTCACCCAGATACATGAAGGCCGTGTAGTCCGAGGCGCGCGCCGCCTGCTGCATGTTGTGTGTGACGATCGCGATGCAGTAGTCGGTCTTGAGCTCGCCGATGAGCTCCTCGATGCGCTGGGTCGAGATCGGATCGAGCGCGGAGGCGGGCTCGTCGAGGAGCAGGATCTCCGGCTTCACCGCGATTGCGCGCGCAATGCAGAGTCGCTGCTGCTGGCCGCCGGAGAGGCTCAAGCCGCTCTGCTTCAGCTTGTCCTTGACCTCGTCCCAAAGCGCGGCGCGTCGGATCGCCGATTCCACGCGCTCGTCGAGCTCGGAAGGCGGCAGCTTCTCGTAGAGGCGGATGCCGAAGGCGATGTTGTCGTAGATCGACATCGGGAAGGGCGTGGGTTTCTGGAATACCATGCCGATCTTCGCGCGCAGCAGATTGAGATCGACCTTGGGGTCGAGGATGTTCTGGCCATCGACCATAACCTCGCCGGTCGCGCGCTGCTCGGGATAGAGCTGGTAGATGCGGTTGAGGATGCGCAGCAAGGTCGACTTGCCGCAGCCGGAGGGGCCGATGAAGGCCGTCACACGCTTGTCGCGGAGCGCCAGGTTGATGCCGTGAAGCGCCTCGTATTTCTTGTAGAAGAAATAGAGGTTCCGCACGACCACCTTGTCCGGCGTCACGGGCTTGGCGGCTTCCGTGGGCCGCAGCGGCTGCTGCGGGAAGGTCGCGGCATGGGTCGGAGTAGCGCTGCCGCCATCGGCACGGAAAGCAGTGACGGCCGGCGGCCGGCGCTGTTCGGGCGGCGTGAGGGAGGCGTCGGTGCTCATTTGCTGAAGCCCCTGAGATTGGCGAGTAGGCGAGCGGAGATATTCAAGATCAGGATCGCGAAGGTGATGACGAGCGCGCCGCCCCAGGCGAGGCGCTGCCAATTGTGGTCGGGACTCATCGCGAATTGGAAGATCACCACCGGGAGGTTGGCCATCTGGGCGTCCATGGCGACACCCTGCCAGAACTGGTTGTTGACGACGGTGAAGAGGAGCGGCGCGGTCTCGCCGGAGACGCGCGCGACCGCGAGGAGCACGCCCGTCAGCATGCCTTGCATCGCCGCGCGGTAGGTGATGAAGACGATCACCTTCCACTTCGGCGTGCCCAGCGCGAAAGCCGCCTCGCGGAGGCTTCCGGGCACGAGGTTCAGCATGTTCTCGGTGGTGCGGATCACCACGGGTATGACGATGATCCCGAGCGCCACGGCGCCCGCCCAGGCCGAGTAGTGGCCCATGCGGAGCACCATCGCCTCGTAGACGAAGACGCCGACGATGATCGAGGGTGCGCTCAGGAGGATGTCGTTGATGAATCGCACCGCCGGCGCCAGCGGATTGCCGCGCCCGAACTCCGCAAGGAAAGTGCCCGCGAGGATGCCGATGGGAGCGCCGACGAAGGTGCCGAGCGCGGTCATGATGAGGCTGCCGAAGATTGCGTTGCGGAGCCCGCCGCCGTCGCTGCCGGAGCCCGGCGTGTCCAGCGTGAAGAAATCGACGTCGAGGGCGGCGATGCCGTTCTCCAGCAAGGTCCAGAGGATCGCCGCGAGCCAGATGATGCCAATCGCCGTCGCCGCGAGCGAGAGGCTGAGGACGGTCATGTTGACGAGGCGGCGGCGGGCGTATGGGTTCATGGGGTTCAGCTCCCGCCCTGCCGTTCCATGCGGGACAGCATGAACTTCGCGGCGGCCAGCACCAGCAGCGTGATCACCGAGAGGATGAGGCCGAGCGCAAACATCACCGAGAGGTAGATTGGCGTGTCCGCCTCGCTGAATTCGTTGGCGAGCGTCGCGGAGATCGTCGTTCCCGGTGCCAGCAGCGAAGTCATGAACTGGTGCGAGTTGCCGATCACGAAGGTGACGGCCATGGTCTCGCCGAGCGCGCGCCCGAGGCCCAGCATGACGCCGCCGATGACGCCGGTTCTCGTATAGGGCAGCACGATGTTCCAGACCACCTCGAAGGTGGTGGCGCCGATGCCGTAGGCGGATTCCTTGAGCACCGTCGGCACTGTCTCGAAGACGTCGCGCATCACCGAGGTGATGAAGGGCAGCACCATGATCGAGAGGATAATCCCGGCGGTGAGCATGCCGACACCCAGCGGCGCGCCCTCGAATAGGAACCCGATCAGGGGAATCGCGCCGAGCGTCTCGACCAGGAAGGGCTGCACATGCGACTGCAGCATCGGCGCCAAGACGAAGAGGCCCCAGATGCCGTAGATGATGCTGGGAATGGCCGCGAGCAGCTCGATCAGCGTGCCGATCGGGCGCTTGAGCCACGGCGGGCAAAGCTCGGTGATGAAGATCGCGATGCCGAAGGCGAGCGGAATGCCGATCAGCATGGCGATGAAAGAGGTGATGAGGGTGCCGTAGATCGCGGGAAAGGCCCCGAAGATCTGCTTCACCGGATCCCAACTGCTGTCGACGATGAAAGCAAAGCCGAACTGCTTCAGCGCGGGAAGCGCGCCGTCGATGAGCGCCGCCACGATGCCGAAGAGGATGACCAGGACGAGGATAGCGAAAAAGAATGTGGCGGCGCGGAAGACGACGTCGAGCGCACGCCCGCGCGTTCCGATGCCGCTTTCCCTGATGACAGCGTCGACCACGGCAGGGCGCTTTCGAGAAGGGCGGGGCGAGCCGCTAGCGACTCGCCCCGCGTTTGGTTACGGACGTCGTTCCCAGACCCTTATTTCATCGCGACGGGCCAGATCGGCTTGCCGTCAGTGACGAAGTTCACGGCCCAGGCGTCCTCGATCTGCTTGACGACGGCGTCAGGCATCGGGACGTAGGCGAGCGCCTCGGCCTGCTTCTGGCCCTTCTTCAACGCCCAGTCCAAGAACTTCAGCACGGCCTGGTTCTTGTCCGCGGGATAGTCCTTGCGCATGAGCATGTAAGTCGCGGCCGTGATGGGCCAGCTCTTGTCGCCGGGCTGGTTGGTGAGGATCAGGTAGAAGTCCTTCACCTTCGTGAAGTCGGCATTGGAGGCCGCCGCTTGGAACGCCGCCATGGTCGGTTCGATGGTGTTGCCGGCCTGATTCACCATCTTGGTGTAGACCATCTTGTTCTCAATCACGTAGGCGTACTCGACATAGCCGATCGCGCCCTTGACCTGATTGACGTATTGCGCGACGCCGGCATTGCCCTTGCCGCCCACGCCCGTCGGCCAGGAGACGGAGGTGTCGGAGCCAACCTTCTGCTTCCATTCCGGACTCACCTTGCCGAGGTAGTCCGTGAAGTTGAAGGTCGTGCCCGAGCCGTCCGAGCGATGGACGGTCGTGATCTTCGCCTTGGGCAGCTTCACCTTCGGATTGAGCTTCTTGATCGCCTCATCGTCCCAGTCGGTGATCTTGCCGAGGAAGATGTCCGCGAGCGTCGGCCCGTCGAGGACGAGCTCACCCGGCTTCACGCCTTCGACGTTCACCACGGGGGTGATCGAGATGACGACCTGCGGGAACTGCACGAGGCCCGCGGCCGCGAGTTCGTCAGGCGTCAGCGGCTTGTCGCTGTTCGCGAAGTCGACGGTCTTCGCCTTTATCTGCGCAATGCCGCCGCCAGAGCCAATCGCCTGGTAGTTGACGGCAACGCCGGTTGCCTTCTTGTACTCCTCCGCCCATTTCGAGAGCACGGGATAGATCGCCGTGCCGCCGGCTCCCGAGAGGTTTTGGGCCTGCGCGCCCGCGCCGATGAAGCCGAGCGACGCCGTGAGCGCGCCCAGCAGAAGGATGGTTTTTGCCTTCACGTGCCAGATCTCCCCGATTTGGAATTGGTCCGCTTGAGCCGGCAGACTTGCCGCCCTGTCGCAGCCCGTCGATAGCGCGGCGGCGGCGACGAGGATATGACAGCGGGATTGCAGTAATGTTACAGTCGATTACGAATATTTAACCGAACCAAGTCATTGAAAGAACATCTCAATCGAATGGGTCGGCGACCCTGAGATGGACCGTGAAGGCTGACCCCTGACCCATGTCGCTGGTAATGTCGAGGACGCCGCGGTGGTGATTGACGATGTGCTTCACGATCGCAAGTCCGAGCCCGGTGCCGCCGAGCTCGCGCGAGCGCGCGGGGTCGACGCGGTAAAAGCGCTCGGTAAGCCGTGGGATGTGCTCCTTGAGGATGCCGTCGCCATGGTCACGGACGGTCACCTGTACCCCAGCGACACCGAGCCGTCGCGGTGAGGCGTCGGCACCGACCTCGACCTCGGTCCCGGGCCTGCCGTACTTGATCGCGTTATCCAATAAGTTCTGAAACACCTGCGCAAGCTCGTCGGGATCGCCCATAACCTCCGGTAGCGCCTCCGGAAGCGAGAGCGCGATCCGCATCTGCCGCTTTTCCGCGCGCTGCTCGAGCCCGTCCGCGACCGCCGCGAGGACGCGGCGGAGATCGACGCGCTCCTTGGGCGGCAAGTGCTCGTTGAGCTCGATGCGGGAGAGCGAGAGCAGGTCGTCGACGAGGCGCGCCATGCGCGTCGCCTGCTCGGCCATGATCGAGAGGAAGCGGTCCTGCGCCGCTGCGTCCTCGCGCGCGGGGCCGCGCAGCGTCTCGATGAAGCCCACGAGGGTCGCGAGCGGCGTCCGGAGCTCGTGGCTCGCATTGGCGACGAAGTCTTGCCGCATACGCTCGCTGCGCTTGGAGGCCGTGATGTCCGTGAGCGTGAGCACCACCGCTGCGCCGTCGGCGGTGGGTGGGCGGAGCGGCGCCACCTGCGCGCTCAAGTGCCGCTCGACCGGCCCCGGCAAATCGACCTCGACGGTGCGGCCGTCGCCACCTCGCAGCACGGCATCCGCCGCCTCCAGCACGGTAGGGACGCGGAGCGCCGCGCCGAGATCGCGGCCCGCAAGGCGCGGCCCCAGGAGCTCCGAGGCCGAGGGGTTTGCGCTCACGATCCGGCGCTCGCGGTCTATGAGCAGCAGCGGCTCCGGGAGCGCCGCCAGCACGCGCTCCGCACTCGCGCGCGCCTCCTCGCTCCGCTGGATGCTGTCGCGGAGCGCACGCGAGAAACGGCCGACCTCGCGGCCGAGCTCGCGGGCAGTGGGGCTCAGCGTCACGATTTCCGGGAGCTGGGTGGCGCCGCCGCTCAGCGACTGAAGCGCCGCCCTGACCTGCGCGAGCCCCGAGAAGAGCGGACCGGAGAGCAGCGCCGTCGCAGCATAGATCGCGACACCCGCAAGCGCCGCCGTCGCCGGTGCAACCGTACCCGCCGCCGTCAACACCGCCAAAGCGACAAGCGCCGGAGAGGCCAGCAGCAGCGAGCCCGCCATGATCCGCAATATAGGCGGGCCCCGCCTCGTCATCGCGGGACGCCCGGGCTCAGCGGATCGCCTCGTGCGCTGCGAGCGCCGCGAGGTTGACGAGGTCGGAGACCGTCGAGCCCATCTCCAGCACCTGAGCAGGCTTCGAGAGGCCGATGATGAGCGGGCCCACATGGATCCCGCCGCCGAGCTGCTCCAGGAGCTGCGAGCCCAGATTGGCGGAGTGAAGGCCCGGCATGATGAGGACGTTCGCGGGTCCGGTGAGGCGGCAGAACGGGTAGCGATCGCGCATCAGCCGGAAATCGAGTGCCACGTCCGCGCTCATCTCGCCGTCATATTCGAAATCGAGCTTGCGTGCATCGAGGAGCGCCACCCCATCCCGCACGCGCTGGTTCTCGGGCCGCGTGGGATTGCCGAAATTCGAGAAGGAGAGCAGCGCGACGCGCGGCTCCTGCCCCATTTGCCGCGCCTTCGCCGCCGACTGCACCGCGATGTCCGCGATCTCCTCGCCCGTGGGATAGGCGTGCGCGGTGGTATCCGCGATGAAGACGACCTTGCCGCGCGAGATCAGCATCGCGAGGCCGAAGACGCGCTGGCCCGGCTTCGGACCGAGCACGCGCTTGACCTGGTCGAAGGCATCGAAGTAGTTGCGCGTGGCACCCGTGACGAGCGCGTCGGCGTCGCCGCAGGCGACCATGCAGGCCGCGAAGACGTTGCGGTCCTGGTTGACGAGCCGTTGGCAGTCGCGCTCGAGCATCCCCCTCCTCTGCAGGCGCTTGTAGAGGTGCTGGGCATAGGCGCGGTTGTGCTTCGAGAGCCGCGCGTTGTGCATCTCGAGATCGGCGGGCGCCTGAAGTCCGCTCGTCTTGAGTGTCTCGCGGATGCGGTCCTCGCGGCCGATCAGCACGGGCGTGCCGTAGCCGTTGGCGCGGAAGGCGAGGGCTGCGCGGATCACCGATTCCTCCTCACCTTCCGCGAAGACCACGCGCTTGGGGTGCGCGCGGACCTCGTCGAAGATGCGCTGGAGCGTCGCCGCGGTCGGATCGAGCCGGCCGCGGAGGCTCGAGCGATACCCATCCATATCCTTGATCGGCCGCCGCGCGACGCCGCTCGCCATGGCGGCCTTCGCGACCGCCGAAGGCACCGCCCAGATGAGGCGGGGATCGAAGGGCGTCGGCACGATGTAGTCGGGCCCATATTGGAGGCGCTGTCCCGAATAAGCCGCCGCAACCTCGTCCGGCACGTCCTCACGCGCCAAGGCCGCAAGCGCTTCGGCGGCGGCGATCTTCATGGCGTCGTTGATGGTGGAGGCGCGCACGTCGAGCGCGCCGCGGAAGATGTAGGGGAATCCGAGGACGTTGTTGATCTGGTTTGGGTAGTCCGAGCGCCCGGTGCAAATGATCGCGTCGGAGCGTACGGCCTTCACGTCCTCCGGCATGATCTCGGGATCGGGATTCGCCATCGCCGCGATCATGGGCTTCGCCGCCATCGACTTCACCATGGCCTGCGTCACCGCGCCTTTTGCGGAAAGACCGAAGAAGACGTCCGCGCCCTCCAGCGCGTCCGCGAGCGTGCGGCGCTTGGTCTCGACGGCATGCGCGGACTTCCACTGGTTCATGCCCTCGGTGCGGCCGGCATAGAGCACGCCCTTGGTGTCGCAGAGGATCGCGTGCTCGTGCGGCATTCCCATCGATTTCAGAAGCTCGACGCAGGCGATCGAAGCGGCGCCCGCGCCATTCACCACGAGCTTGATCTCCTTGAGGCTGCGCCCCGTGAGATGAAGCGCGTTGATGAGCGCGGCGGTCGCAATGATCGCCGTGCCGTGCTGGTCGTCGTGGAAGACCGGAATGTCCAGGAGCTCGCGCAGGCGCTGCTCGATGATGAAGCACTCCGGCGCCTTGATGTCCTCGAGATTGATCCCGCCGAAGGCCGGATGGAGGTAGCGCACGCAATTGACGAAGGCGTCGACCTCCTTGGTGTCGATCTCGAGATCGACGGCGTCGATCCCCGCGAAGCGTTTGAAGAGGACGGCCTTGCCCTCCATAACAGGCTTCGCCGCGAGCGCACCGAGATCGCCCAACCCCAACACCGCCGTCCCGTTCGAGATCACCGCCACGAGATTGCCCTTGGCGGTGTAGTCGTAGGCGGAAGACGGATTTTTCTGGATGTGGAGGCAGGGAAACGCCACCCCCGGCGAATAGGCGAGCGAGAGATCGAGCTGCGTGGTGAGCGCCTTCGTGGGTGAGATCGCGAGTTTTCCCGGCTGGCCCTCGGAATGGAAGCGGAGCGCCTCCTCCTCGGTCACGCGGACGGCAGCGGTTTCGGTCGAAGACAAGGCGTTTCCCCGTTTTGATTCAAGGCGCAAACGCCGATTTGGCGCGGCCTCGCATGGTTAAGGGGCCAGTCTAGCGGGCGCGGGGAGCGAGCGTCAAAGGCCGGAGGCGCGCGACGCGCTACCATCACATGCCGGTGAAGGCCTCTGTATGCGCGGTGCGATGGAGTCTAGGGTGTCGGGGCCTGCTGGCGACAGCGATGATGGGGGAAAGCGGGCGATGCGGCGGCGGTGGATGAAACTCGGAGCGTGGCTCGGCGCGATTGCGATCGCGGCGAGTTGCTATCTGCCGTATCACTTCACGACCGACATCCTCCATGCGCTGGGCCATCTGCGCTCAGAGGATGCCTCGCTCGCGGCGCACGAGCACGGGGATGACCCAGGCCACGCGCACCGCCACGGTCATGGCCAGCATCATCATCACGACGGCTGCGCGATCTGCGTCGCCTTCTCGGCGGGGCTCGCGGCGGCGACGCTGCCCTCGCCCATCGATGTCACGCCGCCCTGCGGCGAGGCGGTCACGCACCTCTCGCTCGCGGCCGCAACGACGGCGTCACGATACAACACGCATATGCCCTACGCGCCTCGGGCACCTCCCATCCCGTCCTAGATCCTACCGAACGCGACAGCGGTCCGCTGTCCCCCAGGGGACGCGCGGAGGTTGTCGCCAGCATTTTGATCTCGGAGTCGCACCATGAGACGCACTCATTGGAGCGCCGCTGGCTTTGCCGTGGCTCTCCTCATGCTTCCGGCCGCCGATGCGAGCGCGCACGGATTCGCCGGCAACCGCTTCTTTCCCGCCACCCTGCAGATCGACGACCCCAACGTCGCCGACGAGCTCTCGCTGCCGACCCTCACACTCAATCCACCCAGCAGCGATCAGCCCTCTGTCGAGGAATTCGACATCTCCGCCGAGTTCTCGAAGCGCATCACCGAGAATTTCGGCTTCTCAATCTCGCCGACCTGGAGTCGCTTCAGCGCCAAGGGAAGTCCCACCGTCTCGGGCTGGCAGAACCTGGAGCTCACGCCGAAATACAAGGTCTACGTCAACGAGCCGCACGAATTCATGCTCTCGGTCGGCGTCGAGACCGAGCTCGGCGGCACCGGCTCCAAGAGTATCGGCGCCGATCGCGTCAGCACGGTCACGCCGACGATCTATTTCGGAAAAGGCCTCGGCGATTTGCCGGATAGCTGGGACTGGGCCCGGCCCTTCGCGGTGACGGGCGTCATCGGATATGGCATTCCCTGGGGCGCCACGAACACGACCGACGGCGAGCCCACCACGCGCCCGAACACGCTCGGGTGGGGATTCACGCTCCAATACAGCATCCCCTATCTCCAGGGTTATGTGCGCGACCTCGGGATCGGTGCGCCCTTCAATCGCCTCATTGCCGTGGTCGAGTTCAACATGGAGACCGCGCTCAATCGCGGAGGAAACGGCCAGACCACCGGCACGATCAGCCCTGGCTTGATCTGGGCGGGGCAGTATTATCAAGTGGGCGCGGAGATGATCGTCCCCGTGAACCGGGCGACCGGACACGGCATCGGCGGCATCCTGCAACTTCATTTCTATCTCGACGACATCTTCCCGCAGAGCATCGGGAAGCCGATCTTCGGACCTTAATCATGCGGCGCCCCACACTCATCTTGGCGTTGCCGGCGCTCCTTCTGGGAGCGTCGGCGGCGCTCGCCCACGCCTTCCTCGACCATGCGGTGCCGGCCGTCGGAAGCACGGTCCATCAATCGCCCGCGGAGGTTCGGTTGCGCTTCACCGAGGCGATCGAGGCGGCGCTCAGCACCGCCAGGGTCGAGGACGCCGCGGGTCATACCGTCAGTACGGGCCCGGCGAAGGCAGATGCGGGCGACCGGCAGGTGCTGGTGGTCCCCGTGAGCGCGCTGCCGGCGGGAAGCTACAAGGTCTTCTGGCGCGTGCTCTCCGTCGACACGCACGTGACCACCGGCAATTTCCGCTTCACGGTCGCACCGTGACCGTCGAGCCCGCGGCGATCGCCCGCTTCGGCGAGTACGCGACACTGCTTTTCACTGCGGGCGCTCTTTCCTTCTGGATCGCGGTGGCGCCGGCGAGCCTTCGCCGCAGGAGTCCCTGGCTTTTCGAGCCGACACTCGCGCGTACCCGCACGCTCTCGCGCTGGGCCGCGGCCGTGGCGCTCCTGGCGTCGCTGCTGCGGCTCTTCGCGGAGGCGCAGACGATCGGGGGCTCGACCTGGCCCGAGCCAAGCCTCCTCCTGCAACTCGTGACCGAGACCGGGTTCGGCACCGGCCTGCTCCTGCGGGTGGCGCTCGTTTCGGCACTGCTGCTGGTGCTGAGACTGCCGGCCACGCGAGCGAGCGCGCCAATCTCCGCCGGTCTCGCTCTCGGCGCCGTCGCAAGCCTCGCGCTCGCGGGTCACGCGGCGGCGGCGGATAGGACGACGGCCGCGGGCGACGTCTTACACCTCCTGCTATCTGCTTTGTGGCTCGGAGGCCTGCTGCCCTTGGCGTTGGTGCTGCGCGGACTCGCGCAGGACGCGGCCGCGGCGGCAGATCAAGGCAGGGCCGTTTGTCGGCGCTTTTCCGCGCTCGGCATCCTCTGCGTCGGCGGGCTCGCCCTGACGGGCGTTCTCAACGCATGGTCGCTGGTGGGCTCAATCCCCGGACTTTTGGGCACGAGCTATGGCCGATTGCTCCTCCTCAAGATCGGTCTCTTCCTGCTGATGGTCGCGCTCGCCGTCACCAATCAGCAGCGTCTCGTCCCTGCGCTCGGAGAAACCCGAGCGGCGCGGCATCTTGCACGCAACGCCGCGCTCGAGGCTTTTCTAGGGCTCCTCATTCTCGCGGACGTGGCAGTGCTCGGGATCTCGGTCCCCGCCGCGCATGACGAGCCGCTCTGGCCTTTCGCCGTCACCTGGAGCCGCGCGGCCGCGGGCGCCTCTCTCTGGCGCGAGGTGCTGGCGCTCAGCGCGCTAGCGCTGGGAACGGCGGGGCTCGTGGCGATCGGGCGCGGACTCATCGGCGGCCACAATCGGCTGCGCTGGGCCGGGACGGGAATGCTCGTCGCGGCGCTTATCGGCGGCGGGTTCGCCTGCTCGGCCGCGGCGGTGCCAACGGTCTATGTTCCCTCGCCGCTTCCGTATTCCGTCGAGACGCTCGCCGTCGGGCAACAGGTCTATTTCGACGCTTGCGCCTCCTGTCATGGCGCGCATGGCTATGGCGATGGTCCCGCCGCCGCGGGCCTGGCGAAGCCGCCCGCCGATCTCGCGCGCCAGCACGCCGCGCATCACAGCGACGGCACGCTCTGGTGGTGGGTGACACATGGCCGCGGCGAGGGCGCGATGCCCGCCTTCGCGGACGTGCTCGACGACCAGCAGCGCTGGGCCGCCGTGGGATTCCTCCGCCTCCAATCCGACGCCGAGGCCGCGCGCGCGCTCGGTCCCGCGCCTGATCCCGCGCTCCGCATTGCCGCGCCCGAATTTGCGATGGAACGCGGTGGCGGCGCGCAGGAGACGCTCGCGTCGCTCCGGGGCCGGAAGGCCGTGCTCCTCGTCCTCTATACGCTTCCGGACTCGACCGAGCGTCTCGACGCCTTGGTCTCGGCCGCGAGCGCACTCGACGTCGCGGGTATCGACGTCGCTGCCGTCCAGCTCGCGGATTCCGGGCGCAATGGCCCGATCTTCGCGCCCGCCGATCCCGATCTCGCCTCGATCTATTCGCTCTTCGCGCGGCCCCAAACCGACGCCGAGCCCGCGCCGCGCCATCTCGAATTCCTGATCGACCGCTGGGGCTTCCTCCGTGCACGCTGGATCGGCACGGGCGCAGCGCCCGGTGAGCTCACGGCGATGCTCCACACCCTCGCCACCGAGCCGGAGCCCCCGCCGGCGGGGAGCATGCGGCATCACTGATGCGGCGGCTGGCCGCTCGTTCGGATTCCCCTTCTGGCGTCATGGCCGGGACGAGCCCGGCCATGGCGGTTCCGCGGGTGTGGAAGCGCATGCGAGCGCCAACCCTTCCCCGCCCGCAAACACTGGGATTCCCTTCGGCTCGGTGCCGTTCTACGCTCGGGCATGAACGATGCACCCGCCGCGGAGGCGGCGACGCCGGCGATGGCGCAGTATCTGGAGATCAAGCGGCAATACCCGGATTGCCTGCTGTTCTACCGGATGGGCGATTTCTACGAGATGTTTTTCGAGGATGCGGCGCGCGCGGCCGCCGCGCTCGACATCACTCTCACGAAACGCGGGAAGCATGAGGGCGAGGAGATCCCGATGTGCGGCGTTCCCGTCCACGCCGCCGAGGCCTATCTCTCGCGTTTGATCCGTCAGGGCATCCGCGTCGCCGTCTGCGAGCAGACGGAGGAAGCCGCCAAGCGCAAGAGCGCCAAGGCGCCGCTGCGGCGCGCGGTCGTGCGTGTGGTGACGCCGGGGACACTCACGGAGGACACGCTCCTCGATGCGCGGCGGCACAACTACCTCGCGGCTTTCGCGGAAGCCGCTGGCGGCTTCGCGCTTGCCTGGCTCGATCTCTCCACGGGAGATTTCGCGGTCGAGCCCGTCGCTCTCGGCGGGCTCGACGCGGCGCTCGCGCGCCTTGCGCCCGGCGAGTTGCTGATTGCGGACCGCCTGCTGCAGCGTCCCGAGCTCTTCGAGCTCCTGGGACAATGGAAGGAGCGGCTGACGCCGCTTCCCACGCAGCGCTTCGACAGCGAGAGCGGGCGGAAACGCCTGGAAACGACCTTTGCGGTGGGAACGCTCGAGGGCTTCGGCGCCTTCGGGCGTGCGGAGCTCGCGGCGGCAGGCGCGCTCGTCGACTACGCGACGTTGACGCAGCAGGGGAAGCTCCCGCGGCTCACGCCGCCGCGGCGCCTCAGCGCGGGCTCGGCGATGGCGATCGATGCGGCAACGCGGCGCAACCTCGAGCTCATGGAGACGCTCGGGGGCGAGCGCAAGGGAAGCCTGCTCGCGACCATCGATCGCACCGTCACCGGGGCGGGCGCACGGATGCTCGCGGAGTGGCTCGCGGCCCCCCTCACCGACCCCGCGGAGATCGCGGCGCGGCATGATGCGGTGGCGGCGCTTCTCGAGGACGAGCGGCTCCGCGAGGAGCTGCGCGGCACGCTCAGGCGCGCGGCCGATATCGAGCGCGCGATGGCACGGCTTGCGCTCGGACGCGGTGGGCCCCGGGACTTGGCGGCGCTCCGCGACACGCTCGGCGTCGCGGCTGAGCTCCGCCGGCGCCTCGCCTCCGCGTCCTTGACGCCCACGCTCATCGCAGGAGCCGCGCGCGATCTCGGCGAGCACGGCGTCCTGGTCGAGCGCCTCGCCCGCGCGCTTGCGGCCGACCTGCCGCTCCTCGCGCGCGACGGCGGCTTCATCGCCGCGGGCTACGCGCCCGCCCTCGACGAGCTCAAGAGCCTCCGCGACGAGAGCCGGCGGCTCATCGCGGGCCTCCAGGGCCGCTATGCCGCGGAATCGGGCATCGCGAACCTCAAGATTCGGCACAACAACGTGCTCGGCTACTACATCGAGGTGACGGCCGCGCAGGCGCCGAAGCTCGGGCAGAGCTTCATCCACCGCCAGACCATGGCGAGCGCCATGCGCTTCACTACGACGGAGTTGGGCGAGCTCGAAAGCAAGATCCTGACCGCCGCCGACAAGGCGCTCGCGCTGGAGCTGCAGCTTTTCGACGATCTCGTCGCCGAGGCGCTCGCGCGCGGCGAGGAGATCGCGCGCGCGGCGCTCGCCTTGGCCGTCCTCGACACCTCGGCAGGGCTCGCGGAGCTGGCAGCGGTCGAGCGCTGGTGCAGGCCCCAGGTCGATGCCGGCCGCGGCTTTGCGATCATGGGCGGGCGGCATCCCGTGGTCGAGGCCGCGCTCCGGCAGAGTCAGCAGGCAAGCTTCGTCGGGAACGACTGCGATCTCGGAGCCGATCGGCGACTCTGGCTCGTCACCGGACCCAACATGGCCGGCAAGAGCACCTTCCTTCGCCAGAATGCGCTCATCGCGATCTTGGCGCAGATGGGGTCCTTCGTACCCGCCGAGAGCGCGGCACTCGGCGCGGTCGACCGTCTCTTCAGCCGCGTCGGCGCCGCCGACGATCTCGCGCGCGGCCGCTCCACCTTCATGGTGGAGATGGTGGAGACGGCGGCAATCCTCAATCAGGCGACGGAACACTCGCTCGTCATCCTCGACGAGATCGGCCGCGGCACAGCGACCTTCGACGGACTCTCGATCGCCTGGGCGACGGTCGAGCATCTCCACGATCGGAACAAATGCCGAGCGCTCTTCGCGACGCATTACCACGAGCTGACCGCGCTTGCCGCTCGGCTTCCCGCGCTCTCCTGCCACACCATGCGCGTCAAGGAGTGGCAGGACCAGGTCATCTTCCTGCACGAAGTGGCGCCGGGCGCGGCGGACCGCTCCTACGGCATCCACGTGGCGAAGCTCGCGGGCCTGCCCAGGGAGGTGGTGGAGCGCGCGGAGGAGGTGCTGGCACTCCTCGAGAAGAGCGAGCAGTCCGGCGACCTCGCGCGCCTGGCAGAGGATTTGCCGCTCTTCAACGCGGCGAGACCGAAGGGCGGCTCGGCCACGAAGGAATCGGCGGTGGAGAAGGCGCTCGCGGAGATACAGCCGGACTCTCTCACGCCGAGGGAGGCCCTTGAGCTCCTTTACCGATTGAAGCTCCTGCTCTCGGGCGCGTGAGGAAGGAGAGCCCCTGCGGCGCACCGCCCAGGGGCGCTCACTGCTTTCTTCCCAGGACCGCCAGGGCGGCTTGCTTCAGCAGACCGCGCTGGATCTTGCCGTTGGCATTGCGGGGAATCCGCGCGAGCCCGACGACGTAGAAGTTACGGCCGATGTGATGGTCGCTGAAGGCGCGGGTGATGCGCTCCATCAGCTCGGTTTCGCTGTGACCGGGTCTGGCGACGGCGACGCAAATCTCCTCGATCCCATCGGCATTGCGCAGCGAGCAGACGCCGAGATCGCCGACCGTCGCGTGCTGCATCACCCAGCCCTCGATCGAGCTCGGCGCCATCTTGATGCCGCCGATGTTCATGAGCTCGTCCTCGCGTCCGACGATCTGAACCCGCCGCCGGTCGTGTAAGATCCCGACGTCGCCG
Organism: Allostellaceae bacterium; assembly: GCA_035581425.1. GTDB lineage: Bacteria > Pseudomonadota > Alphaproteobacteria > ATCC43930 > CGMCC-115725 > DASZHJ01. The sequence goes on along the minus strand of DATJVP010000081.1, from coordinate 13,335 downwards.
GGATAGAACCAGCCGCCGCGGAATTTCCGCGCTGTGGTCTCGGGGTCGTCGAGATAGCCCGTCGCCATCCCCTCCTCGTCACGCATGCGGATTATCCCGGGCGTCCCCGGTGGCAACGGCGTTCCCTGCTCGTCAACCACCTCGATCTCCACCCAGGGATAGATGGTGCTGATCCCCTCGCTGCCGGCCTCGCGGGTCTCCGCGGCGAAGAGCACCTCGTTGGTGCCGTAGGAGACGACGACCTCGCTGGCGAGGCGCGCCAGCGCCCGCTCGCGCAGCGATGCCGCAACCGCCGCGCCGACGGTGCAGACCACCAGGCTCGGCGGTTTCACGAAGTCCGGCGGCAGCGTGTCGAGCACGAATCGGAGCTCCAGGGGCGTCAGACGCAGATGCGTCAACCCGTGCGCCGCCTGCGCAAGCGCCGCCGCCGTCTCGACGCCGATCCAAGCGTTGCTGACCGTGCCACCCGCGCGAAGGACGGCGGTCGAGAGCGTGTAGCCACCCGCGGCCGCGAAGGCCATGTTGAGGGCTGCGCGCGAGGAGCGGGTAAGCCCCAGCGACCAGATCCGCCGCTCGACCCAGGCTTCGAACATCCGCCGTGTCCACAGCAGGCGCTTCGGCTCGGCGGTCGTCCCGGAGGTTCGGACGATCCGCAGGGGATCGTCGGGATGCAAGGCCGCGAGCGGGGGCATGCCGGCATCAGGGCGCGCGAAGACGCCGGCAAGCCAATCCTGCGTCAGCGGGCGGTGCCGCTCGGGCGCGACGCCGCGCGGCCTTGCCTCCGAGAGCACGAGATCGACGGTCTCGAGGAGGCGCGAATCCTCTGTGCCGTCGTTGAAGAGGAAGGTCGCGGTGACGATGCCGAGCTGCTCGCAGGCGAGGAGCAGCAGCCAATGCGAATAGAGCTCGCCCCATGCGATCGCGACGGAGCGGCCGCGCGCGAGGCCGAGGTCGCCCACGGCGCGCACGAATCGGCCGAGGTCGCGGTCGAATTGCGCATAGGTTATCTCGCGTCCGGGATCGGCGATCGCGATCGCGTCGGGCCGCTCTGCCGCGTGAAAGCCGATATAGTCCGCGGTCGCGGCGGCGCCCCGCAAGTACGAGTTCATTGCCCCCTCTCGTCCTCCCTGGTCAGAGAGCCTACGCATCTCGCGCGACGATTGCACGCGCGCCGACGCCGTGTTCTGCAGACATGCCCTGCATAGAAGGACGCACGGCACAATCCACCTCTCATATTGACAGATGTCATATGACCGTATAATTGCCATTTCAGAAGAACCACAATCATAAACCAGGGAGGTTTGACGATGAACGAGCGCTGGCTGCTGTCGCGTCGCAGGTTCCTGCGGACGCTCGTCGGGACTGGGGTGATCGCCGCTGCGGATCTCCCGTGGTGGGACGCGCCGCTGATTTCGCCGCGGAGGGCCTGGGCCGCGGAGCCCGTACGCTTCCAGTTCAGCGTGCCGGAACCGACTCGCATCACGCTCGTGACGTCGCTCGTCGAGCGCTTCAATCAATCGCAAAAGGATTTCGCGGTCGAGGTCGAGTTCGTCCCGCAAGCGCAGGCGCGCCAAAAGCTGATCAGCGCCATCAGCGCCGGAAGCCCGCCCGATTGCTGCCAGGTCTGGGACAATTGGCTCGGTCAGTTCCAGGGCATGGGCGCACTCGAGGATCTCACCGCGCGCGTGCAATCGTGGAAGCTACAGCCGGATGTCCTGCCGACCGCCTGGCAGACCGTGACAATCGGCAAGCAGATCCTCTCGCTGCCGCTCTCGATCACGCTCGACGGAATCTACTATCGCCGGGACCGGCTCAAGGAAGTCGGCATCAAGGAACCGACGCCGGATTGGACCTGGGACGATTTCCTCAAGATCGCGCAAGCCTTCACCAAGCCGGACAAGAACCAGTACGGCTACGGCATGCGCGGCGCTGGAACCTGGGCCGTCCTCTACCCCAGCGAATTCGCCTACGCGAACGGGGCGCAGGTGCTCAAGGACGGCAAGGTCGTCATCAACTCGAAGGAGGGCGTCGACGCGCTCGCCTGGTACATGGACCTCGCGCTCAAGCACAAGGTGACGCCGCCCAGCGCGCCGACCGACGGCTTCGTGGAGATCGTCGAGACCTTCGGCCGCGGCGTCACGAGCATGTACCAGCACAACTCCGGCTCGGTCGGACAGCAGAAGAAGAACGTGGGCGCCGAGAATTTCGCCACCCTCCCGGTGCCGATCGGTCCCGCGAAGACGCGCGCCTCCTTCTACTTCTCCGAGACGGTCACGGCATTCAAGGGCGCGCGCAACAAGGAAGGCGCCTGGCGCTTCATGAGCTTCCTGCTCGAGGACGAGCCGAGCCTCATGTATTGCAAGACGCTCGGCCTGCTGCCCGCGCGGAAATCGATCGTGGAGCAGCCGGATTTCAAAGGCGATCCCGCGCTCTCGGGGTTCCTCAATTCCTTCAGTTTCGCGATCGTCAGCCCCTATCTCGCCTATCCCGGCTGGGGCGGGAAGCTCGACTCCGATGGCGTGCCGCTGATACAGCAGGCCATTGTCGGTAAGATCTCGCCCAAGGAGTGTCTCGACAAGTTCGCGGACATTCTCACGAAGAACATGGCCTGATCTCCACGCGTCGCGATGTCCACGGCCCAGGCCGCCCTCGCTAGCCGCCGCGCCCGCCCGCTCCTCAGCTTGCGGGCGCGGTCGCTGCTGACGGGATACCTTTATCTGACGCCGGCTGCGCTCTGCCTCCTCGCGACCGTCGCCATTCCCATCGGCAAGGCGATCCAGCTCAGCCTCTATTACGACGTTCTCTTCAAGCCGCAGGACTACCGCTTCATATGGTTCGATAACTACATCCGCCTGGTCGAGGACCCGGTTTTCTGGCTGACGCTTTGGAACTCCTTCGTCTGGGTCTTCGGCTCGGTGATCTTGCAATTCCTCGTGGGCTTCGCGGCGGCGCTGCTGCTGCATCAGGCCTTCCGTGGCCGGACCGTAATCCGAACGGTGATGCTGCTCCCCTGGGTCATCCCGGGGGTCGTGGTGGGGCTTATCTGGCAATGGCTCTACCAGCCGAATTACGGCGTCATCAACGACCTCCTGATGAAGGCCGATCTGCTGCACGAGCGCGTCGCCTGGCTCTCCAATCCCGACCTCGCCATGGGAGCGGTCGTTTTCACCAACGTCTGGCGCGGCATCCCCTTCTTCGCGATCATGCTGCTCGCGGGCTTGCAGGCCGTACCTGACGAGCTCTATGAGGCTGCGCGCATCGACGGCGCGGGCGTGGTCGCGCGATTCTGGCACGTCACGCTGCCGCTCATGCGGCCGATCATCGTCGTCGCCACGGCGACGCGCATCATCTGGACCTTCAACTACGCGGATCTGATCTTCGTGATGACGAGCGGCGGGCCCGCGAACGCGACGCAGATCACCTCGACCTATACGCTGCTGCAGGCTTACGCGAATCTCGATTTCGGTTACGCGGCGGCGCTCTCGGTGGTGCTGCTGCTGATCATGCTCGCCTTCACCGCGGCCTATCTGCGTATCACCAAGGGTGTTGAGGAAACGGGATGAAGGCCCGCGGCATTCCTTCGAGCGCGGCCGAGCGGCTGCTCGGCGGGCCCGTGCTCTGGACGGGGCTCGCGGGGCTCACGGCCTTCGCGCTCGGCCCCTTCATCTGGATGCTGCTGACCTCGCTCAAGAACCGGCAGGAGCTCTACGCGACCCCGCTCCGCTATCTGCCGGAGCACCCGACCTTCGAGAACTACGTTGAGGCCTGGACCTCGCCGATCACGCCCTTCAGCCGCTTCTTCCTCAACAGCCTCTGGGTCTGCTCGGCGACGATGGTCGCGACCACCGTGATCTCCGTCCTCGCGGGCTACGCGATCGCGCGCTTCCGCTTCGCCGGGCGCGACGCGCTGCTACTGGTCTTCCTGGCGACGCAGATGTTCCCGAGCGTCCTTCTCATAGCGCCGCTGCTCACGCAGTGGCGCGCGCTCGGGCTCATCGACACCTATCAGGCGCTGATCTACTCGAATTTCTCCTTCACCGTGCCGTTCACGGTCTGGATGATGGTGGGATATTTCAGCTCGATCCCGCGCGAGCTAGAGGAGAGCGCCATGATCGACGGCTGCAGCCATTTCGGCTCGCTCTGCCGAGTGGTGCTCCCCTTGGCGGCGCCGGGCATTGCAGCAACCGCGATCTTCGCCTTCGTCGTCTCCTGGAGCGAGTTGCTCTTCGCGATCTCCTTCACGACCCAGACCAGCATGCGCACGCTCTCCGCGGGTCTTCTCTACATGGTTGGGCAATACGAGGTACAGTGGGGGCCGCTCTCCGCGGGGGTCATCATGAGCACATTGCCGGTTGCCGTCCTCTTCACTTTCCTGCAACGGCACCTGATCCACGGTCTCACCGCGGGCGCGGTGAAGGGCTGATCGAGGTTCAGGGGCGCCCGTGGGCAAGTCTTCGGAAAGCAAGCTCGACCTCCTGAGGCCGATTCCGGCGGCGCGGTCCCTCACGAGCGAGCTCGTCGCGCGGCTCAGCGCGGACATCGTCAGCGGCAAGCTTGCCCCGGGCTCGCAACTGCCGACGGAGCACGAAATCATCGCCGCAACCGGCGTGAGCCGGACGGTCGTGCGCGAGGCGGTGGCGGCGCTGCGCGCGGACGGCCTCGTGATGACGCGGCAAGGCGTGGGCGCATTCGTCGCGGACTACGTCCGGCGGCCGTTCCGGGTGGAATTCGACGAGCGCTCGCCGCTGCGCGACGTGCTCAATGTGATGGAGCTGCGCACGGGGGTCGAGGTCGAGGCCGCCGGCCTCGCCGCCGAGCGCGCTTCACCCGCACAGGTCAAGAAAATCGCGGACTGCTTTACCGCGATCAACGCCGATATAGCCAAGGGCGGAACCGCGGTCGATCAGGATTTCGCCTTCCATTGTGAGATCGCGGAGGCAACCGGGAACCCGCAATTCCGACGGTTTCTGGAATATCTCGGTCGCTTCATCATCCCGCGGCGGACCGCCTGGCGCCGGTCGGCGCCCCCGACGAAGCGCCGCCAGCTCGAGCTCTTTCAGCAGGAGCACGAGCAGATCCTGAGCGCGATCCGCGGACACTCACCCGCGCAAGCGCGCTCCGCGATGCAGCGGCACCTCAACCACAGCCGCACCCGCTACGAGAAACTGGCGGCCGAGACCGCGCCGAAATAGTTCAAAATTTTGATTCGGGTACCGCGGGGGCGAGGAAAATCGCTTCGTGCGTCCTTCGACGCACGGCGCGTTGCCCCGTCACTAGCGAGATCACTTGCTGCGCTTCAGTTCGCCTGTGAGCGAGCCATTGCGGCATTGAGGCCGGTGAAAAGGCCCTTGCGCAGGCCGCGATTTCGATATATCTGTATCTTCGTTATATCGAAACACAATCGGAGACACCATGAAACATAGACATTCACATGACGAACACACGCTACGCGACCGCTGGCGGCGCTTCGTCCGAGGGGAGCGGGATCATGAGGGAGGCCGGCACTTCGGCGGCCGATGGCGCCACGACGGCGGTGGCGGGTTCGGCCTTCGCCGGTTCTTCGCCCATGGCGATTTACGCCTGGTCATCCTCAATCTCATCGCGGAGAAGCCGTGCCACGGCTACGAGATCATCAAGGCGATCGAGGAGCGGGTCGGCGGCGCCTATAGCCCCAGTCCGGGCGTGATCTATCCAACGCTGACGCTGCTGGAAGAGCTCGGCTACGTGACCGTCAGCGCCGAGTCCGAGAGCACGAAGAAGCTGCACGAAGTCACCCCGCAGGGCCGTGCCTATCTCGAGGCGAACCGCCCGGCACTCGATGGCCTTCTATCCCGCATGGCAGAAGCGAGCCGGAGACACGGTGGCGGGCGGGCGCCGCAAGTCGCGCGCGCCGTCGAAAACCTGAAGCTCGCGCTGCGGATGCGGCTTGCACGAGGTCCGCTGAGCGCGGAGCAGGTCGATGAATTGGCGGCGGTGCTGGATGCGGCGGCGGCCAAAGTGGAGAAAATCTGATGAGCGGGACTGAGACACTCCTCGCCGCCGAGGCACGCGTGCCGACGGCCGCGGCGCGGCGCTACCTCGGCCAGCTCTGCAAGCATTTCCGGCACAAGCTCCCGGTCGAGATCGAGGAATCCTATGGCCGCATCGAGTTCCCGGCCGGCGTCTGCGAGCTCGATGCGGCGGCAGCGGGCTTGCTCGTCCTGCGCGTCAGCGCCGGCGAGGAAGAGGGGCTCGCGCGCCTCGAGGAAGTGGTCGGCCGCCACCTCGAGCGCTTCGCCTTCCGCGAAGAAATGAAAGTGTCGTGGAAGCGGGCGGGCTGAGCGTTGCCACTCAATAGAACGGCGCCGTGATCCCCTCTCCCGCGAAAGCCCGCTGCACCGCCGGGCGCGCCGCCACCCGCTCGAGGAGCCGCGCGAGCGCCGGGCGGGTGCGGGCGGGCCGAGTGAAGCCGCGGCTCCAGCGCGAGAGCATCGTAAGAAACAGATCCGCAGCGGAGAAACGGTTGCCCAGGAGATAGGGGCCCGCTGCCGCGAGATCCTTCTCGATCTGATCGAACATCCCATCGAGATGCGCCTCGGCGTGACGCTTCACGTCGGCCGAGGCGGTCTCGGACCAGCGCTCGGGATAAAAATAGACGATCATCTCGGCTTGGACGGTGTTGGTGAGATAGATCATCCACTTGTAGAACTGCGCCCGCTCGGCGCTGCCTAGCTCGGGGGCGAGTCCCGCTTTGGGGTGGCGGTCGATAAGGTGGAGGCAGATCGCAGCGGTCTCGTAGAGCACGAGGTCGCCATCCACCAGAGTCGGAATGCGACCGTGGGGATTGAGCTTCAGGTATTCCGACGCCTTGTGCGCGTTCTTGCTGCGATCGAGCAGGACGAGCTCGTAGGGCGCGCCGATCTCCTCCAGCACCATGTGCGGCGTGAGGTTCGCGTTGCCGGGATAATAATAGAGCTTGTAGGACACGTGCGATCTCTCCGTGCTGAAGGGCGCCGGGGAGCGGTGCGCGCTCCCCGGTCCCGGAGTCTTACTCGTATTCCCCCTCGATGTCCTTGCCGGTGTAGTCCGTCATCATCGCGGTCGCGATGAGCGTGATGACGGCGCAGACGAGGATGTAGCCGGCAATCGCGTAGCCCGACTGATATTTCTGGAAGAGCCACGTCGCGATGAAGGGAGCGGGCCCGCCGGCAATAATGGAGGCGAGCTGATATCCCAGCGAGGCGCCGCTGTAGCGCAGGCGTCCCGTGAAGGACTCCGCGATGAGCGCCGCCTGCGGCCCATACATCATGTCGTGGGGGACGAGGGACAGGAAGATTGCGATGAAGACCAGCGTCAACGAGCCCGTATTGAGCATCCCGAAGTAGATGAAGCCGAAGATGCCGACGCATACGGCTCCCAGCATGTACATCCTCTTCCGCCCGATCAGGTCGGAGATGTGGCCCGAGAGCGGAATCGAGACGAAGGAGAGCACCGACGCTGCCATCACCGCCATCAGCAGGAAGTCGCGCGACACCTTGAGCACGCCGGTGCCGTAAGAGAAGACGTAGGCGGTGAAAATGTAGAAAGGCGCCTGCTCCGCAAGTCGCACGAAGGCAGAGAGAATGATCTCGCGCCAGTTCCGGCGGATCACCTCGAGCGTCGGCTGGCGCTCGACCTTCTTCTCCGCGATGAGTTTGCTGAAGACCGGCGTCTCCAGGATGCCCAGCCTGATCCAAAGTCCGATGCCCACGAGGATGATGCTGAGGAAGAACGGAATGCGCCAGCCCCAGACGACGAACTGGTCGCCGGCATAGGCGCTGAAGGCGAGGAAGGCGAGGTTCGAGAGGAACAAACCGCAGGGCACGCCGAATTGCGGCCAAGAGGCGACGAGGCCACGCGATCCGTTGTTTCGCGCCCATTCCATCGAGAGCAGCACCGAGCCGCCCCATTCTCCGCCTACGCCGATCCCCTGGATGAGTCGCAGGAGCGTGAGGATGACCGCGCCCCAGATGCCGATGCTGGCATAGCCCGGCACGAAGGCGACGAGGAAGGTCGCGATGCCCATCAGCATGAGTGTCGCGATCAGCGTCGCCTTGCGTCCAATGCGATCGCCGAAGTGGCCGAAGATGGCGGCGCCGACGGGACGCGCGACGAAGCCCACGGCGTAGATGCCGAACGCGTTCAAAGTACCGACGAGCGGATCGTCGTTCGGGAAATAGAGCTTCGGAAAGACGAGCGCCGCGACCGTTCCATAGAGGAAAAAGTCGTACCACTCGATCGCCGTCCCGACCGTGCTGGCGACTACTGCGCGGCGGAGCTGGCTGCGATGCTCGGTATCGGAAAGGCCGGAGGGTGTCGCGCTTGTCATGGCCATCTCGGGGTCCCCTTCCTGGAGTCGTTTTGTTCTTGTTTCATATGGCATTTTTTTGGATGCTAGCGCTCTCCGGGGAATGCCGCTAGTGACATCGCGTCGCGACGGAGCCGGTTCCACGGTGGTAGACTGCGCTGCCGATATGCCACGATTTCCGAGGCTCCGTTGACCGGCCGGCCCAAGATCTATTTGGCAGGACCGGGTGTGTTTCTGCCGGATGCGATTGAGATCGGTCGACGGAAGCAGGCGCTTTGCCAGCAGCATGGAGTCGAGGGGCTTTATCCCCTCGACGCTGGAGCCCCCGAGGTTGAGGGCGCGGGACAGCGGGATCGGTTGATCTATCGCGGCTGCATCGCGATGATCGCGGAGGCCGATGCCGGGATCTTCGACCTGACCCCGTTCCGCGGGATCAGTGCCGATGTCGGGACGGTATTCGAGCTCGGCATGCTCGTCGGCCTCGGCAAGCCTGCCTTCGCCTATAGCAACGTCGCCGAGGATTACCTCACGCGCGCCCGGGCCGCTGGGATGGTGTTGCCTGAACAGAAGGGCGGGGCGTGGGTCGATGCCGCGGGCATGGCGGTCGAGGACTTCGGCAATGCCGATAATCTCATGCTCGACGCCGGCCTCCGCGAGGGCGGCTACCCCTTGATTCGCATCGCCGTTCCGGCCGAGGAGCGCTTCCGCGACCTTCGGGGGTTCGAGGCTTGTCTCGACCTCGTAAAGGGGGCATTACTCGGGAGATCTCCGCCAAGGATGAGGACCGATCGCCGGTGAACGAGACCGCAATCGCGCAAAAGCCTGTACGCCAGCGCGAAATCCTGGACCGCCTCGCGCTTTTTGAGCGCTTGGCTGCTCTTGCCGAGGAGGGCGAGCCCGACCGGCGCAAGGTCGTGGAGACGATCCGGCAGGCGCTTCAGGCAGGACGCCTCACCGTGCGCGAGCGCTTCGAGAGCGGCGCCGCCACGGGCGCGGAGACCGTGCGCGCGCTGAGCTTCCTCACGGATCAGATCGTCCGCGCGCTCTACGACTTCGTCACGACCAAGGTCTATCCGCTCGCGAACCCGACCGCGGGCGAGCACATGGCGGTGGTGGCGGTCGGCGGCTACGGGCGCGGCGAGCTCGCGCCATTCTCGGACATCGACCTCCTCTTCCTGCTGCCCTATAAGCGCACGCCCCATATCGAGCAGGTCGTGGAATACCTGCTCTATACGCTCTGGGACATGAGCCTAAAGGTCGGGCACTCCACACGCACAGTCGAGGAGTGCATTCGCCTAGCCAAGGGCGACCTCACGATCCGCACGGCGCTGCTGGAATCGCGCTACCTCTGGGGCGACCAGCGGCTGCATGCGGAGCTCCGGCAGCGCTTCGAGAGCGCGGTCCTCAAGGGCTCGGCCGCGGAGTTCGTGGAGGCGAAGCTCGCGGAGCGCGACGAGCGCCACACCCGTCTCGGCGACAGCCGCTATCAGGTCGAGCCCAATATCAAGGAAGGGAAGGGCGGGCTACGCGACCTGCACACGCTCTTCTGGATCGCGAAGTTCATCTACCGCATCGACGACGTCGAGAAGCTCGTGGAGCTCGGCGTGCTCACGGCCAAGGAGTCCCGGCGTTTCCAGCGCGCGCAGAATTTCCTCTGGACCGTGCGCTGCCATATGCACTGGATCGCCGGCCGCGCCGAGGACCGCCTCACCTTCGACCTGCAGAACGAGATCGGACGGCGCATGGGCTACACCGACCACGCGGGGACGCGCGGGGTCGAGCGCTTCATGAAGCACTACTTCCTGGTCGCGAAGGACGTCGGCGACTTGACGCGCATCTTCTGCGCCCAGCTCGAGGCGGAGCAGCAGCGCCGGCCCTTCCTGCTCCGGCGCTGGAGTTTCTTCCGGAAGCAGATCGGCGCCTTTGTCATGGACCGCGGCCGGCTCGACGTCGCCTCCGAGACCGCCTTCGCCGTTGATCCCGCGAACCTGGTCCGTCTCTTCCAGGTCGCGGACGAGCACGAGGTCGACATCCATCCGCACGCGCTGCGCCTCGTCACACAGTCGCTGAAGCTCATCGACCAGAAGCTCCGTGCCGATCCCGAGGCGAATCGGATCTTCATGGAGATCCTGACCTCGCGGAAGTCACCGGCGATCGCGCTCCGGCGCATGAACGAGGCCGGCGTCTTCGGGCGCTTCGTTCCGGATTTCGGGCGCGTCGTCGCGCAGATGCAGTACGACATGTACCATCACTACACCGTCGACGAGCACACGATCTTCGCGATCGGCATCCTGCACGACGTGGAAGCGGGGGCGCTCAAGGACGAACTGCCCTTGGCGACGTCGCTCTTCCCGACGATCGATTCCCGGCGCGCGCTCTATCTCGCGGTTCTCCTTCATGACATAGCCAAGGGCCGCGGCGGCGACCATTCCGTGCTAGGGGCGGAAGTCGCGCAGAGGCTGGGCCCGCGCGTCGGCCTCAGCGAAGAGGAGACGGAGACGGTGGCCTGGCTCGTGCGCTGGCACCTCCTCATGAGCAACACCGCCTTCAAGCGCGACATCGACGATCCCCAGACCATCAGGGATTTCGCGGAGAAGGTGCAATCGCCGGAGCGGCTGAAGCTCCTTCTCATCCTGACCGCGGCGGACATCCGTGCGGTTGGGCCCAAGGTCTGGAATGGCTGGAAGGCGAGCCTTCTGCGCGAGCTTTATCACCGCACCGTCGAGGTGATGTCGGGCGGGCTTCTCGCAGATGAGGGCGCGGCGCGCGTCTCGGCTGCGCAAGAGGCCGTGCGCGCGCTGCTCCCGGATTTCTCGGAGGCGGAATTCGCTGAGTTCGTTGCGCGCGCTTACCCCACCTATTGGGTCTCCTTCGAGCCGGAGACGCTCGCGCGGCATGCGCGGCTCATGCGCGAGGCGGAGCGGCGCCGCCAGCCACTCTCGGTCGAGACGCGGGTCGATCCCAAGATTTCCGTGACGGAGGTGACGCTCTACACGGCCGACCATCCCGGCCTCTTCTCACGGATGGCAGGCGCGCTCGCGCTCGCGGGCGCCAACATCGTCGACGCCAAGATTTTGACGCTGGCAAACGGCATGGCGCTCGATACGTTCTTGGTACAGGACGCGGAGGGCGGCGCTTTCGACCGTCCCGAGAAGCTTGCGAAGCTCGCGGTGTTCTTCGAGCACGTGCTGACGGGCGAGCGGAAACCGCATGTGGAGCTCGGCGCGCCCAAGGCCTATCCCGCGCGTACCCGCGCCTTCAGCGTGCCGCCGCGCGTCCTCATCGACAACCGCGCGAGCGCCGCGCACACGGTGATCGAGGTCAACGGCCGCGACCGGCCCGGCTTGCTCTTCGAGCTCACGCGCGCGCTGACCCAGCTCAATCTGCAGATCTTCTCCGCGAAGATCTCGACCTATGGCGAGAAGGTCGTCGACGTCTTCTACGTCAAGGACCTCTTCGGGCACAAAGTCGAGCACGAGAAGAAGGTCGCGGACATCCGCGAGCGCCTGATCGAAGTGCTCGCCGAGCCCGGCGGCGAGCCCGAGGCGAAGCCGCCGGTGCGCCGCCGCCGCGCCGACGAGGTCGCAGCGCAATAGCTCGCTCGCGGACGCAGGCGAGATGGAGGAAACCGCGGCGTACTGAGCTTCGATTTCCATCGTGCGCAAATTGCGTCGTCGACCCCGCGCGTAATTGACAAGCCGCGCGTCTCGGTCGACGCTTGCTCGATTATGAGCGAGCGCCGCGATGTCATCACCGTCAACGCCGATCCACGCCAGCGCGTGCGGATCGCGAGCGATGTATTGAGCTGGAAGCCCTGCGCGGTCCCCGGCGCCGTCTGGAAGCTTCTGGAGCACAGCGGTGGCGCGCCCGGAAGCTACACCGCCCTGATGCTCTGGCCGGATCGGCAGCCGCTCGATCACCACGTGCACGAGGCCGGCGAGGAAGTGCTGGTGCTCGACGGCAGCTTCGCGGACGAGCACGGCGAGTACGGCGCCGGCGTCTACGTACGCAATCCGCCGGGCTCCTCGCACCGGCCGACAACGCGTCCAGGCTGTCTCATGCTCGTCAAGAGCCGGCAGATGACGGCGGCGGACGATCTGCGCGTGGTGGTGGATCCGCGGCGCGGACGATGGATCGCGGGCTTCGGCGAGGGCGTGAGTGCGCTGCCGCTCTATCGCCGGGGATCGGAGAGCGTCCTCCTCCTGCGCCTCGCGCGCGGCGCGCGACAGATGCCGCATCGCCATCTCGGCGGCGAAGAGATCTACGTGATCTCCGGCGCGCTCCGCGACGAGTTCGGCGAGCATCGCGCCGGCACCTGGCTGCGCTATCCCGCGATGAGCAGCCACGAGCCCCGAAGCGAGCGGGGCTGTCTCCTCTACGTCAAATCCGGCCATCTGGCGAAGTCGCAATAGGCTCGCCACAGAGACGAGGGGGCAGTGAGAAATGGAGTTGCGGCTTCGCCGCAGACCGCTCGATGCCTCACTCCGTCTGTCGTGAATTTGATTTTGCAAACATTGACATCCCACGCGAGTGTCGCGAGTCTCGGTCGTTGCACGCACTTTCGCGGGTGGAGAAGGACATGCTCGTCAATGCGGATTTGAGCTTGCGCGCGGTGGTGCGGACGGCGGAGATACCGTGGACGCCCTCGCCGCTTCCCGGAGTGGAGCGCAAGATGCTGGACCGTGACGGCGGCGAGGTCGCGCGCGCGACAAGCCTCGTGCGCTACGCCCCCGGCAGCGTCTTCGACCCCCACGAGCACGGCGGCGGCGAGGAGTTCCTGGTGCTGGAGGGCGTCTTCTCAGACGAGCACGGCGACTATCCCGCCGGAACTTACGTGCGCAATCCCCCGGGCTCGCGCCATCGGCCCCTGAGCCGTGAGGGCTGCACGATCCTCGTGAAGCTCCGGCAGATCGCGCCCGATGACGGCGCGCACGTCGTCATCGACACCGGCAAAGCCGAATGGAAGCCCTATCCCGGCGCCGAGGGGCTGGTCACGACCCTGCTCCACA
>DATJVP010000080.1:0-32896 GCA_035581425.1 Allostellaceae bacterium | reverse complement strand
GTAAGACCCATGTCGAAGCGCGTCCTAGCCGGTCGCATCCTGCACGAGACCAACACCTTCAGCCGCCAGCTCACGGATATGGCGGCCTTTCGCCGCCGCGACTTCCATCTCGAGAACGAGATACCCGGAGCCTATCGCGGCACGCGCTCGGCGCTGGGTGCCACTTTCGAGGCCGCGGACGAATATGGCTGGACGCTGATCCATCCCATTTCCGCCAGCGCAAATCCCTCGGGCATCGTGACGCGCGAGGCCTTCGAGGAGCTCTGCCGGCTCCTGCTCGACGGGGCCCGGCGGCAGGGGCCGATCGACGGCGCGCTCCTGCACCTCCACGGCGCCATGGTGGTGCAGGACTATGAAGACGGCGAGGGCGAGCTGTTGCGGCGATTGCGCGAGGTGATCGGCAAGGATAAGCCGGTGATCGTGACGCTCGACCTCCACGCCAATGTGAGCCAGGCGATGGCGGATTACGCCGACTGCCTCATCGCGTTTCGCACCTATCCGCACATCGACCAGTACGAGCGCGCGTGGCAAGGGGCGAAGCTCCTCGAGCGCGCGATGCGCGGGGAGATCAAGCCCAAGACCGTCCTCGCGCGCAGGCCCACCATCTACGGCCTCAACCACGGACGCACGCAGAGCGGGCCGATGGTGGAGGCGCTGCGACGCGCGGAGGCCGCCGAGGAGCGCGGCGATGCGCTCGTCGTGAGCCTCTGCGCGGGATTCACCCGCGCCGACATCCACGACGTCGGCCCCACCGCGACGGTCACCACCGATGGCGCCAATCCCAAGGGGCAGCAGATTGCCGAGGCGCTCATGGATTTTGCATGGGAGACGCGCGAGGAGAATTCGGCAAAGCTGCTGCCGATCCCCGAGGTGATCGAGCGCGCGCGCAAGGGAAAGCCGGGCGAGAAGCCGCTGGTGATCGCGGACTACACCGACAATCCCGGTGGCGGAGGCTACGGCGATGCGACAGCGCTCCTGAAGGCGATGGTGGAGGCGGAGCTTTCGAGCGTCGCCTTCCATGCGATCTGCGATCCCGAGGCGGTGCGCGCCGGTATAAAGGCCGGGATCGGCGCGCGCACTACGCTGACGCTCGGCGGCAAGACCGATCCCAGCATGGGCGGCGGCCCGCTGACGCTCGAGGGCGAGGTGACGTGTCTCACGAACGGCAAGTTCATCGCCTGGGGTCCGATGGGCGGCGGTGTCGCCCGCGACTACGGGCTTTCTATGGTGTTCCGCGTCGGCGGCATCGACATCGTGCTCATCACCAACAACGGCCAGGCGAACGACCTCGCACAGTTCACCTCGCTCGGCATCGATCCCACGCGCTATAGGACCCTTGCGGTGAAATCGATGCACCACTTCCGCGCGGCTTTCGAGCCGATCGCGCGCGAGGTGGTGTTGGTGGACACGGGCTCGCTCTGCTCGGAGATCTACACGCCCGAACTCTTCACGAAGGTGCGGCGCCCTATCCACCCTCTCGATCCCATCGCGTCCTAGCTGGCGCCTGCCAATGCGAGCGCGCCCTGAAACCCGGTGAGGAGCGCCAAGGCGCACAGTGTCATGAGCGCCCAGCGGCGGAACTTCGCGGGGTCGGATTTCCGGAAGCTCCGCGCTCCGAGCCATTGGCCCGCGAGGAGCATAGGGAGAAGCATCAGAAAGAAGTAGAGCCCGTCGCTCGTCACCAATCCCTCGCGCGCCAAATACGCCAACCCGATGCCGTCGGTGCCGATGAAGAAGGCAATGAGGGAGGCTCGGCTGATCGCGGCCCCGGCGGGCGAGCCAAAGAAAAAGACCACGACGGGCGGCGCGACGATCCCGAAGGCGCCGTTCAGTAGGCCTGCGATGCCGCCGGTGAGAATGGTCTCGCCGCCGGTCGGCATGGATTTGCGGACATAGCCGCTTCCGAGCAAGGCCGCCGCGGCGAGCACCGCGACCCCGAGGGCGATCTGCATCGGCGCCGCCGGAACGGCCGCGAGGAAGTGGACGCCAAGGGGCGTCCCGAGCGCGCAACCGAGCCAAAGCAGGATGAGCGCCTTCCAATGGACGTCCCGCCAGACGCTCGGCATCAGGCTGAGGCTTGCGGCGACCTCCATCATGAATACCGACGGAATGATGCTGGCAAGCGGGAGCGCGAGCGACAACGAGGTGATCGCGAGCAGCGAGAAGCCGAAGCCGCTGTAGCCCCGGACGATGGCGGCGCCGAAGATGCAAGCAAGCGAGTAAGCGGCGATCCCCCAGCTCATGGGCGGCCGTCTAGATCGTCGCCTCGATCATCCGGCGAAGCTCGGGCGTGACCTCAGGAAGGACACCGAACCAAGATTCGAAGGCGGCGCGGGCTTGATAGAGGAGCATGCCGAGCCCGCCCACCGTCGGATTGCCGCGCCCGCGCGCGGTGGCGAGGAGCGGCGTCTCCAGCGGGATGTAAACAATGTCGCAGACGAGCGCGCGCGTCGGGAGCCGATCGAGGCTGAGCTCGAGCGGCTGCTGCCCGTGCATGCCCTGGCTCGTGGCGTTGACGAGGAGTGCTGCATCCGAGAGGGCGTCCGCGCGACGCTCCCAGGGCAGGGCCGAGACCGGCGCGCCGAATTCGGCCGCGAGCGCCGCGGCGCGAGCCGGCGTCCGGTTGAGAACTCGAATCTCGCGTGCGCCACGTTCCGCGAGGCTCGCCACCACCGCCCGTGCGCCGCCGCCTGCGCCCATCACCACCGCCGGGCCGAGGTCGGCACGCCAGGAGGGAGCGGCCTCCCGCAAGCTCTCGATGAAGCCCACGGCGTCGGTATTGCGTCCCGCGAGCCTGCCATCCACGCCCACGACGACGGTGTTGACGGCGCCGATGCGACGCGCGATCGGATCGACCTCGTCGACGAGGCGAAGCACCGCCTCCTTGTGCGGAATGGTGACGTTGCAGCCGGCGAAGTCGAGAGCCGAGAGACCCCGCAATGCCTCCGCGAGCCGGTCTGGCCGCACCGCCAACGGCACATAGGCGCCCACCAGCCCGTGACGCTCGATCCAGTAGTTGTGGATTCTCGGCGAGCGGGAGTGGCTCACGGGCCAACCGATGAGGCCCGCGAGCCGAAATCCGCCTCCGCCGTGGCTCACTTGATCGGGCCGTTGACCGGCGGCAGCACCTGCGTCACGACCTGCTTCCCATCCTTCACTTCCACGAGGAAGCTCTCGCGGTCGATGTCGCCGTTCTCGGAATACCGCGTATCGATCAGGATGCCCGGATAGTCCTTGGCGAGGAGGCTCGCGTGGCGGAGCGTCTCCGCGAAGAGCTTGCGGTCGAACTTCCCGATCTTCTCCGTAATTGCCTTAACGACATAGACCGCGTAGTAGCCCTTGATGCCGTTGTGGTCGGTGTCGAAGCCGTAGGCCTTCTTGAATTTCTCCGCGAAGGCGCGGATCAGCGGGTTGGGCGCGTCGGCGCTCAACCCGACGTGGCCCTTGGCGCCATTGGCGGCGTCGCCCGCGAGCTGGATCACCTTGTTGCTGATGAGAACGGTCTCGCCGAAGAGCGGCTTCTTGTTGCCGAGCTTCTTGAGCTCGGTGAGGAGGCGCGCCGATTCCTCCTCATTGATGTAGATGAAGACCGCCTCCGCCTCCGATTTCGCGATCGTCACGGCGACGCTCGAGAAGTCGAGCTGTCCCTGCTCGGTCGAGATGTTCGCGAGCACCTTGATGCCGCGCTTCTCGAGCTCCGGCAGCATCACGCCCATGCCGCCCTTGCCGTAGTCGTTGTTGACGTAGACGACTGCGAGCGACTTCACCTTCACGTCATTGGCGAGGTAGGCCGCAAGCTTGGGCATCGCCGCGGCTTGGCTGAGCGAGGTGCGGAAGGTGTAGTGATAGCCCTGCGCGGTGAGCGGGGCCGCCTCGCCGCCCATGATCTGCGGAATGCCCGCCTGGTCGACCGACGCCATCGTCACCATGACGTCGCCCGAGAAGATCGGGCCGATGATCACATAGGGATCCTCGTCGATCGCCTTCGCGACCACGGTCTTGGCGACGCCCGCATTGCTCTGGTTGTCGATGTGCGAGATCACGATCTTGCGGCCGAGAATGCCGCCGGCGGCGTTGATCTCCTGCACCGCCAAATCGGCGCCCTTCTGGAAGTTGAGGCCCGAGGGTGCGCCGGGGCCCGAGAGCTCGGCGGTGTCGATGATCTTGACGTCCTCGGCCAAGGCCGGTGTCGCGGCCCACGCAACCGCTCCTAGGATCGCTAGAATCAGGCTCCGATACATCGCTTCCTCCTCGTCTTTTTTGGTCCGTGTTCACGCGACGATAGCATTAGCGCAACGCCGCTGGCGAGCGCCTCGCTCAGCCCTCGTATTGCAGTATGTAAAGGCCCGCATTGGTGTCGGTGACGTACATGACGCCGTTGCGATCGACGAAGCAGTCCGCAGACTGGATCACCTGCGGCCGGTTGGGGCGCGGGTCCATCATGCGCTCGGGCTTCGGCGGCACGTAGTAGCCGATCTCGCGGGGACGGAAGGGATCCTCGATATCGAAGACGCGCACACCCGCGTTGTAGTAGGTCGCGAAGATGATCCGCGAGCTCTGGAATGTGCCGGGCCGGTTCTCGTGCAGATTGTGGCAGCCGAAGACGCCGCCCTTGGCGCAGTAATCCGACTCGGAGGGGACGGGGAAGGTCGCGAAGCTCACGGGGTTCCTGGGCTCGCGAATGTCGAACATCCAGATGTGGCGGAGGCCCGCGCTGCAATTGGCGGCATTGGCCTCGTCCGCAAGCACCAGGAGGTTGCGGTCGGGAAGCGGGAGCGGCGAATGCGTTCCGCCGCCGAAGGGCGGATCCTGATTGCGGTGCGCGAGGAGCTTCGGC
Source organism: Allostellaceae bacterium (assembly GCA_035581425.1). GTDB lineage: Bacteria > Pseudomonadota > Alphaproteobacteria > ATCC43930 > CGMCC-115725 > DASZHJ01. Next base: position 28,059 of record DATJVP010000080.1, on the reverse strand, counting down.
CGCGTCGGATCGCCCACATCGAGGACGACAAGGCCGCCATCGCGCCAAGCGGCATAGGCGGTATTTCCTGCGACGAGCGCGTGATGCATCGCGAAGCGCCGGCCCTTGGGCCAGTTCGGCGTCTCGCCGCCGCCGCGCCACATGCCGGGTATCCACCATTTCCCCGCGACGAAAGGCTTGGTCGGATCGGAGACATCGACGGAGGCGAAGATGTGATCTGTGTATTCCCAGAAATGCGCGGAGATGTAAGCGTAGCGGCCGCCGACGTACCAGATGCGATGCGGACCGATGCCATCGATCGGCATGAAGGAGATCTCGCGCGGTTGATCCGGCTTCGAGATGTCGTATATACGGATCCCCGACGTGAACTCGATCCCGGCCTCCTTGAGCTTGTCCGCGGGTGAGCCCCCGAAATATTCCTTCTCGCTGAGCGCCTGCATGGTCCAGATGCTCGGGAGGTTGGTCACGAGCAGGAGGTCGTCGTGGGTCTGCAAATGAATGGGCCGCGTGTTGGGCGGGCAGGGCAGGAAGTTCACGGCCTTCGGGTGTCGGGGGTCGCGGACGTCGAGCACGGTGACGCCCATGCTGAAGGAGTTGCCGATATAGGCATAGCCCCGATGGACCATGACCTGCACACCGTCGGCATGCCCGCCCTGGTCGGAATGGCTCAGGAACTTGATGTTCTTCGAGGCGTCCGCTTGCATGATCTCCCTCCCGTCGCTCCGGCGAGCCGCGATCCTACAACACAAACATTCGTTCGCACGGTATAATCCGCCTCGAATAGAGATCGGTCCGCGCCAACGCGCGAGACCGGCGGATCATGGGGAGGCGCCGGTTTAATGGCCGGATTGCTGCAATTGCTGGTGTCCGGGCTCGCGACCGGGGCGACCTACGCCCTGGTGGCGATCGGCTTCACGCTGCTCTGGCAGACCTCGCAGACCATAAATTTCGCGCAAGGCGAATTCGTGATGGTGCCGGCCTTCATCGTGCTGGCAGCGATGCGGTTCCTCGATTTCTCGCTATGGCCTGCGCTAGCGCTTGGCCTCTTCTGCTCGCTGCTTCTGTTGGGCTTTCTTTTCAAGAGGCTCCTGGTCGATCCCCTGCTGAAGCACGGCGTGCTGCCGCTGGTCATCGCGACCATAGGCCTCTCGATCCTCGCGAAAGAGGTCGTCAAGAACTACTACAGCGGCGAGGCGCAGCGCTTTCCGGCGCTGATCTCCGGCGACACGATCCCCCTGGGCGGCGCCGTCCTCTCGGTGCAGGACTTGATCAATCTCACCGTCGCCGTCGCGGCGGTGGCGCTGCTGCAGCTCTTCCTCGCCCGGACCGAGACCGGGCGGCGTATGCAGGCGACCGCGCAGAACCGCACCGTCGCCGCGATCCTCGGCATCGATGTCGAGCGGATGATCCTCTACACCTTCCTGCTCAACGCGGCGCTGGTCTGCCTCGCGGCCTATCTCATCACGCCCGTCTATCTCGCGACCTACAGCATCGGCGAGGGGCTCGGGCTCGTTGCCTTCACCGCGGCGATCGTCGGGGGATTCAATCAGGTTCGCGGCGCGATCGTCGGCGGCTTCATCGTGGGGATCGCGGAGAACTTCACGGCGGTCTATGTCTCGACGCAGTACCGGACCGCAGTGCCGCTCCTGCTCCTCGTCGCGATCATCCTGTTCCGGCCGCAGGGACTGCTCGGACGGGCGGAGGAGCGCACGACGTGACGGGCCTTCGTCTCTGGGGTTATGTGGCGGCGGCCGGCGTTCTCGTGGCGCTCATCGTGCTGCCGCAGAGCTTGAAGCCCTACGGCATCGCCCTGCTGAGCCGCTGGGCCGTGATGGCGATCGCGGCCGTGGGCCTCAACCTCACCCTCGGCTATGCCGGGCAGATCTCGCTGGCGCAGGCGGCCTTCCTGGGGATCGGCGCCTATACGACGGCGATCCTCACGACGAACGGTTATCCCTTCTGGTCTGCGCTACTTCTCGCGGGCGGGCTCGGCTTCGGCGTCGGATGGCTTCTCGGATATCCCGCGCTCCGCGTGCAGCACCACTATCTCGCCTTCGTGACGCTCGCCTTCATGACCATGGCCTATCTCGTCTTCCGCAACGAGGCCTGGCTCACCGGCGGCGTCTTCGGCATCAATCGCATCCCGCGCCCGAGTTTTTTCGGCTGGTCGACAGCGAAGCCGCTCACCTACTACTACGTTTGCCTGGGCGCATTGATGATCGTGCTCGCGGGTGCCTGGTGGATGATCCGCTCGCCCTGGGGCCGCGCCTTCGTGGCGCTCCGCGAGAATCCCCGCCGCGCGATGAGCCTCGGCGTCGACATCCGCTCATACACGCTCCTCGCCTTCGCCTTCGGAGCGGCGCTCGGCTGCATCGCCGGCGTCTTCTTCGCGCCGCTGGTGGAATTCGTCGATCCCTCCTCCTTCACCCTCGCGGACTCGCTGGGGTTGCTGCTGATGGTGGTGGTCGGCGGCTCCGGCTATTTCTTCGGGCCGCTCCTCGGCGCGATGGTAGCGGTGCTGCTGCCGGAATGGTTGCGCATGACGCAGGGCCTCTACCTCATCTGTTATGCCGTGCTGGTGATGGTGCTGATGGTGTTCTGCCCCTCTGGCATCTTCGGCCTTTTCGACAAGGCGGTGCGCTCGTTCAACCGCTCCGCTCCGCTCGCCATCGGCAAGGAGGCGCGGCGATGAGCGCCGTCCTCGAGGTCAGCGAACTCCGCAAAAGCTTCGGCGGCATTACCGCCGTGGACGGCGTCTCCCTCAGTGTCGACGAGGGCGAGATCGTCGGCGTGATCGGCCCCAACGGCAGCGGCAAATCCACGCTCTTCGACTGCATCCTGGGCCAGCTCTTGCCGAGCGCGGGGACGGTGCAGGTCGACGGGCGCGAGGTCACGGGGATGCGCCCTTGCGATCTCAATCGTCTCGGTGTCAGCCGCACTTTCCAGATGCTGCAGGTCTTCCCGCAGTTGAGCGTGCGCGAGAACCTGATCCTCGCAGGACAGGAGCATCGGGGCTCCATGCTCGCGCGGCTCCTGGGCGCCGGCGACGCAGGCCTCGGCCCTTCCGCGCAGAATATGATTGAGTTCTTCCGCCTGCAGCACCTCGCGGACGAGTTCGCGGGCGAGCTCAGCTACGGGCAGCAGAAGCTGCTCGACGTCGCGATGGCCTTCATGTCGGGTCCGCGGCTCGTGCTGCTCGACGAGCCCGCGGGCGGTGTCAACCTCACCATGCTCGCGACCTTGCGCGAAAGGCTGCGCGACATCAACCGCGAGCAGCGCGCGACCTTCGTGGTCATCGAGCACAACATGGATTTCGTGATGTCGCTGTGCACGCGAATCATCGTGCTGGCGCAGGGGCGCGTCATCTGCGAGGGCGCGCCGGAGGCGGTGCGCGCCGATCCCCAGGTGATCGAGGCCTATCTTGGCCACTGAGTCGATCCTGCAGCTCGAGGGCATCGTCGCCGGCTACGGCAAGATGACTATCCTCAACGAGACGAGCTTCGCGATCCGGCGCGGCGCCATCACCACCATCATCGGCCCGAACGGCGCGGGCAAATCGACGGTGTTCAAAGCGATCTTCGGGCTCCTCTCCGTGCGCGCGGGACGCGTCGCCTTCGAGGGCGAGGAGATCACCAACCTGAAGCCGCGCGCGCTCCTGGAGCGCGGCATCTGCTACGTGCCGCAGGGGCGGAACATCTTTCCAGAGCTCTCGGTGCGGCACAATCTGGAGCTGGGCGCGACCGCGCTCCGCGAGCGCGGCGAGGTGCGCGGGCGCATGGAAGCCGCGATGAGCCGCTTCCCGATGCTGCGCACCAAGGCCGACGCGCAGGCCTCGACCCTCAGCGGCGGCGAGCAGAAGCTCCTGGAGATCGCGCGCGGCCTGCTGCTCGATCCGAAGCTCATCCTGATCGACGAGCCTTCGATCGGCCTTTCGCCGATCCTCGCGCGCGAGGTGCTGTCGATCGTGCGCGCGCTCCGGAATTCCGGCGTCACCATCCTCATGGTCGAGCAGAACGCCAAGAGCGCGCTCGAGGTCTCCGATGACGGGATCGTGCTGGAGCTGGGGCGCGTCCGCCGCATGGACGCAGCGCGGGCGATCCTCGGGGATCCCCGCATCGGCCATCTCTTCCTCGGCGGCAGCGCCGGCGAGACGGGAGCCACGTAATCCCCGCGTTCGCCAATCATTTGTCGAAGGGCGTGCGCTCGATCCATTTATCGCGCGAGGGGCGTTGCTTCGGGTGCTCCAGCCTTCATTCCCAGCGTTCCTGCATGAGCGATCGGTCAGCTCATGGCGCCCGTGCCGGACCGATCTGTGGTGTCCGCACGGGTTTGGCCATCCCGTAGAAGATCACCACGCCCTGACCACCACAGCGCGTCGAAAGCGCCTCCTGGGGTTTGCCGATACAACTCGCGATATCCTGCCAGTTGTTCATCACCCAGACATTCCCGGCCGGATCAATCGCGATGTCGGTCTGCATCTGCAAGCCGCCTCCGACATAGCCGCCGGGCGGTGAAATCTGGTCGCCGGTGTTCATGCCAGGCGGACAGGTCTCTGTGCGAACGCCGCACAGCTGCACGATCGGGCTGTCCGGCATGGCGAAGTTGGATATCCAGACGTTGTCGTTGCCATCCACAACCACGGCCCAAGGCCCAGGCAAGCCGCCGCCCGTGAAGGGCGAGCCGGGATAGGGCGTGCCGTCCGGCCTCAGCAGCGTGACGCTGCCGCTATGGTCCGTTCCTCCTTGCTGCGTTGACATGGTCGTTGTCATGTAGTCCATGCCGGGCACGACGCCTCCGAATTTCGCGCGGAGATCCATGTCCGCCAGATGGAACTTGCCCATCAATCCGTTGCCGAATCGGGTCGTGATCCAGACATTCCCTTGGCTGTCGACGTTCAGCCCGGCGGGGCTTGCCCCGGAATAAAAGTTCTCGGCCTTGCTGGGATCGGCGGCCGGGAATCGCGTCACGTGCTCGGCGAATGCGTTGGTCACCCAAATTCGGTCCTGCTGATCGATCGCGAGATGGAACGGTCCCAAGAACGACTTGCAGGGCTCTTCGGTCGCGCCCTCGCAAACGATCCGGCCCTTGGTCAGATCACCCTTCGGGAAGTAGATCAGCTGGCTCCGCGAGGCGCCGAGGGCCCACACGTCGCCGCTGGGCGTGACGATGATGCCCTGCATCAGCCCGAGACGGCCGTCGAACGTAATGCCTTCGGCAGGCGTCAGGGGCTTGCCGTTCTTGTCGAACACCGCGATCGAATGGCCGCCATACGTGGTGAACCAGGCGTTGTCGTAGGCGTCGACGGCGGCGCCGAACGTGCCGCCCTCCATTCCGCCGCCGGTAAACCCGGTCGTGATAGGCGAGAGCGGCTTGCCATTGGGGGCGAACTTGGTGGCATTGCCTTGCCACAGGGCGTCCTGCCCTTGCCAGCCGATTGTGAAATTGTCGCCGACCCAGAGATTGCCTTCGCTGTCGAACATGGCCTTGCCACCTGCGCGATATCCACCCCCGTCGAATTTTAGCGGCAGGACCCAGGCGCTCGGCACCCAGATCAAGTAAGGCATGAACGGGACCGGGCGCATGTTCGGCGGCTTCGGCTGGCCGTCCATCTTGACCGGTGGCACCGGATAGAACTGGTCGAGCAGGGCAAATAACCGCCCAGGTTGGTACCAGGGATAGCGTGCGATCGACTCTGCCGATGTTAGTGTGTCGGTCGGCGCGCTGCCGTTGGGCGGCGCGGCGGCAGCGAAGAGCTTGGCGCACGCATCCTCCACGACGCGCGTGGTGCAGCCGGCTAGCACGTCCGCCAGCGTGGCGAAGTTGGCCATCGTCGGCGTCTGGCCGCTATTCAGCGGCCCCTGAATGGCCTCGCCCCACCCGCCAGTCGTAATATCGACGAAATTGGGGACGTTGCCGGCGGCGATACGCAGGCCGAGCATGTTGCCCTGGATGGCCGTGCCACTAAGGAATTGCGCGTGCGTCCACACGGAGGCGATGGTGGTGAACTCGTTGACGATGACCCGCGCCGGCGGGGCGCCACCTAGCACGGCCAAGAGCGCGATTGCCCCGTTGGCGCCCTTGGCCCTGCTAATGGCGGCGGTTCCGCCATTGGCGATGAGATAAAAGCTCGGAGCACCGCTTGGCGTCTGGTCGACGGATAGGACAAAGTTACCGCCCGCGTCGGTCTGTACTTGCGCCAATCGCACTGGCGAGCCGGCGCTTGCCGCCCATAGACTCACCGTCGATCCAGAGACCGCGCCGCCGCCCGCCTGGACCTGCCCTTCGACACGCACGGCAGCTTCAGACGGGCCAGTGACCCAGCCGAGCAATCCTGCCGCGATCAGCAGCGTCAGTATTCCGGCTTTGCGCTCGCGTGTGAACATCGGTGTCCTCCCTGGTCGGACCAGCATCAAATTTGACCACGTTGTCCGTCGGTGAGCTATTCGGTATTGGGAATGGGGCGTATGGGATCAATCGCGTCGGTTCTGGTCCGCCTCTGGCTCGGGCATAATGAGACCATGAGCTAAATGCAGTTGGAGCACTCGAAGCCCCCCTCAAGGGTGAGGGGGATTTTCATATCGGAGGCGTCATGGCGGTGATGGCGGGTAAGCGGGTTCTTCTGGAGCTCCTGAAGCAAGAGGGCGTCGACATTATCTTCGGCAATCCCGGCACGACGGAACTGCCGCTGATGGATGCGCTCGCGGTCGAGCCCGGCATTCGCTACGTGCTGGGGCTGCAGGAGGCGGCGGTGATGGCGATGGCCGACGGCTATGCCCAGGCCGGGCACCGCCTCGCCGTCACCAATTTCCACGTGGCGCCCGGTCTCGGCAATGCCATGGGCATGCTCTACGACGCCAAGAAGGCGGGAGCGCCGATCCTCGTCACCGCGGGTCAGCACGACCAGAGCTTCACCTTCACCGAGCCGATCCTCTGGGACGACCTTCCGCCGATCGCGCGGCCGCTGGTCAAGTGGTCCTCCGAGGTCCACCGGCTCGTGGAGCTGCCGCGCGCCATCCATCGCGCCGCCAAGACCGCGCTCGCACCCCCGCGCGGACCGGTCTTCCTGTCGCTGCCGGGCGACGTCCTCACCTCGGAGGCCGAGGTCGATTTGGGCGCGCCCACACGGGTCGCGATGGGGCATCGCGGCGATGCCGAGGCGATCGACGCGGCGGCGAAGCTGCTGCTGCGATCCGAGCGCCCCGTGATCATGGCCGGCGACGCCGTCGCACAAAGCCGGGCGCATGCGGAGATCGTGGAAGTCGCGGAGCTCCTGGGCGCGCCCGTCTATCCCGAGGGCGTCGCCAGCACGGCCTCGTTCCCGGCCTCGCACCCGCTTTTCAAGGGCGCAGTGACGCGGCTCGCGCCCAACATCCGCGCGCTCCTGGAGCAGCACGACCTGCTGTTCTCGATCGGCGGCGACCTCTTTACGATGTCGCTTCCCTCCGATGTCGATCCCATGCCCAAGGGCCTGCCGATCATCCACATCGACACCGATCCCTGGGAGCTCGGCAAGAACTACCCCGAGAAGGTCTCGATCCTCGGCGACGCCGGAGCGACACTCAAGGATCTGCTCGTGGCGCTTAAATCCAACATGACGGCGGCGCAGCGCGAGGCCGCGAAGGCGCGCGTTGCCGCGATCCGCGCGGCGGTCGCGGCGGAGCTCGAGAAGCTCAAGGCTCGCGCGAGGAGTGAGGCCCACGAAGTCCCGATCCGTCCGCTCTCGCTCATGCATGCGCTCGGCGAGTTGCTGCCGCCGGAGGCGGTGGTGATCGACGAATCGATCTCCTCGAGCGCCGGGCTGCGCCAACTCATCAAGAGCAACGATCCCCAGAGCTTTTTCGCGCTTCGCGGCGGCGGCATCGGCTGGGGCCTGCCCGCGGCGATCGGCGCCAAGCTCGCGCTGCCGGACCGGCCCGTCGTCGCGCTCATCGGCGACGGAAGCGCGCTCTACACCTGCCAGGCGCTCTGGACCGCCGCGCATGAGCAAGTGCCGGTGGTATTCGTGATCCTCAACAACGCCTCCTATCGCATCCTGAAGCAGCGCGTGAACAACATGCGCGGCCACGCTGCGCAGACCGATCTCTATGTCGGCATGGACCTCGTCAATCCTCGCGTCGATTTCGTGGGCCTCGCGCGCTCCTTCGGCCTCGCGGCCGAGCGCGCGACGACGCTTGCGGAGGCGACGGCGCTGGTGAAGCGCGGCATCGCCGGCAAGGAGCCCCTGCTCATCGACGTGCAGATCGATCCAGCTTTCAAGCCGGTCTGAGCGTGCAATGACGGATCCCGCCGCGGCGGTGGCGGCGCTCGAGGCGCGCGCGACGATCGTGCGCACGCCCTGCGGCGCCGGCTCCATGGTCTGGCACGTCTGGGGCGAGGGCCCTCCCTTGGCGCTCCTGCACGGCGGCTATGGCTCCTGGACGCATTGGTTTCGCAACGTCGAACCGCTCGCGCTGCACTATCGACTCCTCGTTCCGGACTTGCCGGGGCTTGGCGATTCCGACATGCCGCCGGAGCCTTATTCTGCTGCGAGCATTGCGGAGATCGCCGGCGTGGGCCTCGCCTCGCTGCTTGCTGTGGGAGAGTCATTCGATCTCGCGGGCTTTTCCTTTGGCGGCCTCATCGGCGGGCACATCGCGGCGACCGTGGGGACGCGGATGCGGCGGCTTGTCCTCGTGGGCTCCGGCGGTCTCGGGATTCCCCGCCGCACCGCGATCGAGCTCGTGAACTGGCGCGAGCGTCCCGACCCGGCAGCGCAGCGCGCGGCGCATCGTAAAAATTTGGCGCTGCTCATGTTGGCGAACCCGCAGGCGATCGACGACCTCGCGATCCATCTGCAAACGCGCAATGCCGAGCGTGCGCGCGCCCGCAGCCGGCCGCTTTCGCGTGCGGCGACGCTGCTCACAGCCTTGCCGCAAGCGAAGGCGCGGCTCCACGGCATCTGGGGCGCGCAGGACGTGACCGCCCGCGGCACGCTCGAGGAATATCGTCGCCTGCTGTGTTCCTTCCAGCCCGATGCGAGCTTCGCCGCGATCCCCGACGCCGGTCACTGGGTCCAATACGAAGCGTCCGCGCGCTTCCACGAAGCACTGCGCGCGGCTCTGGCGAAGTAGGAACCCGTCACTCGCTGCGACCAGCCTACTGTGGCCAATCCAGAATTCCCTCATGCGTCGGCCGCGATGGTTGAACGGCGCCGGGCGGCAGCGTCGGGTTGAGCCGGCGAAGGGCATCGGCGGAGAGTGCCCGCAAGTCGCGCGCGTCTCCCAGGAAGCGCTCCATCTCGCCCCCCGCAACGAGGCCGGCGGCAAGCGTGCGGAACTTTCTCTCGTAGTCCGGCAGGCGCCAGGGATGGCGGCCATTGGGATGCGCGTCGGCGACGGCGAGCTCGGCCTCCACGGTGCGGCCGTCGTGGAGCCGGACCACCACGCGCCCGCCATAGGCGCGCTTTCTGGGATCGGGGTCGCGATAGCGCGCGGTCCAGAGCGGGTCCTCGACGGTGCGGATCTTGCGCCAGAGCGCAACAGTCGAGGGACGGTGCGCACGCTCAGGGGTATAGCTCCGCTCGTGATGCCAGGCGCCGTCCTCGAGCGCCACCGCGAGGATGTAGGAAAGCGAATGGTCGAGGGTCTCGCGGCTCGCGTCGGGATCGTACTTCTGCGGGTCCTTGGCGCCGCTGCCGATCACATTATGCGTGTGATGGCTCGTGTGCACCGTGAGCTCGGCGATCGCCCCGGTATCGATCCGGCGGCGGAGGTCGATTGCGAGATCGATGAGGGCCTGCGCCTGATATTCCGCGGAGTGCGCCTTGGTGAATGTCTCGTGGATGGCGCGGGGGCGCTCGCCTGGCGCGGGCAACACAACCTCGTAGACGGCATCGGGCCCTGCGAGCATCCAGGCAATGACGGAGTCCTCGCCCTCATAGATCGGGCTCGGGCTCGCCTCGCCGCGCATCGCGCGATCGACGCACTCGATCGCGAGCTTGCCGGAGAAGCCCGGCACGAAGGCCTTCCAGGAGCTGATCTCGCCCTTGCGCGATTGTCGCGTCGAGAAGGAGAGATGCACGGCCTGATTGACGGCCTGATGGACCGTCGCGACCGGCAAATCGAGGAGCCGCCCGATCCCCACGACAGTCGCGGGGCAGAGATGCGCGACGTGGTCCTTCTTATGGGGATGGAGCCCGATCGCCTTGACCAGCGCCACGTGCACTTCGTAGGCAACCGCGATTGCGCGCGTCAGCGCCGCGCCATCGCGCCCCGTCTGCTGCGCCACTGCAATGAGAGGCGCAATGGAGTCGCCGGGATGCGCGTAGTCGGCTGCGAGGAAAGTGTCATGGAAGTCGAGCTCGCGGACCGCCGTCGCATTGGCCCAGGCAGCCCATTCCGCGGGAACCGTGACGGTGGGATCGAGGCCGAAGAGCGTCGCGCGGCCGGCGCGCGGATTTGCGAGCGCCATCGCACGCGCCGCCGCCACGGGCTTGCGATTGATCGCGGCGATAGCGACGGCGGCGTTGTCGATTGCGCGCGCTGCCACCATCTCCGCGGTATCGGCGTCGATCTCCGGAAGGGTTGCGATCTCCGCGAGTTTCCAGGCGAGCTGTCGCTCGCGCGGCAGCGCGCTCGCGGAGGGATGGACGCGGACCTCATGCGCGATCATCCCGGCTGCTTCGCCTGCCGCACTTGGATCGCGCGATGGCGCGCGAGCACCGCCTGCGCGCGCTCGACCACAGGTACGTCGATCATCTTGCCGTCGACCACGATGGCGCCGATGCCTTCGGCGGTCGATTTGGCGTAGGCCGCGACGACGCGCTCGGCATGCGCAACCTCCTCGGTCGAGGGCGCAAACTCCTCGTTGAGGATCGGCACCTGCGCGGGATGGATGACCGAGGCGCCCATGAATCCGATCCGCCGCGAGCGCCGCAGCGTCGCCCGGAAGGCATCGAGGTCGCGGAAATCCGCAACCGTCCCGAGGAAGCCCATTGGCAAGATCCCCGCCGCGCGCGCCGCAATGATCATCTGCTGCTTCGGGAAGAGGAGCCCCTCCGCCTCCGGCACCATGCCGACGGAGAGCGCGAAATCCTCCGCGCCCAACGTCATCGCAACGAGCCGCGGGTGGGCACGGGCGATCTCGGCCATGCGGAAGAACGCGGAAGCGGTCTCCACCATCGCCAGCAGCTTGGTCGAGCCGGGCAGCACGCCGCGCTCGAATTCGACCTCGTCAATGACTTCGGCGAGGAGACACAAGTGCTCCGCGCTCTCGACCTTCGGCAGCGCCAGTGCGGCGACGCGCGGAGAGACCGCGGCCTCGATGTCCGCGACCGCCATGCGGAGCGGCCGATTGATCCGCACGACCACATCGGCGCCGCCCCGCGCGACGCTCTCCGCGGCACCCTGCAGCAGGCTGCGGGCGCGCGGCTTCTCCGCGATGGGGACGCTGTCCTCGAGGTCGAGGATGATCGCATCGGCCCCGCGCTTGGCCGCCCCGTCGACGAACTTCTGCACGGTCACCGGCACGAAAAGCATCGAGCGCCAAACCGGGAGCTCCCGTGTCGCGCCCATCAGATCACACCCTTCTCGCGCAATTCGGCAAGCCGCGCGTCGTCGAGACCGAGGAGCCCGCCGAGAACCTCCTTGGTGTGCGCGCCCAGCGGCGGCCCCAGCCATTCGAGGCTGCCGGGCGTCTGCGTCAAGCGCGGCACCACATTCGGCACGGCGATCTCGCCGACGCGCTCGTCCTTGATCGTGAGAATATTCTCGCGCGCCTTGTATTGCGGGTCGGAAAATATCTCGTCGATCGCATAGACGGGACCGCAGGGGACCTGATGCGCCTCGCAGATCTCCAGTACCGCCGCGCGGTCGAGGCTCGAGGTCCAACGCGTGACGAAGGCATCGACCTCCTCGCGCGCAGCGGAACGTTGCTTCAGCGTCGTGTATTTGCCGCCGCCCGCGACCTCCGGGCGATCCATCGCGCCGGCGAGACGTTCGAAGATCTTGTCGGTGGTGCAGGCGATCGCGACCCAGCGCCCGTCCTTGGTGGGATAGTGGCTGTGCGGGACGGAATTGACCGTGCCCGGCCCCATGCGCTGGCGGACGAAGCCGCTGTGATGATAGGCGGCGGCGAGTTCGTCGAGGATACGAAAGACGGGCTCGTAGAGGCCGATGTCGATCACCTGCCCCTCGCCGGTCGCGTCGCGCGCGCGCAGCGCCAGCAGCACGCCGAAGGCACCGTAGATGCCCGTGAGGTAATCCGGGATGGTCGCGGAGCCCGGCGTCACCGGCGGACGATCTGGATAGCCCGCAAGGAAGGAGAGCCCACCGAAGGCGTTGGCGATCCGACCGAAGCCGGGCCGGTCGCGATAGGGGCCGGTCTGCCCGTAGCCGGTGATGCGCACCATGATGAGGCGCGGATTGCGCTTCCTGAGCTCCTCGTAGCCGACGCCCCATTTCTCGAGCGTTCCCACTTGGAAATTCTCGACGACCACGTCGGCGGTGGCCGCGAGGCGCTTCAGGATATCGGCGCCCTCGGGTGTGCGAAGATCGAGGGTGACGGATTTCTTGTTACGCTGCTCGCTCAGGTAGATCAGCGAATCCCCACATTTCGTAGGGGTGCCGAAGCGGCGGAAGGCGTCGCCGACCTTCGGCAGCTCGAGCTTGATCACCTCCGCGCCGAACTCCGCGAGCTGGGTCGTGCAGAAGGGGCCGGAAATGAAGCTCGAGAGGTCGATGACGCGGATGCCCGCGAGCGGCTTCTGGGTCATGGTCCGAGGCTAGCTCCTGGCGGCGGGCTGCGCCAGATGCCCGCTGACTTGGCTGCCGTCCTCGGGCTGGAGGCGCACGAAGTACGCGAGCGAGATGATCGGCAGCATCCCGACCGCGATGAAGGTCGGGATGAAATCCTGGATCGTGGGCTCCGAGGCCCCCCCGGCGAAGACGGCGAGGAGCGTCGCGCCGATGGCGACGCCGAAGCTTTGCGAGAGCTGCTGCCCCACGCTCGCGACGCTGCTGCCGCTGCTGACATTGGCGTCGGTGAGATCGGTATAGCCCAGCGCATTCATGCAAGTGAACTGCATGGAGCGGAAGAACCCGAAGATCAGCAATCCCCCCATCAACAGCCAGTGCGGCGTATCCGCGCGCACGAGCGCGAGACACATGGTCATGAGGCCCACGACCACCGCGTTGCCGACCAGCAGCCGGCGGAACCCGAATTTGCGCAGCATCGGCGGCGCCGCGGTCTTCATGAGCATGGAGCCGATCGCCAGCACGAAGGTGATGCTTCCGGAGCGGAAGGCCGAGAGGCCAAAGGGAATCTGCAGCATCATTGGCAGGAGGAAGGGGAGGGCACCGAGACCCGTGCGACAAATGGCACCGCCGACGACGGCGATGCGGAAGACGCGGTTGCGGAAGATCGAGAGATCGACTGCGGGCTTGGGTCTGCGCCGCGCATAGAAGCCGTAGAGACCGAGGCTCAGCGCGGCGACCGCGAGAATCGTCGCCTCGAGCGCGTTAGAGATGAGATGGCGCCCCGCGTATTCGAGTCCGAGCTGAGTGAGGGCGAGGCCGACGCCGCAAAGCACGAAGCCAACAAAGTCGAAACGGCTAAGCACTGCCGAACGGAAATTCTCGATATAGCGGAGGGCAAGGGTGATACCGATGAGGCCGATGGGAACATTGATGTAGAAAATCCAGCGCCATGAGATGTAGGTCGTGAGAAACCCTCCGACCAGCGGCCCGATGGCGGGGCCTATGAGCGCGGGCAGTGTCACGTAGCTCATGGCGGTGACGAGCTGGTCCTTCGGAAAAGAGCGCAGCAGAATAAGTCGCCCCACCGGCGTCATCATCGCGCCGCCGAGCCCCTGGAGGACGCGCGTCGCTACCAGCATCGGCAGCGACTGCGCGAGACCGCAGAGCACCGAGCCCACCGTGAAGACCGCGATCGCGCCGCAGAAGACGCCTCGCGCCCCAAAGCGGTCAGCGACCCAGCCGCTGATCGGGATGAAGACCGCGAGGCTCAGGAGATAGCTGGTGATGGCGATGTTGAGATGGAGCGGATTCTCGCCGAGGCTCTCGGCCATCTGCGGAATCGAGGTCGCGAGGATAGTCGAGTCCAGATTCTCCATGAAGAGACCGCAGGCGACCACCAGCGGGATCAGCAACCGGAGGCCGGGCCGCGCCAGCGCGGCATAGACGCGCTCGGGCTTCTCGGCGGCTTGCGGATCGCTCAACGCGCGGGCTCAGGCAGGCCTATGGAGCGCCGCGCGCTCGCGCGTCATCGTCTTGCGCCCGCGCTTGAAGGCGTGCAGGACGGGCGCGACACGGGCGACGGCATCGGCCTCGCTCGTGGCGTCGATGACCGCGAAATCCGCGGGGTTGCCGACGGCGAGGCCGTAGTCGCCGAGATTCAAGATCGCCGCCGCCTCGCCCGCGACCATCTCGAAGCAGGAAGCGAGATCCTCCGGGCGGCTTACCTGGAGCGCATTCGCGTGCAGATTCGCCATGCGCAGCAGCGAGCAGTCGCCGTAGGGCGTGAAGGGATTGAGTATGTTGTTCGTGCCGATCGAGCACAGCACGCCCTCGTGCTCGAGCGCGTTCGCGTCGACGATGCCGCGGCGCACGTTGTAGCTCTGATCGCGCCCCATCATGAAGAGATCGGTCGCGGGCAGCACGGTGACGGCGACGCCGGTATCCGCGAGCCTGTGCGCGATCGGCGCCTGCTCCTCCGGCGGGAGCGTCGAGAGCTTCGTTACGTGGCCGACGTTGACCCGGCCGCCATAGCGATATTGCTCCGTGAGCTCCATGACGAGATGGAGGTCCATCGCCTCGGGGCTGTTGCCGAAGTCGAGGTGGAGATCGACGTCGAGGCCATGCGCCTTCGCGAGCTCGAAGACGCGCCGGATTTGGTTGCCGTGGTCGCTGTCGTAGCCGGGGGCGCCGCCGACGGCGGTGATTTTCTCGCCGTGGTCGAGCGCCTGCACCAGCAGCGCTTCTGCGCCGGCGACGCCGGTCAAGCCTTCCTGCAGGAAGACGCAGGTCTCGAGATCGATCGCCCAGGCGTAGTCGCGCGCGAGACGCTGGATGGCTTCGAGCCCCACGAGACCGCCGCTGGGATCGACCTCGATGTGGTTGCGCATCCTCGTCGTGCCCTGGAGGATCGCGGCCTCGAGCGTCGTTCGCGCACGGGCGTAAACGTCTTCAACGGTGAAGTCGCGCTTGGCGGCTTGTACACGCTTCACGGCCATCGCCATGCGGCCTTCCTCGGGCGTGCAGCGCTCGATGATGCGGGACTTGTCGAGATGGATGTGCGATTCCACGAGCCCCGCGCAGAGTAGCGCGCCGGCGAGATCGAGCTCCTCGCGGGCTTCCGTCTCGAGCCTCGGCTCGATCGCGGCGATCCGCCCCTCGGAAACGCCGACATCGCGCAATCCGACGTCTTCCTGGCCCGCGAGGACCGCATTCCGAAGCACAATGTCCATTGTTTTGATTCCAGAGCAGGGGGAGCCGCCAGGGACCATAACGGTCTTGCCGATGTCGTCAACTCGCGCCGCAGCAAGGCGATGGCGGCCGTGCGCCGGGGCCGCTACAGTCGCGGAGTCGACACAATCTGGGGCCCGAAGCGACCACGCGATGCTCTCCGATCCGCGCCGTCTGGCGGTGGCATTCGCCGGGCTCGCCTCCTTCATCAATCTCTACGCGACGCAGCCGCTGCTGCCGCAATTTGCACAGGACTTCGGTGCGACCGAGGGCGCGGTGAGCATGACCGTCAGCGCCACCACCTTCGCCGTGGCGGTAATGGCGCCCTTCGTGGGACTCGTCGCGGACGTGCTCGGGCGGAAGCTCATCATCGCTGGCGCGATGGCGTTGCTGGTGGCGCCGACTCTGCTCTGCGGCCTCAGCCACTCGCTCAACGAGCTCGTGCTTTGGCGCTTCGTCCAGGGGCTGCTGTTGCCGCCGATCTTTGCCGTGACGGTTGCCTATGTCGGTGACGAGTTTCCCGGCGAGGAGGTTCCGGGGGTCACCGGCATCTACGTCGCCGCGAGCGCCGTCGGCGGATTTCTCGGGCGTATGCTCTCGGGCTTGGTCGCGGATCATTGGGGTTGGCGGAGCGCCTTTTTCCTGCTTGCGGCGGTGACGGCGGTTTGCGCGCTCTTCGTGGCGGCGGCGCTACCGCGCGAGCGCCGTTTCGTCCGCGCCGAGGGTCTCTTGCATTCCGCACGGCTTATGTTCGGCCATTTCCTAAATCCGCCGATCGTCGCGACCTTCGCCGTGGGATTTACGGTGCTGTTCTCCTTCGTCGCGACTTTCACCTACGTCAACTTCTACCTGGGCGCCCCGCCCTTCAATCTCTCGCCCTCGGCGCTGGGCGCGATCTTCGTGGTCTACCTCGTCGCAGTCTGGGTGACGCCGAGCACCAGTCGCTGGATCCGCGCGATCGGCCGGCGCCACCTCGTCGTGGTCGCGGTTGGCATCGCCTGCGTGGGCCTGCTGCTGACGCTGGTGCAGTGGCTTCCCGCGATCATCCTGGGGCTCGGATTGGCCGCGACGGGCGGGTTCATCTCGCAGACTTCCGCAACAGGCCTCCTTGCGCAGCGCACGACCGGGGCACGCTCTTCGGCGGTCGGCCTCTATGTGAGCTTCTACTACATCGGCGGCGGCATCGGAGCCTCGCTGCCGGCGCTCTTCTGGGCACGGACCGGCTGGCCCGGTTGCGTGGCGCTCGTCATCCTCATCCTCTGCGGCATGGCGCTCCTGGTGCTGCGGTTCTGGCGCGGCGAGCGCCCCGGCGTCGGTTGAATGCGCGCCCTTCTGCCGCGCGCATGGCGATTGCGCCGCCGCCGAACTCGGCACATTATGCGCGCGCACTTGGTATGGTCAGTCCATTGAAACCACAGGAGAAGGGATGATGTTTGCTAAGTTTTGGGGTGCCGCGCTCGCGGCGGGGGTGATGGGCATGCTCGCGGTTTCCGCGCCCGCGGCCCAGGCGCAGCCGGCCGCGCAGCCCGCGGCGAAGAAGCCGATGGCCGAGAGCAAGCCGACGTCGCATCACGGAATGAGCTGCTACGACTACGCCTGGGATTCGCAGGAGATGAAGAATTGTCTCGCGAAGTCCTCGAGCAAGAAACCCATGTCGCAGAAGACCTCCGCAACGAAGAAGCCGGCGGCGAAGCCCGCGGCGAAAAAGGCCTCCTAGCAGCAATTGCCACTGAGCCCGCGAGGCGGCCCCAACCGCTTCGCGAGCCGAGCCTCTCCTTGGTAATGTCAGCGCGGGGAGTCGGTCATGCTCGATCTAGTCGTCAAGGATGCGCAGATAGCCGACGGTAGCGGGGCGCCGCTCGCGTCGGGCGATGTCGGCGTGAGCGATGGGCGCATCGTCGCGCTTGGCAAAGTCGCGGAGCCCGCGCGCGCGACCGTCGATGCGCGGGGTCTGGTGCTGGCACCGGGCATCGTCGACGTGCACACCCATTACGACGCGCAGCTCACTTGGGAACAGCGCTGCTCTCCCTCGCCGGCGCTGGGCGTCACGGCCGTCGTTATCGGCAACTGCGGCTTCAGCATCGCGCCTTGCCCGCCGAACCAGCGCGATCTCGTCGCGCGTAATCTGTCGGAGGTCGAGGGCATGTCGCTCGCGGCGCTCCGGGCCGGCATAGACTGGCGCTTCGAGAGCTACGGCGACTACCTCGACATGATCGAGCGGAAAGGGATGGTGCCGAACGTCGCGGGCTTCGTCGGGCACTCGACGGTGCGTACGGCGGTGATGGGCGAGGCTGCCTCCGAGCGCGCCGCCACTCCCGAGGAGGTCGGCGCGATGCGCCGGCTCGTGGCAGAGGGCATTGCAGCGGGCGCCATTGGCTTCGCCTCCTCGAGCTCGGAGAATCACAACGGCTACGGCGGCGTCCCCATGCCCTCGCGGCTTGCGGAAGAAGCGGAGCTGATGCAGCTCGCAGGCGTTCTCGGTGAGACCGGCCGCGGCGTCTTCCAGATGACCGTCGGACCGCGGACACCGGTGGCGCTGCTGGAGCGAATTGCGCGCGAGACCGGCCGCACCGCAGTCTTCTCTTCGGTGTTTCAGAACGATGCCTTTCCCGACCGTGGGCCCGGCCAACTCGCGGATTGTGCCGCCGCGCAGGCGCGCGGTGCTCGCGTCTTCGGTCAGGTCTCCTGCCAGCCGCTGACGATGGAGTTCACGCTCGCCAATCCCTATCCCTTCCACAGCCTCGATGCCTGGGCGCCGCTCAAGGGCGCGACCGAGGAGCAGATCGCGGCGGCGCTCCGCGAGCCCGAGTTCCGCGCGCGTTTTCGTGCCTCGCTTGCGACGCCGAAGCGCGGCACGATCTTTTACGGCAATTGGGAGCGGCTGCAGGTGGCAGAGGTCGCGCGAGCGGAGCAGCGCGCGGCGGAGGGCCGCTCCGTTGCGGAGCTCGCCGCCGCTGCCGGTCGCGATCCCCTGGATTTCTTCTTCGACTTCGGCCTCGCCGAGAATCTTCAAACGGTCTTCGTGGGGCAGCTCGTCAACGCCGACGAGGAGAAGCTGGAGCCGCTGCTGCGCAATCCCGCGGGAGTTGTTGCCTTGAGCGATGCAGGCGCGCATCTGAGCCTCATGTGCGACGCGGGTTTCGGGTTGCATCTGCTGGGGCATTGGACGCGCGAGCGCAAGAGCTTCACGCTGCCGGAGGCCGTCCGCCGCCTCACTGCCGATCCCGCAGGGATCTACGGCATTGGCGACCGCGGTAGCATCGCGGTGGGCTATGCCGCCGATCTCCTGCTCTTCGATCCCGACACTGTTGGCGTGGGCCACATCCGTCGCCAAGCCGACCTCCCCGGCGGCGGCGCCCGCAAGATCCGCGATCCCCAGGGGGTGCACGGCGTCTGGGTCAACGGCGTGCATGTCTTCGACGGCAAGGACTACGTGCCGCAGAAGACGCCGCCGGGAAAGCTGTTGCGCAACGCCGGCGTCGCGACGCCGGCTTAGGTCGCTCGCCGCTTGGCGCGGCGGGTCGGCGGTTCCGTGAGCGGGTCTTCGGGCCAGGGGTGTTTGGGGTAGCGGCCGCGCATCTCCGCGCGCACGGTGCTATAGCTCGTTGCCCAGAAGCCCCGGAGGTCGCGGGTCACTTGTAGTGGCCGCCCCGCGGGCGAGAGCAAATACAGCAGCAGCGGCACCCGCCCGCCGGCGACGGCCGGCGTCCGCGCGAGGCCGAACATTTCCTGGAGACGCACTGCGAGGATAGGTACCTCGCCGGACTCGTAGTCGATGGCAATGCGCGAGCCGCTGGGCACGGCGATGTGGGTGGGTGCTTCCGAGTCGAGCTTGCGCTGCAGCTCCCACGGCATCTGGGCCTTGAGCGCGCCCAGGAGATCGACGCGCTCGAGCTGGTTGCGGCGAGTGATGCCGTCGAGATAGGGCCCGAGCCAAGTTTCCAAGGTCTCCGCGAGGACGCCGTCCGAGAGGTCGGGCCAGCCGCTCTCGACGCGGCGGAGGAAGCCGACCCGCGCGCGCAGGCCGCGCGCCTCCTGCGTCCAGGGCAGAGCATCGAGGCCCATCTCGCGAATGCCCTCGATGAGCGCTGCACGGACCGCCTCGGGCGGCGGCTGGCGGAGAGCGGTATCGCTGAGCACGAGAGCCTCCAGACGCTCTTGGCGACGCGCCAGAACCGCATCCTCTCGCCGATCCCAGACGATACTGTCGATGCGCTCGATGTGCGCCGCGAAAAGATCCTCGATCTCCGCGCGCGAGATCGGCGCCGCCAGGAATATGCGTGCATTCCGGGTATCGCCATCGAGCTCGGCAATGGCCAGAAATTCCTCATCGGCGAGCGGATCGGTCGTGGGTAGCTCCGCGCCGGATCCGTTGGCGAGACGAAATGAGCCGGCGGCGCCACGACGCTGGGCGATCCGGTCGGGATAGGCGAGGGCGACCACCGAGCCGGTCGCGTGGGGATCGCCGGCTTCCTTCCCGATTGCGAGCTGCCGCCGGAATTGCACTGCTTGCGCGCGCACCGTCGCGCCCGCGCGCTCCTGCAGCAGCTCCAGGCGTAAGCGGAGATCGGATCGCCGCGCGCCCGGTCCCGCCTTGAGGATGTCGCGCTCGCTCAGGAGGGCCGCGATGTCGCAGGCGAGCCCGCCATGCCCGCGCTCGCGCGCCTTCAGGATCATGTGCGCAAGGCGCGGGTGGAATCCGATCTCCGCCATGGCGCGGCCGTGGGGCGTGATCGCGCCCGCGGCATCGAGCGCGTCGAGCTCGCGCAGCAAACCACGCGCTTGGTTGAAGGCGGCGCTCGGCGGTGGATCGAGGAAGGCGAGGTCCGCGGGATCGGAGTTGCCCCAGCGCGCGAGCTCCAGTGCGAGCGGCGCAAGATCGGCTTCGAGGATCTCCGGCGGCGTGAAGGGCGGCAGCAGCGCCTGCTCGTACTCGGGCCAGAGGCGATAGCAGATGCCCGGCTCGAGCCGCCCCGCACGTCCGCGGCGCTGCTCGGCCGCGGCTTGAGAGACGCGCACCGTGACGAGCCGCGTCATGCCGGTGCGGGGGTCGAAACGCGGCCGGCGCATGAGGCCCGCGTCGATCACCACGCGCACGCCGTCGATGGTGAGGCTGGTCTCGGCGATCGAGGTCGCGAGCACGACCTTCCGCGTGCCCGCGGGCGCCGGCGCTATCGCGGCGTCCTGCTCGCTCTGCGCGAGGTCACCGTAGAGCGGTGTCACGTGGATTTTCGACCCCAATTCGCTTTCGACGAGGCGCCGCTCGACGCGGCGGATCTCGCGGATGCCCGGCAGGAAGACGAGGAGGCTGCCGCTCTCCTCGCGGAGCACGCGTCGGACCGTCTCAGCGACGGCATCCTCGATGCGCTCGAGCGGAGGACGGTCGAGGTGACGCGTCGTCACCGGAAACATTTTTCCTGCACTCGCGATCTCCGGCGCCCCACCGAGGAGGCGCGCCACCGGCGCGCCATCGAGGGTCGCGGACATCACGAGGAGGCGCAGGTCCTCGCGCAGCGCTCGCTTAGCTTCTAGGGCAAGCGCGAGGCCGAGGTCGCCATCGAGGCTGCGCTCGTGGAACTCGTCGAAGATGACGAGCCCGACGCCGTCGAGCGCGGCGTCGTTATGTAGCATCCGGATCAGGATGCCTTCCGTCACGACCTCGATCCGCGTGCGGGCGCCGACCCTCGTGTCGAGCCGCGTGCGGTAGCCAACGGTCCCGCCGACCTCCTCGCCGAGCATAAGTGCCATGCGGCGGGCGGCCATGCGCGTGGCGAGCCGGCGCGGCTCCAGCATGATCGTGCGCTTCTCCCGGAGCCACGGCTGCTCCAGGAGCATGAGTGGCACGAGCGTCGTCTTTCCCGCTCCCGGCGGTGCCTCCAACACCGCCGCGCCCGACGCGGTGAGCGCCGAGGCGAGCCGGGGCACCGCCTCCGAAACCGGCAGGCGCGAGATCCAGCGCGAGAGATGAGGCGCGGTCATGGGCCGCACCCTAACGCGGATTCGCCGCGGCGCAACCGCAGCGCGCGCGCTTGTCTCCCGTGCCGCCTGCCGCTAGTTTCGCGGGACCATGTCGCGCTATCTCCTCATCATCATCGCGATCCTCACGACGATCGTGCTGAGCGAGCTTCTGGTCGAATTCCACGATTGGAACAAGCAGCAGGAATGCCTCTCCGCGGGCGGTCGCCGCTGCGGGCCGCGCATCGACATGACGCATTGACTTCGCGGGCGGCGGGCGCTTAAAACGACCGTTCGAAACGCCGAGCAGGGGCACGTCTCCGGCTCCAACACCGAGATAATCGCATGGCGCAGGATGGAAAAAAGACGGCGCTCGTGGTGAGCGCGCATCCGCCGATTTTGTCTGGCGCGGGGAATCCGCGAAGCGCCGGCGGGAGCCTGGCTTGACGCTCCAGCGCGTGAAGGCCTCGCGCAATGAGGAAGCCGAGCGCGCCGCTGCCATCCTCGGCGGAGAGCTCCACCTCGTCGACATCGGCGACTATCCCATGCGCGTCTCGGAGGCGCATCTGGAGCGTCCGGTCTCGCTCTCTTCGGCATGCGTCCGAAGCTCGCGGCATTGGGGATCGTCTACGTCGACCGCGCCGAAGACCCCGACTAGGGGCCGGCTGTGATCGTCACGGAGGAGCTCGGCGACACCAAGGCGCGCCTTCTCCGCATGGCCGAGCGGATGTTCGCGGAGCAAGGCTATACCGGCGTCTCGCTGCGCCAGCTCACCGCGGCCGCGGGCGTCAATCTCGCCGCGGTTAATTACCACTTCGGCTCCAAGGAAGGGCTGCTCGCAGCGATCTTCGAAAACCGCTGCCGGCCCATGAACGACGAGCGCCTGGCGGGGCTCGAAGCTTGCGCCGAGGGGCCGGGCAAGGCGCCGCTCCTGGAGCAAATCATCGCGGCCTTCATCGCGCCTGCGCTCGCCTCCACCGGCGAGAGCGCGGGCGGCGCCACCTTCACGCGGCTCCGCGCGGTGCTTTCCGTCGAGCACAACGAGCTCGCCCGCGAGCTCATCGCCAAGCATTTCGATGCGACCAGCGTTCGCTTCATCGCGGCGTTGGGGCGCGCGCTGCCGCAGCTTAGCCGCCCGGAGGTCTACTGGCGCTTTCATTTCCTCCTGGGCTCGCTCTACTACACCATGATCAATCCCGGCCGGATCGAGCATCTTTCCGACGGCCTCTGCGACGCAGGCGATGTCGAGGCCGTGATGACGCAGATGGTCCCGTTTCTCGCGGCGGGATTCCGCGCGCCGAGCCGCGAGCCGAAACCCGCCGGACGCAGCAAGGCCGGGCGATGACTTCGGCAGCGCGGATGCCGCGCCTCGCCGGGCGCGTCGCGAGCGTCGCTCCCTCGGCTACCGTCGAGATGACCGAGCGCATCCGCCAAGCGCGGGAGGCGGGGCGCGAGGTGCTGGCCCTCGCGAGCGGAGATCCCAATCTCGAGACGCATCCGGATATCGTCGCTGCCGCGCATCGCGCGATGCTCGCGGGCGATACGCATTATGGGCCCGCGGCGGGAACCCCCGCGCTTCGTGCGGCAATCGCGAAGCGGCTCACCGCACGGGCGGGCGTCGCTTACGACGCGAGCGAGATACTCGTGACGCCCGGCGGCAAATTCGCGGTCTTCGCAGGTTTCATGGCCGCACTCGAGCCCGGCGACGAGGTGCTGCTGCTCGATCCCTGTTGGGTGAGCTATGGGCCCGGTGTACGCCTTGCGGGCGGCGTGCCCGTACGCGTCCCCGCCCTCGACCGGCTCGGTGCCGACATGCTCGCGGCGGCTGTGACGCCGCGCACGCGCATGATCGTCGCGAACTCGCCCGCCAATCCGACCGGCCGCGTGCTCGCGCGCGAGGAGCTTGCGGCGTTGGTGGCGCTCGCGGAGCGGCATGATCTCTGGCTGCTCTTCGATCAAGTCTATGCCGATCTCACCTACGAGCCCGGCGCCTTCGCCTATCTCCAGTCGTTGCCGGGGGCGAAGGAGCGCTGCCTCGTCGCGGACAGCCTCTCGAAGACCTATGGGATGACGGGCTGGCGTATCGGCTATCTCGCGGCACCCGAGGCGGCGGTCAAGGCCGCGCTAAAGGTAGTGCAGCATTCGATCTATTGTGTGCCCCCCTTCCTGCAAGCGGGCGCGCTCGCGGCGCTCGCGCTGCCTGAGTTTGTGATCGACGGCTACCGCGAGCGCTTTCGTCGTCGGCGCGACCGGGCGTCTGCGGTATTGAACGCGTTGCCGGGCTTCTCCTGCGCGCCGCCGCCGGCATCCTTCTATCTCTTTCCGAAAGTGCCCGGCGACGACAAGGCGGTGGCGGCGGAGTGGCTCGAGCGGCTCGCGATCGCGGTGCTGCCGGGAAGTGCCTTCGGCGAAGCCGGCCGTGGGCATCTCAGGGTTTCGCTCGCTTGCGACGACGCAGTGCTGGAGGAGTCGCTCCGGCGCCTCGAGCGGCACTACCATGGCTGAAGGGCGAAGATGCGACAGGGGAGACGAGGGATGGGGCAGGGGTGGATGAGGATCGCAGCGGCACTGCTCGCGATCGTGCTCGGGATCGGCGCCGCGCCGGCGCGGGCGGAGGATGCGCTCGACGCGATCAAGGCGCGGCATAAGCTCATTGCCGGCGTCAAATACGACACGCCGCCCTTCGGCTTCGTCGACGACAAGAACCAGCTCGTGGGCTTCGACGTCGATCTCGTGCGGGAGATCGCGAAGGCGCTCGGCGTCGAGGTCGAGTTCGTCAAGGTGACCTCGCCGACGCGAATTCCGCTGCTGGTGAGCGGCAACGTCGATCTCTCAGCGGCCTCGATGACCCATACGCGCGAGCGCGAGGGCGCGATCGACTTCAGCATCACCTACTACACCGGCGCGCAAGCGCTGCTGGTTGCCGAGAGCAGCCCGATCAAAGGGCTCGGCGATCTCGCGGGGAAGACCGTGGCGGTGCAGCAGGGGACGACGCTCGAGAAGACTCTCGCGAGCCTCGCGCCCAACGCGACGATACAGCCCTTCCGCGACTACACCAGCGCTTGGCTCGCGCTGAGACAGGGGCGTGCCGATGCGCTCACCGGCAGCTACGACATCCTTCGCGGCTTCATCCGGGAGACGCCGGGCTTCCACGTCGTCGGCGACAAGTTCAGCGTCGAGCCCTTTGGCATCGGCTTCCGACACGGTGACTGGCAGCTCCGCAATTTCGTGAACGGCGTGCTGCAGGATCTCTGGACGAGCGGCCGCTACCGCGAAATCTATCGCACCTGGTTCCAGGTCGATCCCGACGTGCCGATCGAGACCTGGCCCAAGGGGTAGTTGCCCCGTGAGCTACGCCTTCGATTGGGGCGTGCTCTGGCGCTACCGCGAAGCGCTGCTCGGCGGGCTCGGGCTCACTCTCGCACTCTCGCTTTTAGGGCTCGCGGGGGCGATGGCGGTGGGGCTCGTCGCGGGTGCGGCCGGGGCAGGGGAGCGACGATTGCCGCGGCTCCTTGCTGCCGGCTATGTCGAGCTGGCGCGGAATGTGCCGCTCCTCGTGCACATGTATTTCTGGTATTTCGGGCTTACAGCGCTGCGGCTCCCGGCCTTTTGGTGCGGGGTGCTGGGCCTCTCGATCTACTCCGGCGCGTATGTTGCCGAAATCGTGCGCGCGGGCATCCAGAGCGTCCCCGCGGGGCAGCGCGCGGCGGCACTCGCCTCGGGCCTCTCGCAATGGCAGGTGCTCCGGCTCGTGATCTATCCGCAGGCGCTCCGCATCGTCGCGCCCTCGCTCGCGGGTCTCTTCTCGCAGCTCATCAAGGATTCCTCGCTCGCCTCGGTGATCTCCGTGGCCGAGCTCACCTTCGTCGCGGGAGAGATCGAGGGCGACACCTTCCGCGCCTTCGAGGCCTATATCGGCGTGACCGTGCTCTATCTCATCATCGTGACCACGATCACGCAGATCGCGCTGCGCACCTTCCGCGGCGGGATCGTCGATCCCGAGATGCGGTACTGAGGCGCGGCGCATGGACGCCTCCGTCGTCGCGCGCAACCTGCCCTACCTCGCGGATGGCTTCGCGCTGACGCTGGAGATGGCGGCGCTATCGATCCTCGGCGGAACGGTCGTTGGCGTCGCAGTCGGCCTCGCGCGCGCGGGACACATGCCGCTGTTGCGGCACGCGGCCGCCTTCTATATCGAGCTCATCCGCGGCACGCCGCTGCTCGTGGTGCTGCTCGTGGTCTATCTCGCGGTCCCCGCGCTCACGGGCCAACGGCTCGGGCCGGTGCCGTCGGCGGTGATCGGGTTCATTGTTTTCGTCGCGGCCTACATCGGCGAGGACGTCCGCTCCGGAATTGCCTCGGTGCACATAGGACAGATCGAGGCGGGACTCGCGAGCGGCCTCTCCAGGGCGCGGGTCATGCGTCTCATCGTCTTGCCGCAGGCGATCCGGCGGATGATCCCCGCGCTCTTCAGTCAGTTCGTGCGGCTCCTGAAGTTTACCTCGGTCGCCTCGGTGATCGGCGCGACCGATCTCACGGGCGCAGTGCTCGCGGTCAACGCGCGCGAGGTGAAGCCGCTCGAGCTCTTGGCCTTCCTGGCGCTCGCCTATTTCGTCGCGTGCTATTCGCTCTCGCTCTTGGGACGCTGGCTCAACCGGCGCTTCGCGATCGCGAGCTGAGCCTTAGTGGCGGGCCGCCACCTCGTGGGTCTTCAGCACTTTGTCAGTCTGCGCGTCCGCCTCCTCGAGGACAACGCCGTAGTGCCAGAGCGTCGAGAGGTGCTCGAGCACAGCCTTGCAGGTGTTCTCGTCGAGGAGGACGCCATCGTGGACGGCGTGGCGCAGTACCAGCCGCCGGTCGCCCGCGAGGTCGACGTCGACGATCTGGATGTCCGGATCTTGCCGCGCGAGGTCGTAGTGCCGGGCAAGCGTGCTGCGAAGCTCGCGGTAGCCGCGCTCGTCGTGGATCGCGTCGACCACGAGCGCGTCCTGGCTCGCCTGGTCCACCACCTTGAAGAGGCGAAAGGCGCGAATGATGCGCGGGCTCAGATACTGCAGAACGAAGCTCTCATCGCGGTAATTTGCCCAGGCGTGGCGAAGCGTGCCCCAGGGATCGCCGTTGCCTGCGATGTCCGGGAACCAGGCGCGGTCTTCGTCGCTCGGGTTGGTGCAGATGCGCTTCACGTCCTGCATCATCGCGAAGCCCAGCGCATAGGGATTGAGGCCGTTGTAGCGGGGGTCGTCGAATTCCGGCTGCAGCACGACGTTGGTGTGCGAGTGCATCGCCTCCAGGAAGGCGCCGTCGCCGACGAGGCCGCGCTCGTGCAGCCGGTTCAGGATCTCGTAGTGCACGAAGGTGGCGCAGCCCTCGTTCATGAGCCGCGTTTGCTTCTGCGGATAGAAATACTGGCTCACGTGGCGGGTGATGCGCAGCAGCTCGCGCTGCCAGCCCTCGAGGCGCGGTGCACGCTTCTCCAGAAAATAGAGCAGGTTCTCCTCGGGGATGCCGAGCTTGCGGTGACGCTGCGCGCGCTCCTTGGCGGTCTCGGCGCCTTCGGGGCGATCGCGCTTCGGCACGACGCGCTCCCAGAGGTCGTCGTAGGTCCGCTCGTCGTGCAGCCGACGCTCCTCGGCGCGGCGGCGCTCCTCCGTGAGGTTCGCCTTGGGCCGGCGCGCGTAGCGATGAACGCCGTGGCTCATGAGGGCATGCGCTGCGTCGAGCACGCGTTCGACCTCGCGCGCCCCGTGCGCCTCCTCGGCGTGCGCTACGAAGTCGCGCGCGAAAGTGAGATAGTCGAGGATCCCCTCGGCGTCAGTCCATTGCCGGAAGAAATAGTTGTTCTTGAAGAAGTGATTGTGGCCGAACGCCGCGTGCGCGATCACCAGCGTCTGCATCGCCATGGAGTTCTCCTCCATGATGTAGCTGATGCAGGGGCTCGAATTGATGACGATCTCGTAGGCGAGGCCCTGGAGGCCGTGGCGGTAGAGCGCCTCCTCGCGCGCAAAGCGCTTGCCGAAGCTCCAATGCCGGTACATTAGCGGCAGGCCCACGGAGGCGTAGGCGTCGAGCATCTGCTCGGAGGTGATGACCTCGATCTGATTGGGATAAATGTCGAGGCCGAGCTCGCCGATCGCGATCTCCTGGATCGCGTCGTGCACGCGGCGGATCTTGTCGAAATCCCACTCCGCGCCCTCGAACAGCGGGCGCGCCGCCGCGGGAGGCGCGACGGCGACGCTCATGCCGCGCGCTCTCGGTTCTTGGCGAAGAGATCGTGGAAGACGGGGAAGATCTGCGAGGGGTCCGCGACCTTGCGCATCGCGAAATTCGGGTTGGCGGCGGTCAGCGCGTCGTAGGTGCGCCACAGGTCGGTCGGCGCGCTGGGATAGCCGTGGCGCAGCGTCGCCTCGGCGCCGACCTCGATGTAGGCGAAATATTGGCTCACCGGGAGGATCTGCTCGCCCATGAGCGAGGCGCAGCGGTCGCTGTCCTCGGTGTAGTTGTCGCCGTCGGAGGCCTGCGCCGCGTAGATGTTCCAGGTCTCGGGGTTGTAGCGCGCGCGCACCACCCGCATCATCTCGTCGAGCGCGGTCGAGACGATGGTGCCGCCGGTCTCGCGGCTGTGGAAGAAGGTGTCCTCGTCCAC
>DATJVP010000079.1:0-6507 GCA_035581425.1 Allostellaceae bacterium | reverse complement strand
TTCCTGCGGCCCGACAACGCCCTGCGACTTGCCAAGGGACTTCTGGAGGCGCTCGCGCTCCTCCCGTTCCTCCGGCAGAGCGTGCGAGACGGAAACTCCGCAATTGGGCGCCTCGCCATCGGGCTCACCGCAGGTCTTGCGCTCGAGGCGCTGGCGGTGGTCGTGGAGCGCGGAACCTTTCTCGGGATCTTCGATTTCAGCTCCGGCTATCGCGTCGTTGGCACTTTCTCGGGCATGAACGTCGGCGGCGGCTTCATCGACGACTATTTCGTGATGGTGCTCCCGTTCATCGCGATTTGCGCCGTGAGCCGCATCCGCTTTGCTCGAGTGGCGTCGACCGCCGTCTGTTGTCTCGCGCTCTACGGGGTGGTCGTGACGTTCTCGCGCACGGCCTACGCCGCCACGGTCGTCGGCGCGATAGCGCTGGCGATCGGCCTCTGGGCGCTCGCGCCGCGAGAAAGGACCCGCGGCTATGGGTTAGCGCGGGTCCTCGCGCTCACTTCGCTTTCGGTCGCGATCGCGGTCTCCGCAATCGCGTTCGGCACGGAGTTCATGCATGGGCGGCTCGAGCGAAGCGTTTCGGATCTCGCGCTTCGCGAGCGCGCCGTGCTCCATGCGCTCAGCGTCCGGAACCCCGGCATCGCGACGACGCTCTTCGGCATGGGCCTTGGCACCTACGGACGGTCGCTCTGGAATCTCGATGGCGACCTCCCGGTTCCCACGAGCTTTGCGCGACATCGGGACGGCGACGGCATCTACCTCTCCATCACGGCGGGTACGTCGCTTTATTTGGGACAAAAAGTGCCGGTCCTGCCTAGCCGGCGCTACCGGCTCTCGCTCACCCTTAGAAGCGACAGCGGCGCGCCGCTTCACGCTCTCCTATGCGAGAAGCTCCTGCTCTATTCGCTCCACTGCCGCATTCTCGAACTCGGCGTCTCGAAGGCCGGCGAGTGGGAGACCCGGAGCGAGATCGTCGATTCCGGCCCTATTGGCGCTCGGGTCGCGCTCGGATTCCTCCGCCGTCCCGTCGAGCTCACTCTCTATAATCCCACCGAGGGGACCACGCTCGACGTTCGCAATGTCAGCCTCATCAACGCCGACGGAAGCCAGCTCCTCGCCAATGGCGATTTCGCGGACGGAATGACGCGCTGGTATTTCACCGACGACGACCACGTGGGCTGGCGCATCGACAATCAGTTCGTCATGACCTTCTTCGAAGGCGGCGCTCTAGGGCTGGCCGCATTCTGCGCACTCCTGATCGCAGCGGCCTGGGGCGCCGGGCGTGCCACACGTCGCGGCGAGCTGATCGGCCCCGTCGTGATCGCCTCGCTCGCGGGACTCTCGGTGTGTTGCATCTTCGACGCGCCCCTGCAGGACCCGCGGCTTGCCGTACTCGTCTACCTCGTTGCTTTCCTGGGGATCGCGCTTTGGGAGAAGCCGCCACAAGCCGACGCGCGGCCATGATCGCGTGGGCGCGCGCAGCGCTTCTGCTTGCGGCACTCGTGCTCTCGGCCGAAGGTCCGCGCGCGGCGAAGCTGCCGTCGGTCGTCGCCGAGGATTCTACGCCGCCGGACGACGGCGAACGAGAGCGCTATATCCTCAGGGGACTCAATCCGCCGCTCGACCCGGCGCTCAGAGGCAAACGGGTCGAAAGACAGGGAACAGGGTTCTTCGTCTCCGAGCGCGCCATCGTCACGAATTACCACGTTATCGGGGGATGCAATCTCATCACCGCGGAAGTCGGTCGCGAAGATGCCAGCCCCGCCTTCGTCCGGGTCAGCGCGAGCGATCCCGCGCACGATCTCGCGGTGTTGCAAGGAGACATCGTCTCCGCGGCGCCGCTGAGCTTCGAGCGGACCTTGAATCGGGTCGATGCCTCCGACCTTTCCGTCATCGGATTTCCCGTCTACGGGCTATCGCGGCAGATACCGTCGATCACATCCGCCAAGGCGCGCCCCAGCGAAATTGCCGGGACGCGCCCGCTCTTTCAATTTCTCGGCGAGGTCCATCCCGGCCACAGCGGTAGCCCCTTGCTCGACGAGTTCGGCGCGGTAATCGGCATCGTCTCCCAGCAGGTCGATACCGTCGCAACCTACCGGCAGAGCCATCGCGTCGTACGGAACGTTGCCTTTGCGATCCCCAATGCGGTCACTCTCGAGTTCTTAGAGAAAAACCGCATCGCGCATCGGCTCGCCGATCCCCGGGAGAGCTTGACCCCTGAAATGAGGATGCAGCGCTGGGGCGATTCCGTCGTCCACATCGCGTGTTGGCATTAGAGATCGGAGGCACGCTTCAGTCCCAGCGCGGATAAGAGCTGCCGCTCCGGCCCGTTCGGCGCACCCGCGATCCGCCACAACGCGAGGACGATCGAGACGTAGATCGCCGCACCGATGCCGGCGATGCAGATGAATTGGGGGATGAGCGCGAGCGCCGTTGCAGCCTTTGGCCATGCCGCCATGAGCGGGACGACACCGGCGACCATGCCCAGGGTCGCGAGCAAGGGACGCCAGACGGCGGCGAGGAGCTCCAGCAGCGAGACCGCAACCTGGCGCCGCATGATCGCCAAATTCGCGACGAGGTTGACGGCGCCATCGGCCAACATGGCCCAGGCCGCGCCCACGAGACCGTATTCGGCGCTCGCCCATATAAGGAGCGGCGGCAGAAGAATGAACGCCGGCAAATTGGCGAGGGCCACGAGATCCGCGCGTCCCAATGCGAGAAAGATCGCCTGGCTGTTTGCGGTCGCGAAATTCAGGACGCCGAATATGGCGAGGATCCGGATGAGCGGGATGGCGCCCTCCCATTGCCCGCCGAGGAAAATCTGCACGATGAATTCCGCCGTGAGCCCAATGCCAACCGCCATGGGAACGGCCACCAGAATGAGGGTAGCGAGGAGATCCGTGTATCCGCGCGCAAGCTCAGCGGGCTTGTCGGCGAGCCTCGCAAATCCCGAGAACACCACGCGAGCGATGGGCCACATGAGCTCGCTGGTGATGAGGTTGGAGATCTCGAAGGCGACGCTGTAGATGCCGAGCGCCGAGGCGCCCAGCAGCTTTCCCACCACGAGCGCGTCCAGCCGCGCCTTGATCGCGCCGATGAGATTGTTGATGGAGAGCCAGCTCGAGAAGTGAAGGAAGCCCCGGATGTCGGCCAATGAAAATCTGGGGCGATAGGGATGAACGACATAGCTCAGCGCCGACGCCACGACCTTGCCCGCGAGAATGCCACCGACCAGAGCCCAGTAATCATGTCGCCAGAGAGCCCAGGGTACCGTCACGAGCACCGCCGCGATCTTGCTCCAGACAGCGAGCCGGAACTCCACGTCGAAGCGGAGATCGCGATGGAACTCTACAGTGCCAATGTTCGCGACGCCGGCGACGAAGGGGCCGAGTGCAAGCCAGCGCAAGATCGCCGCGAGCCGATCATCCCCGTAGAAGCTCGCGACCGGATCGGCCGTACCCAGCAGGATTGCCGCGATCAACAGCCCGCGGATGACGTTCAGCGTCCAGGCGGTGTCATAGGCGGCGCGATCGCTGGTCTGCCTTTGGACGAGCGCGAGATCGAAGCCGAGCTCCGCCACGGATTCGATCACGGCTTGAAAACCCGTTGCGAGCGCGACCAAGCCGAAATCGCCGGGGATCAGCACTCGCGCCAAAACGACGGTACTGGCGAGACCGATGATGCGGATCGCGACACGCTGCAGCATCATCCAGATGGCACCCCGCGCCATCTGTTGGCGGAGGCTTGACGCCGGATCGGTCACGGCTCTCGGTTGCCGGCCGCACCCGCCGCGCGGCGGTGCTTCTGCCAACGCCACGCCAGTGACTGCAGCCCACGATACATGACCGCGCGTGTGCTCCCATCGTGCCAGCAACCCCTATAATAAAGGCGCGGCACTGTCACGTACGCGGATTTGTGCGACTGTTCCCCCGACCCGCGATCGATCGTACGAATACCCGCGGCGGCACAGCCATCGATGACGTGCTTCAGCAGCAAGTGACCGGGCCCGAACTTCGCAAGCGCCGGATTGAAGATGGGGAACCAATAGTGAAGTGTTGTCCCACTGCGCAGGCCGAAGTGCGAAGCGACCCAATGACCCCCGGCATTAAGCGTCGCGAGCGAGCCCGCGCAATCGGCGTCGGCCGAGGCCGCGAGCAACGTCAGCAGATGACGCTGCCAAGGCTCGGCGAGCGCATCGGGAACGCCCGTCTCTCTGTATTGCGCTCGCTTCATGGCGACGAGCCGATCCAGCTCCCGCTCGGGGTCCGCGACATTGAAGGTGAAGTCGAGAGGCCCCAATGCCTCGACGATCCGGCGCTCGCGCCGCTCGAGCTCGCGCGCGAAACTCTCATTCTCTTGCCGTAACCTCTCCCAATACTCCCCCACATCTGCTCCGATCTCAATGCGATGGCCACGCTCCGGCTGCTCGCCGTCGAGCCCGAACGAGAGCTCTTCTTCCGGGAGGTTTCGGAAGTTGATAGCCGTAAGCTTCGCCATCGAGAGCAAGGTCCGCGCCTCGATCTTGAATCCCGGCGGCGCGATAAGACCAAAATAGTCGGACATCTCGCCACCCACGGGTTCCGCGGCGCCGAGCACCCGCCGCGTGCCGCTGCCAAACTGAAGCGGAAGAAATGCGACGGGCTTGCCCTCGCTTCCGATCACGCAAACTCTGACGTCATGTCGCACGCGCGCCACCGCGCGGGTGAAGCTCGCGGAAAAAAACGGCGAGCCCAGCGCCGGGTGCGCCTCTCGAGCGCGACGCCATGCCGCGAGTTCGTTGTCGGTCAGGCTGTCCGGCGAGACGACATGCGAGACGAGACCGCTGCCGAGCTCAGCCAAGCGATCCGCCTTCCTCAGGTCTGCGCGGCCGCCCCTTGAGACCCCGCGCCACGGGCGAAGCTCGCAGGAGGTAGACGAGGTTCTCGAACGGCCGATACCCGGACAGCATTGCGCGAATCAGCAACATGCCGCCACGGAATGGAAGCTGCGGATAGACGTTGCGGCCGATCCGCGTGTAACGGCGCCCCAGAATGCGACGGGTCTCGCGCGATGTGAGGCGGCGGCGCTGCAGCTGGACGTGTCGAAGCACCATCGCGAGCGTGTTGTCGAGGATGAGCTGCGCGCCGGCACTGGAGAGACTGCCGGGACGCTCGTGGATCACCGCGAGCACCTCGTCGATGAAGCCGACCTCGCCGAGGAGCGCGAGCCGGATCCAGAGATCCTGATCCTCGGCGATCACCAGGGATTCGTCGAAGCCATTCACCTCCAGAAGGCTCGCGCGGCGCGCGAGCACCGTCGGCGTCCAGACGAAGGTATCGGCCAGCAGGACCTTCCAGGCTTGGCCCGGCGTCTCCGGCAAGAGATCCTGGAAGGCCGGCGTGGCGGATTTATTCGCTGCATCGATCACGCGCGCGTTGCAGGAGACGAAGGTCATGCGGGGATGGGGCGCGATCGCAATCACCTGCCGCGAGAGCTTGCCGGGCAGCCACTCGTCGTCTGCGTCGAGGAACGCTACGTATTCGCCCTGGGCCCGTGCGAGGCCTGCGTTGCGCGCCGCAGCCGCGCCGCAATTGCGAGGCAAGCGGATCACCCGCTGAACGACGTCTGCGCGCGACTCCAATATGTCGGGCGTACGGTCGGTGCTCCCGTCATCGACTGCGATCACTTCGAGGTGCCGGTAATTCTGCTGTGCGATCGACGCCAGCGCCCGCTCCAGCGTCGCTTCCGCGTTGAAGCAGGGAAGGACGACGCTTACGAGCGGCTGTGACGACTCCATGGATCCGCGACTCGGAACCTGCGCTCAATGCGACGATCGCTCAAGCTTCTAGAGCGGAATCGACGGATTCACAAGGGAGACGAACCCGTTGGTTTCGCGGCGGGGGCTGCGGCACAATGCTCGGATGGTTCCCGCGCTGAAAGAAACCCTGCGCAGGC
Source organism: Allostellaceae bacterium (assembly GCA_035581425.1). Taxonomy (GTDB): domain Bacteria; phylum Pseudomonadota; class Alphaproteobacteria; order ATCC43930; family CGMCC-115725; genus DASZHJ01. The sequence goes on along the minus strand of DATJVP010000079.1, from coordinate 573 downwards.
TCGCCTATGCATCCGGCGCCCTCGGTGCGTTGCATCGTCTCAGGGACCGTAATCGCCTGACGGTCGTGATGTTTCACCGGGTGCTATCGCTGGGCGATCCCCGTTGGGCGGGAGCCGATCCCGAATACACGATCTCGGACACGCTCTTCGCGGAGGCACTGGAATTCTTGCGGCGACATTATTCCGTCGTCTCGCTCGATCAGGTGCTGGATGCTCTCGAGGGGGTCGCATTGCCGCGGCACCCGCTTCTCGTCACCATCGACGACGGTTGGGCGGATACGGCGGAGTATGCGCTGCCGGCGCTCCGGACCCTGGGCTTGCCCGCGGCAGTATTCGTCGCGGCCGGCGTCATCGGGCGGCGCGATCCCTTTTGGGAGGAGCGCCTCTATTCTGCATGGCGACGCGGGGTGGCCACGGTGCCGGCGCTGCAGGCGGAATGGCGAGGGCGCGGCGCCGAGGGCGAGCCCCCGTCGCTCACCGACAATTCGGAGCCCTCCCTGCGCAAGCTGGTGAGCGCGCTCGGGCGAGCCCCGGAGGCGACACGCGATGCCGTGCTCGCCTCGTTCCGCGAGC
>DATJVP010000078.1:0-23639 GCA_035581425.1 Allostellaceae bacterium | reverse complement strand
CGTCGCGGCGGGGCTGATCGCGGAAACCTTGCAGCAGCGGCCAGATGCGCAACCGCCTCAGCATCGCCTCTGCCGCTTCACGCGATACCGGCGCGAGCGCCACCTCGACGTCCCGCATGAGCTCGACCAGCACGCCGCCCGCGCCCACGAGGACGACCGGGCCGAATTGCGGATCGCGCTTGGCTCCGAGGATGAGCTCGAGCCCTCCCGACACCATCTCCGCCAAGACGCACTCCTGCGCGTCCGGGTCCAATCCTTTGAGCTTCGCGGTCACCTCATTGAAGGCGGCCTCGACCGAGAGCCGATCGGTGAGGCCGAGCCGCACCAGGCCCGCGTCGCTCTTGTGCACGACCTTATCGCTGACGCCCTTCAGCACGACCGGGTAACCGATCGCGCCGGCCGCCTCGCTCGCCGCAGCAGCGCTGCGCGCGCGCCGCTCGCGCGTCACACGAAGTCCGAACGTCGCGAGCAGCGCCTTGGCTTCGGGCTCGCTCAGATAGCCGGAGCGCGAGGGGAGCGGCGGCAAGGGCGACGGTGGCGGGGCCTCTGCGGATGCTCGATCGTGCTTGTAGGAGAGATAACCCTCCAGCACCCGTATGCCGTCGTCTAGACGATCGCAGTGTAGGATGCCGCGGTCGCGGATGATCGCGCGTACGCCCGTGGCGACCGAGCCCGGCGTCACCACGAAGAGCGTGGGCTTGCCGCAGTCGCGGAGGGCCTCCGCGAGCGCGGTCACGGACGCCTCATAGCTAGGGGTCGTCGTAAGGGGAATGAGGATCACGCCGACATCGGGATCGGCGGCGAGCGCCGAGACGACTGGCGCCGCGATCGCGGCAACGCCGCCGATTTCTTGCCGGCGCGTCCCCATGTCGACGGGATTGTCGAGATGGCCCGGCAGCATTACCGTCTGCAATGTCGCGCGCGCGGCCTCGGCGAAGCGCGCGAGCCGGAGGCCTCGATCGGCCATCCGATCGACGACGGTCCCGTTCATTCCGCCAGACGACGAGACGATACCGATGCCGTCGCCGCGCGCAGGTCCATTGCGCAGGATGAAATCCGCCACGAGCACCATGACGTCGGGATCGTCGACGAGGATCGCGCCGGACTCCCGGCAGGCTGCTGCGAATACCGGATAGGAGCCGGCGAGGCTCGCGGTGTGCGAGCGCGCAGCCGCTTCCCCTTGCTCGCTGCGCCCCGTCTTGAGGACCACCACTGGCTTCCGCGCCTGCCGCGCGCGGTCGAGCAGACGAAGAAGCCGGCGCCCATCCGCCAGGCCCTCGATGTGAAGGCAAATAGCGTGCGTGTCCGGGTCGTCGATCATGTGCTCGAAGAAATCGCAGACATCGAGGTCGGCTTGATTGCCAACCGAGACGAGTTGGCTGAATCCGATGCCGTGGTCGTGCGCGCGGTTATAGACCGAGAGCATGAGCGCGCCGCTTTGCGAGACGAGCCCGATATGGCCGGGAATGATCTTCTCGACATCGAGTACACGGGCAGAGGTGAGCGCCATGCCGTTGCGAAAGTTGATGAGCCCGAGGCAATTGGGGCCCACCAGCCGCATGCCGGTCTCCGCGGAGATCCTCGCGAGCTCGTCCTGCGCGGCCGCGCCCTCGGGGCCAGCTTCGGCGAAGCCCGCGGTGATGATGACGCAGCAGCCGACGCCCGCCGCCGCACAATCTCGGATCGTCTGCGGGACGATCCCTGCGGGAACCGCGATCACCGCGACATCGACCGGCGGCGCGTCGGCGACGCGCGCGTAGCATTTGAGGCCCCGCACCCTCTCGCGTCGTGGATTGAGGGGCACGATCTCGCCCGCAAACCCGTGCAGCGCGAGGTAATGCATGATGCGCCCGCCCCATTTGTCGCGGTCGTCCGAGGCGCCGAAGACGGCGACGCGCCGGGGCTCGAAGATGCGTGCGATAGAGATCCTTGGGGCAGCTTTGGCGCGCATGCGATGTCTTTCAGCGTCCCTTGAAAGCGGGCTTGCGCTTCTCGATCATGGCGCGAATGCCCTCCTTGGCGTCCTCGGAATCGCGGATGATTCGATGCCAGCGCTCCGTCAGCAGCATCGCACGGTCCGGGGAATCCCGGTACTGCGCGCGCACGCTTTCCTTGATGGCGCGGATGGGAAGCGGCGCACCACCCGCAAGCTTATGCGCGATGCGTGCGACTTCCGCATCGAAGGATTCGTCCGAGAAGACCCGCGTGACGAGTCCCCAATCATAGGCCTCCTGCGCGGTGATGTCGTCGCCGAGCAGAGAAGTGTCCAAGGTACGATTGCGGCCGAGATAATGGACAAGCCGCGCGTTGCCGAGCCCCCAGCTCGGGGCAAGTCCGAGGTAGATGTCGCCCGCGCGGAACTTGGCGGAGGCCGCGGCGAGCCTGATGTCGCAGGGCCAAGCGATCGCGGTACCCCCGCCGATGCACCAACCGCGTACGGCTGAGATAATGGGCTTCGGGTGCTCCTCGATCAGGTCGATCATGTGCATGCCGATGGCGCGAGCCTCGCCGGCATTGGCAGGGTTGGTCTCGTCCTCGCCTTTGAGATCGGCCCCGGCGCAAAACGCTCGAGTTCCCGCGCCGCGGATCACGATGGCGCGCGTCTCGTCCCGGTCGCGCAGCACCTTCAGCGCGTCCACGATCGCACGCAGCAGCGGGATGGTCATGAGATTTAGGGGCGGGCGGTTGATGGTCAGCGTCGTGACGCCGGCATCGTGGTCGATGAGGAGGTCGTCGCTCATGAGCGAGTTTCCGACGGCTATTGCGAGGTCAAACGGCGGAGCCCGCCCAATAGATTGAGGAGGACGAGCACGACGATCGAGACGAGGACGACGAGCGCCGAGACAGCGGCGACGGTCGGATCGATCCGATCGGACATATAGGTGTAGATGCGGACGGGCAGCGTCTGCAAGCTGGGTCCCGTCATGAATATGGTTGTCGTCACCTCGGAGAAGGATAGCAAGAAGCAGAAGAGAAACCCGGTCACGAGGCCGCGCGCGCAAAGCGGCAGCGTGACGCGGAGAAGGGTGCTGAGCCGACTCCTTCCGAGGATCATGGAGGCCCATTCGAGTTCCTCCGGAACGGCTCGCACGGTGGCTTCCAGCGAGCGGATCGCGAAGGGAACGACGAGCACGACATGCGCCAGCAGCAAGCCTACGAACTGATTGTAGATGCCGATCCGGTTCACGAACTGCAGCATGGCAATGCCGAAGACGACGGCCGAAACGAGGATTGGCGCCGTAAAGAAGCCCCTGAGCGCGGCAGCGCCGCGGGGCCGATAGCGTACGATTCCATATACCGCGAGGAAACACAGCACGAGGGTGATCGCCGCCGCTAGGAATGCGAGCTCCGCGCTCAGGACGAAGGCATCGACGAAGCCTGGGTAGGACAGCGCCTCTCGGTACCAGCGCAGGGAGAATTGCGTGAGCGGGAGCACGAACATCGATGTCGGCGTGAGCGACATCCATATCACCACGACCACCGGCGCGAGGACCACGATCAGCATCGCGAAATTGATCGCGCGGATCATGGCCTGAGGCCTCGCCCTGCCGTGAGGAAACTCGCGGCTCTCTGTCCCGCCCAGACGAGGATCAGCGTGAGCGCCAGCAGCATCACTGCAAGCGCCCCACCGAGCGGCCAGTCCAAGGAGATGAGATTGACCTGATATGCCAGCATCGAGGCGACCAGGTTCCGCTGGCCGCCCAGGAACATCGGAATCGCGAAGGCCGTCATGTTCATGATGAAATTGATGACGAGGCCCGCGACGAAGGCCGGCAAAGTTAGAGGCAGCACGACGCGCCAGAAGATGGCGCTGGGACGCGCCCCCAGCGTGCCTGCGGCCCAGGTGAGTGCGGGATCAAGTCCGCTCACGGCGGCCCAGAGCGGTAACAGCACGAAAATGAAGTGTCCGGGGATGAGCGCGATGACGACGCCGGCCTCGTTGAGCATGAGCTTCAACGGAGAAGCGATGACATCGAGGCCGCGGAGCACCGTATTGACCACGCCATTGGTGCGCAGCAGCAGCGTCCAGCCGAGGGCCTTGACCACTGTGTTGACGAGCCAGGGGCTGACATAGGCGAGAATGACGAGAGATTGCGCGCGCGGCGGCAGGCGCGCAAGGAACAGCGCGACGGGATAAGCGAGCAGAGCCGATATCGCAGTCACCATGATGCTGATCCGGAGCGTACGCACGAGAACGCCGCCGTAAAACGAATCGAAGAGCCGCGCGTAGTTGCCGAGCGTCCATTGCCCCGCGTCGATGCCCTGCGGCGTATTGGGATGGAAGCTGTTGATGAGCGCCTGCAGCAGCGGCCACACGAAGCCCGCGGCCATCACGAGGAGAAGTGGCGCCGCGAAGAGCCAGGGTGCGCGGGCGGCGCTATCCCGCATCGAGCATCACCCCGTCATTCGCATCCCATCCGACGCTCACGGGCTCGCCAGGACGAAATCTCGCCGCAGCAGAGCTGGGCATCACGGCGGAAAGACGGAGGTTGCCGACCTTGACGCGACACTCGCTGCTGCCGCCGAGGTAGACGACGTCCACGATCTCCGCGGGAAAGCGGTTCTCGGTGCCGACATCGCCGGCAGCGACGCGCAGCGCCTCCGGCCGGAGCACGAGACTCGCCGATCCCCTTCCGGCGCCCGCCCCGGCTTGCGGAAGCCATACCGTTAGCTCGCCCGCTGCAATGCCGCGCCGTCGTCCATCGATCGTCTCGACGCGAGTCAGCGCGAGCTCGTTGATCGGACCCACGAAGTTGGCGACGAAGCGACTCGCGGGAGATCGATAGATCTCGTCGGCGCGGCCGATCTGCATGATCTTGCCGGCCTGCATCACCGCCATCCGGTCGGACATCACGAAGGCTTCCTCGATGTCGTGCGTGACCAGAACCGTGGTGATGCCGATCCGCCGCTGCAAGTCGCGGATCTCGAAGCGCATCTCGTCGCGCAATCGCGCATCGAGATTGCTGAGGGGCTCGTCGAAGAGCAGCAGATCGGGCCGCACGACGAGAGCCCGGGCGAGCGCGACGCGCTGCTGCTGGCCGCCCGAGAGCTGCGCCGGGAAGCGCTCTGACAAGGCGTCGAGCTTCACGAGCGCCAGCGCCTCCTTCACGCGCTGGCGGATCTCCTCGCGCGGCACGCGCCGGGTCCGCAATCCGAATGCGACGTTGTCGAAGACACTGAGATGCGGGAAGAGCGCAAAGCTCTGGAAGACCATCGCGAGATTGCGCGTGTGCATCGGCGCCGCGGTTAGGTCGCGGCCGTTGAGCCGCACCGAGCCGTTACTGGCTTGATATATACCCGCGATGAGCCGCAAGAGCGTGGTCTTGCCGCAACCGGAAGGACCGAGCAGGGTGAAGAACTCTCCGCCAGCGACCGAGAGGCTGACCCCGTCGACGGCACGCACCGCACCGAACACCTTCACGAGGTCGACGATCTCGAGCGACATCGCGTCGGGCTCGGAGAGGCTGCGAGCGTGACCTACTTCACGACCTCGCGCTGGAGACGATCGACCCAGGCCATCCGGTTCTTCAACACCGTCGCGTAATCCACCTCGACGAGCTTCGAGAGTTTCTGCTGGTCCGGCAGTTTGGCCGCGGCCGCTTCGGAGAGCTTCACCTCGCGGTTCATGACGGTCTGCCCGTAAGTCTCCGCGCGGTAGCTCTGCACTTCCGGGCTGATCCACCAATTGAGGAACGCGGAGCCCCCCGCGTTGTTCGGACCGCCCTTCATGACGCCCATGGCGGTGGGGCTCATATAGACGGGCGTCGGGACAGCGTAGCCGACCGGCAGCTTGCGCGCGACCATGTCGAGCGCGCCGGCGATGCCGTGGAAGGCGAGCGCAGCCGTTCCATCCGCCAGGAACTGAGACATCTTCGCGAAGGTGTCGCTCCAATCGACGACGCCCGGCCCGATCTTCTTCATCACCTCGAAGCCGGGCTCAATGTTGTTCTCGCTGCCGCCGTGCGCCCGCGCGGCGATGATGAGGAAATAGATTCCGTAGATCGAGGTCGGCGGCGGAATGAGGAGCTTGCCCTGCAGCTCCGGCCGCTCCATGTCTGTCCACTGAGAAGGTGGCGCCCATTTGTTCTGCGCGAAGATGTCCTTGTTGTAGATGAGCGCGAAGACGTCGCCGTAGGGCTCGACGCCCAGGACCTGCGCGCCGTCCTTTCCCTTGATGAGCGCCGGCGGATAGAGGCTCGCGAGATTCGGCACCGCGCCCTTGTCCAGAGGAGCATAGAGATCCTGCTCTATCGCGCCGAGCCATGGCAGCAGATCGGACTGGACGACGTCGACCTGGGGATTCGATTTCTGGGCGATCGCCGTCGCCATGATCTCCGTACCCGTAGCCTTCGGAACGAGCACAACCTCGTATCCCGTCGTATCCGCGAATTTCTTCGCCCAGTTGTCGCGCTCGAGCATGGCTTGGATGGTTCCGCCCCAGGTCAGCAGGAAAACCTTCTTGTCGGCTGACCGGGCCAGGCTCGGAGCGAAGACCGTGCTCGCCGCGGCAAAAAGGAGTTTCGTGGCGGTGCGACGCGTGAGAGTCCGGCCGCCAGCTCGCGCTGCATTTGCTTCCATAGCATCCCCTCCCGATCGGAATTCGCGCCCCCGGTATTATGCATCCCATCATTCCCCGCGCAAACACCGTCGCGCCGCGGGATCTAGATCGCGAGCCTATCCAAGGTTTTGCGGTAGCGCTCGAGGACGCGATCCTCCGCGATGTGACGGCGTCCGCGCACGACCCAATGTCCAGCGATCATGACCTCATGGATTGCTGAGGGGCCGGCGGCAAACACAAGCGAATCCAGGAGGTCGTCGCGCCTGCGCCCATAGAGCGCGGGCGAAGCCGCGTCGAGCACCAGAATGTCCGCGCGCTCGCCGGGAGTAAGACGCCCGATGGGTTGCGCAAGAGCTTGGCGGCCGCCTGCGAGCGCGGCGCGCCAGAGAGCAACGCCCGTCGAGGCATTGGCGTCGGTCGCTGCGAGAGCGCGCCGGCGAGCGAAGAGACGTTGGCCGTATTCGAGCAAGCGCAGCTCCTCGATCGGATTGACGGAGACGTGGCTGTCCGAGCCGATGCCCCAGATGCCGCCGGCACTCGCGAACTCCGCGAACGGGAACAAGCCGTCGCCGAGATTGGCCTCGGTGGTGGGACAGAGACCCACGGCCGCGCCGGTGGCTGCGAGGCGCGCGGTCTCGCCGGCGTCGATGTGGGTGGCGTGCACGAGGCACCACTTCCGATCCACCCCGGCATGATCGAGAAGCCAGGCGACCGGCCGCTGACCGCTCCACTTCAGGCACTGTTCGACCTCGGCGGTCTGCTCGGATATGTGCAGATGCACTGGGGCCGTGGGATCCAGGTCGTGGAGGCCGGCGATCGCTGCCCGGAGCGCCTCGGATCTGACGGCGCGGAGCGAATGCGGCGCGATTCCGATGCGCAGCACCGGTGAATTCCGGTATCGACGCCGCAAATCCGCGATCGTCTCGAGGATCGACTCGGGAGTTCCAAGAAATCGCCCTTGCGCCTCGGTCGGCGCGATGCCGCCGAAGCCGCTGGTCTGGTAGAGCACGGGCAAGAGCGTCAGTCCGATTCCAGCCTCGGCGGCGGCCTCGACGAGTGCGTCGCACATGATCGCACGGTCGGCATAGGGTTGGCCGTCGCGGCCGTTGTGCAGATAGTGGAATTCCCCGACGGTCGTGTATCCCGCCTTCACCATCTCGACGTAAAGCTGAGCCGCGATCGCTCGGACGTCCTCGGGCTCGAGCACCGCGAGGAAGCGGTACATCGTTTCGCGCCAGCTCCAGAAATCGTCGCCTGTGGGGCTCTTGCGCTCCGTCAGCCCCGCCATCGCGCGCTGAAAAGCATGGGAGTGGAGATTGGGCATTCCCGGCAGAGCGGGGCCCGTAAGGCGCTCGGCACCCGCCGCATCGGCGTCGCGCTCGATAGAGGCGATGACGCCGGCAGGGTCGATCGTGATACGCACAGCCTCCGCCCATCCCTCCGGCAGCAGCGCCGTCTCGGCATAGAGGACGGTCATGATGGTGCTGCTCCCGTCGGCTCCGGAGGATAGAGGTGGCACGCGACGCCGCGCCCGCTGCTCAGCTCGGTCCAGGGCGGATAGACCTGGCGGCAGATCTCGGTCGCGTGGGGACAGCGCGGATGGAAGTGACATCCGCTTGGTGGTGCGAGCGCCGAGGCGACCTCGCCCTCGAGCTTTGCCATGGTCACCTTGGCGGCGGGATCCGGCACCGGCGAGGCGTTGCGAAGAGCGCGCGTATAGGGGTGGAGCGGCTCGTCGAAAATCCCGGGAATCGGGCCGCGCTCGACGATGCGCCCGAGATACATGACCGCGACGGAGCGGCAGAAATGCCGCACCACCCCTAGATCGTGCGAAATGAAGACGAAGCTCAGATTGCGCTTTTGCTGGAGATTGCGCAGCAGCACCAATATCTGCGCCTGGATCGAGACGTCGAGGGCGGAGACCGGCTCGTCCGCGACGACGAGCTCGGGCTGCAGCACCAAGGCGCGGGCAATGCCGATCCGTTGGCGCTGTCCGCCGCTGAACTCGTGCGGATATTTTCCCGCGGCGTCGCTTGGCATGCCGACCTCGCCGAGCACCGCGTGCACCGCCTCCCGGATCTCGGTAGAGCTTCCCATGCCATGGACGCGCATCGGCTCGCTCAGGGTCTGGTTGATGGTGCGGCGCGGATTGAGTGACGAGTAGGGATCCTGGAAGACGATTTGCATTTGGCGCCGCAGTCGGCGCAGCGCGCCCGTGTCGGCCGCAAAGACGCTCTCACCCTTGAACAGGACCGTCCCGGAATCCGCCTCGATGAGGCGCAGAATGGCGCGTCCTGCTGTCGATTTTCCGCAACCGGATTCACCGACGAGCCCGAAGGCCTCGCCGGGTCCGATGGAGAAGGAGACCCCGTTGAGCGCGTGCACCGTCGCGAGGGCGCCGCCCATGAAGCCCCGACGCACCGTGAAACTCTTGCTCAGGCCTTGTACGTCGAGAAGCACGCCGCTCATGCCGCGCTCCCTCCCGTGCCCGCACGGACCCAACAGCGCGCGAAATGCTCGGCACTGTCCGCGAGCGGGCTGAGCGGTGGACTCTCCTGCGTGCATCGTGGCTCGCGCAGCGGGCAGCGGTCCGCGTAGCGGCAGCCCGCGGGCATTGCCGTGATCGGGGGAACTTGGCCGGGGATGGGCTTGAGATCCCCGGCGTCGCGATCGACCCGTGGAATCGAAGCGAGCAGCGCTTCTGTGTAGGGGTGAGTCGGCCGCCGGAAGAGCTCACCCACCTCCGCGAGCTCGACGATGTCTCCCGCGTACATCACCGCGACCCTGTCGGCAATCGAGGCGACGACGCCGAGATTGTGCGTGATGAAGATCATCGCGAGGCCCGTCTCCGCCTTCAGCTCCGCGAGGAGGGCCAGTACCTGGGCTTGGATCGTCACATCGAGCGCCGTCGTCGGCTCGTCCGCGAGGATTACGCGGGGATTGCAGGCGAGAGCAATCGCTATCATCACGCGCTGACGCATGCCCCCGCTGAATTGGTGCGGGTAGTCGGCAATGCGCCTCGCCGCCGAAGGAATCTTGACGTGCTGAAGGAGTTCCAGCGCGCGGGCCTTGGCTTCGGACTCCGAGAGATCGGTGTGATAGCGAAGCGCCTCGGCGACCTGGAATCCGATGGGCAAAACCGGATTGAGCGACGTCATCGGCTCCTGGAAGATCATGGCGATCGCCCCGCCCCGGATCTTCTCCATCTGCTGCTCGCTCAACGCGAGGAGATTGCGTCCATCGAGCAGCACCTGCCCGGCGGCGACCCGTCCGTTCGCCTTGGGCACGAGGCCCATGATCGAGAGCGCGGTGATGCTCTTGCCGCAACCGGATTCTCCCACCAGGGCCAGGGTCTCGTTGCGCTTCAGTGCAAAGCTAACGTCACGAACGGCGGGATACCAGCGGCCGTTGATGCGAAACTCCGTCGTAAGGCCTCGGACGTCCAGAGCCAATTCGCGTCCGCTCGCATCACTCATGGCGGAGCCTCGGGTCGGAGGTATCGCGTAGGCCGTCGCCGAGCATGTTGAGGCCGAACATGACGACGAGGATGGCGATGCTCGGGAAGATCGCGAGCAGGGGCTGATCGAGGATGTTCTCGAAGCCCTCGCGGATCATGCCGCCCCAGGTCGCCGTGGGCGGTCTCACGCCGAGGCCGATGAAGCTGAGCGAGGCTTCGGTGCGGATCGCGGTCGCGAGCCAGAGCGAGGCCATCACGAGGATCTCGTCGATCACGTTCGGCAATATGTGAACGATCATAATGCGCAGATTCGAGAATCCCAGCGCCCTCCCGGCCTCGATAAAGTCCCGCTCCTTGATCGTGAGCGTCGGTGCGCGGGCGATACGGGCAAAGGGTGCCACCGCCGTCAGCGTGATCGCGAGGATCAAGTTGCCGACGGTCGGTCCCAGCATGGCGACCACCAGCAATCCCATCACTAGCGTCGGGAACGACAGCAGCACATCCATCGCCGCCATCACGATGCGATCGAAGAGGCCCCCGACATAGCCCGCGAGAATTCCGATCGCTCCGCCGAGCACGATCGCAATGAGCACCGACGCCGTGCTGACGTAGAGCGAGACGCGTCCGCCCCAGAGGATACGCGAGAGGATGTCGCGGCCGAAGGAATCGTTGCCGAGAGGAAAATCCGCCGACGGGCCCGCGAGACGAAGCAGCACGTCCTGCTCGAGCGGATCGTGCGGCGAAAGCCAGGGCGCGAAGATCGCGCTCAGCGCCGCGAGCACGACGATGCCGCCGCCAAGCGACGCCATCTTGTGCCGACGCAGCGCCGTCCCAAATCGCGCGAGCGCGCCGGTCTCGCGCGTCGCGGGTGCGACGGTCATTGGTGCTTCACGCGCGGATCGACCATGCCGTAGGTGAGATCCGTCAGCAGGTTCGCGATCACGATGAAGAAGGCGTAGATCACCATCAATCCCTCCAGCATCGTGTAGTCGCGCTGATTGAGAGCGTTGACGATCAGCTTGCCGAGGCCGGGGCGGTTGAAGACGATCTCCGTCAGCACGGAGTTGCCAATGAGTACGCCGAGATAGAGGCCGACGACCGTGACAACGGGAATGAGCGCGTTCCTGAGCGCGTGCCGCCAGACCACGATCCCCGCGGGTACCCCCTTGGAGCGCGCGGTGCGGATGTAATCCTCGCCGAGGACGCCGAGCATGCTCGACCGTGCGACGCGCATGACGTAGGCGACCATGATGAGGCCGAGATTGACCGCGGGGAGCGCCAACGCCGAGAGACGGCTCATGGGATCGTTCGCACGAGCCTCGCTGATCACGGGAAACCAGCGCAGTTCGATTGCGAAGGCCAGCAGCAGCAGGATCGCCGAGACGAAAGCTGGAAACGACAAGCCCAGCAGCGAAAGGAAGCGGGCGGCGTAGTCGATAAACTCGTTTCGGCGCCGCGCCGCGAGAACACCCAGCGGAAGGCCCAGCACGGTGCCGATCGCGAGGGCCGTGAGCGTGAGCTCGATGGTGTAGGGCAGCACCTTCGCGACCTCGCCCCAGACGGACTGATGCGTGACGAGCGAATTGCCGAGATCGCCGCGCAGCACCATCGCCATGAAATCGGCGTATTGCGCGAGCATCGGCTGGTCGAGTCCGAGATCGTGGCGCACCGCCGCGAGCGCCTGGGGGCTCGCCTGATCCCCGAGGATGATGAAGGCGGGATCGCCCGGCGCGATGCGCACGAAGAAGAACACCACGGTCAGCACCGCGAGCAGGGTGGGCACCCCCACGAGCAGGCGCTTCACTATGTAGGTGAGCATTCGGCTCGGCCGCGCGGCCGGTTGCAGTCCTTGCCGCCCGCCTCCCCGCCTATTTCAGCGTGCTTGTTTCGTTGACGATCGGGCCCAAGGTCAGCGACGCGTCCAGCTTGTAGCCGTAGTCGAGCTTGTCGCGATGCGCCCAGACTTGGAGCTGCTCATAAAGCGGAACCGCGCAGACCTGCTCCACCAATATGTCCTGCGCCTTCTTCCAGAGCTCCTTTTGCTTGGCGGAATCGGTCGCCGTCCGCGCTCCGTCGATCTCGGCGTCGGCCATGCCGCAATGGGAGAAGTTCGTCACCGCCGTGGGTGTCCCGACGATGCTGCGGGAATGATAGAATTGAGTGAGGTAGACGTCGGCGACGGGCAGCCGTGCCGCCGCGTACATCACGACCTGGCTCAGATCCTTGCGGATCTGCGCGTGGAAGGTCGGATGGTCCACCACCTCGAGCTGCAAATCGATCCCGACCTTCTTGAGTTGCGCCTGCACGATTTGCATCGTGTTGAGCATGCTCGGGAGCGTCGTCTGGATCGCCTTGATGGTGACGCCGTTCGCAAACCCTGCCGCCGCCAGGAGCTGCTTCGCTTTCTCGGGGTCGTAGGGGTAGAGCGGGGCGTGTTCGTCGGTGCCGAGATAGTCGTGGGGAATGATCGAGACCGCCTCGCGCGCGGTCAGGGCGCCCTTGAACTTCACGAGCTCGGCCCGGTTCACCGCATAGGCGATCGCCTGCCGTACGCGGAGGTCGTCGAGCGGCTTCTTGGTGATGTCGAGATTCATGTCCGAGAGCTCGCCGGGTCCGAAGACGTCGACCACCGTGTGCGGATCGGATTTCATGCGCTCCGCCCAGACCTGATCCTGGCGGCCGTAAATCAGATCGATCTCGCCGGAGGTATAGGCGAGGTCGCGCGTCGCGTCGGAGGGAATGTAGCGATAGACGATCTTGTCGATCTTGGGGGCGCCGCGGAAATAGTTCTTGTTCGCGACGAGCGTGATGGACTGGTTGGGAGTGTATTCCGCGAAGGCGAAGGGTCCCGTCCCCACGGCCTTGGTGCGGAAGTCGTCGCCGAGCTTCTCCACCGCCTTCTTGCAGACGATGTTGCCGCCCTGGTAGTTCGTGAGGATGCCGAGAAGGCTGGGAGGACGCTGCTTCAGCTTGATCGTGACGGTATAGGCATCCATCGCCTCGATCGAGGCGAAGTCCGCGAAATCCGACGAGAAGGAGGAGACCTTCGGATCTGCGGCGCGCTTCAGCGAGAACACCACGTCATCAGAGGTGAGCTCGCCGTAGCCGTTATTGCACTGCACCCCCTTTCGGAGGTGGAAGGTCCAGGTGAGCTGGTCGGGCGAGGTGTCCCAGCTCTCCGCGAGGTCGGGCTCGATCGACTCCGGGTTCATCGTTCCCGGCTTGAAACGGACAAGCCCATTGAACATCCAGCCGATGATCGCCTTGTCCGGCGTCGTCGCGGTGCGGTGGGGATCGAGGGAACCGAGATCGGCGGCCGCCATGCCGACATTGAGCACGGACTCCGCGCGCACGTTTCCACCGCCCAGGAGCAGCGCCCCGAGGGTCAAAACGCCGACGGTCATCGACCTGATGTATCTCATTTTTCTCCCTCCCTGTGACGAGCGCTCACCGCCACGAAACCGGCAGATGCCGAATGGGGCGAGCGGACTCGCGGATTTCCCATGCGCAAGGGCTTGGCCACGATGATACCGATCACCGGCTCCGGTTGAAAGGTGTGCTCAGCAGACCAACGACGCTCCATCGCTGGCGTGGCGTGCGCTCCGCAGGGATCCTCGTGCGACGTGGGTCAGAAATTGTCTGTTGGTGATTTTTGAGGTCTGCGTGCAGGGAAATATCCGCATGTATCGTCATTCCCTCACCGGCGCGGGCGGGTTCCTCGGCGTGCGCGTCGATTCGTGATCTTTGGGGTGTGGGCCACGACGGCTCACATCGCCCATTGCGGATGCTTGCGCGTCACCCCATGTGCTGTACCACAGCACATAACCTTTGTGCGGGAATGTTCGCAGATGGCTCGAGCCTGGTGGCTCGAGAGCCGTCTGGCGCTCGCTCGGCTATAGGGAGACACACGATGAAATTCCGTCCATTGCACGACCGCGTGGTGATTCGCCGCGTAACGCCGGAGGAAAAGTCCGCTGGCGGAATCATCATCCCCGATACGGCGAAGGAAAAGCCGATGGAGGGCGAAGTCGTCGCCGTAGGACCGGGTAGTCGCTCCAAAGATGGGATGGTTCACCCCCTCGACGTCCGCGTCGGCGACCGAGTCCTATTCGGGAAATGGTCGGGCTCCGAGATCAAGCTCGACGGCGAAGAGCTAATCATCATGCCGGAAACGGATCTGATGGGCGTGATCGAGAATTCTCGTTTGCGCAAAGCCGCTTAGGGAGAACGTCATGGCAGCCAAAGAAGTACGATTTCATGCCGACGCGCGCGATCGCATGCTGCGCGGCATCGATATTCTCGCGAACACCGTCAAGGTGACGCTGGGCCCCAAGGGCCGCAACGTCGTGCTCGACAAGTCGTTCGGCGCGCCCCGCATCACCAAGGACGGCGTGACGGTGGCGAAGGAGATCGAGCTCACCGATAAGTTCGAGAACATGGGCGCGCAGATGGTCAAGGAGGTCGCCACTCTCACCAGCGAGCGCGCCGGCGATGGCACCACGACCGCGACGGTGCTCGCCCAATCGATCGTACGCGAAGGCGTGAAGGCGGTGGCTGCGGGAATGAATCCGATGGACCTGAAGCGCGGCATAGACCTCGCCGTTGCAGCAGTCGTCGAGGACGTCAAGAAGCGCTCGAAGAAGGTTTCGACGAATGCCGAGATCGCGCAAGTCGGCTCGATCTCCGCCAATGGCGACCACGAGATCGGCGAGATGATCGCCAAGGCGATGCAGAGGGTCGGCAACGAAGGCGTGATCACGGTCGAGGAGGCCAAGAGCCTCGTGACCGAGCTCGACGTCGTCGAAGGCATGCAGTTCGATCGCGGCTACATCTCGCCCTACTTCGTCACCAATGCCGAGAAGATGCTCTGCGAGCTAGAGGACCCATATATCCTCCTGCACGAGAAGAAGCTTCCGGGAGTTCAGGCACTTCTCCCGCTACTCGAGGCCGTGGTGCAGTCCGGCAAGCCGCTGCTCATTGTCGCCGAGGATATCGAGGGAGAAGGCTTGGCGACACTCGTGGTCAACAAGCTGCGCGGCGGATTGAAGGTCGCGGCGGTGAAGGCTCCGGGTTTCGGCGATCGCCGCAAGTCGATGCTTGAGGACATCGCGGTCCTCTCGGGCGGTCAGGTGATCTCCGATGATCTCGGCATCAAATTCGAGAGCGTCACGCTCGACATGCTCGGCAAGGCGAAGAAAGTGCGGATCGACAGGGAGAGCACGACAATCATCGACGGCGCCGGCAAGAAGAAGGATATCGAGGGCCGCATCGGCCAACTCAAGACGCAGATCGAGGAAGCTACCTCGGACTACGACAAGGAGAAAATGCAGGAGCGCCTCGCCAAGCTCGCCGGCGGGGTTGCGATCATTCGAGTCGGCGGCGCGACCGAGGTCGAGGTGAAGGAGCGCAAGGATCGGGTCGATGACGCGATGCATGCGACCCGCGCTGCGGTCGAGGAAGGCGTGGTTCCCGGCGGCGGTGTAGCGCTGCTCTACGGCATCAAGGCGCTCGCGAGGCTGCGGCCGGAGAACGATGACCAGAAGGTCGGCATCGATATCGTCCGCCGTGCCCTACAGGCGCCGGCGCGGCAGATCGTCGAGAATGCGGGCGCCGACGGCTCCGTCGTGACCGGCAAGCTCCTGGAGAAAGGCGACGTCAACTACGGCTTCGACGCGCAGAGCGGCGAGTACGTGAACATGGTGAAGGCCGGGATCATCGACCCCGCAAAGGTCGTGCGTCTGGCGCTGCAGGGTGCGGCGTCGATTGCCGCGCTCCTCATCACCACCGAGGTGATGGTGGCGGAAAGGCCGGGGAAGAACGCGGCGCCGCCGATGCCCGATGGCGGCATGGATTTCTAGGACCTCTGCCACCGTGATTGTCCCGCATCGCCCGAAAGCCGATGAAAGGAAAGCGTCGTGATTGTCCGACTGAAAATTCAGGACACATATCAGGGCCTGCAAGCGACGCTCCGTGCGCAAAGCGAACCAGGCGAAGCGGAGAGCAATAGCACTGAAGTCTTCCTGATCAAAAGCAAGGCAGAGGCAAGGAAGAGGGCAAGCGCTCTCGCTCGTCACTACGGCTTGAAGACCTACCGAGTGCTCGACCGAGCAGTGAATTGAACGACCGTGAATTGCTTGCGAAAGCGACGCTCGGTGACGAGACGCGGCACCGAGGTGCCTGAGTAGTTTCCGAGCCTATCGGCACCGTTTTGCCAACGGCTATTCTCCACTCGAGGCTTCGAATTCAATTGAGGCTGCCCCGCCGCTTGACGCGGATGTCGCCCACTACGCAAGGAGAACGTCTGTGTCTCTCGGCACGATCCTAATTATCATCCTCATCGTCATCTTGCTGGGTGGCGGCGGTGGCTATTATTACGGCGGCGGCTACTCGCACGCATTCGGGGGCGGCCTTGGCCTCGTACTCGTGGTGCTTGTGGTCCTCTGGGCAGTCGGCGGGCTCCGAGGTATCGGCTAGATCCTCTTTGGAGGCGCTTACCAGCGACCGCCAATTTCCGCCGGCGTGCAGCAACGACTCTCGAGATCTGCATCTGTGCACGAAGAGAAAGGCCGCCCCGAAGGACGGCCTCTGAGAGTACTGTCTGAGCGCGACAAAGGATCAGTGGCGCCGCGTCATCTTGGTCGCTTTCTTGATCTCTTTCTTGGTCTCTTTCTTCGCGAACGAGGCCATCTCGTCGAGGCTTTCGTTGAAGCGCTTGCTCAGCACGTCAAACGCCTCGGCCTGGGTCTTGCCGGCGAGCTCGACCAACTCGCGGGTATTGCTCACGCCCGTCGCAACCGCCTTCTTGGCGAATGCCGCCTGCTTCCGGAGCTTCGCTTCCGGAGCGCCGGTCTCTGTCCAATCGCGGACCATCGCGGACGTCTCATCGATCGCGGCGCGGGTCAGTTCGACCTGCATATTCGCAAGCGCCTGGAAGCCCGCCATCGCAAGCTGATTTGCCTCGGTGAGCGCCTCTAGGTTCTTGCGCTGAGTTGCCATCAGGGCTCCGACATCGAAGCCCGGGAATGTGAAGCCAGCGAACATCTTGCCGACTCCCGTCGTATCGAAGAACTTGCCATTGATCATTTTCGCCATCCCATAGTGTAGTGAGGGTCTTGTCCAATTGCTGCACTGCAGCATTACCGAGATGTGGCCCTACATAGGCGTTTGTTCAATGTCATCGGCAAAAATTATTGCACTGCAGCATCAGGCTGGCTCGGAAGCGACCATAGCGGCCGGCATAACGCGTTGTTCTGTCTGCAGGTTTTGGCGGCCGGGCGAAGGAATCGTTATTTGGCCGAGACTGCAATTCCATGCGTCCGAACGGGATTCCGCCCTTCGCGTGGCCGCCATGGCATCTTCGCGATCGTGCTGGGCAGCGAGACGGTCAAGGTACTCACGCGTTCCAAGATTCCGATGCTGGTTTATCGCTGACGGGTCGGAAACCACTTAGAGCCGACCGCCACGCCGGTCGCTGCACAAAGCCGAGGCGCAATCGGTACTCGAACATGCCTCCGTGAGTATTTTCCGAGGACTGACTTCAGTGGGTTCGAGTTCTAGGGTGGCGCACAAATCCGAAATGGCGAACGGCCGGTAGCGGCCGTCCTGCCATCGTCTCGGTGGACTCGTCCGCGATGATTGATATCTCGTAGCGCCCTGATGACGCCTGGCATCTGCTCAGGCCACGGCGGCACGGAGGATAACCTGCATGCAGAAGAAGATGATCCCACTGATGGTGATGCTATCAGTGTCTGTATTTTTGGTTATGTTCGTCGCTTGGAAATTCGGGCTTCGTTGAGCGCGCTTCCGACGTCGGATAATCCGGCTCGGCATAGCGTTGGTACCGAGCGTCGATTAGATGCATCGTCGGCGGGCGATTGGCTTTCCGACGGTTAGGTTCATCGAACGGCAGGAGGTGGAGCATGAATCAACTCGCGGAATGGCGGAGGAAAGCGATCTTCTATTGGGAGAAGGCCCAAGCCACACGGGACTTCAAGCTCCGCGACCAGTATACGGAGCTGTCGGCTCGATATCTTGGGATGGCGAGGAAGTTTGAAGATCGGGCGGCAGCTGCAGCTCTACCCAACGGCCGGCGGTGACGAGCCCGCGGATGTTCTGCGTCAGGTTGCGGCGATCACCAAGCGGACCAGATCTGGAAGCGACTTGGTGCCGGTCTTCGTCATAACGGCGGCGCGGTGGTTCTCGACCGTGCGCTGACTGATATCGAGACGGAAGGCGATTTCCTTGTTCGCGTGACCGGCGATCACCAGATCCATGATTTCTTGCTCGCGCCCGGTCAAATGAGCGATGCGCGTCATCGCCGCTTGGCGCCGCATCGAGCGCTCCGTCGCATCGTAAGCGGTCTTCTGGGCGCGATCGATCACAGCCAGCAGGTCATCGTGGCGGAAAGGCTTCTCGATGAAATCGAGTGCGCCGGCCTTCATTGCCGCGATTGCCATGGGAACATCGGCATGACCGGTGATCATGATGACCGGCAGGGCATGTCCCGCGCCCTTCAAGCGCTCCAAAACCTGCAGCCCGTTCATGCCGGGTAGACCTGCATCCAGGATGAGGCACCCTCTGCGATCGGAGCGATAGGCATCGAGAAAGGCCTCGCCGCTCTCGAAGACTTCGACAGGTCGGCCAGCCGCAAAGAGAAATTCACGCATGGCTTCGCGCACTTCGCTTTCGTCGTCGACGACGAACACGGTGAGCACTTGCGCATCGACGGCCGGTTCAATCGGCTGCGGTCCATGCGGCTTTGCAACGGGAGCGCCCGGCACCGCGAGCAGGCTCTGGATCAAGCGCGTCAACTCGTCCGCCCGCACGGGCTTATTGAGTTGCACGCAGCCCTGCTGCGCGATTTCTCGCATGGTCTGCGAGGATATATCGCCGGTGAGAATGATGACGGGAATCTCTCGGTGGAGCGTTGCGCGCAAGGCAGCCACAACCTGGAGACCGTTCAGACCGCAGGGCAAATTGTAGTCGGCGACAATGACGTCTGGCCGAATCACCCCACGCGCCGCAAGCGTCAGTGCCGCCGTCCCTTCCCCGGCGAGCGCCGTGCGGTGCCCCTCGCTTCGGAACAGGAGATCCAGCGTTTCGCGCACCGACGGGTCGTCCTCGATGATCAGGATCGCACCGGTGCGGGCCGCAAAGTTATCTGCAGTCGCTTGCTCGTGCCGAGCCAATCCGACTACCACGCGTTCACCAAGCGGCACCTCCACGGAAAACACCGAGCCCTTGCCCCGTTCGGAGCGGACATCGATTGGATGGTCCAGCAAATCGCCCAAACGCTGGACGATGGAAAGCCCGAGGCCGAGGCCGCGCGTGCGCTCGCGTGCGGGATTGTCGAGCTGGTGAAACTCCTCGAAGATCGCTTGAATCTGCTCTTCGGGGATACCGATGCCGGTGTCCCAGACTTCGATACGAAGCTTGTCGCCGCGCCGCCGGCAGCCGAGCAAGATCCTGCCTCGTGGGGTGTATTTCACCGCATTCGACAGCAGATTGCGGATCATCTGCTCGAGCAGCCGCGGATCGCTCCTCACCACCTGGCTCGACGGCACCATGCGCCAGTCGAGGCCATGCGACTCCGTGTGGTAAGAAAACTCCGTCTTCATCTGCGCGAGCAAATCATTGACCGGAAAATCGGCGCGCTCGGGCTCGACGGTTCCGGCTTCGAGCTGGTTGATGTCGAGCAGCGTATTCAGCATCCCCGACATGGCGCCGAGTGTCTCATCGAGCCTGGCAACCAGCTTTAGGGTATCCTCATCTTTGAGCTTTCTCGCCAGGATGCCCTGCAGGAGACTGATGGTCTGCAGCGGCTGACGCAGGTCGTGACTGGCGGCGGCGAGGAAACGCGACTTCGCGATATTTGCCCGCTCAGCCTGCTGTCTGGCGACGTCCAACGCCGCTGCTACGCGATAGCGCTCGGTAACATCCTCGATCGCCACCAGGATCTGCCGGCCGGTCAACGGCTTTCCACCGATCTCTCGAGCGTTCATGAGAAGGGACCGTCGCCCGGTCGACGGCAGCTCGATCACGATCTTGTAATCCTCGATGTCCGTCTCTCCCGCGCGCAGTCGATCGAGGAAGCCGTACAGCGCCGGAACGTCGAGGCGTCGGTCATCGACCGCACCTAGCTGTCGCCCGACGGTCTCGTCGGGCTTAACCGAGAAGGCTCGATAGAAGGAGCGGCTGGCAAAGACCACGCGAAGCTCGGCGTCGAGCACGACGAGCGGCTGACGCACGGTATCGACGATGCTCGCGGAGTAGGACCGTGCCGCTTCGATTTCGCGTTCCGCCGCCTTGGATTCGGATATGTCGGTGAAGGTGACAACCACCCCCTCCACACGGTCGTCCTGCGTGCGATAGGGCAGGATACGGCGGATGTACCAAATCCCCTTGTCGGTCTCGATCTCGCGATTGACGGGTGCAAAGTTCGCCAGCACCGCTCGGGCATCGGCGAGGAGATCGCCGTCATCGGAAAGGCGAGAGAGGTCCGCGAGCGGTCTGCCGATGTCGGAGTCGATGATCCTGAAGAATGACTTCGCCTGCGGTGT
Source organism: Allostellaceae bacterium (assembly GCA_035581425.1). Classification (GTDB taxonomy): domain Bacteria; phylum Pseudomonadota; class Alphaproteobacteria; order ATCC43930; family CGMCC-115725; genus DASZHJ01. The sequence continues at coordinate 3,064 of DATJVP010000078.1, read as the reverse complement.
GAAGAACCGGATGTTGAGCTTCTCGTCCAGGAAGAGCGTCGCGACGTCCGAGCTGATCAGGATATTCTGCAGATCGTTGGAGCTGCCCCGCAACTGTTGGATCGTCTCTTGCAGCTGGCCGTTGAGGGCCGTGAGTTCCTCGTTGAGGGACTGCAGCTCCTCTTTCGAGGTCTCCAGCTCCTCGTTTGTCGATTGGTACTCCTCGTTCACCGACATGGCTTCTTCGTTGATCGCCTTGAACTCCTCCCGGGAAAGCTCCAGCTCCCGGGCTGCGATCTCCAGCTCTTTGCCGGTGGCGTCGAGCTCGCGCTCGAGCTCGGCGATCCGCGGCCCTTCGGCGGTCGATGCGCCGGCCGGCGCGGGTTTTTTTCCGCCGCGCGAGCCATCGGTGAAGCTGACCAGCAGTAATTCCTCGCCGTTGTTTTCGGCCCGTCGGATTTCGATTCTCACCGGGATCGTCGCACCGTCGTGCTCCATCTGCGCGTCACTTACCAAGATGTTTGCCGGCTCTTGGCCTGCCCGCTGGATCGCCGCTCTAAGCTTGCTGCGCAATCCCTCGCGCGCCATGGCGATCACGTCCCGCGAGGCCTCGCCCGCGGAAATGCGCAGATAGCGATCGGCGGGCCCGAAATAATAAAGGCATTCGTGCTTTCGATTGATCAGCACCGATGCCGGTGCATAGGCCTGGAGCAGCAAACGTTGAGAGAGATCGCCGAGGTTGCTGTGCGGCGCCGCCGCGGCCTGCTGCACCTCTCGAGGCCAGCGTGCCTTTGGCCCCTCGCCGGCACGCGCGGCGAAACCGACCTCGCCGGGTCGGCTGCGTCCAACGTGCCGGTAAATCCGGTACTCCTCGGAAATTGGCTTGAACCGGTCGGCGAGGCTACCGATGTTCTCCGCCGTACCGAGAAAGAGGATGCCTTCTTCGCGCAATGCAAAATGAAACAGCGAAAGCACCTTCTCCTGCACTTCCGGCTGCAGATAAATTAGGAGATTGCGGCAGGAGATGAGATCGATGCGCGAGAACGGCACGTCCACCAGCAGATCTTGCACCGTAAAGACGACGGCATCGCGCAATGCCGGCGTCACCCGATAACCATCGCCATCCTTGACGAAGAAGCGGGCGAGCCGCTCCGGCGTCATGTTCGCCTCGATCGAAGCGGGATAGAGACCGTTGCGGGCGACGGCGACGGCGTCCGCGTCGACGTCCGAGGCGAAGACCTGCAGATTGATGTTCTGACCCGCCGCGGCCATCTCCTCGAGGAACAGCATGGCGATGGAATAGGTTTCCTCGCCAGTGCTGCAGGCCGGTACCCAAACGCGAAGCGATCGATCGAATCTCTTACGGCGCACCAGCTCGGGAACGACGTTTCCCGCCAGCAGACCGAACGCCTTCGAATCGCGGAAGAATTCGGTCACGTGAATGAGCAGATCCTTCGCGAGAAGTTCGCGCTCATGCTGGTCTTTGCGCAGAAGGCTCAAATACTGATCGCTGTCTTTGATTGCGGTCAGAGCCATCCGGCGTTCTATCCGGCGCAGCAGCGTTCCCGGTTTGTAAAACTCGAACTTATGGGAGGATTCCGAATTCAGGAGATCGAGGATCTGAGCCAGGCGCTCATGATCGCGATTGCGGGGCTCTGTGGAACCGCGCGGGACCTTCGTGGCACCGCGTTGGCTTCGCTTGGCGAGCGCTTCCGGGATTTTCGCCACGGGCAGGACGAGATCGACAGCACCTGTATTGATCGCACTCCGGGGCATGCCCTCATACGCCGCCTCCTCCGGCTCCTGCGCTATGACGAACCCGCCATTCTCCTTGATCGCTTTGAGTCCGAGGCTTCCATCGGCGCCGGTTCCCGAGAGGATCACGCAGACGGCGCGCTCGCCGCATTCCGCAGCCAGCGAATGCAGAAAGAAGTCGAAGGGCATGCGAGCGCCATGACGCTCCCGCGGCATCGACAGGCGGAGTGCGCCCTCTCGGATCGAAATATAGGCGCGTGGCGGAATGACATAGGCATGATCGCGCTCGAGCGGCATCGCATCCGCAGCCTGCAGCACTTGCATCGAGGTGTGCTTGCTCAGCAGTTCGACCAGCAGGCTCTTGTGCGTGGGGTCGAGATGCTGAATCAGGATGAAGGCCATCCCAGTCTTGGCAGGGAGCGCTTCGAGGAATTTGTTGAGGGCCTCAAGGCCACCGGCCGAGGCGCCCAGCCCGACGACTGGAAACCCGCGGGGCCGAGGTGAAATATCTTTTTTCGGCGCGGCGCGGCGGATCGCCCGCAGCCGAGTAGGGCCGGGTTGCCGCGCACGGCGTTGAGTCGTCATTTCTGCCTTCATTCCCGTCTTCGCCCCCAATATGGGGAGACAGGGGCTAATAAAATATCATGAAGCGAAACACGCTGCGACCCCTGCGGCACCGGAGTTTTCTCCCTCATTGAACACTCGAGTCTTTGGATCACGGTACCCATGGGATTACAAAGAAGCCCCGCCTCGGCGGGGAAAGTCGAGGCGGGGCATTGCGGAAAGGATTGGGGGGACCGAGGCCCTTCCGCATTGGTCGAACCGCGTCGTGGTGCTCGCATATTTCCGCGTCAGAAGCGACTACCTCAATCGGCGCCAAATCTGCCTTCTCGGTTACAGACCTCTGAGCCCAGAGTGGCCGAGTGTGGGCTACGGCGGAAGGTTCGGAAAATACTCAGATCGCCAGAAGCCGCTGCTGGTGGTCACGGCGCGACCGCGGCGGCGTTGCATTGGTTCCGGCCCGTGCTGCGGCCGAGTAGCCGCGAGGAACGCGGCAAGATGCCGAAGCGTGACAGGGCCCTCGTCGCGCTCCAAGAGCGCAATCGCGATATGAGGCCGCAGCCGGCTGGTCGCGGAGAACCGCGCGACAGCAAGTCCGTTGGAGGGGTTAGGTAGTCTCGTTCTACTAGGCCTTCGGCCCCTGCAGTTTTTCCGAGCATGCAAACGCCAGCGCACCATTCGGCGTGGACATCCCCGGCATTGTCGCCCATCCGGAAACCGACACGATCTCACTGCGGGCGTACGAGGAGGTTTCAGATCTGAATTTCGC
>DATJVP010000077.1:0-4292 GCA_035581425.1 Allostellaceae bacterium | reverse complement strand
ACGAGCATCACGTCGAAGCGGAGCGAGAGGTGCTGAAACTCCGGCCGCCCGCTCAGGAAATGGGCCGCGGCCCGGCCTATGCGGCGGCGCTGATGCGGCGTCACCGCCTCGAGCGCGAGCGCCTCGCTGGGGCGCGCCTTGACCTCGACCGCCGCGATCACACCGCCGCGTCGCGCGAGGATGTCGATCTCGCCCGCGCGAACCCGGTAGCCCCGCGCGAGGATGCGATAGCCCTTGAGGCGGAGCGTCCAGAGGCAGAGCCTCTCGGCCCAGCGTCCCCGCAGCTCCGCGCGCCGTCGCCGAGAAGTCTCGCTCATGCCCGGGATTTGCCGCTGAGCACCAGGGCGCGCGCATAGAGTTCGCGGCGCGGAAGCCCGGTCTCGGCGGCGAGGGCGCTGCTGGCGTCTCCGACGCTCATAGTCTCGAGCGCCACTGCAAGCCGCAGGTCGACCTCCTCCGCGGCGAGCGCCGGCGCTGGCGGGGGCGGCCCCACGACGAGGACGATCTCGCCTTTGGGCGGGCCCGCCGCGGCGTAGTGCGCGGCTAGCTCCGCGAGCGTGCCGCGCCGCACCTCCTCATGCAGCTTCGTGAGCTCGCGCGCGACGGCGGCCTCGCGCGGGCCCAGCGTCGCCGCCATCTCCGCAAGCGCCGCCGCGAGCCGCGGCGCGGACTCGAAGAGGACCAGCGTCGCCCGCACCTCCGAGAGTTCCCGAAGCGCCCGCGCCCGCTGGCCCGGCTTCGCCGGCAGGAAGCCCGCGAAGAGGAAGCGGTCCGTCGGCAGCCCCGCGACCATCAGCGCCGCGAGCGCCGCGGAGGCGCCCGGTAGCGCAGTAACGGCGATCCCGGCCTCGCGTGCCGCGCGTACGAGCTTGAAACCGGGATCGGAGACGAGCGGCGTTCCGGCATCGCTCACCAGTGCCACCGAGCCGCCTGCGGCCATCCGCTCGAGGAGGCGCGGGCGCACGGCGTCGGCGTTGTGATCGTGGTAGGCGATCCGCTCCGCCGCGAGGCCGAAGCGCGCCGCGAGCGTCGCGGTGACGCGCGTATCCTCGCAGGCGATGAGGTCGGCGCGGCGCAGCACCTCGAGCGCGCGGAGCGTGATGTCACCGAGATTGCCGATGGGCGTCGCGACGACGTAGAGGCCCGACGCAAGCGGCTCCGCGCGCCCGGGAGCTTCCGATTTACTTCCTGTCATGCCCCCGATAGGCTCTCGGCCCTCATCCCCGCCTCGGCCGGAGCCCGCGCGTGCCGTCCTTCTCCTGCCCGCCTCGAACCTTGCGCTCTCGTCCCGTTGCGGCCCGGTTCGTCGCGGCATTGCTCGTCCTCGCGGCATTCGTCTTGACCGGATGCGGCGCGAGGATACCGGGCAATTCCGCGCAGAAGCAAGCAGCGCCCCCGCCGCCACCTCCGATGCAAGCGCTGCCGCCGCCGGTGGTACCCATACCGGTGACGCAGACGGTGAAGGTCGGCCTGCTGCTGCCGCTTTCCGGACCCAATGCGGGGCTCGGCCAAGGCATGCTCGATGCGGCTTCGATGGCGCTCTTCGACGTGCAGGGCTCGCGGGTCGAGCTCGAGCCGCGCGACACCAAGGGGACGGCCGAGGGCGCTGCCGCCGCCGCACGCGAGGTGCTCGACGACGGCGTTCAGCTCTTGATCGGTCCGCTCACCGCGGTCGAAGTCACGGCGGTGAAGCCGCTCGCGGCGGAGCGGCGAGTGCCGATCCTCGCCTTCTCGACGGCGGCGTCGCTGGCGGGCGACGGGACCTATCTTCTGGGCTTCCTGCCATCGGAGGAGGTGCGCCGCGTCGTCGCCTTCGCGCACCAGAAAGGCGCGCAACGCTTTGCAATCCTGGCGCCGCGCAGCGCCTATGGTCAGCTCGTCGCCGATGCGCTCGCGAGCGCGGCCGAGGCCGAGGGCGTGACGGTCGTGCGCAGCGTGCTTTTCGATCCGCTCGCCGCCGACCCCAGCCCCTATGTGCGCGAGCTTGCGCAGCCGGATCAGCGCCGCGAGAGCTTCGAGCGCCAGCGCCAGCAGCTCGAGGCCGCGAACGATCCGGCCTCGCGCGAAGCGCTGAAGCGTCTCCTTGCGAGCGGCGAGGCCGAGGACATAGGCTTCGATGCGCTGCTCATGCCGCTGGGCGGGCCGCTCCTGCGGCAAGTCGCGCCGCAACTGCCGAAATCCGGCATTGATCCCAAGCGTGTCCATCTGCTGGGGACGGGTCTCTGGGACGACACGGCCTTCGTCGCGGCGCCGGAGCTCGAGGGCGCGTGGTACGCCGCACCCGAGCCTGCGGCGCGCGCCGATTTCGAGAAGCGCTTTCAGGCGATCTATGGCCACGCCGCGCCGCGCCTCTCGACGCTCGCCTACGACGCGGCGGCGCTTGCGGTCGTGTTGACGGCCGGAGACCGGCCGTCCGGGATCAACGAGGCTTCTCTCACCAATCCCAACGGATTTTCCGGCCTCGACGGCATCTTCCGCCTCCGCCCCGACGGCCGTGTCGAGCACGGCCTCGCCATTCTCGAAGTGCACCAAACCGGCCCCAAAATCATAAGCCCCGCCCCGCAGAATTTCGCGGGGTTATGAGGGAGAGCGAGGGCCTTCCATGCGCCCATTCGGCCCACCGCTTCGGCGAGCAGACGTCCTGGGTATCGTCTTCGTCGCGGTCCTCGTCGTTGCAGTGCTGCTCGCGACAGTTCTGTTTCCCGGCCATCCGTTCCTTTCGACGGTCAATCGTGGATTAGGGCCGGAATGGGATTGCACCTGGCCCGGCCACAGTGAGCCCGTTTGTGTCAAACGACCCGGATCCGGTTCCAACTAATCATTCGGCTGCAAACCCGTCCTGCGTCCTTCGAGACGCGCCCTACGGGCGCTCCTCAGGATGAGGAAAATCGAGAATCGCACTCGAGATTGGCAGCAAGATCGGGGACGGCATTGGAGAATGGCGGTAAGAGAAGTCCTCATCCTGAGGAGGCCGCCTAGCGGCCGTCTCGAAGGACGCACGGTGTCGGCTCCGAGGTGTTCGCTCAGCCAATGAGCCGCGCGAGGACGGCGTTGAGGCGTTGGCGGCCGGCGTCGGTTGCTTTCAGGCGATTGCCGTCGAGGCTGAGGAAGCCGCCTTCGACCAACGGCGTCAGGCGCGTGGCGTCGGGCGGCGCATCGAGCACCACACCCTCCGTCAGCCGCAATCCCATCATCAGGCGCTCCTCGCGGACCTCGCCGGGTGCGAGAATCGTCGTCTCCTCGGTGCCGTGGCCTGTGCGCTCGACGGACTCGACCCAGGTCTCGGGGGCGCGGCGTTGGCGCGTCGCGACTTTGCGGGCGTCGAGGGTGAGTCTGCCATGCGCGCCGGGGCCGACGCCGACGTAATCCTGATAACGCCAGTAGGCGAGGTTGTGGCGGCACTCGGCGCCGGGGCGCGCGTGGTTCGAGATTTCGTAGGCGGGAAGCCCGGCGACGGCGAGACGCTCCTGCGTCGTCTCGTAGAGTGCCGCCTGCGTCTCCTCGTCGGGAAGTGCCAAGTCGCCGCGGGCATGCGCGGTCGCAAACGCGGTGCCGGGCTCGATCGTGAGCTGATAGACCGAGAGATGTTCTCCCGCGAGAGCGAGCGCGCGGTCAAGTTCGGCGCTCCATCCCGAGACCGATTGGTCAGGCCGCGCATAGATGAGATCGAAGGAAAAGCGCTCGAACGTCTTGCGCGCGACATCGAGCGCGTCCAAAGCCTCGGCGGTGTCGTGCGCGCGGCCGAGGAACTTGAGCGCGCCGTCGTCGAGCGCCTGCACGCCGAGCGAGACCCGATTGACGCCAGCCGCACGGAAATCGCGGAAGCGCGCGGCCTCAACCGAATTCGGATTTGCCTCGAGCGTTATCTCGACGGCGGGATCGAGGCGCCAGCGCTCCGCGACGCGGCCGAGCACCGAGCCCACCGTCTCCGCGGACATCAGCGAGGGCGTGCCGCCGCCGAAGAAGATCGAGGTGACAGTGCGGCCCGGCGTCAGCGCGGCGTAGTGGTCGAGTTCGGCGAGCAACGCATCGCGCCAGCGTCCCTCCTCGATCCGCTCGCGCACATGGCTGTTGAAGTCGCAGTAGGGGCACTTCGACTTGCAGAACGGCCAGTGGATGTAGACGGCCAGGGCGGTCATCGTGAGCACAGGCTGTCAGCTCGAAAAGCACGCCGCAACGAGCTTCTCGAAGGCCCGCGCGCGGTGGCTCATGCGGTGCTTCTTCTCGGGCTCCATCTCGCCGAAGGTGAGGGTCTCGCCCTCAGCGAGGAACATCGGGTCGTAGCCGAAGCC
>DATJVP010000076.1:0-3034 GCA_035581425.1 Allostellaceae bacterium | reverse complement strand
GGTCCGCGAGCGATCTGCCGCTGGAACAGCCCGAGCCGTTTGAACAGGCCCGATTCGTAACTGCAGCCGTGCCCGCTCCGCAGCAGCAGATCGAACTGGCGGTGGCGAGCAACTCGTCGGTGGAGGAACCTGCGCTGTTTAGCCCGGTTCTGGCCTATCCCATGGAGATGGCTTCCGCCCCGGCGGCCGAGCCGCTCGCCGCCGCCGCGCCGGAACCCGTCCCGCAGCCTGCGCCGCCGACTGCGGCGGCCAAGCCCAACGGCCAGACCGCCGCCACGCAGGCACGCGGTGTCTCGAACCGCCCCGGCAGCTATGCGCGCAAGGCGCAAGAGGTCAAGGTCGCGAGCCTCGGCAACATCAACGGCACTGATCCTCCGACGCGTATGACCCCAGCTGACTGGAAGCCGATTGACACCGCTCCACTGGATCAAGCCGTGACCCTGCTAGCCTGGATTTCCACGGCGTATAATTAGCCTAACATTTTTTGCGTTTTCAGCACTATTGGACGAGGCGGAGCGCGCGACCATTCCACCACGGGACGGCAACGGGTTTGTCGATCAGGCCGGAGGCGAGGACGATGGGCAGGTGGGCTCGTCGGTGGAAGCGCACCGTAATCTCGGTTTTGGTGATGGAGACGTCGGCCGGCATGTCGATGAGGTCGCGGAAGATTTGACGCGCCTGAGCATCATCGTAGCCGCGCATGCGGTGTGCCATCAGGCGATAGAGGCCTGATGCGATGACGAGGAGCGCCATGTCGAAATCGACCTTGAAGCCGACCGATGAAGAGAGCGCATCGATGTGGAAGAAGCGCACAGCGTCGGATAGCGCGTTCTCGATGAGCATGCGCTTGGCATAGCGGGTGATGATCGTCTTAGCGGTGGACTTGGCGTCGTTGGTGAGCAGGATGGTGGGCTCGTCGTGGCCGAGATCGGTGATGAAGAACTGGCGGAAGGTGCGTTTGTGCGGACGAGCCTTCTGTTCGTAGACGCGCGGGGTGCGATGCTTGCGGCTGGATATGTCAAGGGTGACGGTGCGCCAAGCCGATGGCGGTAAGTTGTCGATCTCGGCGAGGAGGCTTGGAGAGCGTCGCCGTAGGGTGATGAAGGTGATTCCGGCCGCATCGAGCCGATCGAGGCCATCGTAGGTCGTGAGCTTGGAGTCGAAGACGAGGTGTTGCGGCAGGCGGCCGTACTGACGCTTCCAGAAGGCGATGAAGCGAAACACTTCGTCGGCCTCCTCGCCCTTGCGGATGTCGGCGTTCGAATAACAAAATACCTGGCTGTCGGCGTTCTGGGCCAGGAAGGTGAGGATGCTGGGCTGGCGGCGGCTGCGCTTGGACAAATAGTGCGATTCGACCTGCGGGTGCTCGCCGAAGTAGGGCACCGAGTGGAAGTCGAGGTTGAGGGACTCGCCGGCCAAAAGGGCCTCTCCGGTCAACTGACCGTGCCACAGTCCGAGCACGCGGGAGACCTTCTGCGGGGTGATACGCGAGGAATATTCCGACAGGAAGCTCTTCTTGGGCATCGCGTTGAGCCCGCAGAACAGCGCCAGCCCTTCATCGGCGACGAGCGCCATGACGTGGCTCTTGCGTTCGATCGACCATAGCTTGAGCGCGAGCGAGGCCCGCAGGGCGTGGCCGGCCGGGATCATGCCGGAGCCAGGGAGCTTGGCGCCGAGCGCCAAGGCGTCGCCGTCGAGACGCACCAGATCGTGCACGAACAGGAACAGGCCTCCGACCCGCGTGGTGAACTCGCGGGGCGCGAGGACGAAGTCATGGACATTGGCGACGGCCTCGGCATCGGGCCGCACCCGGATCGGTCGCTCTTCGTCACGCCGGCGCGGCAGGGGCGCAAAGCCCTCCTGGGCGAGAACCTCGCGCACCGCGGTTGCGCTCAGCGGCGTGCCCTGCTCCTTGAGAGCCTGGCTGATCTCGTAGATCGAGTAATTCCGCTTGCGCAGCGCCACGATCTGCTCGTGGGCACGGCTCTTCTTGGGTTGCTCGCGCGGCCCGGTGCGAGCGGCTGCGAAGAATTCTGGCAGCTCGCCGCGGCGAAAGGCGTGGCACAGCACACGGAATGCGCCCGGCGAGTAGCCGAAGCGCTCTGCCGCCTCCGCCGACGACAGTTCCTCCACGAAGAAGGCGCGCAAAGCCTCATACTGGCGTTGGCGAGGCGTCGCTGGCTCCTCGAAGAAGCGGCAACAGTCCGTTAGCGAATAGGGTGCTCCGATTACCACCTATGCACGGTCACACATACCAGATATGGTGTCAAGCGCAAATTGCGTCGCAAATCCTACGACTGCGATGAAATCCCAGTGCCCCAACGCTTTCCGTGAGATTACGGAAACCGATCAGCTTAGCAGGGCGTTAATGATGGATGGCAAGTGACGACGCAAAAATCCGCTATCAAAATACTATTTTCGCTAATGGCTTCTGGCAAAATGCCGAGTCAAATGAATCCCTTAGCCTAGAGCGACTTCAAATCGACGTTAGCGGAATTCCGCGCCGTGTCGCGGTAGGAGCGCGAGTTACCCCGCGCCCCCCGCACGGATCCGTACGTGCACCTTTATGCATACGGCTCTTACCTCGGGTGCCTGACGGCGAAACGCTGATTAGGCCAGGGGTGGAGGATTCGCGGCTTTGGGAGCCAGTCGTCGGCCAGCTTCTTCATTCGAGCCCACGTGAGAGCACTCTTCTGACTGCGGCGGCGGAGTGTCCCCAGCCACCGCGCGGTGATCTCTTCTCGAAAGGCGCCAAGCGCCGCCGAGTTCGTCGGCACTGCATGGTAAGCGAAGTAGCCGGTAACAACCTGTTTCAGCCAGGTCCCCTGCTCTGGGATTGACTGATGCATTCGCCGTCGCAGCTCACCTCCAACCTCTTTAAGTTTCGCCTTCATGCGATCGCGGCGAGAGCGTCGCTTGAGGAGAAATCGTCCTCGAAACGATTTGCCACAAATGAAAGTGAAACCTAGGAAATTGAAAGTCTCCGGTTTTCCGAGCCCGCGCTGCCTGCGATTGGTCGCCGCGTAGCGTCCAA
>DATJVP010000075.1:0-75141 GCA_035581425.1 Allostellaceae bacterium | reverse complement strand
TATGCGGAGGCGTCGGGCGTTCCCGGCATCTACGGCCTCTATGCGACCATCGTGCCACTGCTGGCTTACGCGGTGTTCGGTCCGAGCCGCATCCTCGTCCTCGGACCCGACTCCTCACTCGCCGCGATGATCCTCGGCGTGGTTCTGCCCCTCTCCGGAGGAGACCCGCATCGCGCGGTCGCGCTGGCGGGCATGATGGCAGTCGTCTCCGGCGTAGCGTGCATCCTCGCAGGCGCGGCTCGACTCGGCTTCGTGACCGAGCTGCTCTCCAAGCCGATCCGCTACGGCTACATGAACGGGATCGCGCTCACCGTACTGATCAGCCAGCTCCCAAAGCTCCTCGGTTTCTCCATCGAGAGTCACGGACCGATCAGGGATCTCTGGGCGATTGCCACGTCCGTTCTCGGCGGCAGGGTGAATTGGACGGCGCTCGCGGTCGGCGCGGGTGCCTTGGCGGTCATTCTGCTCCTCAAGAGCAGCAAGCGAGTGCCCGGTGTCCTGATTGCCGTGATCGGCGCGACGGCGATCGTCGGCGCGCTCGATCTCGCGGCGAGAACGGGGATATCGGTGCTGGGGCCGCTGCCCCAGGGTCTGCCGACTTTCGCAATCCCCTGGATCGGCTACGACGACGCCGTTCCCGTCCTGATTGGAGGCATCGCGGTCGCCCTCGTCTCCTTCGCGGACACGAGCGTCCTCTCGCGAGCCTATGCCGCGCGCTTGGGCGTCGCGGTCGATCCCAATCAGGAGATGGTGGGGCTCGGGGCCGCGAACCTCGCCGCCGGCTTCTTTCAGGGTTTTCCCATCAGCAGCAGCGCCTCACGCACGCCGGTTGCGGAGGCCGCGGGCGCGCGGACGCAGCTCACGGGTGTCGTCGGTGCGCTCGTCGTCGCTCTTCTCCTGATTGCAGCGCCGAATTTGCTGCGGCATCTACCGGCGGCCGCCTTGGCCGCCGTCGTCATCGCCTCGGCGATCGGCTTGGTCGAGACGGCGGATCTCGTCCGTATCTATCGCATTCAGCGCTGGGAGTTCTGGCTTTCCATCACCTGCTTCGTGGGTGTGGCTGTGCTCGGCGCCATTCCCGGCATCGGCCTCGCGATCGCGCTCGCGATCATCGAGTTCCTCTGGGATGGCTGGCGTCCGCACTCGGCGATCCTCGGTCGCGCTGAAGGCGTCAAGGGCTATCATGACATCACCCGCTATCCCGATGCTCGTCAGATACCGGGCTTGGTTCTCTTCCGCTGGGACGCACCTCTGTTCTTCGCCAATGCCGAGCTTTTCAAGGAGCGCGTTCTGGATGCGGTCGCGAATGCGCCGCCGCCGGTGCGCTGGGCGGTCGTCGCAGCAGAACCGGTGACGAGCGTGGACGTCACGGCCGCCGACATGCTCGAGGAGCTCGACGATGCGCTGCGCGAGCGGTCGATCGAGCTCTGCTTTGCAGAGCTCAAAGACCCCGTGAGGGACAAGTTAAAGCGATTTGGCCTGCTTACGCGGTTCGGGGACGCGCATTTCTTCCCGACCCTCGGAGCGGCCGTGAGCGGATTTCTCCGCACCTATCCCGTGGAGTGGGTGGACTGGGAGGATCGAGACCCGTCGCCGCTGCCTTAGGCAGCGCCTGAGCCGAGCTCCGCACGGATCTGCTGGCGGAAATAGTCGATCGGCACGGCCGCACCCTTGCGCTCGACGTACCAGAAAGCCCAACCATTGCAGGCGGGGGCGCCTTGCACTTGCGCCGCCACGCGGTGGATCGAGCCGCGGGCCTCGGCGGAGATCACCGTGCCATCGGCGCGCACGCGCGCCGTCCAGCGCCGGCTCGCATCGAACAGCACTTCACCGGGCCGGAGCAATCCGCGCTCGACCAGTGTGCCGAAGGGGACGCGTGGCTCCTCGCGCTTCTGTGGGCTCGCGACGGCATCGCCATCCGCGGGCTTCACCTCACGAATGCGCGCGCGGGCGCGCTTTGCGTAGACGGGATCACGCTCGATGCCGATGTAGCGCCGTCCCAGATGCCGCGCGACCGCGCCGGTCGTCCCGGTGCCGAAGAAAGGATCGAGCACGAGATCGCCGGGCTTCGTCGAGGCCATCAGCACGCGGTGCAACAGCGCCTCGGGCTTCTGTGTCGGATGCGCCTTCCGGCCCTCGTCGTTCTTGAGGCGCTCGGGGCCGCCGCAGACTGGGATGAGCCAGTCGCTGCGCATCTGCAGCTCGTCGTTGAGCGCCTTCATGCTCTCGTAGTTGAAGGTGTAGCGGGACTCCCGCGAGCGCGCGCACCAGAGGAGCGTCTCGTGCGCATTCGTGAAACGCCGCCCCCGGAAGTTCGGCATCGGATTGGTCTTGCGCCAGACGATATCGTTCAGAACCCAATAGCCGAGATCCTGCAGGATCGCGCCGACGCGGTAGATGTTGTGATAGCTGCCGATGACCCAGAGCGCGCCGTCGGGCTTCAGAAGCCGCCGGGCCGCGCCGAGCCAGGCGCGCGTGAACCGGTCGTACTCCGCGAAGTCCGCGAATTTGTCCCAACCATCCTCGACGCCGTCCACGCGCGAGTTATTGGGCCGCAGCAGCTCGCCGCCGAGTTGGAGATTGTAGGGCGGGTCCGCAAAGACGAGATCGACCGAAGCCTCAGGCAGACGCTGCATCTCCGCAATGCAGTCGCCGGTGAGGACGGCATTCGCGGGTATCTCGGCGATCTCCCCCATATGTGCTTCTCCCCAGAGCGCAGGCGCGCACTCTGAGGGTCACGACTCGGCCCGTCAATAGCCAATACGAGTCAATTAGTTAGGGGGATTCTCTTGATTCGAATCCGAAGAGGTCTCGGGAGGGTTGGAACGACAATCTGTGGTGGGGCGTAAGACCGAGACGCACAATGGCTGCCCGATGTTCCTCGGTCCCATAGCCGACATTGGTTTCCCAGCCATAGCCTTCGTAGCGAAGCGCGAGGCGCCGCATGAGGCCGTCGCGGGTGACTTTGGCGACGATCGAGGCCGCAGCGATCGAGAGCGAGAGGCCGTCGCCGCCGATCACCGGCTCTGCGCGGCAAGGGAGATGCGGCGCGCGGTTGCCGTCGACGAGGGCTGCCTCCGGCGTCACGGGCAACGCCGCGACGGCGCGGCGCATCGCCAGGAATGTCGCATTGAGGATGTTGACGCGGTCGATCTCCGCGGCGGATGCGGCGCCGAGTCCGATCGTGGCGCAGGCGCGGAGCGCCGCCGCGAATTCCGCGCGCGCCTCAGGGGCGAGTTTCTTGGAGTCGTCGAGTCCGTTGCGGAGCGCCCGCGGCAGCCGTCGGCGGTCGAGGATCACGGCGGCCGCCACCACGGGTCCCGCGAGAGGTCCGCGGCCGACCTCGTCAATGCCGCAGACGACACCCCTCAGCGCCGATTCGCGCGCGAAATCCGGCATCGGCCGATGGTAGCGCAGATCGGGGCGAAACATAAGAATCGTGCAGAGGCCGCTTAGGATTCGTGGAGGAACGCAGGGGATGAAACGTACGCTGCGCGCGGGCATCTGTGCGAAAATCCCTTGGGAATCGACGCGGCGCCATCGTTCCGTCATGATTCTCGGTCACAAGGTGAGTCCGTGCTATCGCGAGGTGGGCGGGTGAGGCCGGAAATTCCGTATTTGGACACCGAGGGCAAGTTCTTCGCGCCGCCGAAGCGTCGGCTCTTCCGGGAATTCCGCGCAGTGCTGACGCCACGGCCGCGGCTCCAGCGGCATCCGAGTCTTCGCGCGGCGCCGCGCGGCGATGGACATCCCGTGCTCGTTCTCCCGGGCTTTCTCACCAACGACTCGCGCACGCGGCACCTGCGGCGCCTGCTGCACCGGCTCGGCTATACCGTCTACGGCTGGGGCAAGGGCGTCAATTGGGGCCCGACCGATCACACCATCGCGGCGATCGAGCAGCGCCTCAAGGAGATCCGCGCGCGGCACGACCGTCGCGTGACGCTGATCGGCCATAGCCTCGGCGGTGTTCTCGCCCGCGACCTCGCGAAGAAGTTTCCGGACGACGTGCGCCAGCTCGTGATGCTCGGGAGCCCCGCGACGCTGCCGACGGCGACGAGCCTCGCCTTCTTCTTCCGGCTGCTGGCGCGCTTCCACCGCACCGCGCGCGGTCTCGACGTTGCCGAGCTCAATCGGCCGCCGCCGGACTCAGTCCCGGTCACGGCGATCTACACCCGCGACGACGGCGTCGTCGCCTGGCAGAGCTGTCTCGAGCAGCCGGGGCCGCTGCGCGAGAACGTCGAAGTCCGCGGCGACCACAGCACGCTTCCGAGCAATCTCGAGGTGCTCGCGGTCGTCGCCGACCGGCTCGCGCTTCCGGAAGGTGGGTGGCGTCCCTACGCAATGCCGCGCGCGGCTTAGAGCAAAGTGAGCTGATCGCCCTTCTGCGGGGGGCGGCGGAATTTCGTGTTGTCGAGGCGCCAGGGCCCGCGCCGCTCGTTGAGCTTCAGGCGATGGCAGGCGCGCTCAAAGCGCAATCGCAGCATCTGCGCGTAGGGTCCGCTGCCGCTCATGCGCGTTCCGAATTGCGAGTTGTATTCCTTGCCGCCATGCGTGTCGCGGAGCAGCGACATCACGTGCTTGGTCTTGTTCGGGAAGTGGGTATTGAGCCACTCCTCGACGAGCCCCTTGATCTCGAGCGGCACCCGCAGGAGCACATAGCCCGCGGCCGTGGCACCACGCTCGGCCGCGGCCTCGAGGATGCGCTCCATCTCCATGTCGTTGAGCGCGGGGATCATCGGCGAAGAAAGCACGCTCACGGGTATCCCCGCGGCGGTGAGCGCCGCGATGGTCTCGAGGCGGCGCTCAGGCGTCGCCGCGCGCGGCTCCATCTTGCGCGCGAGCACGCGGTCGAGCGTGGTCACGGAGATCGAGACGACGACGAGCCGCTCGCGGGCCATCTCCGCGAGGATGTCGATGTCGCGCTGGACCAGCGCCGATTTCGTGACGACTCCCACGGGGTGGCGGAACTCCCGCAGCACCTCCAGCACGCTCCGGGTGATGCCGAATTTCCGTTCCGCAGGCTGATAGGGATCGGTGTTGGCGCCGAGCGCGATGGTCTCGCAGCGGTAGGAGGGCTTCGAGAGCTCCGCACGCAGGAGCGCTGCCGCATCCTCCTTGACGAAGATCCGGCTCTCGAAGTCGAGGCCGGGCGAGAGGCCCAGGAAGGCATGCGTCGGACGCGCGAAACAATAGATGCAGCCGTGCTCGCAGCCACGATAGGGATTGATCGAGCGGTCGAAGGGGATGTCCGGAGAATCGTTCCGGGCTATCACCGTCCGCGCGGTGTCCTTGGTGAAGGTGGTGTCGAGCGGCAGCGGGTCTTCATCGGCACTGCCCCAGCCGTCGTCCGTTGCGACGCGCACCTCCTGCTCGAAGCGCCCAGTCGCATTGCCGACGGCGCCGCGCCCCTTCCGTGGCTGCGACGGGATCGTATCCATGGGCGGAGAATAGCTTGGCTCCGGGAACAAAGCAAGAACACGAATCGCGCTTCAGATCTGGAGCGGCGGCTCCGCAAGCCACTCCGCGCGGACCCGCGCGACGGTCGCGGGCGCGATGAAATCATCGATCCGGCGATGAATGTGGCTGGCCAGGCGAGGATCGATAGCGAGCCCGTCCCCTTCTGCGAGCGCCCGCCAGCGCACCATCCACATCATCGTCCGCAGCCAAGTGAGACGCCTCGCGGGAAGCAGGGTCGGCCGCAATGCGGCGGCACGCTCGGATCCGACTTGGGCGAGATAATGACGATAGAAGGCTTCGACTTCGGTGCGCACGAGCACCGCCTGCACCTCGAGGTCCCAGGTCGTGGAGGTCAGGAGCGTCGCGTGCGCGAGATCGATCGCGGGCGAGCCGTAGCAAACGCGTTCGAGGTCGACGAGCACCGCGGTCCCGTCGGCACGCAGCACGAAATTGCCGGGATGCGTGTCGGTGCCCACGAGCGCCAATGGCTGCGGTTCCTCGCCGGGTCCGAATCCGTAGCGCTGCGCGCACGCGAATTCGTCGTTGAGCGCATTCCGCGTCGCGGTCGCGAGAGGAATCATCGGGATGAATTTGCGCTGGTCCATGACGAACCGTAGCGTCTCCAGGACGGGGCCGAGCTCGCCGTGATCCGGGAGCGGCGGCCGTTGCGAGGGCGGGGGCAGCGGCAAGCTGTGCAGGCGGGCGAGGGCCGCAGCGATAGACGGAAGATCCCTGGGAAGATCAGGCGCGCGTCCGGCGATCTCCTCTACCACGAGAGCACCGCGCGGCAGGCCTGGCTTGGGCGGCAGCGCCGCTACGAGCCGCGGTGCCGCACCCGAGGCTTCGGCGCGCTCGAAGGCCGCAGCCTCGGCCGCGAGCTGTGCCACGGCATCGCCCGACCACGGCGTCTTCCGCGGCACGCGCAGCACGAGGCTCTTGCCGCGAACGCGATAGTGCTCGTGATTGACGCCCTTAGCGGTCATCGCCGCGAGATCGCCCGCGTGCAAGGCCCGCAGCTCCGGGAGCTCGCGGAGCGCCTCCAAGAGGGCTGCGGTGTCGCTCAAGCCAATGAACTCCTCGTGACCGCTGGTGATGGTGCAGGGCCGGCGGGCGGGCTAAATTTGCTGGCAAACCCGCGGTCATGCAATGCGCTCCTCCGCTCCGCTCTCGGTCGTAATTCCGACACTCGATGCCGCTCGAGATCTGCCCGCGAGCCTCGCGGCTATCGACGCGGCGCGCGGATCCGGGCTCCTGCGCGAGATCCTCGTCGCGGACGGCGGCTCCGCCGATGCGACGGCCGCCATTGCCCAAGCCGCGGGCGCGCGGGTTGTGCCCGCGCAACGCGGGCGCGGCGCGCAGCTCGCAGCCGGAGCAGCGGCGGCGGAAGGGGAGTGGCTCTGCTTTCTCCACGCGGACACGCGGCCGGGACCGCGCTGGTGTGAGGTCGTCGCGCGGTTCATCGCAGACCGTGCCAACGGGGAGCGCGCGGGCTATTTCAGTTTCCGTCTCGACGATGGAGCGGCGGCAGCGCGGCGCCTCGAGCGGATGGTCGCCTGGCGCTCTCGCGTCTTGGGCCTCCCCTACGGCGATCAAGGGCTGGTCATCGCTAAGCGCTTCTATACCGGGCTCGGCGGCTTTCCCGCGCTTCCGCTGATGGAGGACGTAGCGCTCGCGCGTCGGATCGGAAAACGCCGCCTGGTGGCGCTCGAGGCGACGGCACTCACCTCTGCGGAACGCTATCGCCGCAACGGCTACCTTCCACGCTCGCTGCGCAATCTCGTCTGCCTCTCGCTCTATTTCCTCGGCGTGCCCCCGCGGCTCATCCAGCGGCTCTACGGCTGAACGTGCGCCCGTCGAGCCGCCATCTCGTGATCTTTGCGAAGGCGCCGGTGCTGGGCCAGGTGAAGTCGCGCCTCGCTGCGGGGATCGGCGCGCTCGCGGCGCTGCGCTTTCATCGCGAGACGACGGCGCAGGTGCTGCGTCGGCTCGGAGCGGATCGGCGCTGGAGGGTCTGGCTCGCGCTCACGCCGCGCCGCGCCGTCGTTGCCGTGCCGTGGAGATGCACCTCTGCGCCTCTCGACCAAGGGCGCGGCAATCTCGGCGATCGCATGGGCCGCATCTTCCGGAAATTGCCGCCGGGGCTCGCGGTGATCGTGGGCTCGGACATTCCGGAGCTCGCGCCGCGCCACGTCGCCGCTGCCTTCCGTGCGCTCGGGAGCCACGACGCCGTCTTCGGCCCCGCGGCGGACGGAGGCTATTGGCTGATCGGGCTCCGGCGCAGACCGCGCATTGCCGCGGGACTTTTCGCGGGCGTCCGCTGGTCGAGCCCGCATGCGCTCGCGGACACGCGCGCGAGCCTGCCGCGGAGTGCATCCATCGCTCTCTTGGAGACGCTCGAGGATGTAGATGATGCCGATGCCTACGCGCGCTGGCGGCGGCGCATCAGGACGCGGCGGCGGGCTTGTTCAGATGTTCCTGCAGGCGCGGCATGAGCTCGACGAGGTTGCAGGGGCGGTGGCGATTGTCGAGCTGCGGCCCGATGATCTCCCAGCCGTCGCGGCAGGCGCCGGGCGAGCCCGGCAACGCGAACAGGTAGGTCCCGCCGGCGACCCCGCCGGTCGCGCGGCTCTGGATCGTGGAGGTCCCGACCTTCTGATAGCTGAGCCAGCGGAAGAGCTCGCCGAAGCCCGAAATCTCTTTTTCGTAGACCGACTGAAAGGCCTCGGGCGTGACGTCGCGGCCGGTTACGCCGGTGCCGCCGGTGGAGATCACGACGTCGACCGCGGGGTCCGCGATCCATTGCCGGAGCTGCGCCGCGATCGCGGCCTTGTCGTCCTTGACGATGCGCCGAGCGACCACGCGGTGCCCGGCCTTGCCCGCGAGCTCCGCGAGCGTGTTGCCGGAGGTGTCGTTGGATTCGGTTCTCGTATCCGAGACCGTCAGGATCGCGATGTTGACCGGTAGGAAGGGTCGCGTCTCGTCAATTCGCGGCATAGGGGCCACCTTGTCCGCTCGGGGGATCGAGAGCGGTATAGGTCGGCCAGTTGCCGGCGGCAAGCGCGTCGAGGTCCCTCGTCGGTTGTCCGAGGCGCATGCGGTAGATCCAGTAATTCGCGAGCACGCGCTCGGTGTAGCCGCGCGTCTGCCTGGAGGGGATGCTTTCCAGGAAGAGGAGAGGGTCCTTGCCCACGTCCTCGTCGGCGAGCCAGCGCGCGATCGGGCCGGGCCCGGCGTTATAGGAGGCGGCGAGCAGGATCAGGTTGTTGCCGACATTGCCGGTCCGGAGGAGAACGGAGAAGTATTCCTGCGCCAGCGCAAGACTCACCTCGGGATTGCCGATGCTCTCCAGGTCCTTAGCGGAGAGGCCGAGGCGTGAGGCCATGGAGCGCGCCGTTGCCGGCATGATCTGCATGACGCCGGCGGCGCCGGAGCGGTTTCGGACGTTGACCAGGAACTGGGACTCTTGCCGCATCACCGCGAAGATCAGCGCGCGGTCGATGCTGAAGCCGCCCTTGGGCGTCCAGCGAGGCACCGGGAAGAGCGAGCGGTCGTGATTGCGCCCATCCGATTGCGCGAGAAAGGCTGCGAGCTGGAAGGACAGCGCGGGCAGGTTCGCACGGTCGGCGAGCGCCTCGAGTGCCTGCAGGAGATTGGCGTCGCCCCGCGCTGCCATCCCCCGAAGCTCCGCCTCAGCCCGCTCAGTCTCGCCCAGCTGCAGAAGCGCAAGCGCGCGCCGGCCGGAGGCGACGCCCATGAGGGTCCGCGCGTCGGCATCAGTGAAGGCGCCGAGCTCGAAATTGAAATAGGAGTCGACGCCGAGCGTCCGCCGCGCAAGGAGGCCGTAGAAGACGTAGGGATGCTGGGCGGCGATGCCGAGCCAGTAGTTCACGAGCTCGGGATGGTGAGTGCGGAGCTGGGTCCGCGCGACCCAGAAGGCTGCCGCGGCCGCCTGGCCGGGCGTCGCGCCCTGCGCGTTGGCGGCAGCCTCGAAGTGCTTTCGCGCGTCGGTATAGCGGTGGAGCCGCCAATCCGCGAGCCCAGCATCGAACTCGGCGGCCGGAGGGTCCACCCCGATGCCGGTCTCGGAATCCACCTGCAGCCGCCGGGATTGGGCCGGCGATAGATAGGCCTCGGCGATCATGCCGCGGACCTCGTCCATGTCGGCTTCGCCCAGCAGGTGTTTCGCTTCGGCCGACTGCAACATCGACTCAGCCTTGGCCGGATTGGCTTCGGCGATCCGGCGCAGCTCGACTTTGTACTGGTAGGCGCGCTCGCGCTCCGCCGCGTTAAGGGGACGATCGCTGGTCGCGCGGACGTCGAGATCGGATTGGTTGTCAAAGCGCAGATCCGGCAGGCCCTGGGTGGGCGACGGCGCCGGGGCGCCGCCGGGATGCCGCTTGATCGCGAGCGCATGGATCGCTCGCGCGTCGGGCTCATCGCCATAGACCTTGAGCCAATCCCGGACCTGGGCGTAGCTGGTGCGGTAGCGCTTGTGCAGGTAGCGCTGAGCCAGCACATGCCCCATCAGCAGTCGATCGGATAGCCGGGCGATGTCGCGGTCGGCGGCGCTCCAATTGCCGGCGTCCTGTTCCTTGAGGATGCGGCGATAGAGTTGGGCGTCCTGCAAGGTGAGTACGTTTGGCAGCTCCGGGCCGCCGAAGCTGCCGCCTGGAGGCGGTAGCGCAGCAGTCCGGATGTCGTCCGCACCCGCGTTACCCGCGCCCGAAATACCCGCGAGCAACGACGCGCTAAAAGCGACGTAAAGATGAAATTTACGCCAAGTCCTCGGGGGTCGGGACGCCGTATCGTTGCCGATCATACTGGCCCCCTTAAACGATCGACGCCGGGAGGGCAAGCTAAAATGCCCATAAAAAATATGACAATTTCCAGAAAAAATTTGGATTTCCTGTCGAACGCGCTGATTTACCAGGTCACTTCCACGCATGACTCTGTGGATAACCGCCATTGCTTGGGGATGCCTTCCCCGGCCATGGGCATTTCTAGCGCGGCTCAATAAGCCGGACGTGCCCGGACGTAGATCGGTTAACGACCGCTCTCCAGCCGCGCCTGGAGGCTGAGGAGATCGATCCAGGCCTCGCTTTTTCGGGCAGGCGCGCGTAGCAGGAAGGAAGGGTGATAGGTCGCGAGCGCGGGGAGGGGCTTATCGAGCCCCGGCACGGGCAAGTCGAACCAGCGCCCGCGGAGACGCATGATCCCTTCCTTTCGCCCGAGGATGGTGCTTGCGGCGGTGCCGCCGGCCATGACGAGGAGCCTCGGTCGCACCAGCGCGATGTGGCGCCACAGGAAGGGAAGGCAGATCGCGATCTCGTCGCTACTGGGGGTTCGGTTTCCGGGCGGCCGCCAGTAGAGGACGTTCGTGATGTAAGCGCCGCTGCGGTCGATGCCGATTGCGGCGAGCATCCGGTCGAGAAGCTGACCCGCCCGCCCGACGAAGGGCTTGCCGATCCGGTCCTCATCCGCGCCCGGCGCTTCTCCGACGATCATGAGGCCCGAGCCCGGATTGCCGTCGGCGATCACGGTGTTGGTCGCGGTCTGCTTGAGAGCGCAGCCCTCGAACGCGCGGATTGCCGCCTCGAGCTCGGCGAGTGTCTGTGCCGCCGCGGCGAGCCTCCGGGCGCTGTCGGCGGCGTCGCCGGGCGCCGCGAGGGCGGGGCTCGCGGCGCGGGCAGCAGCGCCGGGACGCTCCAATGGCGGCGGGGCCGGCGGCGCCATCGGTTCCGCCAAGCGGTCACGCGGCTCGGCGCCGATCGCCTCATCGGCACCCATGGCGACATACCAGTCGAGAAGCCCTGCGAGGGGGGACATTGGCGGCATGGTGGCACCGATCTTAGCGCGCTCCGGGCGCGAGAGCATCGCGAGCGCCGACGCGGTTGTACCAGAACCCAATTATGCGATACTCCGGCCCCGAAACCTCCCGCCCCCTCGATGGGACCCGATGGCCACTGCAGTGAAACGGCAGCGCTTTTCGCTGATTCTGGTGAAGCCGTCGCACTACGACGACGACGGCTACGTCATCCAGTGGCTGCGCTCCGCCATCCCCTCGAACTCGCTGGCGGTGCTTTACGGGCTCGCTCTCGACAGCATCGAGCGCAAGGTCCTCGGCGAGGACGTCGAGATCGTCATCACCGCGCTCGACGAGACAAACACGCGCATTCGTCCGGAGCAGCTCGCGCGCGAGATCGGCGGCGGCCGCGGCATGGTCGGGCTCGTGGGGGTGCAGTCGAACCAGTTCCCGCGCGCAATGGACATTGCGCGCCGCCTGCGCGCGCTCGGCGTCCAGGTCTGCATCGGAGGCTTCCACGTCTCAGGCTCGCTCGCGATGTTGCCGACGACCCCGCCGGAGCTGCAGGAGGCGATGGATCTCGGTATCTCGCTTTTCGCGGGCGAGGCGGAGGGGCGCTTCGACGAGGTCCTCCGCGACGCCTGGGCCGGAAAGCTCAAGTCCCTCTACAACTACATGTCCGACCTGCCGAGCCTCGCGGGCGTGCCGGAGCCGCTCCTCCCGGCAACGCGCGTCAAGCGTACGAGCGGCAAACACACGAGCTTCGATGCCGGGCGCGGCTGCCCCTTTCAGTGCTCCTTCTGCACCATCATCAACGTGCAGGGGCGCCAGTCTCGCCGCCGTTCCGCCGACGATATAGAGCGAATCATCCGCCGCAACCTCGCGCAGGGCATCAACCGCTTCTTCATTACCGACGATAATTTTGCGCGCAACAAGGACTGGGAGAGCATCTTCGACCGGCTGATCGAGCTCCGCGAGGGCGAGAAGCTCGACATCAAGTTCATCATCCAGGTCGATACGCTCTGTCACCGCACGCCGAACTTCATTGAGAAGGCGGGACGCGCGGGCGTCGCCCGGGTCTTCATCGGTCTCGAGAGCATCAATCCCGACAGCCTCCTCGGCGCCAAGAAGCGGCAGAACAAGATCACGGAGTATCGAAAGATGCTCCTGGCCTGGAAGTCCGTGGGCGCTACGACCTATGCGGGCTACATCCTGGGATTCCCGGCGGACACGCCCGAGAGCATTCTCCGGGATATCCAGATCATCCAGCGCGAGCTTCCGATCGATCTCCTGGAGTTCTTCTGCCTGACGCCGCTGCCGGGATCGGAGGATCACCAGAAGCTCCATGCCGCTGGCGCGCCGCTCGATCCCGATCTCAACAAGTACGATCTCGAGCACGTCACCACCACGCATCCCCGCATGTCCAAGGCGGAGTGGGAGGGCATCTACCGCCAGGCATGGGAAGCCTATTACGCGCCGGAGCACATGGAGACGGTGATGCGTCGGGCGACGGCGACGGGGATCAGCGCGGGAAAGACGCTCTTCCTGCTGCTCTGGTTCTACGGCTGCATTACCGCGGAGAAGATCCATCCGCTCGAGGGCGGCTATCTCCGCCGCAAGTATCGTCGCGATCGCCGACCGGGCCTGCCGGTCGAGAGCGCCTTGCGCTTTTATCCCCGCTACGTCGCGGAGACGGTGGCGAAGCACTGGCGGCTCGGTCGTCTCATCTGGCGCTTCGGCCGCGTCCGGCGCCGTCTCCGCCACGATCCCGAGGCCCGCAACTATCGCGACCAGGCGCTGGCGCCCGTCGCGGATTCGGAGCTCGACGCGCTCGAGCTTTTCACCGTGACCACTGCCGCAAAATCGGCGGTCGAAAAGGCGCGCAAGGAAGATCGCGCCCGCGCTCGCGCCACGGCCTGACGCCATGAGCGAAGCCGTCACCCGCGACACCATGGAATACGACGTCGTAATCGTCGGCGCGGGGCCGGCGGGGCTTGCGGCGTCGATCCGGCTGAAGCAGCTTGCGGCGGAACGGGGGAAAGAGGTCTCCGTCTGCGTCCTCGAGAAGGGCTCGGAGGTGGGCGCGCACATCCTCTCCGGCGCCGTGATGGAGCCGCGGGCTCTCGCGGAGCTCTTCCCGGACTGGAAGGAGCGCGGCGCGCCGCTCAACACGCCCGCGACGGAGGACCGGTTCCTCTTTCTCACGGAGAAGCGCGCGATCAAGCTTCCGACGCCGCCGCAGATGCATAACCACGGCAACTACATCGTGAGCCTCGGCAACGTCTGCCGCTGGCTTGCAAAGGAGGCGGAGGCGCTCGGCGTCGAGATCTACCCGGGCTTCGCCGCCGCCGAGGTGCTCTTCGACGAGGGCGGCCGCGTCGCCGGGGTCGCGACTGGCAATATGGGCGTCGGCCGCGACGGCAAGCCCACCGAGAACTTCCAGCCCGGCGTCGAACTCCGCGGCAAGGTGACGCTCCTCGCGGAGGGCTGCCGCGGCTCGCTCACCAAGCAGCTCACCGCGCGCTTCGATCTCCGCGCCAACGCAGATCCGCAGACCTTCGGGATCGGCCTAAAGGAGCTCTGGGAGGTGAAGCCAGAGCAGCACCACCCGGGCCGCGTCATCCACACCATCGGCTGGCCGCTCGACCGCAATACCTATGGCGGCTCCTTCCTCTATCACCTCGAGAACAACCAGGTCGCGGTGGGCTTCGTCGTCGGTCTCGACTATGAGAATCCGTTCCTCAGCCCCTTCGAGGAATTCCAGCGCTTCAAGACGCATCCGGCAATCCGCCCGATCTTCGAGGGCGGGCGGCGCATCGCCTATGGCGCGCGCGCGATCAACGAAGGCGGCTTTCAGTCGATCCCGGAGCTCTCATTTCCCGGCGGTCACGTGATCGGCTGCGCGGCGGGATTCCTGAACGTGCCGAAGATCAAGGGCAGCCACACCGCGATGAAATCGGGCATGGTTGCGGCGGAGACCGTGTTCCTGCAACTCCAGGGCGAGACCGGTGCCCACTATCGCGCGGCGATCGAGGCGTCCTGGATCTGGGACGAGCTGCGGCGCGTGCGCAATGTCCGCCCGGGATTCCGTTGGGGCCTGCTGCCGGGCCTCGTCCATGCGGCGCTCGACACCTATCTCTTCCGTGGGCGTGCGCCGTGGACGCTCCATCACACGCCGGACTACGCGCATCTGAGGCGGGCCGCGGATTCCAAGCCGATCGCCTATCCCAAGCCGGACGGCAAAGTGACGTTCGATCGCTTGTCCTCGGTATTCATCTCGAATACGAACCACGAGGAGAACCAGCCCAGCCATTTGCGCCTGCGCGAGCCCGAAAAGGCGATCGCGCTCAATTACGCGCTCTACGATTCGCCGGAGCAACGCTACTGTCCCGCCGGCGTTTACGAGATCGTCAAGGAGGGCGAGGACGCAAAGCCGCGCCTACAGATCAACGCGCAGAATTGCGTCCACTGCAAAACCTGCGACATCAAGGATCCCGGCGAGAACATCGACTGGGTGGTACCGGAAGGCGGCGGCGGACCGAATTATCCGAACATGTGATCACCTGAGACAGGCTTCGGCGTATACTGTCGCATTTACGGCCGCGCGCGCCGGAAGTGCGCAAAGTCTAGGCGACGGAATCAATGGGCATTGCAATTCGAAGGATCGGGCGAGTGGCGGGCTTGGCGGCGCTGGCCTTGGTGGCCGGTTGCGCGCAGGCTCCTTCCGAGGGGGCGACCACGCGTGGCGTCTCGCAGGCTGCCGATCCGCCGGTGCCGACGGCGAGCAGTCTCGGAAGCTATCTCGCGGGCGGCGTGGCCCAGCGCGACCACGATTACGCGGGCGCAGCCGAATACCTCGAGCGCGCGCTCAAGGACGATCCCGACAATCTCGAACTCACGCGGCGCGCCTTCCTGCTGCGGTTGAGCGCGGGGCAGATGGACCGGGCGAATGAGCTCGCGCGCCGCCTCGTCACGCTCGATCCCAGCGCAGGCCTCGCCTCGCTGGTGCTGCTGGCGGCCCAGGAGAAGGCGGGCGACGAGGCCGGTGCCGCCGCCGCCGCCGAGCGACTCTCGACGGACGGGCTGCTGCGCTTCTCCACGCCGCTCGTCGTTGCGTGGACTCGCGCCGGCCAGCACGATGCAAAGGGAGCGCTCGAGGCGCTCGACCGGCTCGATCGCACCCGCGGCTTCGAGCAGCTCAAGACATTTCATCTCGCGTTGATCGAGGATTTTCTCGGCCAGACCGAGGCTGCGAGCGCCGCCTACAAGAAGATCATCGCGGGCGCCGAGCGCCTCAACTGGCGGAGCGCCGACATGGCCGGGCGCTTCTACGAGCGGCACGGTCAGCCGGCCGAGGCAAAGGCAATCTACGAGCGCTTCGCCAAGGAGAATCCCGGGAGTGCGGAGCTGGTGGCGCCGGCCCTGCAGCGGATCGCGGCGGGGACCATTCCACCGCCCGCGGTCGACGGCGTGAAGGACGGGCTCGCGGAGGCGCTCTTCGACATCGCGAGCGTGCTCAATCAGCGCGACACCGAGGACCTCTCGCTGATCTACGCGCAGATCTCGCTCGAGCTCGAGCCAAAGCACGGTCTGGCGCGGCTCTTGGTCGCGGAGATCGCGGACTCCCAGGACCGGCTCCAGGATGCCCTGGTCACTTATCGCTCGATCGATCCCTCCTCGCCTTTCGCCTGGCAGGCAAGGCTCCGCGCCGCGGAAGTGCTGGATCAACTCGACCGCACCGACGAGGCGGTGACGGAGCTCAATAAAATGGCCGCGGAGCGGCCCAATTCCGCGGAGCCCCTCATCGAGCTCGGCGATATCTTGCGCGGCCGCAACCGCTTCTCCGAGGCCGTGACGGCCTATGACGGCGCGATCGCGCGCATCCCCAAGATCGAGGCGCGGCATTGGGCACTCTTCTACAGCCGCGGCATCGCGCTCGAGCGGTCGAACCAGTGGCCGCGCGCCGAGGCCGATTTCCAGCACGCGCTTGAGCTGCAGCCGGACCAGCCGCTGGTGCTGAACTATCTAGGTTATTCCTGGGTCGAGAAGGGCGAGCATCTCGACCAGGCGCTCAAGATGATCGAGCGCGCGGTCGAGCTCCGGCCGACCGACGGCTACATCGTCGACAGTCTCGGCTGGGCCTATTTCCAGCTCGGACACTACCAGGAGGCGGCGCTCTACCTCGAGCATGCGCTCGAACTGCTGCCGCAGGATCCCACCATCAACGACCATCTCGGCGACGCCTATTGGCGCGCGGGCCGCGAGTCGGAGGCGCGCTATCAGTGGCGGCGCGCGCTGCAATTCAAGCCTGAGGCCGATCAAGTCAAGACCATCGAGGCGAAGCTCGACAAGGGCTTGAACGCTCCGCCTCCGGCCGGTGCGCGCGGCGGCTGAGGCGCGATGTCCGTGCGGGCGGTGCGTCGCGCGGCACCCGCGAAGCTCAATCTCTACCTCCACGTCGTCGGACGGCGCGCCGACGGCTATCACCTGCTGGACAGCCTCGTCGCTTTCGCGGATGTCGCCGACATCTTGACCGCAAGCGCGGCGCCGCGGCTCGCGCTCGAGATCGCAGGCCCCTTCGCTCCCGCGCTCGCGGAGGCCGGCGAGCGCAATCTCGTCCGCCGTGCGGCCACGGCGCTCGCGGAGCGCGCGGGCTTCCCCGCGCGGGCGGCGCTCGCGCTCGAAAAGAACCTCCCGGTCGCCTCGGGGATCGGCGGCGGCTCAGCCGATGCAGCCGCGACGCTGCTCGCGCTCGCGGAGCTCTGGGGACTCGATCTGGAGGAGCCACGCTTTGCTGGCCTCGCGCTCAGCCTCGGCGCGGACGTCCCGGTCTGCCTCCTCGGGCGCACCGCTTGGCTTGGCGGCATCGGCGATCAGGTGTCGCTGGCGCCATCGCTCCCGGACTGCGCGGTGGTGCTCGCCAATCCCGGCGTTGCCGTCGAGACGCCTGCCGTCTTCAAGGCTCGGACGGGCGATTTTTCCGCGCCCGCGCGCTTCTCTCACCCTTGCGCCAGCGCCGCCGAGCTCGCAGCGGTGCTCGCGGAACGCCGGAACGATCTCGCGAAGGCCGCCCTCACGTTGGTTCCAGAGATCGCGGAGGTGTTGCATGCGCTTGCGGCGGTGCCGGGCGCGCTCCTTGCGCGCATGAGCGGCAGCGGCGCCACCTGCTTCGCACTCTTCGCAGAGCACGCTGCCGCGCACGCCGCCGCGACGCGGCTGATCGTCGAGCATCCGGCTTGGTGGATCGCGGCGGGACGATTGCTCTAGCGCGGGCACTATTTCTTCTGCTTCTCGACCTCCGCCTTGAGGCGGTAGAGCAGGGTCTTGCTGGGGTCGCCATCGACCTGGAGGCGATGGTCGACTTGGTACTGCCGGATCGCGTCGACAGTCTTGTCGCCGACCATTCCGTCGGCGGTGCCGGGGTCGTAGTGGAGGCGGATGAGATAGCGCTGGATCTCCGCGACCGTCGCCCTGTCGATGGGCTTGGGCGGCGTCGGGGGATTGCCGGGCGGCGCCGGGCTTGCAGCGGCCGGTGCGCGCGCGGACGCAGGCGTGCTCGTGCTGCGCCCTCGCTTCACCGATTCCGTGAGCTGCGCGGCGAGCGCCCGAGCCTCGCGGAGCTGCTGCGCGTTCATGCGCTTGGCTGCGGCATCCATCTGCTCGCGAGCCTCCTGGTCTCCGGCCGCACCGGCGACGCTGAACCACGCATAGGCGTAGACATCGGAGGCGTCGACGCCCTTTCCGTTCGCATAGAGGGCGGCGAGATTGTATTGCGCGGTGACGTTGCCCTGCTCCGCGGCGCGGCGGAACCACTGCACGGCATCCCCGAAATTCTGCGCGACGCCGGAGCCGCTGGCGTAGGCGAGGCCGAGATTGAGCTGTGCCGAAGCGTGCCCCTGGTCGGCCGCGCTGTGATACCAGATCGCCGCGCGTACGGGGTCCTTGGGCACGCCCAAGCCCTTGTCGTAGAGGATGCCGAGATTGAACTGCGCATCCGCTTGCCCCTGGATCGCCGCGCGGGAGAAAAATTCGGCAGCCTTGGCATAGTCCTGCGGCACGCCATTGCCGAAGGCGTAACGGACGCCGGTGAGGTAATCCTCGGCGGGAGTGGGCTGCGGCGCGCGCGGCCCGGCGGGCGCCGGTGCAGCGGCGGCCTCGGGACGGCGCGGGGGCGCACCCTGCGGATCGGACGCCGGAACCGGTGCTGAAGCGCTAGGTGGCGTCTCCGAGGGTGCGCTCGTGGCCGGGGGCGTTGTGACAGAGGGCGGCGTGGGCGGCGACTCCGCTTGCGCGGGCGTCGACGCAGGGGCCGCGGTCGGAGCCGGGGTGGGGTCCGGCGGCGGTGAGCTTTTCTGTGTCTCGGGCGCGGCCGACTGTGGCGGTTCCGGAGGCGGCGCCGCGGGCGGCTGCGGTGGTGTAGCAGCCGGGAGCGATGCGACCACCGCCGGCTGCGATGTCGGCGGAGCGCCGCTATAGCGGACATAGAAGGTGCCGGCCGCTGCCGCCGCGGCGATCGCGAGCAGGAGCAGCAGAAGAGTGAGGAGCGGGCGTCGCCGCTGTCGCGGCACCGAGCGAATGACGAGTTCCCGGTGCTCGGCCACAGATGTGGCGTCGAGTCGGATCGGCTCCGCAGGCGCTTCCGCCTCCGTCGACCGCGTCCGCTCGCGCGCCGCCGCGAGCAGCGCCGATAATGCCTCGATGGCTTCGCCCTCCGCCGCGGGTTTGGCGGCGGGCGGCGGCGCCGCCGCGGCGTCCATGATCGTCCGCGCGAGCCACGTCTCGGGCTCGACCCCCGCCGCGCGTGCTGCGGCCTCGACGCCTTTGCGCAATTCCGGCGCAAGCTCGAGCGCGCGCCAGGCGCGCGCGGATGCGAGCGCCGAACGGCGGGGCTTCGTGTCGGTCTCAGCGGCCATCGAGGCTCCCGCCCTTACGGCCGAGAGTCCGCGTACGCCGTCGGAATCGATACTCGCTCATGCGCTCGCGCACACCTCGAAAGGACTGACCCCTTATAAGGCGGGCGCGAATGCTTGCCAATCGAAGCTGCTCAGGAGCCGGTGCCCTCTCCGGGCGGTGCGACGCCGCGCACCATCTGCTCCGCGAGCGCCTCGACGTCGGACGCGCCGATGAGCCCATAGGCCTGGGCGGCGGAAATCTGTCCGCTGTCGAGATACTGCCGCACGCGCTCCGGCAATCCCAGAAGCCGGAGCGCGGCCGCGATGTGCGTGCGCTCGCGCGCGAGTCGGCGCGCGAGGAGGGAAGGGCTCACGCGGTATTCCGTCAAGAGCCGCAGATAGGCGCGAGCCTCGTCGAGCGGCGAGAAATCGCGGCGGCCCAGATTCTCGGTGAGCGAGAGCATCACCGCCTCGGCGTCGTTCGCCTCGACGATAATCGCCGGCACCTCCGCGCGTCCCGCGCGCTCGGCGGCGGCACGGCGACGCTCGCCGGCGATCACCTCGTAGAAGCCGGGCTCGGCCGCAATCTTGCGCACGAGGAGCGGCTCGCGCACTCCCTGCACCGCGACCGAGGCCGCAAGCGCGGGGACGCCATCGTCGCCGCCGGAGCGGCGCACGCGAGTGTGCCCCGCCCGCAGCACCGCGAGTTTCAGCGGCACGACGGGCCCCGAAGGCAATGCAAGCGGCGGTCCGTCGCTGAGGGGCCCGGGCGGCTGGGGCGGCGGGGGCGATGCCGCCGTCTTCGGGAAGAGCTCGGGCTGAGGCTTGGGCGGGGGAGCGGGTTCTGCAGGGGGAGCCGCAGCATTTCGCTCCGGCAGACGCTCGATCCGGCCTTCGAGCCAGCCCGTGAGGCCGGAATCCGCAACGCGTTTTGCCTCGGGTGAGAGGCGCTGCGAGCGATAACCGCCGATCGCGGCGAGCCTGGGATTGATCTCGATCGGCTTAGGCTTCTCGATTTCGCGATCGCCGTGCGGCCGCTCACTCACCGTCTCTGGCGTTTTTGCCGTCGGTGCCGGACGGAAGCCGGGAATGGCGCCGATCTCGCGAATGATGGCGGCGCTCACGGTGCCTGCGAGCCAATCCACCAACGATTTCCCTGCGGCTTCCGCCGCATCCTCCGCCGCCCGCCGCGCCTCCGGCGGAATGTCGCTGACCCGCCAAGCCACCCCTGCCTCCGACCCGTCCCCCTGCGCGGAGTATACGCGGGTCGCGAGGAGCTAACAGCTATCTGCTGACAGCCGAGAGCTCTTCCTCACCCGCACTTCGAATAGCCGCAGCTCGTGCACTGGTCGCAATTCTCGATGCGGATGAGGGCAGCTTCGCCGCATTTGGGGCATTGCGCCATCCTGCTGCTCGTGCCGGGGAGGTTGGCGACGGCGCGCTTCTCCGCGAGCGCGGGATCGATCTCGCGCGGCTTGATAAATCCGATGTCGATCATGTGCCGCTCGAGCACATCGCCGATTGCAGCGAGGAGCGAGGGGACGTAGCGGCCCTCCATCCAGGCGCCGCCGCGGGGATCAAAGACTGCCTTGAGCTCCTCGACCACGAAGGAGACGTCGCCGCCGCGCCGGAACACCGCGCTGATCATGCGCGTCAAGCCTACGGTCCAGGCGTAATGCTCCATGCTCTTGGAGTTGATGAAAATCTCGAAGGGCCGCCGGCGGCCGTCCTGGACGATGTCGTTGATCGTGATGTAGATCGCGTGGTCGGCGACCGGCCAGCGGATCTTGTAGGTGCGGCCCGGCAGCGCCTCGGGCCGGCTCAGCGGCTGCGTCATGTAGACGACGCCGCCGGCCTCGTAGACGTCGGCTGGCCGCGGCACGGGCTTCGGGAGGGGCAGCTCCGCCTGAGCCGTCTTCTCCTTGTCAGGCTTCACCTCCAGCACCGCGCCGGTGATCTCATTCGGGCGGTAGGTCGTGCAGCCCTTGCAGCCGAGCTCATAGGCCCGGAGATAGACGTCCTTGAAGGCCTCGAAGGGGAAATCCACGGGGATGTTGATGGTCTTCGAGATCGAGCTGTCGATGTATTTCTGCACCGCCGCCTGCATCACCACATGATCGCCGGGCGAGAGCGTCTGCACGTCGACGAAGGCGTCGGTGAGCGGCGCGCTCTCGCCCTTTACGCGCCGATAGAGGCGGTAGGCGTAGTCGGCGACCTCCTCCTCCTTGCGCGTGCCGTCGGGCATGAGGACGTTCCGCGTGTAGCGGAAGCTGAAGACTGGCTCGAGGCCGGAGCTCACATTGTCCGCAAGGATCGAGATCGTGCCGGTGGGTGCGACCGAAGTGAGGAGCGAGTTGCGGATCCCCTGCCGCTCGATCGCCTCCCGCACCTCCGCATCGAGGCGCTGGATTGTCTCTCCCGCGAGATATTTCTCCTCGTCGAAAAGCGGAAAGGAGCCCTTCTCGGCCGCGAGCGCCGCCGAGGCCAGATAGGCCTCTCGCTCGATCGCACGGAGCCAGGTCTCAGTGAGGCTCACCGCCTCGGAAGAGCCGTAGCGCACATTGCAGAGGATGAGCGCATCGGCGAGCCCGGTGATGCCGAGTCCGATCCGCCGCTTGGCCCGCGCCTCGTGCGTCTGGTCCTCGAGCGGGAAACGCGAGACGTCGATGACGTTGTCCATCATACGGACCGCGACCGGAACCAGCTCGCGAAGCTTCTCGAGATCGAGCCGCGCCTCCGGAGTGAAGGGATCGACTACGAGGCTCGCGAGATTGATGGAGCCGAGGAGGCAGGCGCCATACGGGGGCAGGGGCTGCTCTCCGCAAGGATTGGTCGCGCTGATGGTCTCGCAGTAATAGAGGTTGTTTCGGCGGTTGATGCGATCGATGAAGATCACGCCGGGCTCGGCATAGGCGTAGGTGGCGCGCATGATCTTCTCCCAGAGCTCGCGCGCGGGCAGCACCTTGAAGGTGGTGCCGCCGAATTTGAGCTCCCAGGGCGCGTCCTCCTTCACGGCCTGCATGAAGTCATCGGTGACGAGGACGGAGAGGTTGAACATGCGGAGCCGGCCCGGCTCGCGCTTCGCCTCGATGAAGGCCTCGATGTCCGGATGGTCGCAGCGCAATGTCGCCATCATCGCGCCGCGGCGATAGCCCGCGCTCATGATGGTACGGCACATCGCGTCCCAGACATCCATGAAGGAGAGCGGGCCCGAGGCGTCGGCGCCCACGCCCTTCACCTGCGCGCCTTTGGGGCGCAGCGTCGAGAAGTCATAGCCGATGCCGCCGCCCTGCTGCATCGTCAGCGCGGCCTCGCGCAGATGCGTGAAGATCCCGGACATGTCGTCGGGGATCGTCCCCATGACGAAGCAGTTGAAGAGCGTGACGGAGCGCTTGGTGCCGGCGCCCGCGACCACGCGCCCCGCCGGCAGAAACTTGAAATCGCTGAGAGCCTCGTAGAAGCGCTCGGCCCAGAGCGCCGGATCCGTTTCAGGCTCCGCCAGCGCGCGCGCAACGCGGCGCCAGGTGTCCTCGATGGTCCGGTCCACGGGCGCACCCTCCGGCGTCTTCAGCCGGTACTTCATGTCCCAGATCTGCTGGGAAATGGCGGCAACGCTCGGCATCTGGGCGTCCCTCGGATTGCGCGGGGGGAAAAGGGGCAGCGAGTTTAGTTCCTAATTTGTTCGACGGCAACAGGTCGCCATGCATCCGGCCACCCCCGTCGCAACACGCATCCAAGTGGTTGCGAACACGCGGGTTTTCAAGATATCCCCGCAATCCACGAAGCGGTCGGGAAAAGCTATCCACCGACGTTTCCGAAGAAATCCTCGGCGCTAGGGATGCGCGCTGGGCACGTTGAGGAATGGGATCGGCGCCGAGCCATAGACTGCCGACGGCAACACCCCATTCCAGCGCTCGGCGCGGCGGAGTTCCACGAGATCGGGATTGGCCTTCAGGGCCTCCGCCTGGAGCTGAATCGCCTTGGCGTTTGCGGCCCCCTGGAGCTCGATCGCCTTCGCCTCCGCGGTGGCTTGGAGGAGCCGCGCGTCGGCATCGCCTGCGGCCTTGGCGCGGACGGCGTTCGCCTGTCCCTCGGCCGCGATCTTGGCGGTCGCCGCTTGCTTTTCCGCCTGCTGGCGCTGGTACTCGACCGCCTCGATGTTCGCCTTCTGCACGGCGGCGTTGTTGACGGCCTGACGGAAGGCGTCGGTGTATTGCATATCCGTCAACTGAAAATCCGTGATCTCGACACCGAGGAGTGCCGCGTCGCGGACCAGCGTCGCCTTGATCGTGTCGCGGAGCTCGCCGCGCTTCTCGGCGACGCTCTGCACGTTGACTTGGCCCATCGCCGCCTTCAGCCGGTCGATCGAGAGCGAATAGAGGCGCTGACGGTAGTCGCGGTTGTTCGTGTAGATGTAGGCGACCTTGTCCGGCGGGATGCGGAAGAAGACCGTGAAGATCACGTCCACTTCCTGATTGTCGATCGTGTAGGTGTTGACGCCCTTGTCGGGGCGCAGGTCCTGGATGTCAGTGCGATAGGGCGTCGTCGCGTTGACGAAGGGAATTTTGAAGTGCAGGCCGGGATCGGCGACGTATTCGAGGTGGCCGAACCGCGTCACCACGGTCATCTCGTTCTGGTCGACCGTGAAATAAGTCATGAAAAAGATTGCAAAGCAAAGAAGGATCGCGATCCCCGCCAAAGTGATTCTCGCTTGTCTCGGCATGCCCCACCCCCGAAGTTCAGATGTGCTTGAAGTAGGGATTGTCGTCGAACGCGCGCGCGGTGAGAACGAAAAATATCGCGTTAGGCGCTCTGCCGGGCCGATGCGTCCGAGGGGAGCCAGACCGTGACGACGGTGCCGCGCCCGGGCCTGCTCTTGATCTCGAGCGTGCCGCCGAGAAGCTCGACATAGCGCTTGGTGAGCGGAAGACCGAGCCCCGTTCCCTGCACGGCTGCGCCATTGGGATCGCGCTTGACCCGGCCGAAGGGGCGCATGGCGACCTCGAGATCGCCGGTACCCATGCCGATCCCGGTGTCACGGATGATGAGGACCAGCGCGCCGCCGGCGCCATCGGTCTTCGCCTCGATCGAGACGCGCCCGCCGCGCGGTGTGTATTTGACGGCGTTCGAGCCGAGATTGAGGATCACCTGGCGGAGCTTTGTCGCATCCGTGCGCACGGCCGCGAGCGCGGGATCGATTGTGACCTCGAGCTTGACGCCGCCGACCTCCGCCTGGTTCCGCAGCATTTCTGCCGTCTCGCGCACCACGGCGCCCACGTCGACACGGGCGATACTGAGCGTGGTGCTCTCGTTCTCCACGCTCGAGACGTCGAGGAGCCCGTCGACGATCTTGCGCAGGTGCTGTGCTGCGGCGTGGATGAGGCGGACATACTCCGCGTGCTTCGGGTTCTCGATCGCGCCGAAGATCCCGAGTGCCATCGACTCGGAATAGCCGCAGATCGCGTTCAAGGGCGTACGAAGCTCGTGCACGGTCTCCGCGAGCATGCCGGATTTGGCGCGGTTCCCGGCCTCGCTCTGCTCGAGGTTCTTGCGGAGCGCGCTCTCGGCCTGGCGCAGCACCGCGACCGCCTCCTGATGCCGCGCCATATGCTCCGCGACCGTCGCCTCGAAATTCCGCCCGAGCACGCGGCTCTCGGCTGCGGCCGCAATGCGGGCGAGGAGCTCGCGAGGATGAAAGGGCTTGGCGATGCAGTCGCGCGCGCCGGCTTCGTAGGCAGGGGTGCGGACATCGCCGTCGTGCTCGGAGACCACGAGGATCGCCGCGGGGTCGAGATGCGGCAGCTCCGCGCCCAGGCGCTTCAGGAACGCGAGCCCGCTCGCCTCGCCCACACGAAAGCCGAGCAGCAGCAGCTCCGGTTCGAAGCTGCGGCAGAGTCCGATGGCGGCCTCGGCGTCGCGGGCGCACTCGACGCGCATGAAGCCGCCGCGCCGCAGGATCGCGCGTGCGGTCTCGATCTCGCCGGCATCGTCGTCGACGACGAGGATGCGGATGCCGGTGAAGGAATGCGGGGTCACGCCGCTGCCGTCCTGCGTGTGCTCGTTGGCAGAGGGCGGCGGTCGCCGGTAAGCATGGCTGGAAGACGCGGTCGATCCCATTTAGCGAGGCGCCCAAAGGCAATTGCCGGCACGCGGCCGACCCCGTCTACAGTTCTCCCTCTTGCCCCTTAAGAAGCCCTAAATTAAGGCCGGTTTGCCTGCCATTTGATCCCTGGACCGCGGCCGGGTAATACCGGCACCGTGGCAGGCTCCGTGGAAGAGGACACATCCGAAGCAATGACGAGCGCGGCTGAGCACGTCAGCCCTGTGGAGCACGGCGAATCCCGCGACAGTATGCGCCCGGTCGAGAAGGGTGCCGTGTTGGCGGCCGTGCTGCTGCATCTGCTCGTGCTCGCCCTCCTGCTTGCGGACTGGAGCGGACTTCTTCCTTGGACCCGGGTGCAGGAGACGCCGCCTATTCCCGTGACTCTGGTCATCGAGGAGCCGCCGCCTCCACCGCCGCCCCCGCCGGCGCAGAAGCCGCCGGAGCCCCTGCCGAAGCTCGAGGAGCAACCGCAGCCGCCGACGATCACGCCGCGCATGTCCGGCCCCGACGAGAAGACGGCGTCTGCCTCCGACGAGACCAAGACGCCGACCTTGCCGGAGCCGAAGCCCGCCTCGGAGCAGCCGCAACCGAAACAGTCGGGAACGGCGCCGACCAAGGAGACGGCGCCCAGCAAGCCCAAAACCGAGCTCAAGCCTGAGGGAAAGCAGGCGATGGCGGAGTCCGAGACGAAGAAGGAGTCCGCGGCCGGTCCGCTCTTCCATTCCTTCCGCCTGCCCGGTCCGCATGGCGGGAACGCCGAGCGCGACATGGCCGGCGATCCCTATCTCAATGCGATCAAGGCGCGGGTCGAGAGCCACCGCATCTATCCGCCGGCCTCCGAATTCCGCGGCTCGGGCGAGCGAGAGGCCGTCTACAGCATCCTGATCGATCCCTCCGGCAATCTCGTGGCGCTGACGCTCGTCGCCTCCTCGGGCTCGAGCATGGTCGACGAGGCGGCGGGACAGATGATCCGAGCAAGCGCGCCTTTCCCGCACCTGCCGCCGAGCTATCCGCAGATACGCACCCTGATCACCGGCGCCATTCCGGTTTTTCCGCGCGGGCAGTGAAGGCTTGACTCAGGCCGCGCCGGCAAAATGCCGGAGGAACCACTCCGTCGTCTCCCCCGGCGCTTCCTCGGGGACGTAGTGCCCGCAGGGGATCGGGCCGCCGCGGAGATCGCTCGCGTAGTTCCGCCACACCGCGAGAACGTCGCCGTAGACGGTCCCCGTGTGGCTCCGCGCGCCCCAGACCACGAGGAGCGGGCAGGCGACTTTCTTGCCGGCCGCGAAATCGGCCGTGTCCATCTCGAGGTCGCAGGTGACGCAGGCGCGGTAGTCCTCGCACGAGCCGCGGATCGTCTTCCAGGTGAAGCAGCGCACGTATTCCGCGAAGGCCTCGGGATCGAAGAAGCCGAGGCCGATCCCGGGCTTCGAGAGCTTGCGCTCCATGAACCACTGCGCAGGAACCGCCGCCATCATGCGTTCGGGCAGATCGAAGGGCTGCGCCATGAAGCTCCAGTGCCAGGATTTGAGTGCCCAGTCCTTGGAGGTGTGGTTCCAGATGTGATGGCTCGGGAGGATGTCCACGATCGCTGCGCGCTTCACGCGCGCGGGGTGATCGAGACACATGCGGTGTGTGGTGCGCGCCCCGCGGTCGTGGCCCGCGACGAAGAACTCGCGGTATCCGAGCTTCTCCATCACCTCCACCTGGTCCTGCGCCATCGCGCGAAATGAGTAATTGACGTGATTCGGTCCGCCCTCCTCGGGCCCGACGCTGTCGCCGTAGCCGCGGAGATCGCAGGCGACGACGTGAAAGCGCTCCGCGAGCAGCGGCGCCATCTTGTGCCAGGAGACGTGGCTCAGGGGGTTGCCGTGCAACAGCAGCAGCGGTGGGCCCTTGCCGCCATGGCGCAGATGGATGCGCGCTCCGCTCGTCGCGATATCCGTGCGCGTGAAACCCTCGAACATGCCTTATCCCCGTTCACAGTGGTTCATGGGTGTTCACAAATGGTATTTGGGTACCGAGGGTTACGTTCATATCGGTTAACGCTGGTTCACGCGGGATCTTAATCCCCGGCGGAAAACGTTGCAGCAACTCGTGGCGTATTGGCGACGGAGAGCGACGGAAGCTCAACGCGAAGGTCGCAGGGGAAGAAGGCGACTTGTCCCGGAGCGAGCTTCATCGTCGCGAAATCGTCGTGCGACATTTCCGCCGCGAGCTGGACGAGCTTGAGATGGTAGGCAAGGCACGGTCGAAGAAGAAGGCGGCGGAGTGCCCCAGGGTGACGGCGAGGTTGGAGTCAACTCCCGGCTCAGGACGCTACGTCTCCCTGAACTACAGACGTAAGCCGATCAGATCGAGGGCGAGAGGCGAGACATAGTTCCGGGGCGCCGTGCGTCGACGTTCGGCGCGGGGCCGGGCGGCGGCACCTTTTTGGTTGATTGGGGTGCCGCAGTAGGCTCAATACGCCAGTGAGCAACGGCGCCTAAAGGCCAAGAGGCCAAGCAGACCTGCACCGAGTATGAGCAGGGAGTTCGGCTCTGGAACCTCACTGGGTAATCCGCTTGTGCCGACCAGGTTAAACGCAAGCTGCTGCGGGAGCGCACACCAGTTGGTATCGTCAATCACCGGGGTAGGGCACGAATTGTTCGCGTTAAACCATTCCAGCTGCGCTGCGCCGGGCGCGGACGATGTCGTTTCCCAGCCCCACGTTCCGTTGGTTTCGCCTGAGGTATTTTGGATTTCGAGCCAATAGGTCGTATTGGCCGAAAGCCCGAGCCCAGCAAAGCTTGCGCTGTATGAGTATTCGTTCCACGGGGGCGGTGGCGGTGGCGGAGCGGGGCCGATCGTATTGCCGGTCGCGGTCTGGTTGGCGACGAGAATTGGTATGAAGTCCAAGACCGTGTCTGGAGTACCCGACGAACTGTTGGACCAAAAAGTGATCGTGAAATTTGGCGAGGCGTCGCATGCGTTCGCCGATGTCGCCTGCGGATCGAAACAGCCGCCCCACCAGTTCGCTCCCGTTATGGTGCTATCGCTTCCGAGCGTGAAGCTCATGGCGACCGCATTAGGGCTTTGCGAAAGGATCACTCCGTTCTGATCCGGCGCCCCTCCCTGATAAATCAAGTCGGCGGAAGCGGGATCGACCGCTGCTGCCAGCGAGACCGCGGCCGATGCAACAGCAGCCCACAGGACCCTCAATGCCCGGTACCTCATGATCGTCCACCCCGTCGAGTAAGGTTAACCTGGCCAGAGCAAGTTTGATGCCAATTTTGGAAATCAAAGGGTTAACCGGCGTCGCGCTCCAACGGTGTAAAGGAATCCGGCGTGATCGGTATGTGCGCCTTGACGGCCTGCACCCGCTCATGTTCGGATGGGAACGAACAGAGAACGCAGTGGGGCACCTATGACCGGCAGATCATCGCCGACTGCAAGACAGGCCGAACGCTATTTCGCGGTGCGGGTGCGGGTTGTCGCGCCGCCGGGAGGGTTCGGGGGTCAACTCGACGCAATGTACGGGTGGCTCAACCTGCACATGGGACGCGGTCACTACTTCATCGGGACCGAGACCAATCCAGGCATCCCCGATGCGGCGTTGTTCTACTTCGAGACCGTCGAGGCCGCTCATGCCTTCGTGGATCGCTTCGCGTGCGGTGTCGTGCTGCTGCAGGGGCGAACGAGCGACCGACCGCAATAGAGGGGTTGGGGTGGCCACATCAGGTTTGTCAGAGATTCCTACGCTGAAACACAAACAGAGATCGCTACTGAATCTCGACGGATCGTCGCAGGACTGAATCAATCACACGAGGCGGAGCTTGCTCGTAGGCAGGCGGCGCTCAACGCGATGGCTCAGTACTATCGGACGCATGAACCCGTCAGTAGTCGGAACAGGCCTTGGTCGTTCGACCAAGGGCGGATCGCAGCGATGGCGCGCATCATGCTCTCACGCCACCGTCCCTGAGCCGGTACCAGGAGACCGCCGCGGCGAGGTAGGCGCGCTGCAGGAAGTGGAAGGGGATGGGCGAGATCGGACTCAGCGGGAGGGGCAATGCCGCAGGGCTGCCGGTCGCGATGTAGTCGGCCATCGCCTTTCCCATCGCAGTCTGCAGCCCGACGCCCCGACCCTGACAGCCGATATCGATGAGAAGGCCGGGCGCGGGCTCGTGCAAATGCGGAAGGTGGTCGCGCGTGATCGTGACGCGGCCGCACCAGCGATGCGCGATCGGCGCGCCCGCGAGCTGCGGGAAGAGTTTCGGTACCACGCGCTCGAGATGCGACCAGTCCTCGGCATCCCTGGGCTCGCGAAACGGTCCACGTCCCCCGATGATGAATCGGCCCATGTGATCGAGGCGGAAATAAAGCAGGAGTTGGCGCGTGTCCGAGCTCACCTGGCCTTCCGGCAGCACGGAATGGCGAAGGTTGTCGCTGAGCGGGTCCGTCGCGATCTGGAAGGAGTTCGGGGCAATCACGCTCCGGCGGAGTGCGGGCCAGAGATCGCCGGTGTAACCGTTGGTGCAGATCGTCACGCGATCGGCCTCGACTTCGGGACCGTTTTCCGTCGTGACGATCCAGCGTGTGCCTCGTCGTGCGAGCCCGACCGCCGCGCTGTGGCCGTGGACGCGCGCGCCCGCGGCGAGCGCCGCCCTCGCAAGCCCGCGCGCGTAGGTCAGAGGCTGAATGGCACCGCCGCGCCGGTCGATCCATCCGCCGAGATACTTCTCCGTGCCGAGCAGGCGATCGATCTCGGCCTTGCCGAGGAATGCCACTGGCGCGCCGAGCTTCTCCCATTGCGCGCTCCGCTTTTTCACGATCTCGACCGCCGCCGGCGTGTGGGCGCCCTGGATCCAGCCGGTGCGCTGACGCGGCACCTCCATGCGGTGACGCTCAATGAGGTCGAAGACGAGATCCGCCGTACCGCGCACGAAAGCCGTGAGCTTCCGCCCGCCCTCCTCGCCGAATTGCGCGATCAACTCGTCGGGATCGTATTTGAGGCCGGGAATAACCTGGCCGCCGTTACGGCCGGAGCCGCCGAAGCCCGGCTCCTGCGCCTCGAGCACCAGCGCGTCGATGCCGCGCTCGGCGAGATGAAGCGCCGTCGAGAGCCCAGCGTAGCCGCCGCCGATGATGCATACCGACACTTTCGCCCCTTCGCGAAGGGGCGGCGTCGGCGGCGCAGGCGATGCGGTTGCGGCCCAGAGCGAGGGCGAGAGCGGGAAGGGCTCGGTCATGGAAACGTCCTCTCGCGATTCGCTTCGGCGACGAGCCGCCGGGTCGCGGTCTCGATGCGCTCCTGCAGCTCCGCCAGGAACCGCCGCCGTTCCCAACCCGGCGGGATCGGCGGCAGCACCTCTACCACGATCTTGCCGGGATGCTTCAGAAAGCTGCGGCGGCTCCAGAAGAGCCCCGAATTGAGGGCGACCGGCACGACCGGGATTTCGAGCCGAGAATAGAGCGCGGCGATCCCGGGAAGATAGGCCCGCTGCGCGCCCACCGCGGTACGCGTGCCCTCCGGGAAGATCACGATCGGACGCTGCAATGCGACAGCGCGGAGCGCGTGCTGCACCATCTTGCGGAGCGCCATAGCACCGGCGCCGCGGTCGACGGGGATCATGCCGGCTCGGCTCACGTACCAGCCGTAGAACGGGATCCAGAAGAGCTCGCGCTTGGCGACGATCGCGGGATCGCGGAAGAGGACGGGCGTTGCAAGCGTGTCCCAGGCGGATTGATGCTTCATCGCGATGATGGAGGAGCCCGCGGGCAGGTGCTCGCTCCCGCGGAGCTCATAGTCGATGCCCGCGATCGCGCGGGCGAGCCAGAGCACGGTCCCCGACCACCAGGTCCCAAAGCCCATCGTCCAGCGTCTCGGCGCCAACGCCAGCGGCAGCGCCGCAAGGCCGAGAAAGGCGGTCCAGAAATAGAAAGCGAAATTGAACAGGAGGGAACGCAGAATGATCACGAGCCCGGCTCCGTCTCGGTCGCGAGGAAACCCGGCCGCACGAGCGCCCAGAGATACTTGCCGTACTCGCCGAGGATGAGCTCGAGCGTCCGGGGCGAGGCCCACCAACGCTCCTGCCGCACAGTTTCCGGAACCACCGGGTTCGGTACGATCCGCATCTCCGGCATCGCGCGCGAGAATTCCAGGAGCGCGCGCCGCATGTGGTAGTTCGAAGTGACGAGGCGGAGCGAGCGGAAATGCTCCTGCCGCATCCAAACCTCGGTCTCGAGCGCGTTGCCGAGCGTGTTGTCCGCGGCGTGGCCGAGAACGACGCAGCAGGGGACCGTCTCCGGGGTTTGTCCGACGCTGTGCAGCAAGGACGCGACCTCGACGCCGGGATGAACGCCGGAAATGAAGAGCTTCTTCGCCTTTCCCGCTGCGAACAGCCGCAACCCCGCCTGGAGGCGCTGGCTGCCGCCGGTCAGCACCACGATCGCGTCCGTGGTCTCGCCGGGATCGCCCTGCGCCTCCGGGATCGATTCCGCGAACCAGACGAGCCCGCCGAGCCAGAGCAGCGCGAGTAGTATCGCGGCGGCGCCGAGACGACGGAGCCAGCGCCCGACGCGGGAGCGGGCGGCCGCCATCAGGGCATGCGCGAGAGCGCGCGCAGCACGGTGATGCGCGCGGTGATCATGGCAATGAGGCCCGCCGCGACCGGCAGCAGAAGCAGCAGCGCCCATTCGTAGAGCGGCGCCTCCACCAGGGGCAGGAGCCGTGCCGTGTCGTCTATGGCGCCAACGCGCTCGGCGGCGGCCGTAACTCCCGCCACCGTGAGCCCCGCGAGGACGAGGCCCACGATACCGCCCTCGATGCCGAGCCGCAGCGCGTGCCACTCGAATTGCCGCGCGATGTAGCCGTCACGGGCGCCGATGAGGTGCAGAACCTCGACGACGGCGTGATGGACGGCGAGCCCCGTGCGGGTCGCGAAGACCACCGCGAGCACCGCCGCCGCGCCCACGAGCATGACGATCGCGAAGGCGACCGCCTGGAGCGCGAGCCCTGTCCGGATCACGCGGTCGAGCCAACGGCGGTGGTCGTCGAGCTCGGCGCCGGGGATCGCCGCCTTGATGCGCTGCGCGAGCGCGGGGAGATCGACGCTCGCGGGCTCGACGCGGAGATCGATGAGGCGCGGCACCGGCAGCTCCGAGAGATCGACATCGGCGCCGAGCCAGGGTGCCAGGAGCTGCGCCGTGCGCTTGGTGTCGAGCGGCTCCGCGCTGATGACGCCGGGCGCCGCGCGCAGCAGCTTCAGCGCGAGCTCGACCGCGCCGTCATCCTTGCCGCTCGCGGGTGCCGCCGGCAGCTCCACCGTGACGGTGCCGCGGAGCCCCTGGTCCCAGCGCTCGAGCACCTCGCGCACGACCA
This sequence comes from Allostellaceae bacterium, assembly GCA_035581425.1. GTDB lineage: Bacteria > Pseudomonadota > Alphaproteobacteria > ATCC43930 > CGMCC-115725 > DASZHJ01. The sequence continues at coordinate 42,526 of DATJVP010000075.1, read as the reverse complement.
GCGTTCCCGCAAGCGCGAGACTCGAGAGATAGACCATGAGTGCCACGATCCACGGCAGGAAGCGGCCGGAGCCGTCGCGGTCGAGCGGCAGATCGAGACGCCGGCGCAGCATCAGCGCTTCCCCTTGCTGGGCGCAGGTTGCAGCGAGAGCTCGCCATGCTCGAGATGGAGGCGCGGTTGATCGAAGCGGTCTACCAGCGTCTCGTTGTGGCTCGCCACGACGAGCGTGGTGCCGAGCTTGTTGAGCTCCTCGAAGAGTCGCATCAGGCGATAGGCCAAGTCCTCGTCGACGTTGCCGGTGGGCTCGTCGGCGACGAGGAGGCTCGGGCGACCGATCACCGCGCGCGCGATCGCAACGCGCTGCTGCTGTCCGCCCGAGAGCGTCGCGGGACGCGCCTGCAGGTGATCGGCGAGGCCGACCCAGGTCAAGAGCTCGGTCACGTGCTCGGCGATCTGCGGCTCCGAGACGCCGGCGACGCGGAGCGGCAGCGCCACGTTGTCGAAGGCCGAGAGATGCTCGATCAGCCGGAAATCCTGGAAGACGACGCCGATCCGCCGCCGGAGCGCCGGCATCTCTCGCCGCGGCGTGGTCGCGATCTCGCGGCCGAAGAGCGAGATCAGGCCGCGCGAGGGACGCTCGGCGAGATAGACCAGCTTCAGCAGGCTCGATTTGCCGGCGCCGCTGGCGCCGGTGAGGAAGTGGAAGGAGCCGGGCTCGAGATGGAGCGAGATATCGCGGAGTACTTCAGGCCCCGCGCCGTATCGCATCCCGACATTCTCGAAACGAACCAAGTGAGGGCCTCTATTCTCGCCCGCCCGCTCACCCCGCGCGGGCGACTTTGCATGAGTGGAATGGCCGCGTAAAGCAGAGACCGCTGACGAGCAGCAGCGACTCCGATGCCATGAGCCCAGCGCCGCCTCGCGCGCGGCCTATCGGTTGTTAGGAATCGCCGGCGCCGCCGGTTGCTGCGAAATGGGGCGCGATGCGGCGCGCGCAGACGAGAGTCGGGGCGGTGCATCCGCTCGCGAGCACGGGCACCAGCGGTCTCCGCGAGTCGACGCCGTCGCCTCTGCGAGCGCCGCGCGCTTCGGCAAGCAGGCCCGCGCGGCGATTTTTGCTACTTCCGCAGGTCTGCGACATTCTGCCGCATATTGACATAAGATATTGTAACTATAGGAGAAATTGACCCTCTTTCTCCAGGGATTGCAAGGACGGAGGAGATGGTATGAGGCCAATACGCGACCGTGCGCGGCGCGCCCGTGTCGCCCGCGCGAGCGGTCGCGTGTAGGCTGGCGTCTGCGTGGACAATCTGACATTGATCCCCGAGGAACGTCGATGACGCCACTCTCAGCGTCAGTCACGGGAGCCACACCGACGTTATCGTCATCAATGGCCCATCGCTGGCCTCGCTCCTTGCCGCGCCAAAAGGCGCGCCCTATAAGGGGACCGGGGCCGAATTGTGCGAGCGAATGATCGTAGTCTGTCCGCGCTGCAAAACGCGATATCAGGTCGACCCGCGCGCTATCGGCGCCGATGGCCGCATGGTGCGCTGCGCACACTGCTCGCACACCTGGCACCAGGACCCGCCGCCCGGCGTCTTTCCGCTTCCCCCTGAGCCCGAGGCACCCCCTCCTGCGCCGTCTCATCCCGAACGCGTCGCGGTCGATGCGCCCAACCTCGACGGCGAGCGCGGCGAGGAGCGCGTCCAGCTTCCGGCTCTGCCGCGGCGGCGCGGCGCCTCCTGGGTGACGTTCGGCTGGATTTTGCTGCTGCTGGTGCTCGCAGGAGGGGCCGCTGCGGGCGTCTGGTGGCGCGACGAGGTCGTGCGGCGCTGGCCCGCTGCCAACCTGATCTACGGCAAGATTGGGCTCGCGGTGCCGCGGCCGAGCGACGTGCTCAGGCTCGACGCAACGGCGCGCATCGACGAGGCAGCCGATCGCCTCGTCATCGAGGGCAAGGTCACGAATGTCTCGACCTCCGTGCAGACGGTGCCGAGGATCAAGGTCGAGCTGACGGACGAGCGGCAGCAGATCGTCGACCACTGGACCTTCAACGTGAGCACGGAGCGGCTACTGCCGGGCGCCACCGTCGCATTCACGACCACCAAGCCGCGCAATCCCGCCGCCAAGAACATGGCGGTCGATTTCGCGGGTCCTGACGAGCCTTAGCGCCGCGAGCGGCGCGGTCAACGATGGCGCGCATCCTGGTCGCCGAGGACGAGCCCGCCGTTAGGATTTTCGTCGAGCGCGCGCTCCGGCATTGCGGGCACGAGCCCACGATCGTCAACGACGGTTTCGCCGCGCTCGCCGCGCTCGACGAAGCGGAGTTCGACCTGCTCCTCACGGATATCGTAATGCCCGGCCTGGACGGTATCGCGCTCGCGCTCAAGGCGAGCAAGGATCACCCGGACCTGAAGATCCTCCTGATGACGGGCTATGCGGCCGAGCAGCAGCGCGCACACAATCTCGACGCGCTCATCCATCGCGTGATCGAGAAGCCCTTCACCCTGGAGCAGATTTGCGCGGCGGTGCAGGAGGAGCTGGAAGGACGGACGAGCGGCTAGAAGCGCCGCAGCAGCCGCTCGATGTAGTCGTGCTCGGTCTCCGGGCGAGAGGTCTCGCCCGCGCGCCGGCGCAGCTCCTCGAGGATTTCCTTCGCGCGCTCGATGCCGAAACTGTCGACGGAGCTGTTGCCCATCCGCAGCCGTCCATCGGTGTAGGTGCCTTCGGCGCTGTCGCCAGTCGGGCGTCCTAGGGGATCGCGGTCGGCATTCGGCATCACGCCGTCCGGGAGATCGCCGTTGCCGCCAGGCCCGCCGAAGGCGCTGGTCATCTGGTCGAGGAGCTCTTTCGTCGCCTGTTGGAGCGCGTCGAGCGCCTCGGTCTCGGGGCCGACGGCCTCGCCGGGCGCGCCGCGGCGAAGTGCCTGCGCCGCATCGCCCATGGCGCGGCCGGCGCGGTCGAGCGATTGCGGCACGTCGCCCTGCTGGCCCAATTGCCGCATCAGGTCGTCGAGCATGCCGCGGAGCGCTTCCTGCTCGCTAGCCTCGCCCTGTCCCTGTCCCGGCTGCGGCTTGCCGCCGCGCTGGCCCTGGCGCGATTGGCGGAAGGTGCGATCGAGCAGGTTTTGCTGCCGGTTCTGGAGCTGCTGCAGGGTCCGCATGGCCTCGCTGCCCTGGCCCGGCATCTGCCGCGGCTGCGCCATGCGGAGATTCTCCAGCATGTTCTGGAGCTGCGAGAGGAGGTCGCGCGCGGCGTCCTTGGCGCCGTTGCGCGCGAGCTCGCGGGCACGATCGAGCATGCGCTGGAGATCTTTATCGCTGAAGAGCCGCGAGGGATCGACCGGCGGGAGATCCTTCCCGTCGGGGTCCTGGCGCTGCATGTTCTCCGCCAGCGCCTTGAGATAGCGGTCGATCGCCTCCCTGAGCTCCTTGGTGAGGCGCTCGATCTCGGCGTCGGGCGCGTTACGCGCGATCGCCTGCTGCAGCGCCTGCATGAGGTCGCGGATGTCGCGCTGCGCTACCGTGGTGTGGCCGTCCTCGAGCCGCACCGCGAGGTCCCAGAGGAGCTGCTGCACCGCGGGGATCGCGACCTTGGCGTCGTCGCGCTGGAGCCGCAGCGAGGCCATGCGCAGGCCGAGATAGACGACCTTGTCCTCGTCGAAGAAAGCCGGCCGGAGCGAGAGGTCCGAGAGCGTCTCCGCGACCACGTCGCGATCGCCGGGATGCACTGTCAGCTCGCGGCGTTGCTCGATGAGCGCGCGCGCCATCGGGTGATGGAAGATGCGCTCCGGCAAGGTCATCGTGATCGTCTCGCTCTTGCCGACTTGATTGATCGCGTCGGTCGCCTCGAGATGGATCTCGACGGGGAGGCCCGCCCAGGGATGCGGCGTCAGGTCGTAGAAATTGGCGTTGCGCGCCTCCTTGAGGTGGAGGCCCGGGAGCGGCAGCTCGAGCTCGATCGCCTCGTCGGGAGCGCCGCCGACGCGATGGATCACCGCCTTGGCGGTCTCGACGCCGTAGTCGTCCGTCGCCTTGAACTCGATGCGGAGCGCGTCGTGCGTCGTCTTCTTGGGCTCGCCCTGAAATGCGATGGTCGGCGGCTCGTCCGGCACGAGCTTGATCGGCCAGGACCCGAGCGTGCGGCCGCTCTGCGTCACCGTGAGCTTGTTGCCGGCAGTGATCGTGGCGCTGCCCTTGAAGTTCTGGGCGTCGACGGGAGCGAAATCGGTGGTCTTGCCGCCGACCTCGATGCGCGGCGGCTCGCTCCCGCCTTGCACCTGCGCCAGAACCGTGCTCCCGGCCGGCACAGGGATCGGGTCCTTGGCGGCATCGCGCTGCAGGAAAAGCGGCGCCTCGCCGGTGTAGTCCGGCGGCGTAATCCAGATGTCGAGAGTGATGCTCGCTGCTGCGCCCGGCGAGAAGCTCAGATCGGGCGCCAGCGCACGCAGCACGCGCTCGCCGCTGTCGCGCCCGGCGTCAATGACGCCGATCAGCAGCAAGATCGCGAGCGCCGCGCGGAGCGCATAGGGATCGCGCCGAAGGAAGCCCGCGAGCGGAACTCCGATGCGCAGGCCCCGGAGGCGGCTCGACATCCGCGCGCGGTGCGCTTCCCAGAGCGCCATTGCCACGGGGTCGCCCGCGCCGCCGGCGAGACGATCCGTTACCGCCGCGAGCGGGCGATGCGCCAAGCCGCTCGCGGCCTCGAGCCGGCGGCGTCCCTCGGATTCGGCCGGGACTCGGAGCGCACGCGCCGCGCGCCAGAGCGCCGCCGCAAGCAGCACGGCGAGGACTCCCAGCACCGCCGCATGCAGCCAGCCCGGCACCAGCGAAGGCAGATCGAAGAGCGCGCCCACCAGGAAGAGACCGATCACGCCCAGCGCGAAGGCAAATTCCGGCCAGCAGCGCTCCCAGAAGAGCACGCCGCGTGCGAGCGCGACGCGCCGGGCGAGGTCCCCTCGGGAAAGCGGACTCGTCGCGGGCGCAGGTGCGGTCTTAGCCATGGCGGACTCTCTAAATGCCCCGCAGCGGCGGACCTAAGAGTTTGAAAGCCAAGGTGGAATTCTATCCTGGCTCAAGAGCTCCCGGTAGCTCGGCCGCGGCCGGATCACTGCGTACTCGTCGCCTTTGACGAGAACCTCCGGTACCAGCAAGCGAGTATTGTAGCTTGAACTCATTACCGCGCCATAGGCGCCTGCTGACAAGATCGCGAGCAGGTCGCCGACCGCAATCGGCGGTAGGGGCCGGTCGGTGGCGAAGGTATCGCCGGTTTCGCAGATGGGCCCAACGACATCGGCCGGCGTTAGCGCTGCTCCGGGCTCCGGCGCGCGCACTGGGACGATTCCGTGCCAAGCGCCGTAGAGCGACGGCCGGAGCAGGTCGTTCATCGCGCCGTCCTGCACGATGAAGCGACGCGTGACGCCGCTCTTCACGTAGAGCACGCGCGCGACGAGGATGCCCGCATTGCCGACGATCGCGCGCCCGGGCTCGAAGGCGAGACGGAAGCTCAGATTGTGCGTGAGGCGACGCACCATGGCGGCGTAGGCCTCGACCGGGGGCGGCATCTCATTTTCGTAGCGGATGCCGAGCCCGCCGCCGAGGTCGAGGCGCTCGACACCGAGCCCCTCGCGGCGCAGTTCCACCGCGAGATCGACGAGGCGCCGGAACGCCGCCTCGAGCGGGCCGATATCGGTGATCTGCGAGCCGATATGGACGGCGAGCCCCACTGGCACGATGCCCGGGAGCCGCGCCGCGTGGCGATAAGCCTCGGCCGCATGCGCGATGTCGATGCCGAATTTGTTCTCTTTCTTCCCCGTCGAGATTTTCTCGTGCGTCCGCGCGTCGACATCGGGGTTGATGCGAAGCGCCACCGCGGCGGTCTTGCCGAGCCGCGTTGCGACGTTGCTCAAGAGCTCGAGCTCCGGCACCAGCTCTGCATTGATCTGATGAATGCCCTGGCCGAGCGCGAAGGAGAGCTCCTCTTCGGTCTTGCCGACGCCGGAGAAGACGATTCGGTCTGGCGGGATGCCCGCGGCAAGAGCGCGGCGGAGTTCACCCTCGGAGACGACATCCGCTCCGGCGCCGAGTCGACCGAGCAGGCGGACCACCGCGAGGTTGGAGTTTGCCTTGAGCGCGTAGTGCACCTGCGCCTGCTCGCCCGCGAAGGCCGCCGCAAAGCGGCGGTATGTCGCCTCTATGCCCGCGCTCGAATAGCAATAGAAGGGAGTGCCCACCTCCACAGCGATGCGCGAGAGCGGGACGCCTTCGGCGTGCAGCTCGCCCGCGCGATAGGCGAAGCCCTGGGACTCCCCGATGGACATACCGATCTCGTTCATGAAACCGGCTTTGGATAGGTGCGGGGAAACTCGTTGGGCTGGTTGGCCGGCGGCTCCGGCCGCGCCTTCTTGCCGCAGCCGCCGAGCGGCGCCAGAAGCACGACCAGGAGAAGGCCGAGCACGAGGCGCTGCAAAATGCTCATCCCACACCGTAGCCGCGGTTTGGCACTGGACCCGCAAGGGGTGCAGGCCCATCTTCTCCCCCGGAGAGATCAGACATGAAAGTCGTGCGCTCGCTCATCCTCTTGACGGTCCTCTGCCTGCCGATTCTATCGGACGGGGGTGCGATCGCTGCCGGGAACCGCGATCTCCCGGAGTTTAGCCCGACCGTTCCGCCCGCGCCAACGCCGGACGTCACGCTCGGGACGCGCGACGGCGCGACGGTGCAGCTTGCCGAGTTTCGCGGACGGCCGGTTCTGCTCAATTTCTGGGCCACCTGGTGTGTGCCCTGCGTCGCGGAGATGCCGTCGCTCACCACGCTTGCGGCGGAGCGGAAGGGGACGCCGCTCGCGATCGTTGCGGTCTCCGTCGACCGTCGCGGCGAGGGTGCGGTGGGGCCTTTCCTTGCGCAGCACAAGCTCGAAACCCTGCCGATTTACCTCGATCCCAAGAGCGACGCCGCGCATGCCTTCGGAGTCGACGCGATCCCCACGACGATTTTGATCGACCGCGATGGCCGCGAGGTCGGAAGGCTCATGGGCGCCGTGCACTGGGACGGCGCTGCGGCGCGCGCGCTCATCGACAAGCTGCTCGCCCCGCGCGTGCCCGATACGATCAGCACTCAGCGCTGAGCGTCGCGTCACCGCAGATTGATGACGCCGATCATCCCCAGCACCACCAGCACGAGGCCCGCGGTCTCGGTTCCGCTGAGCCGCTCCTTGAAAACGCGCAATGATACGAGATAAGTGAACAGCACCTCCACGAGTCCGAGGGTGCGCACCCTCGCGACCGGCTCCATCGCCATCGCCGTGAACCAGCCCGCGGAGGCCGCGGCGCCCATGAAGCCGGCGATGCCCGACGTGCGCCACTCGCGGAAAACGCTCACGATGACCTCGCGGTTGCGAACGAGGAGCCAACCGCCGAGCAGAAGGGTCTGCAGCGCCTGCGCATAGACGAGCACGACAGCGGCGGTCATGACCGGCGGCGATGGCAACAACGCCAATGCCGCGCCGCGATAGCCCACAGTTGCAACCGCGAAGGCAGCGCCGGAAGCGAGACCAATCAGCGCCGCCCGCGAGGTCCAGTCGGAGAGCAGCGATTGCAGGCTCCCGCTCTTCGCGGAGGACAGCATCACGCCGATCGTTGCCAGGACGACGGAGAGCGCAATACCAAGGGTGAGGGGATCGCCTAGGAGGACCAAGGCGAAGACCGCGACTTGCACGATCTCGGTCTTCGACCACGTAACTCCCAAGGTGAAATTCCGCTCCTCCATCGCGCGCAGCAACAAAGCGGTGGCCGCGATCTGCGAGGCCGCGCCGAGAGCTCCCCAGAGCAGGGACGAGAGGTTCAATGAGGGTACGGCCAATCCGGTCGCCCCCGTCACGATCGCGAGCCAGAGCACCGCAAAGGGCAAGCCGTAGAGGAAGCGGACGAGTGTCGCGCCGAGAGTCCCGAGCGCCGAGGTCAGATGGCGCTGCGCGGCGTTGCGCAGTGTCTGGGCGAAGGCGGCCCAAATCGTGATGGGGATCCAGGCCCAGGAGGCGAGGTTTGCGGACATCTCGTCGGGCGATCAGCGCTTGATTGCGCTGCCAGACAATATTCCGCGCAGGAATTCGCCGCCGCGGGTGAGGCCGAGCTCGTCGATGCTGTGCCCGAGACGCGGCCGCGCCAAGGTCTCGACCGGCACGCCGAGCGCCGCGAGCACGCGCTTCGAATGATCGAGTGACTCGAAGGGCACGATCTCGTCGGCATCGCCGTGGACAAGGAACACCGGAGGCCGCGAGCGGATTTCCTCCGCGAGCGCTTCCTCGCCGATGAGACGGCCCGAATAGCCGAGGATGCCTGCCACGGGCTTCGCGCGGCGCAAGCCCACATAGAGGGACATCATCGTCCCCTGCGAGAAGCCCACGAGGGCGAGGCAGCTCTCGTCGAGGCCGCGCGCCTTCAGCGCATCGTCGAGGAAACCCTCGAGGATCGGCGCCGTCGCGCGCACGCCCGCGAGGATCGCCTCGAGGCTGCGGTCCTGGAAACTGAACCATTGCCTGCCATAGGGCGCCATGTCGCAGGGAAAAGGCGCATGCGGAGAGAGGAACTCCGTATCCGGTAGCGCCGGCGCCCAATAGGGCGCGAGCCCAATGAGGTCGTTGCCGTCGGCACCGAGGCCGTGCAGCAGCACCACAAGCGATTTCGGCTTGCCGCCCGCGAGCGGCGGGTGGCTCGGTCCTTCGAGGGTCATGAACATCGGCGACGAGGCCTCCTCATGGCCGGGGAGGGATAGACGAGTGGGGAGCGCATGTCACCCCCTCGATCGCTCTGCTAAGGTCTGGCCTGCCATGCCGTCGGAGACCGTCACGCGTTTTGCACCGAGCCCGACTGGGTTCCTCCATCTCGGCACGGCGCATGCCGCGCTCTTCGCGTGGAAGCGGGCGCGCGATGCCGGCGGTCGATTTCTGCTGCGGATCGAGGATATCGACCAGGGACGCGCGCGCGAGGAATTCGTCGAGGCGATCCCGGAGGATCTCGCCTGGCTCGGCCTCGATTGGGACGCGCCCGTGCGGCGACAATCCCGGCACCTCGCGGATTACCGCGCAGCGCTCGCACGCCTCGGCGAGGCGGAGCTTCTCTACCCATGCTTCTGCTCGCGCGCGGAGATTCAAGCGGAGATCGAGCGGTCGGGTCTCGCGCCGCACGGCAGCGACGGCCCAATATATCCCGGCACCTGCCGTGCGCTCTCGAAGGCGGAAAGAAGCGCGCGCGTCGCCGCCGGCGAAAGCCATGCGCTGCGCCTCGATGCCGCGCGCGCAGCGGCGGTTGCCGGAAGGCTCGAATGGAAGGACGCCGAGGCCGGCCGCATCGTTGCCGATCCCACAACGCACGGCGACGTCGTGCTCGCGGGCAAGGACCGGCCCGCGGCCTATCATCTCGCGGTCACCGTCGACGACGCGATCCAAGGAGTGACGCTCGTCACCCGCGGCATGGACCTTTTCGCCGCGACCCATGTGCACCGGCTGTTGCAGGCGCTGCTGGGGCTGCCGACGCCGCGGTATTGGCATCATCGCCTCCTCATGGATGCAAGCGGCCGGCGTCTTGCGAAGCGCGATCGCGATCTCACGCTGCGCGCGCTCCGCGATGCCGGTGCTACGCCGTCGGAGGTGAGGGCGATGGCGGGATTCCCCTGAGCGCTAGTTGCCGCCCCGATGCAGGCCCACCAGGAGCGCGAGATAGTCGGGGTCCTCGGGCCTCAGCAGGCCGTGCCGGAGCGCGAAGTCGATGATGGTGAGATTGACGTTGAACTTGAAGTCGTCGCTGTCGCGCACCCGTGCGAGCGCCTCGCCAGCCTTCATCGGCATGAACTCCACGAGTTCGCCGTCGCGGTTCTCCGGCACGAATTCCGCAGGCGTCTCGAGGTCGTAGAGGAAGAGGACATCGTCGCGGAGGCCCTGCGTCACTTCCATCTTGTAGGAGACGGCGCCGACGGCGCGCGCGCGGTTCACCAGCGATTCCGGAATCGACGCTTCTTCCTCCGCTTCCTTGACGAGGGTCTCCCAGGCGCCGAGCCCGCCGCCGACACCGCCGGCAACGAGATTGTCGAGCTTACCGGGCGAGACCAGCTTGAGCGGGCTCCGCCGCCCGATCCAAAGCCAGATGCCGTCCGTCATGCGGCGATAGCCGTTCATGTGCACGCCGTATGCGCGGACGCCGAAGAAGCTTACGGCGCCGCGGTCGAGATTGAAGACCGGCGGCGCGCCCCAACGCGGCGCAACTGCGAAGACCTCGTTTCGCCATTTGCCGACGAGCCCCTTCGCGACGAGCGCCTCGACCACTTGATCGAGCGCGGCCGTACGGCTGGCCGCGTCGCCGGCGATGCGGAGCTCCGCGGCATCGGCGCCGATCGCGAAGACGTCGGGGAAGCTCCGCAGGACCTCGGCGTTGTCGCGACGCAGATAGCCCACGCGCTCGCCCTCGAGGAGGAGCGGCAGGAAACGCTCGGGGCGATAGCTGTTGCAGGCATGGATGTGGCGAAAGAGGGTCATGTCCCCGTGAGTCTAGCGCGCTTCTCGGAAGTGAGCACGACTTCTACGCCGACGATCTGCCGCAGCGTTTGCGCGACGTAATCCGCGAGGTCGCTCTCCATGCCGCGCATCTGGATGTCGATGGTGAGGTCGCGCTCGGCGCCCACGCGGCTCGTCCAGAAGGTCGGCACCAGACCGCGCTTGGCAAAAACCTCGAGCACCCGCGGCATGACCCCGGGATCGGCATCGGCACTGACGGAGAAGCAGGCGGTGGGCTGGGTTTCGGAACTACGGGCGCTCTCTAAGGCGCAGGACATGGGAGGACTCCTCGAGCTCGGCAAATGGGCGATAGGCTGCGGCGCAATCCGCGCTAAGTCGGATTGCGAGCCTAATTCGCCGGCCGAGCCGGAGGTCGAAGGTCCGTCCCATGAGCGCGACCCTAATGAGGGCCGGCGCCGGGGTCAATCGCAGACCTCTCAAATCGCCGCAGAGGGCGGGCTAAAGCACGACGAGGCTTGGCAAACCTGCCGCCTTGCCGCATCGTGATCGCAGTTGCGTGGAGGGGGATTTTCATAAAATGCCGGGGATCTCGCGATGTCACACGCTTGCCGTTCATGATTGCTGCGCAGCGGCTTGGATTCTCCTGGAGCCGTTCCCACATCCAGAACGTGCGGCACGAGGAGAGAGGCATGACCCGTAGAACGGCGAAGATGCTCGCGGCGCTCGCATTCCTGGCGCTCGGCGCGTGCGCCGATACCGACGTGCCGCCGTCGGTCGGCATCGACCAGGACGTATCTGCCTCGCTGCGAAGCGGCGGTTCCACGCTCTTCGGGATCGGCCAGCAGAGTTCGGCGCCCTGGCGCGCTTCGCAGCCCTGATCGGCGTCGGTCAGACCGGATCCAGCTCGGTATCCCAGTAGAGGAAGTCGCGCCAGCTATGGTGCAGGAAGTTCGGCGGGAAGGCCCGGCCGTTCTCCTGCAGCAGCACGGTCGAGGGCTGCATCGGCGGATGGCGCGGGTGCATGCCGCTCTCCTGCGGCAGGCGATTGCCCTTCAACAGATTGCAGCCGGAGCAGGCGGTCACGACGTTGCTCCAGACCGTACGCCCGCCGCGCGAGCGCGGCACTACGTGGTCGAAGGTGAGATCGTGCGAGGGTCGCGCTTCGCCGCAGTACTGGCAGACGAAGCTGTCGCGCAGGAACACGTTGAACCGCGTGAAGGCCGGTTGGCGCGCAGTCGCGATGTACTCCTTGAGCGAGATCACGCTCGGGAGCCGCATCTCGAAGCTCGGGCTGCGAACGACCGTGTCGTATTCGGAGATGATGTTGACGCGGTCTAGAAAGACCGCCTTCACCGCATCCTGCCATGACCACAACGAGAGAGGAAAATAACTCAGCGGCCGAAAATCGGCGTTGAGTACCAATGCCGGACAGCGCTCGGGGCTCGCCGGCATCAGGGGGTCCGTCTAGGGTGCGGCCATCTCATGCGCGGCGATCCTGCCACAACATCTGGTGAAAGGCCAGCGCCCGAGAAGCAGGGGATGTGCTTGTCATATAAGTGAAATTTGCTGCCGGCCTCAGCGCGTCGGCACCGGCTTTGCACCGCGATAGTCGTAGAAGCCGCGGCTGGATTTGCGACCGAGCCAGCCGGCCTCGACGTATTTCACGAGGAGTGGGCAGGGGCGGTATTTGCTGTCGGCGAGGCCCTCGTAGAGCACGTGCATGATCTCCAGGCACGTATCGAGGCCGATGAAATCCGCGAGCTCCAGCGGCCCCATGCGGTGATTGGCGCCGAGGCGCATGGCGATGTCGATCGATTCAACGGAGCCCACGCCTTCATAGAGCGTGTAGACGGCCTCGTTGATCATCGGCAGCAGGATGCGGTTGACGATGAAGGCCGGGAAATCCTCGGCCGCGACGGGTGTCTTCTCCAGCTTAACCGCGAGCTCCCGCACGGATTGGAAGGTCGCCTCGTCAGTAGCAATTCCGCGGATGATCTCGACCAGCATCATCACCGGCACCGGGTTCATGAAATGCATGCCGATGAATTTGCCGGGCCGGTCGGTCGCGGCGGCGAGCCGCGTGATCGAGATCGAGGAGGTGTTGCTGGCGACGATCGCGTCCGGTTTCAGGTTCGGCACGAGGTGCTTGAAGATCTCGCGCTTCACCGCCTCCTTCTCGGCCGCGGCCTCCACAACGATGTCGCAGTCGCGGAAGGCCGCGTAGTCGGTGCTGGTGTGGATGCGCTTGAGCGCCGCCGCCTTCTCGGCCTCCGCGACCTTGCCGGATGCGACCTGGCGGCCGAGATTACGGTCGATGGCGCCGATTGCGCGGTCGAGCGCAGCGGGATCGATGTCGGACATCGTCACGTCGTAGCCTTTGAGAGCGCAGACATGGGCGATGCCGCTGCCCATCTGTCCTGCGCCGATCACCCCGATGGTCTTGATCATGTCGGTGCCTTCCCGTGGCTAGGCGCTCGAGGCGCCGCGGCTATTTCAGTTGCTTCTCGAGCTCGGCCTCGAGCTCGGGCAAGATCTTGAAGAGGTCGCCCACGAGGCCGTAATCCGCGACCTGGAAGATCGGCGCCTCCTCGTCCTTGTTTATGGCGACGATGACCTTGCTGTCCTTCATGCCCGCAAGATGCTGGATCGCGCCGGAGATGCCGACGGCGATGTAGAGGTCGGGCGCAACGATCTTGCCGGTCTGGCCCACCTGATAGTCGTTTGGCACGAAGCCCGCATCGACCGCCGCGCGCGAGGCGCCGACGGCGGCGTGGAGCTTGTCCGCGATCTTGTCGAGGAGGTGGAAGTTGTCGCCGGACTGCATGCCGCGCCCGCCGGAGACGACGATGCGCGCGGCCGTCAGCTCCGGCCGCTCGGACTTCGAGAGCTCCTGCCCCAAGAAATGCGAGAGGCCGGAGGCGGGAGCCGCGGGAACGCTTTCGATCACGGCGCTGCCGCCCTCGGCGGCGGCCGCGGGGAAGGCCGTGAGCCGCACCGTGATCGCCTTGATCTTGTCCTTCGATTGCACGGTCGCGAGCGCGTTTCCGGCATAGATCGGACGGACGAAAGTGTCGGGCGATAGGACCGCGGTGATGTCCGAGATTTGGGCCACGTCGAGGAGCGCCGCAATCCGCGGCATCACGTTCTTGCCGAAGGTCGTGGAGGGCGCGAGCAGATGCGTGTAGCCCGGGGCGAGCTTCACCACGAGCGGCGCCAAATCCTCCGCGAGCGGGTGGGCGAGCGAGGCGTCGTCGGCGAGGAGCACTTTCGCCACACCCTTCACCTTGGCTCCGGCCTCAGCGGCACCGCGGCAGCTCGCGCCCGCGACGAGGAGGTGGATTTCGCCGCCGATCGCTTGCGCGGCGGCAACGGCGTTGAGGGTCGCGGGCTTGAGGCCGGCGCCGTCATGCTCGGCGAGGACGAGGCTCGTCATCAGATCACCCGCGCTTCGTTGTGCAGCTTGTCCACGAGCTCGGCGGCCGAGGCGACCTTCTTGCCGCCTTGGCGCTTCGCGGGCTCCTCGACCTTGATCGTCTGGAGCCGCGGCGCGACATCGACGCCGAGCGCCTCGGGCGTGAGCTGCTCGATCGGCTTCTTCTTCGCCTTCATGATGTTCGGCAGCGACGCGTAGCGGGGCTCGTTCAAGCGGAGATCGGTGGTGATGACCACCGGCATCTTGAGCTCGACGGTCTCGAGCCCGCCATCGACCTCGCGTGTCACCGTCGCCTTGCCGTCGGCGATCGCGAGCTTCGAGGTGAAGGTGCCCTGCGCCCAGCCGAGGAGCGCCGAGAGCATCTGGCCCGTCTGATTGCAATCGTCGTCGATCGCCTGCTTGCCGAGGATGACAAGGCCCGGCTGCTCCTTCGCGACGACCGCCTTCAGGAGCTTCGCGACCGCGAGCGGCTGCAGCTCCGCGTCCGTCAGCACGTGGATGCCGCGGTCCGCGCCCATCGCGAGCGCGGTGCGGATCGTTTCCTGGCAGCCTTGCGGGCCCAGCGAGACCGCGACGATCTCGCTCGCCGCGCCTTTCTCCTTGAGCCGGATCGCCTCCTCGACGCCGATCTCGTCGAAGGGGTTCATGGACATCTTGACGTTGGCGGTCTCGACCCCAGTCTTGTCCGCCTTGACGCGGATCTTGACGTTGTAGTCGATCACCCGCTTGACCGCGACCAGCACTTTCATGAGCGAAATCCCGCCGCTTTCAGGGCTTGGCGTTGAGGTGGGCGGGAATTGTGCATGTGCGAAAGACTATGGCAAGCCTTTCCTGTCACGCGATCGGCACCGCCTATTAATGATTGGCGCCGGGCCGCCAGAGCACGTCGGAGCGACCTTGATCGTTCGCGGTGCGCGCGAGCACGAAAAGATGATCCGAGAGTCGATTGAGGTATTTGACGGCCTCGGCGTTGACTTTCTCTTCCGCAGCGAGCGCTACCGTCACACGCTCGGCCCGTCGCGTCACCGTCCGCGCGAGATGCAGTGCCGCCGCGAGCTCCCCGCCGCCGGGCAGCACGAAGCTTTCAAGCGGCTGCAGCAAGGCATTCAAGGAGTCGATCTCGCGTTCGAGGCGCTCCACTTGCGTCGCTGAGATGCGGAGCGCTTTGGTGTCATCCGCCGGCGTCGAGAGGTCGGCCCCGAGATCGAAGAGGTCGTTCTGGATGCGCGCGAGCATTCCGTCGAATCCCGCGATGCCGTCGCTCTCGCCGGTCCGCAGCCGCGCGATGCCGATGACGGCATTCGTCTCATCGACGGTGCCGATCGCCTCGATCCGCAGCGAGTTCTTCTTGACGCGCGCGCCGCCGGTGAGCGAGGTCTCGCCCTGGTCGCCGCCGCGGGTGTAGATGCGCGTGAGCCTCACCATCGCACGGCCTCAGCGCCGGAAGAGCCACATGAAGAGAATGAACAGCAGCAGCGCCACGCCCTGCAACAGTACGCGCGACTGCATGAGCTTGTTCGACGTCCTGGCGCTGCCGCCGCGCGCCATGTTGAAGAGCCCAAGCCCGAGCACGCCCAAGGTCGCGAGCATGGCGATGACCACGAGGATCGGGAGGTAGTGTTCCATTTGCGGATTATAGCTCCCCCACTTTCCCTTCGCTACGCGATGGGAAAGTGACGGTCTATTTCGGTTTTTCGCCTCCCGGCACCGGCGTCCCGTCGCAGATGTGCTTGAGCGCGTTCCAGTCCGTGGACGAGAGCGCGGGCGAGGTGCCTGGAACCGCTGCCGCCGCCTCGGCGGCGGCTATGCGCTCGGCGGTCGCGGGGTGTGTATTCAACAGCGCCGGTGGCTCGCCCAGCATTTTCGAGGCGAGGCGCTTGAAGAACGTGGCGAAGCCCTGGGTCGAGATCCCCGCCTGCTTCAAGAGCTCGATCCCGCCCTCATCCGCCTCGCGCTCCTCCGCGCGGGTAAAGCTCAATTCCGCCACCAGGCTGCCGGCGTCGCTCGTGGTGTTGTAGCCGAGGAGCGTCTCGAAGAGGACCCCGAGCCCTGCCTCCTCCATCATGCGGCGCAGCGGATGGCGCTTGATCACGTGAGTGAGCTCGTGGCCGAGCACGCCCGCGACCTCGTCGGCGCTCTCGGCTTGCGTGATGAGCCCGCGCAGCACCACGATCCGCCCGCCCGGGAGCGCGAACGCATTGACGATCTTCTCGCCGCCGAATAGATCGAATTGCGCGACGACGGCCTTCGCGTGGAAGCGGAGATTGGCGTGCTCGGTAAGACGGGCGATCAGGCGGTCGAGTGCCGCTTGGCCCGCGGCATTCTCGCAGACCGCCACCCCCAATCCCTTGAACTCGCGATCCCCCAGGCGCTCCTCCGCGCTCAGGGGGATGAGCGCCACCAGGAGAAGGGTCAGGCGGGGAAGGCTCCACCAGACCGCGGCCACTGCCGCGAGCGAGGCCGCGATCGCGAGAGCGGCGCGCCGAAGCCGGCGCGCCGCGGATGGCGGCCTCAGAACGGGCGCTGCCGCATAGAGCGCCCCGGCGAAGCCTCGTGCCTCGACCGTGAGGCGCGCGGCGCCGCGAGCGAGGCGGATGGGCCCGCGCCCGCTCTCGTCCTCGAGGGCCACGATCTCCGCCCAGGGCCATTTCGCAAGCGCTTGGCCCTCGGCATCGGAGAGCAGGATGCCGTCCTGCTTCAGCGTCGCCGTCACCCAGCGTCGGAGGGCGGTGCGGCCGTCGACGTAGCTTGCGGGAAAGATCGACATGGGCTCAGGCGAAGCCCGCGGTGTCGAAGATCTCGGCGAGCCCCGATGCCGGTGGGCGCGAGGGCGGCTCGGTCTGGCTCAGCTCCTCGAAGCCCTCGGCATCGACGCTGAGCGTCCGCGCGTAAAAGTCGAGGGTGCGGTGGGCGACGAAGGGCCAAGCAAGGTTGAGGGTCAGAATGGTCAGCAGGAAATTCCCGACCTTGAACCAGCAGACCTCGCGGGTCGTGGCCTCGAGCCGCATGCGAATGCGGCCGAGAGAAGTGGACGCGATCGAGAAGACGAGCCAACGGCGCTCGAAGGCGCTGGTCACGATGATCCAGAAGGCGCTGATCGCGACGAAGATGACGACGTAGCCGGAGACGCCGGAGAGGATCATGTGAAATCCGAACTTTGGGGTGTTCCCGATCTGGATGGCGCTCAGTGCCATCATGACCCCCAGGGTCATGAGAACCATGAGCCCGAGCATGAGCGCGAAGGCCGCGGTCGCGTAGAGCCCGAATATCCAAGTGGCGGCCCAGGTCCAGAAGATCTCGCGGCCGCGGCCCCGGAACTCGAAATGGCGGCCGCCCAGCCGCATGTTGCGCGCCTCGTAGCGCCAGAGGCCGCAATATTGCCAAGGCCGCGCGAAACCCAGCGTGAGGATCTGCAGGAGAATGTATCCGACCGCGCGAAAGGCATAGCTCCAGGCATTGCCGTCGAGCCCGCCCCTGAGGCCGCGCCATAGCGTTCGGCTGAGGCGATAGCGTTGCCCGAAATAGCGCCCGGCGAAGGAAAGAAATGTCGCGAGCGCGAATTCCGAGCGCGTCGCGAGCGAGATCGTCTGCTGCTCCAGCCCCGAGAATTCGAGCGCGACCCCGATCGCTGCCAGCGGCACCAGCACCACCGCCACCGTCAGCAGGAAGCGCACGAAAAGCTCGCGCCCGGTTCCGTCGTATTCGAAGCGGTCGCCAAGCAGGCTCGCGCGGCTCCAGAGATAGCGGCGGATGCGCGTGCGCCCCCAGAAGCGATAGAAGCCGAGTGTCAGGAGCGTGAGCGCCGTCGTCGCGAGCCAAAGCCGCCAGAGTTCGCCGAGGCGGCCGTCATAGCCGAGGCCCCGCGTGAGGTCGTCTTTGCGCGCAGCGGAACTCGCGGCATCGGCGGGGAGCGGCGCGGTTTTCGGCGCCGCTGGCATGCTCGGCTCACGCGCAGCGGCATCTGCCTCCACCCGCGCCATCGCCCGCTCGAGCGGTGTCGAGGTCACGCGCCGCGCCCCCTCTGTCCAGTGGGCGCCGACGCTAGCATAAGGTGTAGAGTCCGAGAAGGCTTCTCGCGCTCAGATCCGCGTGGAGAGCCAGATCGCGAGGCGAGATCCCGCCTTGACCGCCGCGGTCAGGAGATCGTGCGCGGGCGCATCCGCTGCGCCATGCGCGAGGCCCTGGTCGCGATGCGCGAGCTCGTCGGCGCGGAATTCCTCGATCGTCGCCTTGAGCGCGCTTTCGCCGGGCTCGAGACGCTCGGCCTGGCGGCGATAGTGCTCGTCGATCACCTCCTCGACGGCGACGGTGCAAGCCATGGCGCCGCGCTCACCGAGGAGCGCGCTTGCGGCGCCGAGCGCGAAGCCCGCGACGTGCCAGAGCGGCGCGAGGGCGGTCGGGCGCACGCGGCGCTCGACGACGAGCTTCTCGAAACGCTCGAGGTGTTTGCGCTCCTGCTCCGCCATCTCGCGAATCGCCGCGGCGGCGGGCGAGCGGCCGAGCACGGCGAGCTGGCCCTCGTAAATGCGGACGGCGCCGTATTCGCCGGCGTGGTCGACGCGGATCATACGCGCGACCTCCTCCGCGGCCGGGCGATCGCCGGGGAGCCGATGTCCGGGCCTCATGCACGCCGCTCCCGTAGCAGATGTCCGAAGCCGCTCGCGCAGAGCAGCACCAGCAGCAGCGAGGCCAGGAAATTGTAGCCCGCGAGCGAGATGCCCATGAGCGACCACGGCACCTGGTCGCACTGTACGGCCTGGCGCTGCTCGATCATGCGCGCGAATTCCTCGGCGGTCTTGGCGCTCGCGCCCGAGGGTCCCGTGCAGGCCGTGGGTCCTTGGATCCAACCGTGCTCGACCCCGACGTGATAGGCGCCGAGCCCGGCGCTCACGAGGAAAACGAGGGAGAGCAGCGCGATCCACCAGCCCGCGCCGCGCGCGCCCGTCGTGAGCGCGACGGCAGCAAGGGGGACGCCCACGTAATAAGGCCAGCGCTCGAGGAGGCAGAGTTCGCAGGGCTCCAGGCCGCCGGCATATTCGAAGAGCAAGGCGCCTCCGATGACGGAGCCGCCGATCACTAGGACGGCGATGAGGACTTGGCGCGGCGTGAGCATGGTTGGTTCTCGTCGCTCAAAGATAGCGCAGAGCCAGGAAGCCGCCCACGAGGAACACGACGAAGGTCGACGTCACCAGCACGAGCCGGCGTTCGATGAAGTCGCGGATCGGCGTACCGAAGTACCAGAGCAGCGCTGCCACCAGGAAAAAGCGGAGGCTCCGCGAGACGATCGAGGCGAGGACGAAGGTCACGAGGTCGAACTTGAAGGCACCGCTCGCGATCGTGATGAGCTTGTAGGGGATGGGCGTCATCCCCTTGAGCACGATGATCCAGACGCCCCATTCCCGGAAGCTCTCCTGGAGCGCGAGGTAGCGATCCATTACGCCGTAGAACTTCAGCACGGGCTCGCCGATCGCCTCGAAGGCGAAATAGCCGATTGCGTAGCCGAGGAGGCCGCCGAGGACCGAGGCTCCGGTGCAGACGGCGGCAAGGCGGAAGGCGCGCTGAGGGGCTGCGATGATCATCGGGATCAGCAGCACGTCCGGTGGGATCGGGAAAACCGAACTCTCGATGAAGGCGACGGCCGCGAGCGCGGGGACCGCGTGGGGGCTTTCGGCCAGTCTCAGGGTGCGTTCGTAGAGGGATCGCAGCATGGGGCGCGCGATCTAGCCCGAGCGCGCGCCTCGGCGCAAGCGCTGTGCACGTCGCGGGGGCCCTTCGATTGACCGCGACCTCGCCGCCGCTATAGTGCCCAACCCGATCCGGCGCCCCTGTGGCGGAATGGTAGACGCGGCAGACTCAAAATCTGTTTCTCGCAAGGGAGTGGGGGTTCAAGTCCCTCCAGGGGCACCAACATCGACGAGAGTGCCGGGCCAATCCAGTTGCGGGTATTGTTATGGCGGCCCGTTCGCGAAATCGGTCAGACCACTGACAGTGGGTGCGATATCCGCTTTGGCCCTTTGAGCATTGACTGAAAGGAGCAGAGCTACCGCCGGGGCTGTCGCCGCAGCCTTTCCCGCGCGCTTCAGAAACTTCCGTCGTTCCTCGCCAGCTCGTTGGTCGGTCTTTGATTCCGTCCGGCCCTTTGCCATGCTAATCCCTCCGCTCCCAATCGCTCCAAGCCCGGCATCAAAAGCGATGCTCTCAAATCCAAGCAAAAAATGGGCCATTTCTATGAATTAGCCCATGTGATCAAAGGCTTACGTCGGCGGCGTCCGGTTCTGGAGACGCTGATCGTAAAATCCACCGACTGGCTTAGGCGCGAGCCAGACGGTACATGAGATGCTGTCGCGGCAGCGCGGAGCAGCAGCATTGGTGAGGCCTACCAGAGGGCACGCGGTAACCGCGTCGGCGTCCAAGCACGCAATAGATGTTGCACGATCGAAGCTGCTGCTCCCGATCATGATGGTACTCGTCGTCCTGGCGCCTGCGCTTCCAAGCGCATCGATTGCGCGCGCGGATGACATTGATCAAATTCGCCTTGCCGCACGCCAGCTCGCAGGAAGCCAACTTTCATCGGGCATGCTGGATTTCGATTTTGATTTCGTAACTGGCCGGGGTAGCGGGCTCGGAAGCAGCGATGGCGAAAGGTCTGCCTACATTGCACGAGAGGCCGGCACGACATATTTGTTGGCGAAATACCTGACCTGGTCGAAGGACACAAGCAGCGCGCCCGTCATTCGGCGTCTCATCACCATCCTGGCTTCGCTGTCCTTACCTGTAAGCAAATCCGTGAATCAGCAGCTGCTCGAACACGCGCGCATTCTCTCAGTGCCGTTCGGGCGCTCCAAGCTGCAGACTGCTCTCGGCTATTGGGGACTCCTTTATCGACCGAACGGCCAGGGGCGATTGCTGTCTTATGAGAGTAGTTACAAAGCGGCTTGGGTAGGAAGCACGGCACTCGCCCTGCTGGCAGAGATGGAATACTTCCGCGCAACCGGCGACGGTCAATTCGCGGAAATCCGCCTCGCTTGGGTAGAGGGCCTCCGAACGCTCCATGTTCCAGGCCGGGGCTTTCGAGAATATCCCGCTTCGCTTGACGAAGCCGCGTATGGAAATGGTGAAGCGTGGCTGGCTCTCGCCAATTACGCGGCGTTGTTCCCCGGGGATGAGCGCGTGAGAGAGCTGCTGGCGAATTATGACGACTACGTCATGGAAACCTACTCCAATGCACCGAACCGACAGTTTTTTTCTTGGGGCGCGATGTCGGCGGCGGTGAGGCTCGGATCGACGTCAGATCGAAAATTCGAGCTCTTCATCGCGGAGCAGGCGCGGCATTTCGTCGATTTGGAGTTACCAGCCGCGGAACGCAGCGACAATTCCTGCGCCTTTGTCGAAGGCTTAGCGACGGCAGCGTCAGTGCTCGGCAAGCGAGATGGCTACGGCGATCTTTCTCAAAAACTGATCAGCCGGATCGAAGTCGAGATGAGGAGAAATCGAGGACTTCAGATCCCGCTAGGCGCCTCAGAGCTCGATTTTGTTAGCGGGGCTTCCTTTCGGTCACCTCGCCTCGCCGATCACGCGGGCGCCTACCTCATGGCACCAGGAAATCTGTATACGCGCATCGATCTCACCGCACACTGCCTCAGCGCCCTCGTCGAAATGCAGAGCATCGCCAAAGCTCACTGATCCCTCTACGAGACCGCCAACGCTTGCTTCGGGCTGGTTTGCGGAGCGCCAGGCGACCTGGTGGATGGCGAGCACTTCTTCTATGAAGTGCTCTAGCGATCACTGGCACGATACATTCGCGCCGGGGGAGCCGTAGAGCAGAGTCCCCGCCGTCGCTATGGCGGGGCAATCCTCGCGAATCCCCAGTAACTGGACAGGCCTAAGGAGGCCGAGAAGCCGCTCGTTTGCTGCCGCCATGACTGCATCTGTCGCGCCTTCGCAGCGCTTGGGATACGACTCATTTAGCGTGCGCAGTGCTTGAAGCATTAGGTCGATGAACTTTGATTGGGTCCTCGCCAATACGCATCGACCGTAGTCTGAATTCTTTTGCGCTCGAAATGCCTCAAGTCGGCTGGTGACGGCACTCACATAATCCCAGGTCAGGGTTTGAGGCATAGGCTCGTCAACAAAGGCTCGGACGGCATTTTCAAACTCGACATCGCGCTCCTCCAGCGTCGCGCTCCATTCGGCCTTCTGAATCTTGACTTGAGATCCGCCCGGCATAGTCGACGGAATCTTGGAGGTGTCGATCTTACCTTTCATAAACCCGCATTCCCTGACCTCGATGGTGAGGTGCAAGATTTCCTCAGCCTTGTTTGAGTCTCGTGCGGCGGTTGGATCGGATACCGTCACGTCGTGTGTGTCGGTTTTTCCATCATTCGACGTATAGACGCTGTGGCTGTTTGCTTGCCCACCGCTACCCACCTGGAGCGTGCCGGTGCCCGAACCGCCTGAATCGTGCTCGCTATACTGGCCGTTCATCGTGCCGTTGCCGCCAACGGTCATCGAGCCGCCGGTCGAAATACCACTGCCCTGAAATCCATAGTTGAGGGCCATCGAGAATTGGCCGGGCTGTCCTGTCAGCGAGATGGCGTCGAGACGATCGTTGGAAACCACCGCTTCCGTATTGAGTTCCTCGGGGGCTTGTGAGACCGCATTCGCTTGTCCCTGAAGGCCGGTGATCGATGAGGTCATGGTCATGCTCATCGCGACATGCGCATTGCCTGATAGATGAGGTGTGCCATCCGTCGGCACTTTTACGATTTTGAACTTTTTTGTCTCATCAATTCGAGTTCCGTCGCTCCGGCATCCCTCGATCGGCGCATGGCCGGCGGGCACGCGAATACAAGGTGGCAGCGGCTCGATTCGTTCAACATCTGCCGGATCGTGACCTAGAATGAACTCGATGTCTCCGCGCCACGCGCTTACCGTGCTTACCGATATTCCACTCGCCTGAAGACGCTGCTCGATCTCCTGTTGAAGCTCGCCCTTCCATTTTCCGCCGGCTGGCTCCTCTTGCGGGCTCGGCAGATTGCAAGCGTCCTCAGCACGCGCCGAGGCTGCAAACACAATTTGGCAAGCGAGCGCAGCGAAAATTATGTTGGCACGACGTCGAGACATGAATACCCCCACTCCACGGTCGTTCCACCGCCGAGGATGTGGCGGATGCAGCTTGGCGTCAACTCGGCCGTGCCCGATTTGGCGCTCTTTTATTTCGGAGACATCGAGATCGCACGCGCTTTTGTAGAGCGCTTCGCGTGCGGCCTGTTGCTGCCGGCCCGATTAGATCCGGCCGAGCACGCAGTCATGTCGTCAACGTCGGAGATGCGTTGCGATTGGAACGCAAGAGCGGTGGCTACTACTGGATCGTCGCGTCGGCTTTCGCTGCGTCGTCAGAAAAACTGGCTAGGCCACCGCCGAATTCAAACTCTCTTGAGCCCGCGGTCGAGCCCTTGCCGGAGATCGGCGCTCCTCTAGGTCTTTAGCGGAGATGCGCGCGGCCATGATGCGTCGCCGAAAGTGGCCATTCCCAAGGGGAGGAATCTATGAGTGGTGACGGCTCAGGCGGGAATTCCAAGACCAATGGAAAGCCCGGAAAGAAGGGGATCAGGCGGCGCCATGTACTGCTCGGCACCACCTCCGTCGTAGCGGCCTCGGCACTGGCGCCGAGAGTGATTCCGGGTGCGGATGCCGCCACCTCGAGCGTCCTGCCCGAGCCCCAACCGCCGTTTCACGGCAAGATCGAGCGCACGCTCAAGGGCTCCAAGCCCGATTTCCCGAAGGGCGTAACGGCACCTCCGGGCGCTCCCAATGTGCTGCTGATCCTTACGGACGACGTGGGCTTCGGAGCGGCCAGCGTGTTCGGCGGCCCCATCCAAACGCCCAACTTCCAGCGGCTCGCGGAAAACGGTCTTCGCTACAACCGGTATCACACGACGGCCCTCTGCTCGCCCACGAGGGCGGCGCTGATCACGGGCCGGAACCATCATTCCGTCGCCAGCGGCTCCATCACGGAGTTCGCGACGGGCTTCCCCGGCTACAACTCGCTAGTACCGAGGAGCGCGGGCTCCGTGGGCGCGGTCCTCAAGGACAACGGCTACAACACGTCTTGGTTCGGCAAAATGCACAACGTGCCGGACTGGATGTCGAGCCAGGCAGGCCCGTTCGATCTGTGGCCGAACGGGCTGGGCTTTGAGCATTTCTACGGCTTCCTCGGCGGCGACAGCGACCAGTGGCATCCCGCGCTCTACGAGAACATGACCCCGGTCGAGCCCTATCTGGGCAATCCCGATTACATCCTCGACAGGGACCTCGCGGACAAGGCGATCACGTGGATGCGGATGCAGCATGCGCTCGCCCCGCAAAAGCCGTGGCTCCTCTATTACGCGACAGGCACGGCGCACGCCCCGCATCACGCGCCCAAGGACTGGATCGCGAAGTACAAGGGGCAATTCGATCAGGGTTGGGACAAGGTCCGCGAGGAGACGCTGGCGCGGCAGATCAAGCTCGGCGTCGTCCCCGCGAACACAAAGCTAACGAAGCGCCCGGATCAGATTCCCGCTTGGGACACCCTCTCGGCGGATCAGAAACGCCTCTACGCGCGGATGATGGAGGTCTATGCGGGCGCGCTCTCGCACGCCGACTACAACATCGGCCGCCTCCTCGATGCCGTTCAGGAATCCGGTCAGATGGACAACACGCTCGTCGTCTTCATGATGGGCGACAACGGCGCGAGCGCCGAAGGAACTCTACAGGGCACGACGAACGAAGTCGGCACCGCCGCCAATGGCGTGCAGGAAAGCATTCCGTTCCTGCTCTCGATGATCGACGAACTCGGTGGCCCCCGCACCTACAATCACTATCCCGTCGGCTGGGCGCATGCGATGGACGCGCCGATGCAATGGACGAAACAGGTGGCGTCGCATTTCGGCGGGACCCGCAATGGCATGGTCATCTCTTGGCCAGCCCGCATCAAGGACAGGGGCGGGATACGCGAGCAGTTCTGCCACGTGATTGACATCACTCCCACGATCTACGAGGCCTGCAAGATCACTCCGCCGACGGAGCTCGACGGCGTCAAGCAGAAGCCCATCGAGGGCACGAGCCTCGTCTACACTTTCGACAACGCGAAGGCGCCGGAGCATCACAAGGTTCAGTACTTCGAGATGTTCGGGAACCGCGCGATCTACAAGGACGGCTGGATCGCGAGCACCACGCCGCTTCGCCTGCCTTGGGTTACGTCCGGGACCGATCCGAGCCCCGACGATTTCAAATGGGAGCTTTACAATATCGCCGAGGATTTCAGCCAGGCTAATAACCTCGCGGCCAAAAATCCGGCAAAGCTCAAGGAGCTGCAAGCCGCCTTCGACGCGGAGGCGAAGAAATACAACGTCTATCCGCTGGACTCGAGTTTCGCGGAGCGCGCCGACCCCGCGATCCGGCCGAGCCTCACCCGGGGACGCAACGAGTTCGTTTACTACCCCGGCATGATCCGCATTCCCGAGGGATCCTCGCCGGATTTCAAGAACAAGTCCTGGGCAATCGGAGCCGAAGTCACGATCCCGGACGGTGGTGCCAATGGCGTCATTGCGACGATCGGCGGCCGTTACGGCGGCTGGGCGCTGCTGCTGATGGATGGCAAGCCGACCTTCGCCTACGCCTATTCCAATCAGCCCGAGCACAAATACAAGGTTAGTGCCGATGCGCCGCTCGCGGCCGGCAATCACGTCATCCGCGTCAAGTTCGTCTACGAAGGCGGCGGCATCGGCAAACCCGCGAACGCGACCTTGCTGATCGACGAGAAGGAAGTCGCGCAAGGGAAGATCGAGCGGACGATCCCGATCCGCTTTTCTCTCGACGAGACCTTCGACGTCGGCGAGGACACGGGAACGCCGGTGCTGGAGGAATACGAGTCGAAGATGCCCTTCCGCTTCACGGGCACGCTCAAGAAATTCGTCGTCGTGCTGGAGCCACAGAAACTCAGCGCGGAGGAGATGCGCCGGCTACAAGCGGAATTGGCGAAGGCGATGGCGGCGGTTCAGTGAGGCGCGTAGGGGTTTGGCCGCTCTTGGCGTAAAGGCGGACTTCGGCAAGCCGCCTTATCGCGTGTTTATGAGTTCGCGGCCTTAGTTGCAACCTCCGGGCGCCGAGCCCGACCGCGGGCCACCTCCGCACCTCGTCCAGCGAACGCGCCAACGCCTTCCTATTGGGGCCGATGCTCCGCCGGCAGGATTTCGACCTGGAGCAACTCGCAGTACCCGAAATTGTGCCAACCGTTTGTCGCCTCGTATCCCTGCTCGCAACGCCATACCATCACAAGCCTCGCGCCGGACGCCTTTTCCCAGAAAAGGCGATAATAAAGATGACGCGCCCAGGTTGTCGGCGCTCCGCTCAAATAGGTTCCCGCCAGGCTGGGCCGAACTGGCCAGCCGAACAGGCTGCGTTCGAGGGAGAGAGTGGCCGTGTCGCCCGGCTCGGCCGCAAATGCTGGGATCGG
This sequence comes from Allostellaceae bacterium, assembly GCA_035581425.1. Classification (GTDB taxonomy): domain Bacteria; phylum Pseudomonadota; class Alphaproteobacteria; order ATCC43930; family CGMCC-115725; genus DASZHJ01. The sequence continues at coordinate 16,088 of DATJVP010000075.1, read as the reverse complement.
TTTGTCGTCACTGCCTATCAAGCCGGCACGGGCACCGACGGCGAAGGTCCGGCCGCCGGCGGCAATGACTAGCTGGTTGTTGGTGTTGATCTCGATGGTGGCGACTTGCCTGTAGTCAGGCCCGGGGCCGGTGAGGCCCAACAAGTGCGCGCCAGCCAGACGCTCACCGCGATTAAAGCCTGTCAACCCAGCGAGGCCGGGTATCGCCGTACCGAATTGAAGATAGGTGCCATTCCAGCCAAAGGGAGTGGATTGGATGGCCTGCATAGGTGGGGTGTAGATCCGATCAATCTGCAGTGACCACCACTCCGCTGTGAAAAACCACACGACCGACAGCACGGCCAAGCCGAGGACAGCAATGCCGCCAGTGAATGCGATCGAGCGCATGCTACCCATAGTGCAAATGAACCCTTTCACGCGCGACAGTCTATCTTCTGCGCTTCACGGGCCAGTTTCGACGAGGTCGAAAAGCATTTAGGCACTAGGCCGGAATGAACGGAGTAATGGCCTTGCATGTGTAGTGAGCCATAGCCAAGTGCAGGATGCGTAGATGCATTAATTGAGATGCATGAGTCATGAAGGAATATTCCATGCCTATGAACAACCCCAAAGAACTCTTCGTAAGAATGTTGAGCGACGTCCGGCAGCGGACCGAGAAAGTAACGAAGGTCTACGAGGAACTGAGCGAGGCCGCGCAGGATCCGAACATCAAGGAAGCCCTGCAGTCGCGCGCCTTCCTCCAGGAAAAGGTCCTCAGTTCGCTGGACCGCTGCTTCAAACTCATCGGCGAGAAGCCCGTTCCGTTTAGTGGACGGCTGCAAGAGGTTTTCGTCGAGGACTTCCGGCGCGAGCTCGCGGAGATCCAGGCCCCGGCGGCAAAGGCCCTCTTTGTGCTGATCAAGGCTAACCACCTGATGCACATGGGCATCGCCGAGTACGTGGCGCTAATCGCGATGTCCGATGTAACTGGACACTTCGGGGTCGGCGTGCTCCTGGAAAGCTGTCTCGCAGACAAGCTCGCTTTCGTGGAGCGGACCCGTCGCTTGATTAGACACACCATCGAGGTCAAGCACGCCATTAAACTGGCGGCTTAATCGCGCGCTGCGGCGCATCCGATCCTGCAAATCATGCGCCGATAATTCGGAGAGACCGGCCGGGAGAAATCCCGCGCCGGCCTGCCGCGGCATCGCCGAGTGAAGCTCGTGCGACCGGCCGACCTAGCATCGATCAATCAAGGAGGCGAAAATGGCGCTATTCATGTATCAATTGGCCTATACACCCGCGTCTTGGGCCGCGCAGCTCAAGAATCCGAAGAGCCGCGTGGAGACCGTCGGCCGCAGCCTATGCGAGGCTGCCGGGGGGAAATTCGTCGCCGCCTGGTACTGCTTCGGTGAGTATGACGCCATTCTCATCGCGGACATGCCGGATGCTGAGAGCATGTCAGCGATCGCGCTCGCAGTCGCCGCAGGTGGCGCAATCAAGGCCAGCAAGACGACGACGTTGATGAGCGGCGCGCAAGCCGTCGCGGCCATGACAAAGGCAGCCACCGTCAACAAGACCTATCACCCCGCCCACTAAGGCGGCCTCCGTAGCAGCGCGGCGACGAGTCCCGATAGATCGCGGGTAAAGTCGCCGCGCCGATCGAATGGTTTCGCTTGGCACACAGGCTCGCTCTGGGGCGGGGACGCCGCATGACAGCGGGCGGCAATAGTGTATCAATAGCGGCGTCTTTCGCTATCCTAGTCGGTGGCGGCAACAAGGAGTGAACGTCATGTCAAGACTGCGAATGCGATCTCGCAGCAACCGACACAAAGCGAAGCTGAAGGCAAAGCGACGACGTCAGCGCAAACGCGCTGGCTCGCGGTCGTAACCGGGTTCGCCACCGCGCTGCTACACCGCTAATGACGCAATCTTCTCCCTTCGCGGCCCGACCTCGGTCGCGGTGCGTCGACTAATGCGTCGTCCACTGCGCAAGCTCGACGGTGACGCCTTCGGGCCCGGCGATGAAAATCAGCTTGCGGTCGTGAAATTCCATGATGTCGTTTCGCGTTTCGACGCCGCTCGCCCTCAGTTTACGGACCTCAGCTTCGATATCGTCGACCGCGAAGCAGACGTGATTGAAGCCAAGCTTGTTGAGCCTGACGATATCGGGGTCGCGGATCGGGTCTGGGTGGTGGTAGCGCAAGAGCTGAACTTCGACGTGCGGGTTCGCGTCGGCGAGCGCGAGCGTTACGTGTTCCGCTTCGATGCCGGCAATGCCCATGTATCTCGAAAACCGCTCGCCCGAGATCATTACCGTCCGTTGCTCGACGAATCCCAAGAGGGCGAAGAACTCTTTTGCCCTTGCGATGTCGCGCACGACGATCGTGACGTGATCGAAATGGGTGATCATGGCCGCTCCCCGTCATCGCCACGGCGCAATCTCGCCGCAGCGCTCCTTCAACGCGTCGGATCGTCCGGAGCTTTTGGGATCCAGCGCTTCAGGCCGCCATTTTATTTTTGATTATGCCGACGATGGCCGTGAGGATCGCGCCGGCCACGCCACCACCGGCTGCCTGCCCAACCAATGAGCCAACGTCGATACCACCTGCCGATCCCGAAAGCATCGGGATGAGCGCCGTCAATATCTGTCCACCGACACCGCCCCCGATTGCGCCGACGACCGAGTTGAGGGTCGTACCGAGGTTGACATTGTCGCCCCCGGCTGCGCCGGCGACGTTGCCGCCCACCGCGCCCGCAATGATCTCGATGATGAGATTTACAAGCGTTCCGGTCATTGAAGCTCTCCGTTGCGAGAATTGACTCGAGCCAAACGAGTAACTCTGACCGACACGGACGAACGTCGAACGAATGCTATCCTACTGATTTTCAGATTGCCTGTCTTGGGTCCTTGATTGGTTGTTTTTCAGTTCTATGTCGATTTGTGCGGAAATGGTTTTGGTGGGGGTGGCCAATGAAACTTTTCGTCGTGACGATCGTGCTGTCGCTCTATGCGGCAAGCGCGTTCGCTGCCGACACGTGCAAGGACGTCGCCGCAAGCAAGAAGCTCGCGGGCGCGGCGCTCACCAGCTTCATGACGAAGTGCCAGAAGGACGCGAAGGCGACCTGCGATCAGACCGCCGCCGACAAGAAGCTCGCGGGGGCCGCCAAGAACAGCTTCGTGAAGAAATGCGTAGCTGACACGGTGGGTCAGTAGCTGCGCCTGCTTCGCGATCGGCCGGTTCGTCAGCCGCTGAGTTGAAATCATCGCGCTTTCCCGAAATTTCTGGAGGGGCACGTGATTCGGAATTATTTGGCAGGCCTGCTTTGCTTGACGTTGCTCGGCCTGGTGGCAGCCCCGATGGACGCCGCGGCCCAACAGAAAACGACCAAGCAATGCAACGACGAGTACGCGGCCAACAAGGCCGCCATTCAGGCCAGCGGCAAGAAGAAGGCGGATTTCGTCGCCGAATGCAAAGCTGGCCAGTCGACCTCGACGACGGGCCAGGCTGCGGCCCCGGCGAGCGGCGCCACTGCGCCGAAGACGACAACGACCACGCCCGCGCCGACGCCCGCCCCCGCTCCGCCCAAAACCGGCCAGAGCACGACGGCATTGGCAGCCGGCCAGTTCGCAACGGAAGGCCAGGCCAAGACGCACTGCCCCGGCGGCACCGTGGTGTGGGCAAATCTGGACTCCAAGATCTACCACTTCAGCACCAGCAAGGATTATGGGAACACGAAGCACGGCGCTTACATGTGCGAGAAGGATACGGCGGGCGCAGGCTTCCGGGCCGCCAAGAATGAAAAGCATCCATAGAGAGTGACGATCTTTGAGCCCCTGGTGAATGCACAAGGAGACGCTCAATGAGCTTGCTCGATAGCATCAGCGGTGCGTTGAAATCCGCGCTGGCGGGAGGAGACGCCTCTGGCATGCCCGGCCTTATCAACACCGCGCTAGGAAAGACCGAGCTCGGAAACATGCAAGGGATCGTGGCAAAGTTGGAGCAGGCCGGCTGCGGGCAACAAATTCAGTCCTGGCTTGGCGGCGGAGCAAATCTCCCGATCACTGCCGAGCAGCTTCGCATCGCGCTCGGCGATGAGCACGTGCAGGCGCTCGCCACGCATTTCGGGCTGCCCGTCGACGCCGCCATGAAGCTGCTGGCGGAGCATCTCCCGACAGCCGTCGACCAAGCTAGTCCCGGCGGTACGCTTCCGAGCTAATAGCCGCCGCGTCCGCCTCAGAATTCGTCGCGGTGATGTCCGCCGAGCGCGGCCGCTGCGGCGGCGATGAGGGCGCCGATCGCCAAGGCAAAGGCCGTGAAGAAGGAGCCGTAGACAGCAGCCTTCCGCGCGGCCTCGGCCTTTTGTCGTGCGGTCGCCGCGGCGGCCTTTGCCTTCGCGATGACATCGTTCACGCGGGCCTGCGCATCGGGCGCGCTCAGCCCTGTGCGCGCGCTCACGAGCTGCGCGAGGTATGCCTTATCGGGATCGGGGACATCGCCGCTGCCGAGATCGGTGCTCAAGAGCCGGAGGGTTTCGGTGCGGGCATCCGAGAGCGCCGGGGCGGCCGTTCCCGTCGCGCGGAAGAGCGTATCGACGAGATATCCCGTCGGGTCGGCGCCGCCCGACGCTCCGGCTGCCGCAGATGCTGCACCCCGCGCGGACTCTCCGGCGATCCCGGCGGCGGCAACCGCGAGAAGTGCCGTGCCGATTACGGCAGACAGCGCCCAGGATAGGAAGCCATGAGCGGTATCGCGGAAATAGACCTCATCCGTGTGAACGCGGATAGATCTTGTCCGAAGCCGCCCGGCCAAATAACCGCCCATCGCAGAGGAGAGCCACTGCGTCACGATCAGCCAGATGGCGGTGGTCATCCCGAATGTCGTCGCGCTGACGCCGCTCCCCGGCCAAGCGGAGATCGAAGAGAATCCCACTCCCGATCCGAAGGCCACGAGAACCACGGAAAGGGCCACCGCGGCGACGGTGCCGCCGAAGATCGGGCCCCAGGACAGGGCGGCTTCAGGGCGGTCCACGCGAGCTTCTCCGACCGCGACGGTCTCCTCGGCGATGATGCTGACCATGGCCACAATCCCTCAGCGGTAAAGCAGCATGATCAGAATGATGATGGGTATGGGCACACCCAGGAGCCACAGCAAAATTCCACGACCCATCGATCGCCTCCTACAGCAGGGCGCCATGAAAACCGTCGGCGCCATCGCCGACGGTCTCAGAGGAAAACAGTGCCGCCGCGGAAAGGTTCCGAGAGCGCCGCGCCCGGAGCCCTAGGATCCAGTGGGAATGCGCTGCCGGAGCTTGAAGAATTTCGCCCAAGGATCGCGCTTGAGCGAATTCAGGCGATTGCGAAGATTGCCGACAGTGAAGTGGTCCGAGCGAATGCTCTCGGAGAGCTCGTCCCATGCGAGCGGCGTCGACACAGAGGCTCGTGGCGATTTCCGGCTCGAATAGGCCGCGACTGCGGTGGAGCCGCGGTCATTCCGCAAATAGTCGATGAAGATGCGTCCCCGGCGAGCACGCTTCGCCATCGTTGCGACGAAGAGGTCGGACCGCTCACGTGCCATCGCCTCCGCAATTTCCGCGGTGAAGGTCTTTGCCTGCTTCCAACCGACCTTCGGCTCGATCGGGACCACCACGTGCAAGCCTTTCCCGCCGGTGGTCTTGACGAAGCTCGTCAGCTTCAGCGCCGCGAGCCGGTCGCGTAAGGATTTTGCGGCGTCGATGACCGCGCGCCAAGGAACCTCCTCGCCGGGGTCGAGGTCGAACACCAGCCGGTCCGGGAACTCCAATCGGTCAGCTTTGGATCCCCAGGGATGAATCTCGACGACGCCGGACTGCACCAGATTGAGGAGGCCGGGAAGCCCATCGATGGCCACCATCGGCTCTTTCTCGCCGACGTCGATGCGCTGCACTGCCGCGTCGCTCAGGCCCGCCCAGGGATGCTTGGCGAAGAAACACTTCGCATCGGTGCCCGATGGGCAGCGCAGCAGGCTCAAGACCCGCCCCGAAATGTGCGGCAAGATCCAGTCCGCGATCTCCGTGTAGAAGTCCGCGAGGCCTTGCTTGCTGATGCCGGGCTCGCGCCAAAGAATTCTCTCGGGATGCGTGAGCCGGATGCCGGTCTCGGGCTTGTCGCGTGACCTCGCCGCCCGCACGGGGGCCTCGAGCGTGATCTCCTCCGCAGGCTTGTCCTCGCGCAAGCCCTTGAAGGATGCCTGCCTGAGCAGCCGGTCGTGCGTCCAGCCGTTGAATTCGATCTGTCCGACCAGGCGAGGGTCAATCCATCTCACGTCTTTCTCCGCGCCGGCCGGCAGCGCATTTCGCAGCTTGGGCTTGGTCGCGCGGAGCTTCTCGAGTTCGCCGAACAGCGCGCGCGCGCGATCGACAGACCATCCCGTTCCGACGCGGCCCGCGTAGACGAGGTCCTCGCCGGAATAGTAGCCGAGCGGCAGCGCGCCGATCGCCCGCCGGTCCACCGTCGAAGGGACGAAGCCGAGGATCACGAACTCCTGGCTCTCGAGACATTTCGATTTGAGCCAATGATCCCCGCGGCCGGCCCGGTAGGGGAGATCCCTCCGCTTCGAGATGATCCCTTCCAATCCGAGGCGGCACGAATGCTCGAGCATCGTTGGCCCGTCGGTCTCGATGTGCTCGCTAAACCGAATGGGCGAGCCCGGCGAGCTTCCGGTCGTGACGTCCTGCAGCAGGGCCTTGCGGTCGAGGAGCGATGCGCTTGTGAGGTCATAGCCCTCGCAATAGAGGAGATCGAAGACGAAGTAGCGGAACCGGCCCTGGCGCCCTGCTTTCAATTCGGCCTGCAGATCGCCGAAATTGGAGATGCCGGCGGCGTCCTCGACGACGATCTCGCCGTCGAGGAGGGCGGAGGCCAAGCCCAGCTCCTTCAGCGCGTCCGCGATGCTGCGAAACCGCTCGGTCCAATCGAGCTGCTTGCGCGTAAGGAGACGAATCCTCCGGCCGTCGATGCGTGCCTGCATGCGATAGCCGTCGTATTTGATCTCGTGCACCCATTTGGAGCCGCCCGGGGGCTTGTCGCAGGTCGAGGCGAGGCTGGGCTCCAGGAAGGTCGGCAGCAGGCCTTTCCTGGCTCCGCGAATTTTTCCCACATTCGGAAGCGCGGCCTTCCGCCGCTTCGCCACGGTAACGCGCGCCTTGTGATCGGACCGCAATTCGCCACGGTCTTCGAGGTCCCGGTTGCTCTCGCCGGTTGCGACCGAGGTGCTCTCCTCGTCGGTGATCTCCGGCTCCCCCGCGTGCCGAGCGAACTCGTCCTCGGCCTTGATCAGCAACCACGGCTCCGACTTCTCGCGCTCGCGCGCCTTGATGCGCACGAGATGCCAGCGTCCTTTGAGACGCTGGCCATCGAGCACGAACTCGAGATGGCCTTTCGAGAGTCCGTAATGCGGATCGCCCTTCGGGAGCCAGTGGCCCTTGTCCCAGACGATCATCGAGCCACCGCCGTATTCTCCCTTGGGGATGTTGCCCTCAAAGCCGAGGTACTCGACGGGATGGTCCTCGGTGCGAACGGCAAGACGCTTCTGGCCGAGCGTCAAGCTCGGCCCTTTCGTCACAGCCCAGCTCTTGAGGACGCCGTCGAGCTCGAGACGGAGATCGTAGTGCAGCCGCCGTGCCGCGTGCTTTTGCACGACGAACTGTCCCGCAGTGGTGCGGCCAAGCTTCGGCTTCGGTTCCGGAGATCGCCGAAAGTCACGCTTGCGCGCATATTCCGCGAGCGGCTTCTTTCGCGCTCGCGTTGCTCTCACGGCCGGCACGCGTCGATCGTCGGCGAATGCGCCCGTGGCGAATGGCGAACCCGGTTACGAGGCCTTCTTGCGACGCTTGCCGCGTGAGGCATTTTCCGCTCCTCGCTCCTCTTGCGACGCGCGGGATTTGCCTCCACCGCTCATCGGAAGCAGCATGGAGCGTTGCCGGTGATCCGTGGCTTTCGTGCGCTTGGGCTTCGCGGCGTTGGGAGCCGCGGCAGCAGCCTTTTTCTCGCCGAGGCTGCGTTTCAAGGCGGCCATAAGGTCGATGACGTTGCTCGGCTCGACCGCGGCCGCGCGCTTCGCGCGCGGTAGGCCCTTGATCTTCGCCTCGATGAGTTCCTTGAGGGCGTCCTGATAGCGGTCGTGGAACGTCGCGGGCTCCCACTTGCCGCCGAGGCGTTCGATGATCTGCTCCGCCATGCGCACCATGGAGGGATCGAGCTTGCCGTTGGGCAACTCGAAGGCGGGCTCTCGCACCTCGTCGGGAGTGTGCAAGAGCCACATCATCAGCCCCTCCTCGTAGGGCTCCACCATCACGGGGTGCTCGCGCGAAGTCAGCACGATGCTGCCGATGCCGACCTGTTTGGTGTTACGCAGGGCCTGGCCGATCACGCGGTAGGCGTCGGCCCCCGTCTTGCCTTCGGGATAGAGGTAATAGGGTGTCTCGGGATAGAGCGGCTCCACGGAGGCGCGGTCGACGAAGCGAGTGAGGTCGAGGATCCGCGTCGATTCAATGTCGATTGCGTCGAGCTCCTCCTTGTCGAGGGTCACGTATTGGCCCTTCTCGTACTGGTAGCCCTTGACGATCTCCGACCGCTCCACCGGCTCGCCGGTCTCGGCGTCGACAGGCTTGAGCGAGATCCGGTTGCCCGTTGCCGGATTGATCTGGTTGAGCCGAATTCTCTCGGACTCCGTTGCTGCGGGCGACAGGGTAATAGGGCAGGTGACGAGGGAAACCCGAAGGTGACCCGACCAGGTAGCCCGCGGCATGATGCTCTCCTTCGCTCGTTCAGGCGGAATCAGTCCCCGAAAAGCATGAAGAGTCAACGAGTCGCGGCGTGCCAAGGTTCCCCCGGGGGTTAACGGACGAAGCGACGCCGCCGACGCCGATTTTAGACCGGCTTAAAGAGGACGTTGGAAAGCTCCGGCGCTCGCGCGAGCTCAATCGGCTTTCCGCGATACCAGGCGCGATACCCGGAAGGCAAAAGCGACGGAATCGCTCTGTCGAAATCCACACCTCTTCGGCGATAGAACCAACGATTCACCTCCGTCAAAATGGCTGGACGAAATCGTGCCACCGTCGCTCGCGCTCCGGAGAGGAAGCTGTCTTCGTGTCCCTCGATGTCGACCTTGATGAGATCGAGCCGACCGCAATCCAGCTCAGGCCAGAGCTCATCGAGCGGCGCGAGGTCGATGGTGACGCGGCTGAAGCGGGAATCCTGGCCGTCCGCGATCTCGATCGCTGCGTTGCCAGTCTCGCCTCCTGCGGCGAAGTCCTCGCGCTCCGTCAGCACTGCGCGTCGGCGCTCCGCGGAAAGACCTTCGGGTCGCACCACCACGACGGCCTCGAGGCGGTTCAGACGGATGTTCTCGATCAGACGAGCTCGGTTGCGCGGATGGGGCTCGAAGGCAATCACGCGGCCTCCTGTCGCCTGTGCCGCCACCGCCAAAGGGATCGTGTAGAGCCCGATATTCGCGCCGACATCGAGCGCAACTCCGCCGGCGGGTAGGTGCTGCAGCAGTTCGGAAATTTCCTCCTCGTCGTAGCGTCCGCTGTAGGCCGCCCAGAGATGGGACGGCACCCGCGTGTCGAGCACGAGGCGGTGCCCCCGTCGCATCCGCACGGTACAAAGGGGCGGTGCGCCCAGTCGAAGCAGTTGTCGGTTGATGATGGCGGCCACCCGGCCGCGTCCGCGCACCGGAGGTACCCGGTGCATGGCTCCGATCACCGCGGAACGACAGGCGTCAGCGAATGACATCCGTGTCGTTGTTGCACCGACAATGCTGCGGGGCAAGCCCAGGGTGCCCGATGACGATTTACTGCACCGCGAATTTCGCCGAAGGCGTGTCCCAGCCGATGATCCGCCGCCTTTTTGACTCAGCCGCTGTGGGTTGGTTCACACGCTGTTGATCGGCCCTTCTGGTCTTGTAGTTCGCGCCCGTATCGGACGCGGGCTCGGATTGAAAGGAGCCCTATCATGAGAGTCTCATTCATCTCGACTTCAGCGCGATCGATCATCCCACTCGAGCTGGTTGCAGCGCTCATGCTGAGCGCGCCGGGCGCCCACGCACAAAACGCGAGCGCCACGGTCGAGCAGGGAAAGTTCGAAGCGTCGCAAGCAACCGGCGCGGCCGTCGGCAGTGCTGGAGATCGTACTGCCGTCAATACCGGCAATTCGACAGTCATCGCCAATACCGGCGGCGCCGCCAAGACCAAGGGCGGACCGGCGCAGATCGGGCAGCCGGCGCCCGCGACATCGACCGAGCCGACGCCCTGGCATCCGCTTACGGATTACTGATCCCGTGCTGTCGCTTCAGATATTCCTGCCTCGCATAGGCGCGGCGGAGGCGGTTGCGCTCGGCGACGGTGAGCTGCCGATGCGGGCGTCCTCCCGCGAGGAGGAGCTGTAACCCGGTTCCGTCCTTCTGCCACTCGCGGATCGGACCGGAGTCGAGATGGATGAAGTGCGAGAGCGGATACCAACCGACGCCGCCGCGCTCCATCTTGAGCGCGGCGGCGTGCGCATCGATGAGCCGCACCTCGAAGGTCACGTCGAGCGCGCGGCCGAGGAGGTGCTGACTCTTCTCGGCGGCGCCGAAGGCGGAGGCAGCAAGCTTGCGATTGGTCTCCGGCGTGCGAAAGGCGGAGAGAACCGTCGCGTGCCCCTGGCTCGTCGCATCCATCACGTCCGCGAGAAAATCGAGCGTCGCCAGGTCGACCGGTCCCACCTTGTTGACATGATGATCGCGCAGCAGCACCGCGAGATCCGCGATCGCGTCGGGAATCGGCCCGTCGGCGTCTCGATAAGGGCCGTCGAAGCTCTCGCCGGTATTCGAGTTGGTAAGCGAGAGCCGCCGCGGCGAGGAGGGCGCAGCGAGCGCGCGGCTGCCTAGAAGAAGGCAGAGGCCGCTTCCGATCAGGAACTCGCGTCGCCTCGCATTAATGCTATTCATGCCCAAGACCGGATGCGCCGTCGGCTACGGGGCAAAAGATAGGCGCATGCGTCCGGGAGTCCAGGTCGCCGAATTCCCGCTGCAACGCCTGATGGAGAGGGAGCGAATGAGCAGTCGAGCTGATTTGAGGGAGCGCGGTATGTTCCTGCGCCGCGATCTGTTCGGCCCGGAGCCAGCGCCCGCGGCGCTCTCGATTGCAGTCGCGGGCTTCCCGGAGCTGATGGCGGAGCTCGTCTATGGCAGTATCTGGGCCCGGCCGGGGCTCGGGCGGCGTGAGCGGATGGTTTGCACTCTTGCGGCGCTCGCGGCGCTTCAGAGTTTGCCGGCCCTCGAGGCGCATTGCGATGCGGCGCTCGCGATCGGCATGGAACCCCGCGCGATCGTCGAGATCGTCATCCAGGACGGAATCTACCGCGGCTTTGCGGCGTCGGAAGCGGCGCTCGGCGTCGTGCGCCGCGTTCTCGGCGCGCGCGGGATCGCGCTTCCCGCAGCCGATCCGGAACCTCATTCGCTGGAGGAGCTTGCGCGGCTCGGGCGCGAGGTGCAGACGGCGCTGCACCGCGAGCGTAGCGACGAGGGCCATGCCGATCCCGCAAACCCCGTCACGGGGTCCATCTATCCCCTGATCGTGCAGTTCTGCTACGGCGCGATCTGGAACCGTCCGGGCCTCGATCGAAGGATGCGCGCGCTCGCGGCGGTGGCGGCCTTCACCGTGCTCGGCCGCGACTTGCTGCTGCGGAAATTCGCGCTCTCCGCGCTCAATGTCGGCGCCACGCGCGAGGAGGTCGTTGAGGCCGTGGTGCAGACGGGTCCCTATGGCGGCTTCGCCTTCATGCTGAGCGGCCTCAGCGCCGTGGGCGAGGCTTTCGCCGCGCGCTGATCGCGCTGCTCAGCCGCCGGCAAGGCTCTGCGTCGCCTCGGCGAGGCGATGCGCGAGCCGGGGATCGAGGCGCCTTGCCAGCTCCGCATGCGCCTTTCGCCAGACCGGCAGCGCCGCCTCGAGGCGGCGCGCGCCTTCCTCCGTGAGCCAGACCGCGCGCCGGCGTTGGTCCTGCTCGGTGACGGCGATCTCGACCAGCCCCGCCTGCTCGAGCCCGCGGAGGTTGCGCGAGAGCGTCGATTGATCGAGCCCCGTCCGCTCCGCGAGTGCGCCCAGCGTGTCGTCGGACGCCGCGGCGATCTGGCCGAGGAGCCCGAACTGCACGAGGCTCAGCCCGGAGCCGTCCATGCGGCGCTCGAGAAAGCTCGTGATCCGCCGTGCCGCAAGGCGGCTGCTCCAGCCGACGCAGATCTCGATCGCCGCGCGCACGTCGCGGACGAGGGTCTTGCTCGGGGCTTGCGGTCGTCTGGGCATGGGTGTATGTATCTACATCTTTTGTATCTACAAGGGAATGACAATCGTGCAGGCCGCAGGCGCAAAACGCTACGGGGTCGCGCTCGCCGAGGACGTCGCGGGCATGACGGGGAGAGAGGTCCTGCAGGCGATAGTCGAGGGCCGGCTTCCTGCGCCGCCGATCGCGGCGACGATGAGCTTCGAGCTCGTCGAGGTCGGCGAAGGCTTCGCGGCCTTCGAGGGCGATCCCGGCCCGCACCTTCTCAATCCTCTGGGAACGATCCATGGCGGCTGGGCGCTTACGCTCATCGACAGCGCCGCCGGCTGCGCCGCGCATTCGCTCCTGCCCGCGGGCGTCGGCTATGCGACGGTCGAGACCAAGGGCAATTTCTCGCGGCCCATCATGACCGAGACGGGCCGCGTCCGCGCGGAGGGCCGCGTGGTCGCGCGGGGACGGCAGATCGTCTCGGCGGAAGTCCGCGTGCTCGATGCGGAGGGCCGTGTCCTCGCGCACGGCACCTCCACGATCATCCTGCTCGGCGGCGCGGGCAAATCCTAGCGACCAGCTCTCAAACCTCGAGCTCCAGCACGTAAAGTCCGCCGGCGAAGCGGTCGACGGCATAGACCGTGCGGTTCTCGTCGACGTAGACGTCGTTGATGGCGGGAGCGCCCGCGCGCGAGCCCGCGGGCGTCTCCGGCACGAAATGCGCGACCTCGCGCGGACGGAAGGGGTCGCTCACGTCGTGGACGCGCAGCCCGCCGTTGAAGTAGGTGCCGAAGACGAGCGTGCTCGAGCGGAAGGTCGGACCCGGCCGGTTCTCGTGCAAATTGTGCGCGCCGTAGCGTCCTGGGAGCGCTCGCTGAGCCTCGATCGGCGGCAGCGGCAGCGTCGCGATCGGCACGAGATTCTCCTCACGCCGCGCGTCGACGATCCAGACCAGTTTCGGCCAGTCGCGCCCGTGGTCGGTGATGCTCTCGTCGCTGATGACGAGGAGGTCGCGGTCAAGAAGCGGCAGCACCGTGTGCGTGAAGCCCGGGAAGGGCGGGTGCGGGTTCCAGTGCCCGACCGGCTTTGGTCGCGTCATGTCGGAGATGTCGAGGATCCAGGCGCCGCCGTCGATGAAGCCGACATAGGCGCGGTCGGGCCGCTCGGGATAGACGTTGGTGTTGTGCGCGCGCGTCCCGGTGTCGAAGGTCGGATGGCGGGGCAGCGGCGGCTCCGCGTCGCCCTCGCGCTGGCCCGGCACCCACCAGCCCCCGACCTCGCGGGGACGCGCGGGATCGCGCACGTCGAGGACTCGATAGAATTGATGATCGCGCGGATTGCGCGGTACGAAATCCGGCGCCCCGCCGGAGAAATGGATATAGGCGCCGTCGACGAACCAGAGCTGATGAACGCCGCGGGAATGCGGTCCCGAGCAGTCGAAGAAGGTAATGCGCCGAGGGTTCTCCGGCGTGGAGATGTTCAGTAGCTCGAGTCCTGCGGGCTCCATCCCCGCTGCCGTGGTCTGATACGCGACGGCCATCACGTCGCCGCAGACCTCCAGCGAATTCGAGCGCATCTGCTGATGCGGCAGCTCCGTCTGCAGGACGACCCTCGGCCGGCGCGGATCGGTCACGTCGACGGCCGTGAAATTCTTCGGCGCGGACTCGTGCGCGAGCCAGAGGATGCGGCGGCCGTCCTTGGCGAGTTGCATGCTCATGCCCTCGCCCATGCCACCGAAGCCGCCGAGCGTGTCGTGGGCGATCAGCTTCAGGTTCTTCGCGCTGGCGGTCATCGTGCTTCACCTCGTTGCAGTGGGGCCGCGCATGCGTTTCAGGAGGAGCCAAGCCGGCAACAAGATGTAATCGTGAACGAACTTCAGGGGGCAATAAAGGAAGAAGAGACGGTCGGGCAAACGGACGAGGCCCAAATGCTGCTCGCGAGGAGTGAGGATCGTCATCGCAACGTAGTGCAGCCGGTCGAGCCAGCGATCGTGCAGGCGATATCGAATGCGAGAGACTTCGAACATTGGATGGTCGGTGCGGTCGTCCGAGAGGATGTGGCCCGCCGCTGCGCGGGCGAGCGTTGCGGCTTCCGGCTCATCCGCTAATGCGGCAGCCACCTCGGCCGGCAACTCCGTTCCCATGAGATCCTCGCTAAGCCGCATGCCCGAGAGAAGCATGCGTAGGCAGCGCTGCTCGCGCGCGCTACCGAGGATCATCGGCCAGTCGAGGGGTGAGAGGCTCAGGACCGCGTGCGCGAGATCGCAAACGGATTGCAGCCGCGACCATTCGTCCTTGCCGCCGTGGATTGCGACCGTCAGCACGAGATCGCTGGGTGCGGGAGCGCGGATCTCCCGATCCGCGAAGACGATTGGCTGGGATCGACGCCACATACCCTCGAGATCGAGCGCAAGGCGCAGATTTGCGGGCGCGAGCGTCCAATGCGGCTCGACGGGTGCGAGCGCGTCGGCCTTCCAGAGCACGGTTTGGCCGCGGAGCGCGTAGAGTGCAGTGCGGTGTCTCGGCGATAGGTTCGCGGGGTCGGGAAACTCGCGATATCCGAGTTCTGCGAGAACGGAGATCGTGCGCTCGGCATCGGCGCGGCGCACCAGAAAATCGAGATCGCGAAACGCACGAGCAGTCGCGTCTCCGTAGAGGAGCTGTGCCAGAACCGGCCCCTTCAGGGGAATGGCCTCGATGCCTGTTCGTCGCAGTGCATCGAGGATCGCTCCGAATTCGCCGATGATCGTGCGATTGCGCTCCCGAAGCTCGCTGAGGTGAACGCGAGCGGCTTCCGCGAGTTCCGGTGGGAGCTCGGTTTCGGCGGCCGAGACCAATCGCCCGACCACCTGCGGCGTGACGCCATGCCGGAGCGCGCCTTCGATGAGGCTCGTCCAGTCGACGGGCTGGCGCAGCAGGTCGTGGATTGCCGAGGTGTCGGCGGGAGTCTCGCGCGGTCGCGAGGCCAGGACGAGGAGCCGCATCTCGGTCTTGGCATCCTCGTCTCGCCAGCGCATCGAGCCTTTCCGCATGGTTAATCGCAGCGCCCCAGCGATCCCGTATGCAGCACTATACAGCTTTGATAACTTTGCGGCGGAGGCTCACGTGACCGTGCCCGTCGCAGACACCGCATCGTCCGAGCTGCCGCTCCCCGCGGAGGGGACGCATTTGTTCGCGCTCGACGACGAGGCCGTGCTTTATTCGCACGGCGCGCAAGAGATCTATCGCTTCAACGCGGCGGCGGCATCGATATGGCGCGGAATCGAGCGTCGAGCGCGCCGCGCGGAACTCGCTGCGGCGCTTGGAGCCTTGCTCGAATGTTCGGAGGAGGATGCTCGCGCGCACATCGAGGCGGCACTCGAGCAGTACCGCTGCATCGGGGTGCTCGCGGGTCATGAGCGTCCCGCATTAAAGCCCCCCGAGCCGACCCCCGGCTCGACTGCGCTCGGGGCCGCGGTGGCCCTGCGAGAAGCCTCGAAAATGTCGGAACGGTGGTATCGGCTTCTCGCGACCTGCGTGCGCGTTCGCGTTCAGTCGGCCGCGCAAGAAGCACTGGTGCATCCGATCTTCGCCCATCTCGAGACCAGCGAGAGAGAGGCGGCCGCAACGGTCGTCGTGACCGACGACGGCGAAAGACAGTTCGTTTACATCGATGGCGAGCTCTTCGGGAGCGCGCTTGGGCTGGAGCGTCTCGCGCCTATGGTCAAGGGAGCGCTCTGGCAGGCGGCGATCAGGGACCACCGATATTTCCTGCATATCCACTCCGGCGTCGTGAGCGATGGCGAGTCCTTGATCCTGCTGCCGGCTACGAGCGGTCG
>DATJVP010000074.1:0-8195 GCA_035581425.1 Allostellaceae bacterium | reverse complement strand
GAGAAATTCAGCAGGAACAAGCCCCAAACGGGTTAGGGAACTTCGACCACCTCGAAGACGTCGGGGTCAGTGCTTGTGAACAGGAGTACATTTCCGTCCGGTGTCTTTTCGTAAACACGTTTCTCGTCACCCTCGGTGACCAGCGCGGGTCGATCCGGACTCTTGAGGAACGCCTCCATGTCCTCTCGAGTTTTCCAAGTGGCGATGCTGTATCCCTTGAGTGGATTTTTGACCGAGAAATAGATCGTGCGGGAAATGAACCCCTTCGCCTTGCGCGCGAGCTCGCTGTTCTTCTTGAGAAGATGGATGGCACGCTCACGCTCAGCCGGATTGACCATGTGAAGGTTGATCATCGTGACCATGGATGCTTCTCCGTAAATTGATCTCGCTCAGTCCCGACAGCCGTGCCGCGGCGGCTTACCTCGATGCCCCCCGCTCCTGCACGCGCAGCGCACGCGGCACGACGTCTCGTATAAATGCCGTGAGCACACTCGCCACGTCCTGGCCCGGCGCGGCATGCGGGCGGATCGTCAAATGGGTGATCTCCGGCACGAGCCCCTTGGCGAGTTGCTGGGCGCAGCGCTCCACATTGCCGGCGAGCACCATCGACTCCACCACCTCGCGCGGCATGAGCGCCGCGGCGCCGGGGTTTGACTTGCCGCGGTCGGGGCCCTTGGCGATCTCGACGAAAGCCTCCGGCAGGGTTATGCCGATCGCATCGAGGTATTCCCAATGCGGATACTGAGAGAGCACGCGCGAGGCCACCCGCGCGCGCATCACGGCGAAGGCCTCATCATCGTCATCGGAGATGCAGGCTTCAACGCGCAGCCCGATGTCGACCGCGCTCGGCGGCCGGTCCGCCTTCGTCACGCCCTCGCCAATCTGCTTCACGTAGAAATCGAAGGCGGTGGGGTTGAGCGTGTTGGCGATCAGCACGCCATCGGCGATTTGGCCCGCGAGTTTCGCGATCTGAGCGCCGTGGGTCGCGAAATATATGGGAATGCGTTCCTGCACGGGCCGCACCGACAACTTTGCGCCGGCGAGCAACACCACTTTGCCTTGCACGGTAACTCTCTCGCCCTTGAGAAGGCTGCGGATCATCTCGACGGCTTCGCGCATCGCCGCCACCGGCAGCTTGCGCTCGATGCCGAGCTCGGGCAGTCCTTGGCCTCCGATGCCCAGTCCGAGCATGGCCCGTCCGCCCGTCAGCTCGTCGAGCGTCGCAATGGAACTCGCGATCATCGAAGGGTGGCGCGAATAGGGGTCCACGACCCCCGGCCCCAGTCGGATCCTGCTAGTCTGCCCGGCGATCGCGGCGAGACCGATGAAGCATTCGGTGGCGAAGCGCAGGTCGGTGTACCAAAGGCACCCGTAGCCCAGCTCCTCGCAGAGACGGCCGAGCTCTACGAGCTTCGATATCGGATATTCCGCGTTGAGAATAACGCTGACGGCCGGCCGCGACACTGTCATCGACTCCGATGGTCGCGAGCTAGTCGTCGCCTGCCGATGTCTTCATCTCCGGGGCGCCGCCGATCACCCAATCCTCCTTGGCAACGTTCTCGAAGATCACATGCACGCCTGAGCGGGTCGATCCGCCGATGCGGACGAGCGCATCGGTGACCGCCTCCGCGATGGCGCGCTTCTTCTCCACCGAGCGACCCTGATAGAACGCAATCCGGACGACGGGCATGACGTTTCCCTCCCTTGGTTTTCGACGCGGGCCGGTCGACGCCGCACCACAGCAGCAAGAATTACTCGCGCGTCGTGCTGCATCGGCGGCTCTGAGATTAGCCTGCGCGCCCCTCCGCGCAACAATAGATTTGCTAGGCCCCGCGGGCCCAAGACAGGCTTTTGCGGCGGGGCCCGGCGATCAATGCCGATGGCAGGACACAAAATGACCCGGCTGCAGCTCGCGGAGCGCCGGGAATTCGATCCGGCAACGCTCCATCGCATAGGGGCAGCGCGCGTGAAAATGACACCCCTTTGGCGGGTTGATGGGGCTCGGGACATCGCCGGCGGGGACGGTTCGCGCGCCTCGCCGAGCCTTCGGATCCGGAATCGGCACCGCCGCCAGCAGCGCCTCGGTATAGGGATGCAGTGGCTGGCTGAAGAGCGATCGCTTATCCGCGAGCTCAACGATCCGGCCCAGATACATCACGGCGACGCGGTGGGCGATGTGCTGCACCACTGCAAGGTCATGCGCGATGAAGAGATAGGCGAGCCCGTATTCCTCCTGCAGATCCATCATCAGATTGATGACCTGAGCCTGGATGGAGACGTCGAGTGCGGAAACCGGCTCGTCTCCGACGATGAGCTTCGGCTGCACCGCAAGCGCCCGTGCGATGCCGATGCGCTGACGCTGCCCGCCGGAGAAGGCGTGCGGGAATTCCGTCATCTGATCTGGCCGCAATCCCACGCGCCGAAACAGCGCGGCCACCCGCTCGAGCCGCTGCGGTCCGCGTGCGATGTCGTGCACCGCGAGCGGCTCGGCGACGATCTGCCCCGCTGACATCCGGGGATTGAGCGAGGAAAACGGATCCTGGAAGATCATCTGCATCTCGCGGCGCAGCGGCCGCAACTCGCTGCGCCGCAGCCACGTGATGTCGCGCCCGTCGAGCCTGATCGTCCCGCTCGTGGGCTCCAGCAGCTTCAGTACCGTCTTTCCCACAGTAGATTTGCCGCAGCCGCTTTCGCCCACGAGGCCCAAGGTCTCACCGGGATGGATGTCGAAGGAAATGCCGTCGACCGCGTATACTTTTCCCGACAGGCGCGACACCAGTCCCTGGCGGATCGGAAAGTATTTCTTGAGCTCGCGCACCTCCAGCACGGGCACGAGCTCCGCCGCCGATGTCGCGGTCGCGCTCATGGGCCGGCGCTTCGCACTTGGTCGGAATGCCAGCACGTGGCGAAATGTCCCGGCGACTTCGCCTCTAGCGGCGGATATTCCCTGCGGCAGATGTCGGTGGCGAAGCTGCATCTCGGGGAGAACGCGCAGCCCGCGGGCAGTTGATCGAGCGGCGGTACGGTGCCGGGGATCTCCGAGAGCCGCCGACGCGCGGTATCCTCCGTGCTGGACAAGTCGAGGCGCGGGACCGAGCGCAACAATCCATGCGTATAGGGGTGCAGTGGATTGGCGAAGATCTCTTCCACCGGCGCTTCCTCGACCTTTCGTCCCGCATACATCACCACGACGCGATCGGCATGCTCGGCGATAACGCCCATGTCGTGGGTGATGAGCATGATCGCGGTGCCTAAGCTCTGCTGCAGCTCGGTCATGAGCATGAGGATCTGCGCCTGAATCGTCACGTCGAGGGCCGTCGTCGGCTCGTCCGCGAGAAGCACCTGGGGATTGCAGGAAAGCGCCATCGCGATCATGACCCGTTGCCGCATGCCGCCGGAGAGCTGATGTGGATATTCGCTGAGCCGTCGCTCGGGCTCGGAGATGCGGACCATGTGAAGCATCTCCACGGTCTTCAGCAGCGCATCGCGGGCGCCGACGCCCTGATGCAGCCAGATCGCCTCGCTGATCTGCCGCCCGATGGTCACGACCGGGTTCAGCGAGCTCATGGGCTCCTGGAAGATCATGGAGATGTTGTTGCCGCGTATTTTCCGCATCTCCGTCTCGCTCAGCGCGAGCAGATCGCGACCCTCAAAGCGAATGACTCCACCCACGATCTTGCCCGGCGGGTTCGGTACCAGCCGTAGGATCGACAAGGCCGTCATGCTCTTGCCGCAGCCGGATTCGCCAACGATGCCCAGCGTCTCGCCAGGATTGAGTGAGCAGGAAAATCCGTCAACCGCGCGCAGGATCCCCTTGCGCAGCAGGAAATGCGTCTGCAAGTTCTCGATCTCGAGCACGGGGAGCGCAGCGGCAGTGGCGCTTCCGCGCTCGGCGCGATCGGTTAGCTCGCCTGCTTGCATTGGGTCATCCCGTGCGCCCGACGAAGCGTAATTGCGATGAATGCGCGGTCGTGCGTCGACCGTAACTCCTGATCGTTTGCAGGTCCATCGGAAGCGGCGACCGCCGCATTCGCACACGCCGAAAGCGCCGCTTGGTCGAGCTCCGCCGGCAAAACTTTCATTGAAGCTCTCGGCCGCAGCCCATAAGCTCGGGGCAAGGCGCATTGAGTTGCGGTGGGGAGCCGCGGATAAGCCGGCGAAACCGGAATATTTCGGCGCCAACAAGACGGTCACGTCGGAAGACAAGCGCGGGTGCCGAGACAGCGACATCGTCAGGTACACGCCCTCGGCATCCCATCGGCGATCTGCAGGGAGGCTACGACTATGCTTACGAGAAGACGATTGCTCCATGCCGCAGCGGCCGGCGCATTGCTGGTTCCGCGCCTCGGCTTCGCGCAGAGCGCGCCGGCGGCGATCAAGAGGGGCGGCACGCTGCGAACGGCGATTTTCGCGGACCCGCTTTCCTTCGATCCCCACATCACCGGAAATCTCCAGGGGCGCGCCGCGACGCGCGCGATCCACGACACGCTGTTCCGGGTGGACGCCCAGGGCCGCGTCGCGCCGGGCCTCGTCGAGAGTTGGGAGCAACCGGACGACACGACCTTCATTCTGAAGCTGCGCGCCAATTTGAAATTCCAAGATGGAACCGCGCTCGATGCCGCTGCGGTGAAATACAACATCGACCGCATTCGCGATCCGAAAGTCGCTGCCAACGGCGGCATTCGGCAAGGAGAGATCACGACGCTCGATTCAGTCGCGGTCGTCGACGCGCGCACCGTCAAACTTACGCTCAAATCCGCCTTCGCCGCGTTCCTGTTTCCGTTCACGGATGTCACGGGCTGCATCGGATCGCCGGCGGCTTTCGAGAAATATGGGCTCGATTACGGCCTGCATCCCTCCGGCGCCGGACCCTTCAAGCTCGTGGAATATGCCAAGGACAGCCGCACGGTGCTGGAGCGAAATCCGGATTATTGGGAGAGCGGGAAGCCCTATCTCGATCGCGTGATCCTGCGACCGATCCCGATCGACAGCACGCGGCTGGCGGAGCTGCGCTCCGGCGGCGTCGAAATTGCGGAGGCATTGCCGCTGCAGGACATCACACGGCTGCGCGAGGCGAAGGAGATCGTGGTCTCGGAGAAGGTGGGCTATCGCTGGGAATATTTCGGCTTCAATCTCGCCGACGCCTATCCCGGCCGCAGCAAGAAATTCCGCCAGGCGTTTCAGTGGGCGATCGACCGCGAGGCGCTGCACCAGGTTGCGTATTTCGGCACGGGGTCCATCGGCTACGACGGCATCATGCCTGGCAGCCCGTTCCACGATCCAAACTACAAGCCATACAAGCGCGACATGGACAAGGCGAAACGCCTCATCGACGAATCCGGCGTGGCCCAACCCATCGTGATCCAGGCGCCTCTGCAACCCGATCCCGTCAAGCAGCGCGCGGGCCAGGTATTCCAGGCGAATGCCGCGGAACTCGGCGTCAAGGTGGAGATCGAACAGGTCGATTCCGCCGGGTATCGCAACACGCTCAGCGCCGGCAAGCTGCCGATGGATCTCTTTGGCTGGTGGGGATATCGCCCCGATCCGGACCAATATCTCGGCATTCTCCTACAGTCGACCGGCTCCTATGCGAAATACAATTCCTATGCGAATCCCAAGATGGATCAGCTGATCTTGGCCGAGCGCGGGGCGCGCTCCGAGGCGGACCGGCGAAAGGTGTTCCGGGAAATCTCCGACCTCATGAACGACGACGCGGCCTATGTCCCCTGGCACTATGGCTCCGATTTCAAGGGGCTGCATCCGAAGGTGAAGGGCTTCATGCACGCGCAAGATGCGATTATCGCATTTCAGGACATCTTTCTTGAGGGCTGAGGCGCTGATTCCGGACTCTTCCAAGACGGCGCTACCCGCGCGGTCGACGCGGATTCGAGCGGGCGCGGCCGTCGCGTTGCGGCACTGATGGCGAGATACATCGTCCATCGCCTCCTGGCGGCAGTCCCGGTTCTGCTGCTGACGAGCATCATCGTGTTTCTGCTGATGCGAATGCTGCCGGGAGATCCCGTGCTGATGATCATCAGCCAGGCGCAGACGGATGTGAGCGCCGAGCTCGCCGAGCGCATGCGGCAGGAATACGGCCTCACCCAGCCTCTCTACGCGCAGTACTCCGCGTGGCTGTGGAAGCTTTTGTCCGGCGACCTCGGCCGCTCGATCATCAGCCGCCAGCCGGCTCTCGACATCGTGCTGACACGCATGCTCCCGACCGCTCAAATCAGCGTGACGGCTTGGCTCCTGGCGATGCTGATCAGCGTGCCCATCGGCATCGTTACCGCCGCCTCGCAGGGGTCCTGGAAGGATTGGCTGGGCACTATCCTTTCGCTAGTGGGCGCGGCGATGCCGTATTTCCTGACCGGCGGGGTGCTGATTTATTTCGTGGCGATGCGCTGGCACTGGCTGCCGGCCTCGGGCTACGTGTCGCCTTTTGTGGACCCCGTCCGGAGCATCGCGACGACGATCTTGCCGGCGCTCACGCTCACGCTCTGGCTCGCATCCACCATTACGCGGCAAACCCGCGCCAGCTTCATCGACGTGCTGCAACAGGCATATATAAGGACGGCCCGAGCGAAGGGCCTCAGCCAGACCCGCGTGATCCTCTGGCACGCGCTCAAGAACGCCATGCTGCCGGTCGTGACGGTGCTGGGCATCCAATTGGGGTCGCTGTTCAGCGGCGCCGTCATCACCGAGACGATCTTCGCCGTTCCCGGCGTCGGGCGTCTGATGGTCGACGGAATTCTCAGCCGCGACTATCCGATGGTGCAGGCGGTCGTGCTGTTCCTGACGCTGGTGGTCGTGCTGGCCAATCTGCTGGTCGATGTCGCCTATGGGATCCTCGATCCCCGCAGCCGCAGGGGTTGAGGCGACAATGTATCCCAGCGCGATCGATCCAACCGTGCCGAGGGCGATCAAGCAGCCGCTGCGCGCGCGGCTCGATAGGGCGGCGCGTCACTTTGCGCGGCATCGTCTCGCGATGATCGGGCTGGCCCTCGTGCTGCTGCAGATTCTGGCGGCGGTCTTCGCGCCGCTCTTCGCGCCCTATGCGCCAAGCGCCATCGACTACCGCGCCATGCTCGATGCCCCGACCGCCACCCACCTCCTGGGAACCGACGATCTCGGGCGCGACATCGTGAGCCGCCTCATCTATGGCGCCCGCATCTCCATGGGCGTGAGCGTGGGGGCGGTGCTCGTCGCGATCGCCGCCGGCGTGCCCTTGGGTCTGATCACCGGTTACATCGGCGGCGCCCTCGACGAGGCGTTGATGCGGCTCCTGGACAGCGTGATGGCGCTGCCCGCGCTGGTGCTGGCACTCACCATTGCGACGGTGCTGGGCCATGGCGTCTTCAACGGAATGATCGCGATCGCCGTCGTGCTGGTCCCGATCTTCACCAGGATCGTGCGCGGGCAGGTGCTGTCGGTGAAGCACAACGACTACGTGCAGGCAGCGCATTCCGTCGGGGTGCCGACTTATCTCGTGCTGCTGCGCCACATCCTGCCGAACGTGATCAATCCCGTGATCGTGCAGGGCTCCCTCGCGATCGGCTTCGCCATCATCATCGAATCGAGCCTCAGCTTCATCGGTCTGGGCGCACAGCCGCCGACCCCGACCTGGGGCTCGATGGTGCAGATCGGGTTCCAGTATCTGGAGACC
Organism: Allostellaceae bacterium; assembly: GCA_035581425.1. GTDB lineage: Bacteria > Pseudomonadota > Alphaproteobacteria > ATCC43930 > CGMCC-115725 > DASZHJ01. Next base: position 532 of record DATJVP010000074.1, on the reverse strand, counting down.
GCGCCCTGGTTCGTGCTGGCCCCTGCCACCATGATTTTCCTGGCGGTGCTCGGCTTCAATATGCTCGGCGACGGGTTGCGCGACCTGCTCGACCCGGTCTCGCGCTCGCGGCACTAGGCCTTCAGCTTCGCCCGCTTGCGCGCGGTCGGTGGGGCGGCGCCGGTCTCGCTCCTCATGTCGAACTGCTCCAATATCGGAGTTCTGCATAAATGGTCGCGCTCCCTCGATCGGGCCTGCACCGGCACGTCGATGTGGATGCGGCTTACGACCGCCGATTCCTCGGGTTGCCGCGGTCAGGAACGGACACTCGCGGACGAGGGTTTTTCGGACACCGGTCGGACACAGACGCGGCATCGCCCGGCGGAGCGGCCGGGCGATGTTCGTAGTGTGCTGATGTAGCGAGGGAGATTTGGTTGCGGGGAAACGCAACCATCTTGATTTGCTGCTCTCGGCCGTGACCAATCAAATATTCATCGCATCATGATAGCGATGCCAGTGCAATTACCTCTGTCGATCTCGATCCCATTACGCC
>DATJVP010000073.1:0-13354 GCA_035581425.1 Allostellaceae bacterium | reverse complement strand
CTGCCGCCGCCTGCGGAAGGCAGCGCCGAGATCGCGGCGCGGATCGCCAAAGCCCGCGCCCGGCAGGCGCAGCGCTATGCCGCGCTCCCCGAGGACCGCCGCATTCGCACCAACGCCGAAGCCGACGGCCGGCTCCTCGATGACATCGCCGCACCCGATCCCGAGGGAAGAAAGCTCCTGCTGGATGCCGCCGACCGCCTCCACCTCTCCGCACGCGGCTACCATCGTGTGCTCCGCGTGGCCCGCACGCTTGCGGACCTCGACGGCGCCGCGCATGTGCGGCGGATTCACGTGGCGGAGGCGCTCAGCTATCGGAGGATTGCGATCGCCGGGTGACCTGCGCTCGCGTCAGGACTTGTGATGGTGATGCGGGTGCGGGGGGTCGGAGGATGGTGCCGAAGCCTCCGGCGCGGCAGCACCTGCGGGAGGAGTTGACGCAACCGGCGGCGCCGCGGGAACGGGCGGCGGCGCCGGAGCGACGGCTGCGGCGGTCGCCGCAGCGGGCGCGGGAGCGGGCTTCGGCGGCGCCGGTGGAGGGGTGGGCGGGGTCGAGGGGATCGCTTTGTTTGCCTCGCTCAATCGCACCACCGTGGGCGCGGCGGCGCTCTCGCAGAAGTCGGCGATGGCCTTGACGTAGGCGTGCATGGCGGCGTCGCTGGCGGGATCGCCGAGCACCCAGACCGTGTCACGAAGCCTGAGCTCGTCGCGGATCTTGCCGAGCCCGTCCTTGAGCAGTGCCTTGAGCCCCGCGGGCCCATCCTCGCCGGGCATGTTCTCGACGACGGGGCCGATGTCGTCGATGATCAGCACCTGCGCCGCGGACCAGGGCCAGTAGAGGATATTCGGCGGGCCGGGATCGTCGCCGTATCTGGGCGGAGTTGCGGCCTTATCGGTGCCGGCTGCGAATTCCAGGAGCTCGTCGAGACTGAGATAGCGCACACTTCGGTTCTTGAAGCCGTGCTCCGTACCGATCCCGATCGAGAGCGAGGTGCGGCCCGTGCCGATCGCGCCCGCGATCACGATTTGCCGCGGCGGCACCTGCGGCGGCGCGCCGGCGTCGATCAGAGCTTGCACGGTCTTGGCGTCGGCATCGGAGATCGTGGGCGAGGCCTCGGCGAGGCGCGCGAGATAGGGCAGCGCCCCTTTCTGCCAGATGATCTTCTGCTTGAGCCAATAGGGTGCGGCGAGGAACCCCAGCACCGCCACGAGGAATCCGATCTCGAGCCCGAGATGGTCGCCGAGCAGGATCGCGAGGCCGAGCGCGGCGCCGAGCACCATGTAGGCGGTGGCGACGATGGCGTTTTCCATCAGCAGCTTCTGATCGAGCGGGAAACGCCCGGTCGCCTTCTTCACGGCGTCGGTAAAGGCCCAATACTCCCATCCCGCCACGCCGGCCGCGGTGAGCACGAATGCAATCGGGCCGGCGATGAGGAGGCTGCCGGCGACGAGATGCAGCAGCGCGCCGATCAGCGCCGTCAGGACGATCCCGATGCAGATGTGCCCCATCTGATCGGCAAGCCAGACATAGGAATAGGTGGTGGCGTCCTGCACCTCCTTCCCATAGATGTCGTGCCAGAATTGCCAGGCGAGCTCTTTGATGCCGATGACGGGTGCTTTTGGTGCGGCAATCGGATCGGCCATGACGCGCTCTCCCCCAGCTCGGCGTCTAACTCCGGGATATTAATCCCGAAGCCCTTCCCGGCGCATCGGGAATCATGCGAGGCGCGGCATCACCTGCGTCCAAAAACGCTCGATCGATTTCATCAGGATCGGATGCGGGACGAGACGGTTGTAGGTGTAACAGAAGAGCCAATCGACGGGGACGCGCCTGCGGATTTTCTCCAGGCTGCGCGTCACGGTGTCGACGGTTCCGACAAGTGCATAACCATTCTCGATCGATTGCTCGAGCGTCGGGAACTCGCCGGTGTCGGGGTCCTGTACGCCCTTGCGGAAGCCGAAGGGCACGAACCAGGCATTCCCCGAGAAGACGCCGGAGTCCTTCCAAAGCGCCATCGCCTCCGCGTCGCTGTCGGCAATGATGACATCGCGCAAGAGCCCCATGCCCTCTCCGAGCGGGCGGCCGGAGACCTCCGCATAGACCTTGTAGAGATGCTCCTCATGCCGGCGATGCATCGGCGGGAGGATAGCGGTGACGCCTTCCTTGGCGCACCAGCGGATGCTGTTCTCGGAGCTTGCGAAGGGCTGGAAGATCGGCGGGTATGGCTTTTGCACCGGCTTCGGCACCACGCCCACCGATTTCAGGATCCCATTCTCGACGCCGGCGCCCCATTTGTCCGTCGCCTCGAGCTGCCAGGGCGTGGGACCCGGCGGAATCTTCCAGAACTTGCCCTGATGCGAGAGCATCGGCTCGGTCCAGCATTTCTTGATGATTGCGAAGCACTCCTCGAAGGCCGCACGATTGGCGGCGTCGATCGCGTCGTGCTGGTGCGGGAGCGCGCCGTGGATGCCGTGCGTCTGCTGCGCCATCACGTCGACCCAACGCCGCTGATACCCCCGCGCGAAGCCCGCGCAAGCGCGTCCGCCCGTCATCTGGTCGAGCATCGCGATATCCTCGGCGACGCGGATGGGGTTCGAGGCCGGCAGCACGATGCCGAGCTGGCCCACGCGGATGCGCTTCGTCTGCATCGCCACCCAGAGATCCAGCAGGACGGGATTGTTCGAGAGCTCGAACCCCTCGATGTGGAAGTGGTGCTCGGTGAAGCTCACGGAATCGTAGCCGAGCTCGTCTCCCAGGCGGATCTGCTCCAGCAATTCCGCCAGCATCGCGCGGTAGAGATCCCCGCGCATTCCCGCCATTCCTGCCTCGATCTCCGCGCGGCTCCCGATGGTCGGGAGATAGAAGAGCGATGCTTTCAAGGATCGACCTCCATGGTTTCCGCTCCCGTCGAAGAGGGGCATGAGGATAGCGCCAGGAGTCCGCGCGTTTGGCAACAGGTCCCTCGGCGCTTGCCCGTGCTATGGTACCCGCGACCTTCCTGCGGCGAGGGAGAGCGATCGTGATCTCGACCGTGATCGGCGGCGCGATGCTGCCGCATGCGCCCCAGTTCTTCACCATGCCGGAGACCGAGGACAAAGCGGTCGTGGCGCGCGTGCGCGAGATCGCCGCCGAGATCGGCCGGAAGCTGCGTGCGCTCGAGCCCGACCTCTGGATCATCTTCTCGAACGATCACGCCGATCAGTTCTTTCACACCGCCGCACCGCCCTTCACCATCCATGTCGGAGGCGAGGCGACGGGCGAATTCGCGGGACGAAAATTCCGCTGGGCGATTCCGAGCGAGATCGCCTTCGAGCTGGTGCGCGAGCTCTATCGCCAGAATTTCGATCCCGCCTTCAGCTCGACGGCCAAGATCGATTACGCCATCGGCATTCCCTTGACCCATCTCGGCCATACCGGACCCGTGCTTCCGATCTACGTCAACGCCTACCTGCCGCCGCAGCCGACCATGGAGCGCTGCTACGCCTTCGGCCAGGCCGTGGCGCGCTCCGTCGGCATGCTCGGGCTCAAGACGGCGATCCTCGCCAGCGGCGGCATGTCGCATTTTCCCGGCACCGACCGCTATGCGAATCCCGAGCTCGCCTGGGACAAGCGCCTCCTGGAACGGCTTGCGACCGGAAACCTAAAATCGCTGATCGGCTACGGGGAGGCCGAGCTCGACGACACCGGCAACATCGAGCTCCGCTGCTGGGCCTGCGCCGCCGGCGCGCTCGGCGAGCGCAAGCCCGACATGGTCTCCTTCGACCCGAGTTGGCATCACGATTACGCCTCGCTCGCCTGGGTCGGCGCCGAGGCGGAGCAGCACCGCGCCGCACACTACCCCTCGATCAAGCCCGAGCTGGTGACGCTGACATCGGCGCTGCACGGCCTCGCGCACGATCCCGAGCTGCGCCGCCACTACCTCGCGGACGCCGCCGCATTCGCGGACCGCTTCGCGCTGCCGCCAGACCAGCGCGAGGCGCTGATCAAGCTCGACCTGCCGACGCTCGCGCGGATGGGCGCCCATCCGCTGATCCCCTTCCTCGCGCAATTGCAGATCGAGCGCTCGCGGTAGTCTCGTGCTAGTCTCGCCTGCGCGATTGCCGCAATCGGCTTCCGGGCGAGGAGACTGAGCCATGCCGCGCGATCCCCGTTACACGCCGCACGGTGTCATTCCGGCCGTGCTGCTCCCCTTCGGGACCGATCTAGAGATCGACGAGGCGGCCTTCCGCAAGCACCTCCGCGACGTCGGCAGCACGCCCGGCATATCTGCGATCACCATCAACGCGCACTCGACCGAGGTCGCCTCCTGCAGCCTGGAGGAGCAACGGCGGGTGCTCGCGATCGCGCAGGGCGAGATCGGCAGCCGTTTGCCGCTGGTGCATGGCATCTGGGCGGATGGCAGCTTGGAAGCCGCGCGGATCGCGCGCATGGCGGACGAGGGCGGCGCTTCGGCGCTGCTGGTATTCCCGCCGGCGCCGTTCACTCTGGGCCAATCGGCCGAGATGGCCCTCGCGCATTTCCGGCGCATCGCGGACGCGACCGATCTGCCGCTCATCGTCTTCCAGTATCCCCTCGCAACGGGCCAGGGCTATCCCAAGGAGACGCTGCTCAGGCTCTGCGAGGCGGTGCCGACCATTCGCGCGATCAAGGATTGGATCGGCAACGTCCAGCATCACGAGTGGCACGTTCGGACCCTGCAAAGCCTGAGCCCGCCGGTGAACGTCTTGACCACGCACAGTGCCTGGCTGCTCTCCTCGCTCGTGCTCGGATGCGGGGGTCTCCTCTCCGGTAGCGGCAGCGTGATCCCGGACCTGCAAGCGCAGCTCTTCGCGGCGGTCGGGCGCAACGACCTCGCGGCCGCGCGCGGCATCAACGATCGCATCGCGCCGCTCGCGAGCGTGTTCTATGCCGAGCCCTGGGTCGACATGCACAATCGCATGAAGGAGGCGCTGGTGCTGCTCGGGCGCCTGCCGCGAGCGGTGGTGCGGCCGCCGCTCATCAAGCTCGGCCAAGACGAGATCGCGCGCATCCGCCGGGCGCTCGTGGCGGCGGGCCTCCTCGATGCCAGCGGCGTTAGGGAGCGAAAGCCTGCCGCAGCGCCGGCCTAGGGACGACGCGGATCCGCGAGATCAGCGATTGAGCCATTTCCGCGCGAAGCCCAGCAGGCCCTGGGGCATGAAGATCACCATCGCGATGAAGATGATTCCGACGGGGATCAGGTAGGATTCCGTAAAGAACCGGGAGAACGCCTCCCGTAGGATCAGGAAGAAGCCCGCGCCCACGATGGGCCCAACCAGCGTGCCGACCCCGCCCATGACGTTGAAGATCACGGTCTCGCCGGAGACCAGGAAGAAGACGAAGTCCGGTGCTGCGAACCGGTTCTGCAGCGCATAGAGCACGCCCGCGAGGCCCGCGAAGAGGCCGGAGAGCATCACCGCAACGATCTTATAGCGCTGGACGGGGTAGCCGATCGCCCGCGTCCGCGCCTCGTTCTCCCGGATCGACTGTAGCACCATGCCGAAGGGCGACTGCATGATCCGCCGGAGCAGAAGGTAGGAGAGCACGACCACCGCCAGCACGAACCAGTGCAGGGTCTGGGGCGTGAAGGGCACAGCGAGGATGCCGGGCAGGCCGAGCGGGGGCCGGCTGAAGGTCAGGCCGTTCTCGCCGCCGGTGAGCGAGGTCCAGGTGAAGATCACGACATACATGATCTGCGAGAAGATCAGGGTCGTGATGGCGAAATAGATATCGCGGAGCCGCGTCGCGAAATAGGCGACGAAGAGCGCGTTCACCCCGGCGGCGGCGAGCCCGAAGGCGAGCGCAAGGAAGAGATTGGGCGGCGCCACCAGCAGAAGCGCCGCCCCCGCGCCGTACATCCCGAGGCCGAAGAAGCCGGAATGCCCGAAAGAGACCATGCCCGTATAGCCGATCAGCACATCCGAGGACATCGCCAGCAGGCCCCAGATCAGGATTTCCGTGAGAAACCGGCGCCAGAATTCCGGCAGCACCAGCGGCGCCACGATCAGCAGCAGCAAGATGACGGCAAAGCCCGTCCAATAGGCGATGGCGTGCCGATCGCTCATTTCGGTGTGGGAACGAAGAGGCCGGTCGGACGGAAGAGCAGCGTCAGGATCAGCACCACGAAGGAAGCGATCACCGCCTGTGCCGGGCTGACCCAGATCGAGGCATAGGCCTCCATCAGGCTCACGAAGATCGACGCGAGAATCGATCCCCCGAGGTTCCCCATGCCGCCGACCACGACGACGATGAAGGCCTTCAAGATCCAGTCGAGGCCCATGGCGTGGTTGACGCCGACGAGCGGACCGAAAAGCACGCCGCTCGCTGCGGCCATGCCGGCGCCGATGGCAAAGACGGCGGTGTAGACCCAGGGGACCGGAATGCCCATCGCCTGCGCCATGACGCGGTCCTGAATGGTCGCGCGAATCCAGATGCCGTACCTGCCGTATTTCAGGAAGAGCCAGAGCGAGCCGATGATTCCCGCGGACAGCGCGGCGATTGCGATCCGGTACCAGGGATATTCGAGATAGAAGAGCGTGAAATGGCTGGTGATGGGCTCGCCGATTTTGCGCGCGACCGGACCGAACTGCCAGAGAGCGTAATTCTGCAGCACCAGCGAGACCCCGAAGGTCGCGAGGATCGTGGTGAGGGGATCGCGGCCTATGAGCGGGCGCAAGGTCACGATCTGCAGCGCCGCGCCGAGCAGCGCCACGATGAGCGTCGCGAAGAGAAGTGCCAGCCAGAAACTTCCCGTCGTCGCGAGCACCACGACGCCGAGATAGGCGCCGAGCATGAAAAGCTCGCCATGCGCGAAATTCACGACGTCCATGATGCCGAAGATGAGCGTCAGCCCAGAGGCCACGAGCGCCAGGATCATGCCCGTGACGATGCCGTTCACGGTCTGGATCAGGATGAGGTCGAGCAGGCCCTGCACGTCAGACCCCCAGGTATTGGCGGATGACTTCGTCGTTCGCCCCAAGCTCGGACGAGGCCGCGTGGTGCCGCACCGCGCCTTTCTCGATGATGTAGACGCGGGCGCAGGAGGCGAGCGTCAGCGGCACATTCTGCTCTACCAGCAGCACCGCGACGCCGTCGTGGCGGAGCACGTCGATGATCGCGCCGATTTGCGAGACCATGCGCGGCATCAGCCCCTCGGTCGGCTCGTCGAGGAGAATGATCTTGGGCTCGAGCATCATCGCGCGCGCGATGGCGAGCATCTGCTGCTCGCCGCCCGAGAGCGTGCCGCCGGCCTGGCCGCGGCGCTCGCCCAGGACGGGAAAATACTCGAAGACCTTCGCGAGCAGCGCCTGTTTGCGATTCTCCGTTACGCCGCGACGGTCGAGACCGGTGCGGAGGTTTTCCATCACCGTCAGGAGCCGGAAGATGCGCCGGTCCTCCGGCACGTAGCCGATGCCCAGCCGCGCAAGACGGTCCGGCGCCGAGCCGCCGATCTCCCTGCCGTCGAACTGCACGCTCCCGCTGCTCGGCCTGACGAGGCCCATGATGGTCTTGAGGGTCGTGCTCTTGCCAACGCCGTTGCGGCCAAGGAGGCCCACGACCTCGCCCCTGCCGACATGGAGCGATATGCCGTCGAGGATGTGGCTCTTGGCGTAGTAGGTGTGAACGTCCGCAAGACGGACGAGGGGCTCGGCCGTTGCGAGGGCCGCGCTCATGTCTTGAGATAGACCTCGAGGACGCGGGAATTTCGCTGTATCTCGCCGGGCGTGCCCTCCGCCAGGATCTGTCCGTAATGCAGGACCGTGATGCGATGCGCGAGCTCCATCACCACCTGCATGTCGTGCTCGACGATGAGGATCGTCAGGTTCTCGGAGATGCGGCGCACCAGCTCCATCGTCTCCCGGGTCTCGGCGGCGCTCATTCCCGCGGTCGGCTCGTCGAGACAGAGGAGGCTCGGCTCCGTTGCGAGGGCGATTCCGATCTCGAGGTTACGCTGCTCCCCATGCGAAAGATTGGCGGCGATCTCGTCCGCCTTGTGCAGGAGATTGACCGACCCGAGCGCCGCTTCGGCGCGCTCGATGATGTCGCGAAAGCTCCCGTGATGCGTGAGAAGGCTCCAGCTATGCCGCCGGGACTGGGCGGCGATGCGGACGTTCTCGAGCGTGGTCGCGTTCGGGAGAATGTTGGTGATCTGATAGGAGCGCGCGATGCCCTTGCGCGAGACTTTGTCGGGCGAGAACCCCGCGATGTCCTCGCCGTTGAAGAGGATGCGCCCGGAGGTCGGGCGCAGCACGCCGGTCAGGCAATTGAAGAAGGTGCTCTTGCCGGCACCGTTCGGGCCGATGATCGCGCGAATCTCGCCGCGCGCGACCGTGAGGTCTACCGCGTTGAGCGCGGAGAGTCCGCCGAACCGGACGCTCAGCCCCTCCGTCCGAAGCAAGGGGGCCGACACGCCTCCCCGGCCCTCCGCCGGAGATGTCGGCGCATCGGCCGCAACCGCATTCACCTAGGCCTGTTCGAACTTGCAGGCCGGCGCGTAGAGCGTCTTGTCCTTCGGGACGGTCTCGAGGATCCGATGCTTGCCGTCCTTGATGTCGAAAATGAACTCGCGCAGGAACGCCTGATGGTCCTCCTTGCGAAGGAGCTTGTCGCCCTGCGGAAAGTCGTCGCCTTCCTTCATTTCGAGGCCTTCGAGCGCCGCGATCAGCTTGTTCGTGTCCGCGCGTCCCTGGAAGCCCGATTTCTCCATGCCGAGCTTGAGCGCATTCATGGCTTCGTAGTTGGATTGCACGTAGCGATCCGGGAGCGGCCCCGAGGGGTCGACCTTCTTCAGCCGGGCGACCGCATCGTTGAAGAATTTGTGATGCGCGGGAGTATCGAGCGGCGGATCGAAGACCGGGAGATAGCGGTTGATACCGACGAAACCCTCGATCTTGGTGCCGAGCGCGGGGAGGTTCGTGGACTCAGCGACCGCGCCATCGCCCGCCCATTTGTATTTCTTCGTGAGACCGAGATCGTAAGCCTGGTTGCCGATGGTGATTCCGTCCTTGCCGAAGAAGATCGCGAAGAGACCGTCGAAATCGCCGCTGATCTTGGAGAGGAATGCCGTCATGTCGGCGGTGCCCAGGGGAATGCCCGTGGTGCCGACGACCTGGCCGCCCGCCTTCTTGATCTCGTCCGCATAGGCGTCTCGCGTCGATTGGCCCCAGGCGTAGTCGGCATAGGCGAGGTGCCATTTCTTGCCGAGCTTGTTCACGAGATAGGGCGCGAACGCCACGGCCTGGGCCGGGGCGTAGTCGAAGGGGCGGAAGCTGTATCGATTGCATTTCGTCGTGGTCAGCGTCGTGTCGAGGCAGACGCTGATCATGTTGACGACCTTGGCCTCCTCCCAGACGGGCATGCAGGCGAGGCAGATGTTGGAGAGGAATCCGCCGACCTGAACGTCGACGTTGTCCTCGACCACGAGCTTCTCGGCCTTGCGCCGCGCGACGTCCGGCTTCGACTCGTCGTCCGCGACGACGATCTCGACGGGGCGGCCGTTGATGCCGCCGGACCCGTTGATGCGATCGACGGCCATCTGCAGGCCGACGAGCGCGGTGAGGCCCCCGGAGGCGGCGGTGCCCGAGAGCGGCTGCAGCGAGCCGATCTTATAGGGCTTGGCGGCGCCGAAGGCGGCGCGCCACGGCGACGTCAGCACCGTCGTCGCGCCGAGCGCCCCGGCGCCCCAGGCGAGCACGTGGCGCCGAGTGAGCTCGACGATCTCGAAGGGCTTCGACCCGCGAGCAGAGTAAGACGATTTTCTCATCACAGCCTCCCAGGATCATTCGTTGATCTATTTTTAGCCATCCCATGAATTCTTATTCGTTACTGAGAACGCTACGCCAATCCCGAGACTGGGTCCAGGCTCCGATCGGCGAAGCCGCCGCGCGGTTTCACTCGTCCGTCGGCGGCGCCGTCACCACGAGGAAGACGAGGTCGACGAGCCCGGTATTCGCGATCGAATGATCGATGCCCGGCGGCAGGTAGATGAAATCATGCCTGCGCACGACGCGCTTCTCGCCGCCGATCTCCATCAAACCCTCGCCCTCGAGCACGTGGTAGATCTGCTCCTGCACCTTGTGGCGGTGCAGCTTCACGTAAGCCATCGGCTGGTACATGGAGATGCGATAGTCGACGTGCCGCGAGCCCGCGGTCTCCGGCATTACCAGCGGCTTGGAGAGCGCGCCGCCGTGATGATCCGGAAATTCGCGCCACGGCACTTCCGCAATATTGCGGATGAACCATTTGCGTTCTGCCGCCATGTGTCCCCCTCGTGAGCGCCGGACGCCCCCTATTCCGCGACCGCCGTCATGCGAAGCGCCCCGGTCGGATTGGCCGAGGCTCTGAGCTGCGCTGCGTAGGCATCTCGCCAAGCCTGACGCTCCGGTGCGATGAAGGCCCCGCTGTGCGCGCCGAGATAGGCTTCGGGGTCGGCGACCCCCGGCGGCGTCGCGCCGGATTCCACCAGCGCTTTCGCGGCCAGCAGCAGGCGCCGGCGCGTGCGCGTCACCATGAGATCGCTGATCGCGAGGGTCTCCCGGCTGCGATCGACGATTGCGCCCATGCTCTCGGTGATCGCCTGGTCCTGCAGATGAATGCCCTCGATGCCGGTGTAGCTTTCCGCGCGCTGCGCCTCGCGGTCGATCATGTAGTCGTTCGCGGCATTCTGCGCGAGACGCCACCGCCCATACCAATCCGTGGTGTTCGGGAGGAACTTGAAGGCAGAGGAGCTGTCTGCGCCCGGCCGGTTCTCGTTGCGCGTCACGGGCGGGGTGAATCCGGATTTCCAGCTCACGGCCAGGAACATCGTATGCGTCTCGTCCATGGGGATCCAAGCGCGCGTTGCAATCTGCCGCTCGAAATCCGCGTTCGGGGCCATGGTCCAGAACGGCAGGAGGAAATGCGCGAGGCGGTAATAGGTGTTGCCGGGATCGGCGGGCCGGGCCGCGGCATACATCGTGCCCCATGGCGTGTCCGCCACGTGGAGGTCCGGCGCGCGGTTCAGAAGCGCGTAGCGCTGCGTCGCGTTTGCGGGATAGGCATCCGGCGAGACCGTGCCTTCGTGCAGGAACCCCACATGCGAGGTATCGATGTCGCCCTCGAGCGCCTGGAGCCAATGGCACTCGCGCTGCACCCAGATGATCCGCGTCTCCTCTGCGGGCAGCAGCAGCGCCTCCGTCATCGGCAGCGGCGGCGCCTTCTCGCGCTCTCCCATATAGGCGTAGACGATCCCGTTGCGCTCGACCGTCCGATAGGCGCGCGCCTTCACCTGCGAGGCGAAGGAATGCCCCGCCGGCACGTTCGGCATGTCCACGCATTGGCCCGTCACGTCGTACTTCCAGCCGTGATAGACGCAGCGCAGCCCGTCCTCCTCATTGCGGCCGAAGAAGAGCGAGGCGCAGCGATGCGGACAGCGGTGATCCAGGAGGCCGACGCGGCCGGTGCTGTCGCGGAAGGCGACGAGCCTCTCGCCGAGCAGAAGGAGCCGGAGCGGCGGGCCGTCCGCGGCAAGCTCCGCAGAGCCGCAAGCGGGGATCCAATACTCGCGCATCAGCCGACCCATCGGCGTTCCCGGCCCTACTTGGGTCAGCACTTCGAAATCTTGCTCGGAGGCCATATGTCGCTCCATCGCGGCAGTGCGACGAACGGGCGCGTGCTTCGGCCGTCGAGCATGATCCCGCGCCAGTCCGGGAGTCAATCGAGCCGGATGGTCCCTCTCCCGTCTTCGACGGGGGGTATAGGGATAGCGCTGGGAGTTGACACTTTTGGCAAAACGCAACGTGTCGTGAGTGGCGTCTGCTATTAGGGCTAGGGGGGCACGAGGTTCCCGATCTCGATCGTCGGCACCTTCATCCCCGACGAGATCCAGCGCATGCGCGTCCGCCTCAAGGCAGCGGCCATCGATGACCCTCGCGGCGGCTCAGCTCGTCTCGAGTTACGCTCCATAGCGCGGGCGAGAGACCCTTCGCTAGAACTGCAAGCGCCCTTGCAGGCCGATTGCGCTCGAGCTGTGCTCGAACGAGCCCGCGACCGTTCCGGCGGCCGGCAACGTCAAATTCATTCGCGTCGGCATGTAGTGGCCATAGGAGTAGGAAACGGTAGCGGAGAGTTGAGCATTGAAGCGATACTCGATCCCGGCCGAAAACATGATTTGATCGGAGTCCGGAAGATCGGCGCTGCGGAATTCATTCGGGATCGGCGACTGGTCGTATGAAAAGCCTGCGCGAAGATCGGTGCTGTCCACTACCCGATAGATGACACCGACGGCAAATTTCGCGCTGTCGTGCCATCTGAGCGGCTGAATTATCGGGGGCTGCAGCGGATTGCCGAAGGCGAGGCTGAGCTGCTTGACGTGACTCCACAGGGTCCAATCGATGTCGAACAACAGAGTGAGACGCTCGCCAATCCGCTGCGACATTCCGAGCGCAATCACGTCCGGAAACGTAATGCTCGAGCGCGCACTCGTATTTTGAAAGAGCAATCCGCCCGCGGTCAGCGGACCTGCCGTGGGCGGCACGTCGAAGCGCGCTGTTCCCGAAAGTGAGTGCTGAACGGCGGAACGATAGTTGAACCCGATGTGCGTATCGTCACTCGGATGATAGAGCCAGCTGAAGTTATAGCCGACGGCCCAGTTGTCGACGGTAGCAAGGAGGCGCCCGTCGGCTCCTTGCGGGAATAACCCGAGACCGGGGCAGGCGCCCGGCGGGGCGGCGACGTAGCAGAGCGATCCGAAATCGATCGCATTTGCGCGGACGAAGTGGGCGTATTGCACGTCGAGCCCAACACCCACCGAAAAGACATCGTTCATGCGATAGGCGATCGTCGGGTCAATATCGACCGTCTTCAGTGAGATGTTCTGGAGTTGGTAGCGACCGACCCAACCCTCATCGTACTTGTACGCTTGACCGAACGGCACGAAAAAGCCCAGCCCGAGGCGCAGCCGGTCGGAGACGGGCGCAACCGCAAACATGCTGGGAAGGAGAGATACCTGATCCTTGATCGCGGTCGAGCCAAGGGCTGGATTCCCCAATATGTCCGTGGTGGCGCCGTTAGAAAATCTGCTGGTCGGAAAAATTAGACCGGCGGCCTGCACCAGTTCGGCGCGGTCGAGCAACGTCATGCCTGCCGCGTTGTAATAAACCGTGCTGGCATCCTCGGCGATTGCCGTTTGTCCCGCCGTCGAAACCGACGCAGAGCTGGCGCTTTGTATGTCATTCAGAAATCCGCTGGCCATACCCGGGTGCGAGTATCCCACCAAGATGAGCAGACCCGCCGCGGCAAGCGCACGCGAATGCTCCGCCTTCATATTGATCCCTCCGATTATCGTTGCCGTGAATCGAA
>DATJVP010000072.1:0-3160 GCA_035581425.1 Allostellaceae bacterium | reverse complement strand
GGCGGCGGGCCGTCGGGCGCTGGAGCTGCAGCCGAACTATCCGCAGGCGCTCAACAACCTCGGGATCGCGAACTACGACCGGGAGGACTACGAGGCGGCGGCGGAATGCTACCGGCAGGCGGTGCAGCAGGACCCGAGCTTCGCCGAGGCACACAGCAACCTCGGCAATGCGCTGCGCGCCCTCAAGAAGCTCGACGAGGCGCTCGCTGCCTATGGGCGTGCGATCGAGCTCAAGCCCGCATACGCCGACGCCTACAACAATCTCGGCACCTGTCTCAGAGATGCCAAGCGCTGGCTCGAGGCAGAAATCGCGTATCGCAAGGCGCTCGCGCTCAAGCCGACCGATCCGGCCACGCTGAACAATCTCGCGCTCGTGTTGATGGATCTTCAGCGCAATGATGAGGCCGCCTCGATCCTCACGCGCTCGATCGCACTCGACCCCGCGAACCAGCGCAGCTACGTCTATTTCGGATCGGCGCTGCGCGAGATCGACCGCCTCAACGAGGCGCAGAGCGCAGCGGAGACGGCGCTCAAGCTCAAGGAGAACGACACGGACGCGCTGAACCTCCTCGGCCGCGTCATGATCGATCAGAACCGGCTCGAGGAGGCGGTCGTTTTCTTCCAGGGGATGACCGAGCGTGAGCCCGAACAAGCCGCCGAGGCCTACAACAATCTCGGCAACACCTACAAAGAGCTTGGCAGGTCCGACGCCGCGATGGAGGCTTACCACAAGGCGCTCGAGCTGGTGCCGAAGGCGTCCGGCGTCTACCTCAATCTCTCGGACACCAAGACGTTCAAGGCAGAGGACGACCCCGACTTACTGGTCCTCGAGGAGATGGCGCGCGGGATCGACACGCTCAACGAGGATGAGCAGATGCAGCTTCACTTCGCGCTGGCCAAGGCCAACATGGACTTGAAGCGTCACGGTGAGGCTTTCCACCACCTGCTGCTCGGCAACGCGCTCAAGCGCGGCAAGACCGCCTACGACGAGGGGCCGACGCTGCAGCTGTTCGACCGCATCCGCACGATGGCGTCGCGCGAGCTGATCCACTCCCATCTCGGCGAAGGCGATCCGAGCCCGGTGCCGATCTTCATCCTGGGCATGCCGCGTTCGGGGAGCACGCTCGTCGAGCAGATCCTCGCCAGTCATCCGAAGGTCCACGCCGCGGGCGAGATCAAGGATTTCGACAGCGTCGTGAAGTCGGTGCGCGGACCCGACGGGGCGGTCATGCCCTTTCCGGATTTCCTACCGACCCTCTCGGCCCAGCACCTCCGCAGTTTGGGCGCGGAATACCTGCGCCGCCTGCGCTCGCTCGCGCCGAGCGCCGAGCGCATCAGCAACAAGATGCCCTCGAGCTTTTTCTATACGGGGCTCATCCACCTCGCGCTCCCGAACGCGCGCATCCTGCACACGCCGCGCAACGCCGTGGACACCTGCCTCTCCTGCTTCACCAAGCTGTTTGCGGGATCGCAGTCCTTCACCTACGACCTCGCCGAGCTTGGCCGCTACTACAGGAAATATCACGAGCTCATGGCGCATTGGCGGAGCGTGCTTCCAGAGGGCGCGATGCTGGACGTGCAGTACGAGGACGTCGTGGCCGATCTGGAGACCCAGGCACGCCGCATCGTCGCGTTCTGCGGGCTCGAATGGGACGACGCCTGCCTAGCCTTCCACGAGAGCAAACGGCCCGTGAAAACCGCGAGCGCGATGCAGGTTCGACGCCCGATTTACAAGAGCTCGGTCAATCGCTGGGAGCCTTATAAGGACCTGCTGAAGCCGCTGCTCCAGGAGTTGCCGGCGTGACGCACGGAGCCGACTCGGTGAATCCTGCCATCCGAAAGGGCAATGTCGCGCGTAGAGGCGGGCTTCGCCTCCTGGAGTTTCCCTACAGCCTGCGGGCGCTACGAATTTTTCGTCTGACCTGTGGCAAGATAGCCTCACTCCAAATCGCTGCGGCTCGGAACCGCGGCTCTGGTTTCGACGGAGGCTCGACCCCCCCCTAAGTGGAGGATTCCGACGCGTCGATCAGCCATATCGGATACTTTAGTATCATTTTTGCGAACTAGAGTTCGATATCACAGGTCCCCTACCGTGCATCGTCCAGTATTCGTAGTCGCAAACATTCGCCGAGCGATCGCGCCGCACCCAAATAGACTATATATCTCCATAGAAATGGGGTGTTCCCCGCGCGAAGGCCGATCAAGCATTCTCTTAACCAGTCGACGCGGAAAGGAAAAAGTTCGCGAAGGCGGTGGTTGCGGAGGGTTGAGGGCACGGCCGGAAATCGCTGCGGTGCAGCGGCTTCGTGCGGTCGATGTCCGTTGGCAGGGCCGACGTAGGCGGTGGTGTGCGTCGGATTGATAAAGTGGTTCGCTCGTTGCGCAGTCGTCTCGATCGTATCTGGGGGTTAAAATGAATCGCCGTTCCAACATGAAGCGCCTGCTCCTCACGACGTCGGTCTGCGCCATTGCGGCGGGACTCGCACCGGAAGCGCAGGCGGCGTGCACCGCGATTACCGCGGCGCCCAATTCAAACAATCCCACGACGACGAACCTCGTCTGCGTCACGCTCCCAGCTAACGTGGGCACGGGCTTCACCAACAGCGTGGGCGTCACGATCGGGCTCGCGACCAAGACCGCCGTACAGATCACCGCGAACACGCTCAGCGGCTCGTTCGTAAACCACGGCGTCATTAGCGGCGTGGCTGCGGCTGGAACCGCGGCCGGCATGAACATCAGCGCCGCCGGAGTGCTCTCGGCGGGTATCGTCAACACCGGAAGCATCTTCGGCACAGGCACGGCCGCCGGCGCGAACGGCATCGGCATCAAGATCTCGGCGGCGACCTTCGGCGGCGGGATTTCCAACAGCGGTCAGGTCGAAGGCGCCAGCGTGGTGACCACCGGCGTGGGCGTCGGGACTGGCATCGCGCTCTCCGGCCCGACCTTCAGCGGCGGCGTTTCCAACAGCGGCGACATCACGGGCGCCGGGCATAGCGGCGGTCGCGGCTTCAACATCACCGTGAGCAATTTCTCCGGTGGCGTTCAGAACAGCGGCTTCGTCGAGGCTTTCGCAAGCAGCAAGGCCGCGACTGGCATCAACGTCAACGGTGCGTCCTTCAGCGGCGGCATCATCAATAGCTCGAACGCCCTCATCCTCGCG
>DATJVP010000071.1:0-10994 GCA_035581425.1 Allostellaceae bacterium | reverse complement strand
GCAGAATTAGTCGATCCTGTTTTCGACACGATCATTGCCGCCGGGCAATCGCGGACGTCGTTTGGAGCGGGGGAATGACGAGATGAAGTCCACAGGCAAATTGGCTCGCTGCGCATTGATCGTCGCGGCCCTCATGTGCGTCGAGATGACCGTCTTGCTGGCGGCACCCTCGGCAGCTCATGCCACGGATGCCACCGATGACATGGACGCAAAGAAGAAAAAGAAGAAAAAACCAGCGAACCCGCAACCAACACAACCGCCCAACAGCACGGGCAGCGGCCCTTGCACGGCCCCTGGCTGCGGCCCATACGGCCCCCCGTACACTTGTATTGGCGGTGTCGTCAATTGGCTCGATACGCCGGAGTTCTGCACAGATTCTCCCGACGACGATGAGGAATGACCCCGGCCCGGTAGAGCGCAGGGCCTAGGACCGAAGAGCCCGCCAACTCAGCGGAACCGACCTCTGTTTTGTCGCCACACTCGGCTGTCCGGCGCCTTGATGTGCCGGCTCTTCTACGACGACGAATGACGCCTCAGCTCCGCGGCGGACGGGTGTCGCTCGCTTGCCGTCTAAGCGCGGGGTAGCGCGCGAGCAAGCCCGCACATTCCGCCATCGCCTCAACGTCGTTGAAGACGGGAACGCCCGCCTTTTCGAGAGTCGCGAACCACTCGGCTTTGCCCGGCAGCGTGCCCATCATGCCGTGGAGGAAGGGGATCGGGACTTTCGCCGCCAGCTCCGCGAGACGTGCGACGATCGGGCCTGCCTCTACCATGAAGGGGACGACGTGGATCCCGAGGATCGCGTCGAAGGCGCCGGCGCCCTCCTCGAGCGCGCTCTCGAGGGTAAGGCCGAAGCGGTCCTCGCGCGCGTCCGCCAGAAGATCGAGCGGATTGGCGACGGAGGCTTCCGGGGGAAGTGCCTGCCGCAAGCGCGCGACCATCGCCGGGGGCAGCGGTGGAAGCGCGAGCCCTTCTGCCGCCGCGCGGTCGGTGCAGAGCACGCCGGGCCCGCCGGAATTCGAGAGCAAGAGCACGCGCTTGCCGATCCCCTCGGGGAAGGCACCGAAACCCTTCGCCGCGAGCAGCAGCCGGCGCAGGCTCTCGACGCGCAGCATGCAGCAGTCGGCTGCGAATGCCTCCATCTCGCGGTCGTCCTGGGCGGGGGCGCCGGTGTGCGCGGCAGCAGCGCGCGCGCCCGGCGCGGTGCGTCCGCCGATCAGCGCCACCACCGGCTTCTCCGCCGCGACCCGCCGCGCGACCTTCCGGAAACGATCCGTGTCATCGAAGCTCTCGATGTAGAGGAGCACGACCGAGGTCCTGGGATCGCTCCCGAGATAGTCGAGATAGTCCGTCACCGCGAGCTGCACGGCGTTCCCGACGGAGACCACCGTGCCCAAGGGAATGCCGAGCGCGTGCGCCGCCGCGATCGCCTCCTCGCCGAGTGCGCCCGATTGCGTGACGAAGGCAGCGGCGCCGCGCGCATTCGGTCCCGGCGGCATGTCCCTGAGGAAGGTCGCGGCAAAGCGCCCTCCCTCGGGAAGATGAATGATCCCCGCGCAGTTGGGTCCCACCACCGTCAGATCGTGCTCGGCGATGAGAGCGCGAAGCTCGCCGTCGCGCGCCTTCCCTGCCTCACCCGCCTCGGCGAAGCCGCCGGGCAGGATGATGAGATGGCGATGCCCCGTCGCCGCCGCCTCGCGCACGGCATCGAGGATCAAGTCCGGCCGGATCACGATCACCGCGAGATCGGCGGGACAATTGAGCTCCAGGAGGCTCTTGCGCACGGCCAGCCCGAAGATCTCGCCGCCCTTGGGATTGACCGGCACGATCTCGCCGGCAAAGCCGGAGATGCGGAGGTTTTGCAGCACCGCGCCGCCCGAGGAAGTCGCCCGCTCCCCCGCGCCCACGACGGCAACGCTTCTGGGCGCGAAGAAGGGGCGGAGATCGCGCATCCCCACGCTCAATCCCCGAACTCCACGATCACCGGCACATGGTCTGAGCCTTGGGTCCAGCCGCGCGCGAGCTTCTTCACCCGGGCGCCCTTAAGCCGCGCCACCAGCGCGGGCGTCACCCAGACGTGATCGAGGCGCCGGCCGCGGTCGGATTTCTTCCAGTCCTGCGCGCGATAGCTCCACCAGGTGTAAAGACGCTGCTCCGGCGGAATGAAATGCCGGACGGCGTCAACCCAGCCGCCGGCGTGCTGGATCGCCGTCAGCTTCTCCACTTCGATCGGCGTATGGCTCACGACCTTGAGGAGTTCCTTGTGCGACCAGACGTCGTTCTCGAGGGGTGCGATGTTGAGATCGCCAACCAGAATCGCTTTCCGCGCCTTCGGCGAATCCGAGCTGAACCATCCCCTGAGCTCGTCGAGGAATTGCAGCTTGTGCGCGAATTTCGGATTGAGCTTGGGATCGGGAATGTCGCCGCCCGCGGGGATGTAGAGATTGTGCAGCTCGATCCCGCCGGGAAGCTCCGCCAGCGCATGCCGGCAATCCTCGCGCGCGCACCAGCTCCGCGTCGTCGGTCCGTGCAGCGGCAGCTTCGAGACGATGGCGACGCCGTTATAGCCCTTCATCCCGTGGACCAGCAGATGCTCGTAGCCGAGCTTTTCCAGCGCCGCGCGCGGGAAGAACTCGTCCGGCGTCTTCGTTTCCTGCAGGCAGAGGATGTCGGGCTTTTCCTGGCGCAGGAAGCGCTGTACGAGACCGATGCGCAATCGCACCGAGTTGATGTTCCAGGTTGCGAGCGAGAATCCCATCGTCTCTCCGGTGCGCAGTCAGAAGAGGTAGCAGCGCTCGCCGAATAGGCCGAGCAGCCAGCGACCCCCGGCGAAGAGCCGGTATTTGATCGCGAGCGGATGATCCTCGCCGAGCCCGCAGGCGAGCACCAGCCCCATCTGATGGCACGCGATCGCGGCGGCGCCCGCGGCGACGCGGCTTAGGCTGGGATCGGCAATGCCTGCACGCGCAGCCGCGAGCGCGGCGTGACCGTGGAGCGCCGACGCCGCTTCCGCGACCGCGCTCAACGCTGCGAGGAGCGGCGTCTCGCCGAATGTGGCGATGGCGCCGCGTTTCAAATCCAGCGCCGCGTGTTCTTCCGCCTCCCACCAGGCATGGCTCCAGTCCTGGCGCTGAGCGATTGCCGCTGCCTCGTTCCAGCCGGGAACGCCGGCGATTGCGGGCGTGTCGAGGCCGAGCGCCGTGAGATAGCGCTCGGTCTCCGTGCGCTCTTGCGGCAACAGCGGCTCGCCGCAGGCAGAAAACCATGATCCACCCGCAAGCTCCGCCGCCAGCGCGCGGACTCTCGCGAGATTCTCTGAATCGAGAGATTTGAGGCCAATCATTGGCCGGAACCTATGCCCTGCGTCCTTCGAGACGGCCGCTTCGCGGCCTCCTCAGGATGAGGACCATTGAGAATGCCAAAAAGAAATATCCTCATCCTGAGGAGCGCCCCTTGGCACGCGTCTCGAAGGGGCGCTCGGTCTCGGTGCGCTCGCCCGGCAACAGCGGCTCGCCGCAGGCATGAGGATTTCTCTTAATGCCATTCTCAGTATTCCTCATCCTGAGGAGCGCGCCTTGGCGCGCGTCTCGAAGGACGCACGGGCAGCGCTGCAGCCGCTTACCTATTCCCGCGGTCCTCACGCCAGAGGCCGAGTTTGTCTTGGACGGGGCGGTCGGAGAAGCTGAAGAGGACGGTCTCCGCTTCCGCGCGGTGCACCGTGCGCTGCCAGCTCGGCGCGACGAAGATGTCGCGCGGCCCCCACTCGACGGTCTCATCGCCGATCCGTGTTTCGCCCTTGCCTTCGACGCAGACGAAGACCGTGCCATCGGAGCTGCGATAGGGCGAGGTCGAGAAGCCCTTCGGCAGAAGCTGCATGAAGGTCGCGATGGTCGGCATCGCGTAGTCGCCGGTCGCGGGGTTGACGTAGCGCATCTTGTAGCCGTGGCAGGGATCGGGCTCGCCATTCTTCGCGAGTGTCGCAAGCGCCTCGCGCGTCCGCCCATAGGGATAGCTGAAGATCGGCGAGGACTTGCTCTGCGGCTTCCAATCGACCGGGAGGAGTCCCTGGCCGTAGCGCTGCAGCGCATCGCCCGTGGGCCGCGTCACCATCTGCGTCTCGGCGTTGCCGGGCTCGGCGAAGCTCGCGTCAAGGAGCCGCACCAGCGGCACGTCGAGCCCGTCGAGCCAAACCATGGGCTCGTCGCTGTCGTTGCCGTGGTCGTGCCAGGTCCAGGAGGGCGTGATGATGAAGTCGCCGTACTCCATGATCGTGCGCTCGCCGTTGACGGCAGTATAGGCGCCGCTCCCCTCGATGACGAAGCGCAGCGCCGATTGCGAGTGGCGATGCGCCGGCGCCACCTCGCCGGGGAAGATGAGCTGGAGCCCCGCGAAGAGCGAGTGCGTCACGGACGTCCTCCCCTTCAATCCGGGATTCTCGAGGATGAGGACGCGCCGCTCCGCTTCCTTGGCGGTGATGAGCTTCCCCGTCCGCATGAGGTAGGGCCGCACCTCCGCGTCGTAGTGCCAGATCGCGGGCTTCGCAGGCGAGACCGGCTCTTTCGTCACGATCCCGCGCAGAACTTCCCAGAGCGGCGCCAAATTGTGCGGCGCGATCTCGCGGTAGAAGGCCTCGCGCTCAGGTGTAGTGGCGGGGGCGGCTTCCATGGCGTCTCCTTCTGCGGCTTCGGCGGTCAGGCCGCCTCGGCGACCTCCGGCAGCTTCAGCTTCAGGTGATCTTCCACCAAGGCGCGCGCACGTTCCAGATAATCCTCGCGCATCTCCTCGTTGCTGCGCTGCTTGATCTGGTACTTGCGGTAGACCTCGTTGTTCTTGGAGCCGCTCCGGCCGAAGAAGGCCGGGAGCATCGGGAAGTAGCGATCGATCGCATCCTGCACCCTGGTGCGGCCTTCCGGCGTCTTGCAGAGCTCGGTGCAGAAGTCCTTGCCGAACTGCGCATGGAAGCGCTCCTCCGGCATGGTCATGCGTGCGAGGTTGCGGAGCGGGTGGAAAGAGCAATGGAGCAAGTCCTCGACCTGCAAGATCTCCGCGAGGTCCGCGAGCAGCTTGATGACGCAGAATTCCTCCCAAGTCTTCAGCGGGAACTCGAATATCGAGAGCGGGCGCTTGCCCTGCGGCGTCATCTCCGCCTCGGGAATGTCCATCTGCTCGCCGAGCTCGCGGAAGCGGACGTGGTGGCCGTATTCCTCCATGGCGACGCGGCAGGTGAGCCACTTCGCATAGGGCGTGGGGGCGAGCGCGATCGCGGGCTCGTCGAAGACCTGGGCACCGTAGAGCTCGTTGACGGCGTGGCTGCGCACGATCTTGCGCAGCGCCGCTTGATAGTCCTCGGGCGTTCCCGCGAGCTCGGCGGCGGTCTTCACGACGGGAACTTGCGTCTCGGACATCGGAGGCTCCTTTCGATCCCTTCTGGATCCGCGCGCCTAAACCAGCGGCTCGCCGGCAAAGGCCTCGAGGTCGGTCTCGAGCTTCAGGAAATGCGGCTGCAAGGTTTGCGCGACCGCTGCGCCGAGGCCTGCGCCGGGGTTGACGAGGGTCGCAACGGGCCGTGGCTGCGAGAAGAGGAAGATCTCGCGCCCGCGCACGCCGAAGAGCTGCCCCGTGACGCCCGCCGCTTCCGGTCCCGCGAGCCAAGCGACGAATTCCGCAACTGCTCGCGCAGGCACCTTGAGCGCGCGCTCCTTGTAGGTCGCCTGCGCGGGGTTCGCGGGCTTGATCGTCTCGGTGACGCGGGTCGCAGCGAAGGGTGCGACTGCGTTGCAGGTGACGTGGCTCCGCGCCATG
The DNA here is from genome assembly GCA_035581425.1 of Allostellaceae bacterium. Lineage (GTDB taxonomy): Bacteria > Pseudomonadota > Alphaproteobacteria > ATCC43930 > CGMCC-115725 > DASZHJ01. The sequence goes on along the minus strand of DATJVP010000071.1, from coordinate 5,192 downwards.
TCGAGCGCCACGACGCGGGTCAGCCCGACGAGGCCGGCCTTGGCGCTGGCATAGGCGGCTTGCCCGTAATTGCCGTAAAGGCCCGCGGTCGAGACGATGTTGACGATACGGCCCCCGCGGCGCTCTGCCTTCGCCTGTTCACGCAGGACCGGCGTCGCCGCCGCGAGCACGTGATAGGCGGCGCCGAGGTTGGTGCGGATCACCGCGTCCCAGGCCTCGGGATCGGCCTTGAAGATGAAGTGGTCGCGCAGGATTGCCGCGGCATTGACGACGATGTCGAGGCCGCCGAATTCCTTGACCGCGAGCGCCACCGCCGCCGCCGCGGCGCTCGGGCTCGCAATGCTCTCGGTGTAGGCGCGCGCGCGTGTGCCGAGGCGCTTCGCGACATCGGCGGCGACCGCGGGATCGGCGCCGCTGCCGTCGATGGAGGTGCCGACATCCGCGATCACGACGGCTGCTCCTTGCGCGTGCAGCGCCTCCGCGATCGCACGACCGATACCGCGGCCGCCGCCGGTTACGAGCGCCACGCGGCTGTCGAGCGCACTCGTCATTTCCCGGTTCCCGTGCTCAAGGCTTGCTTCTCGGCCTCGGTGTAGAAGGCGTCGGCGTGAATGTCCTGCCGGCGCATTCCGCGCTCGCGGAGCAGTGCGCTCACCGCTTCGACCATGACCGGCGGCCCCGCGACATAGGCTTTGACGCCGTCGAGGTCCGGCGCGTCCGCAGCGACCGCCTCATGCACGAAGCCCCTGCGTCTCGCAGTCGGCCCCGAGGGATCCGAGAGGATCGGCGTGAAGGAAAGGTTGGGATGGCGCGCGGCGAGGCGTCGGAAATGATCCTCGAGATAGAGATCTTGCTCGTCGCGGACGCCGAAAAAGAGCCGGATCGGCTGGCGCGCGCCGCGCGCGAGCGCCGTCTCGACGATCGACTTGATCGGCGCGAGGCCAGACCCGCCGGCAATCGCGAGGATCGGCCCCGTGTGCTTCTCGCGAAGCCACGCGGAGCCGAAGGGTCCTTCGACCAGCACCTTCTCGCCGAGCTTGAGGTTGCGCGCGGCGTAGCGGCTCGCGGCACCGCCGGAGAGATGACGGATGTGGAACTCGAGCAGGTCCTCGTCCGGCCGGTTCGCCATCGAATAGTCGCGCGCCGCAAGGGTCGAGAAGCGCACGGCCGCGTATTGACCGGCGGAGAAGGTGAAGGGACCGCCCGAAACGATCTCGAGGCGCACGCCCTTGATGTCGTGCGTCATGTCCTCGATTGCGGTGACACGGCAGACGAGCTGTCGCTGCGGATGGATCGCGACCTCGTCCGCGTCGAGCCAAGCGACGGCAGCATCGCTCCAGGGCATGGCGCGGCAGGCGAGGATCAGTCCCTGCTCGCGCTCCTCCGGCGTGAGCGCGTATTCCGAATAGGCCGCGAGGTCGACCTCGCCGCTTTCGAGGCTCGATTTGCAGGAACCGCAATTGCCGGATCGGCAGCCATGCGGATAGGGAACGCCGGCGGCGAGCGCCGCTTCCAATATCGTTTGCCCCGGCTCTACCGCGATCGCGGTGCCGTGCTGGCGTATGAAGACCTTGGAACTCATCGCGCCTACCCAGCCCGACCATGGCGCGCATACATTAGGATGTCAAATTGTTTATCATACAAACAATTAGGCCTCACGGACTCTTGAAACCTGTGACAATGGGTTGGCCCCGGCTGCGGCGGGGCCGCGGGCGAAAAACCAAGCCACAGGGGAGGCTAAAAAACGTGGCGCCCGGTCAGGGGGGATTGACCGGGCGCCGGAAGCGCCGTTTGGGGGAGTCCGGGCTCGGCAGGGGAACCAAGACCGGACAGTCGGAGGGAGGGTCCACCGACCGCTTCGGACTCTTCTAGATGGTGCGGCAAGGGCGCCACAGGTAATGCGCGGCGCGCATAGTCGCTATGCTGACATCACATAGCTAGGCCCGCTCGGCGGAAAAGCAGGCTTCCGCAGGCCGACGGCTGCTCGAAGATCATCATGTGTCCGGCGCCCGGGAGGACGGTCAGATCGGCCTCGGAGAGGCGCGCCGCAATCCCGGACATGGCGCCGCTCACCCAGTCGCGGTTGGGCGCGGTGGGATCGCCGCTGACGAGGTGGAGCGGGCCGCGCACCAGGGGAAGCCGCGCCCAGGTATCGGCGTCGCGATGCGCGGCGAAGATCGCGCTCTCGACCTCCGGGCGGCAGCGGAGCACGAAGCCGCCGACGCCGTCGGACTCCAGGCACGCGCGGCAATGCGCGGCGAGCATCTCGGGATCGAAGCCGCGGAAGGCCCCGCGCGGGCGCAGAAAATCGAGCAGCGCCTGCGGGCTCGCCCAGCGCGCCTGGCGTCGGGCGCTGCCGCGGATCAGCCGCTCCTGCCGCGCGATCGCCTCGGGATAGTTGGGCGCCTCGCGCGGAGGAAAGATTGGCGGCTCGAAGAGCGTGGCACTCGCGAAGGGAAGCGCGACGCCGCTCGCGGCGAGCCGAACCGCTGCTGCCGCCGCGAGCGAGTGTCCGGCGAAGTGGAGTGCGCCCTCTCCGATCCGCGCGCGCACGGCCGCTGCGATCGCCGCGAGATCCGCCGCGAAGCGATCGACGGCGAACACCTCCACGAGCGCGCCCGCGGGCGCTTGCGATGCGCCGTGCCCGCGCGCATCGAAGGCGAAGACGCGAAAGCCTCGCGCGAGAGTTTGCAGCCACGGCAGATAGGAGCCGGCGGCGAGTCCGTTCGCGTGTCCCACCAAAAGCGCGGGCGCATCCGCGCTCGGCGCGTCGAGCTCGTAGAGTGCGAGCCGTGCGTCATCCGGCGCCGCCACCGCCGCGCGTGACCTTTCCAAAACTGTGGAATCTAACGACATTTTGCGCGAATTACGCTTGTCATGCCGCGCGAGTCTAGCGCATCCTCCGCACGCACAGAGAGAAATATGGGTACCACATTGTCGGGGGACCAAAGTGTCGTCGGATGAGCCCGGTCGAAGTACCGCCAGCGGCGGAAATCGCACGCCTTCACTGGGGCTGCTGTCCACGCTTTTGGGGTATCACTTGCGCCGCGCGCAGGTCGCGGCGTTCCAGAACTTCGCCGAAGTCGTGGGCGCGAGCGAACTCACGCCGGGACAATTCGGCGTCCTCGTGGTGATCGACGCCAATCCCGGCCTGAGCCAGACGCGACTGGGGGGTGCGCTCGGCATCGACCGCTCGACGGTGGTGGCGGTGATCGACCGGCTCGAGGCGCGTGGCCTCGTGGTGCGCCGTCCCTCGCCGCACGACCGCCGCTCGCACGCGCTGCATCTGAGCGAGACCGGGGCCGCCACGCTGCGGCGTGTCACCGAGCGCGTTCGCGCACACGAGAAAATCATCGCCGGCGATCTCAGCGACCCCGAACTCGCAACGCTGCTCTCGCTGCTCGATCGTGTCGCGAGAGGGTAGGGACTGTCAGCTATCGGCTACCATCTAGCTCACGCCGCGGGCTGCGCGCGGCGGTGCCTCGAGGCGGCGCGGCGGGCGCAGGCGGCGCCGAACTCCGCGAAGAGATTGCGCGCGAAGGCGTAGTCCGCGGCCCGGAACTCCGGGTGCCACTGCACGCCCACGACGAAGGCGCGGGATTTGTGGCTCACGCCCTCGATCTGTCCGTCGGGCGCCACCGCCTCGACGACGAGCCCATCCGCGGGGCGATCGATGCCCTGCTGATGGAGCGAATTCACCGTGATCTCGACCCCACCGGCCCACCCGGCAAAACGGCCGCCGGGCGTGAGCGCAACGGGATGTGCGACGTGCGCGTATTTCTCCGGCATGGTCCCGGTCCGGGGCGCACGATGATCGATGCGGCCGGGCACGTGTTGCACCTGCTGATGGAGCGTGCCACCGAGGGCCGCATTCAATTCCTGAATCCCCCGGCAGATCGCGATCACCGGCATGTCCGCCTCGACCGCCGCGCGAATCAAGGGGAGCGTCACGGCATCGCGCGCGGGATCGTGCGCGAGGTCCGGCACCTTGTCGCCGCCGTAGTGGTGCGGCTCGACGTTGGAGCGGCTGCCCGTAAGTAGCAGCCCGTCGAAACGCTCGACGATCTCCTCGACCGGCACGTGGTCCGCGAGCGCCGGCACCAGGAACGGCACCACGCCCGCGCGCTCGGAGGCGGTCACCAGATATTTCTCGCTGACGAAATGCGTCATGTGATCGCCCTGGAGACGGGTGCAGCAGGGCACCGCGATCATAGGCCGCAATTCAGTCCGTTTGGGGTGTCGCATGGAATGGGATCGTCCGAGGGGCAGGGCGCCCGAAGTGGAGGGGACGGGCTCAATTCATGCGGCAAGATATCGGGCAATGCAAGACGCGACCCAACTGCAGAAGGCGTGGAAGAGCATTGCCGTTCTCGCATGGCTCGCGACTGCAAGTTGTCGGCCATCGGCTCAAAGTCGTTTCGGTTTTGAGCCTCGTCGCAGCCTTCCCGCTCCGAGTTAACCTTTGAGTAGCTTTTGGCTGACGGCCGATAGCCGAGGGCCAAAAGCGAGCTGCCTCAGTGCTTCATCTCCGACGGCCGCGGGTCCGTCCATTGGAAAAGCCGGGGGTCGAGCGAGGCGCCGTAATGGGGGTCGATGAGCGTGATGGTGATGCGTTTTTGCTGCGGATCCACCACCGTCCATTGCCGAAGCTCCAGCGGATGATCGGTGAGCGTCAGTGTGACCGAGCCCTGGTCGGGCTCCGAGGTCTCGACGAAAGTGAGGCGGATCACGCCGGACAGGTGGTCGTAGCGCGTGAGCGTGACGCCGCCGCTGAGCGCGATGCGGTCACGCAGAAGGAAGGCCGCGGGGGTGCTCTCGATCCGCATGTCCGACACCTGCTGCAGCTCGCGGTCGTAGTAGTGGATGTCGAGCCCGTCCGCGACCAGCAGGATCGGTACCGGCGCGTCGTACTCGAAGCGCATCCGTCCCGGCCGCGAGAGGTAGAGCTTGCCGGTCGCGATACTGCCCTCGCCGGAGACCTGCTCGAAGCTCGAGGCGAGGGTATGGATCCCGTTGAGGTAGGTCTCGATCTGCCCAACCTCCGCCTGCTGCGCCGCGCTAAGGATCGCCGCCTTCGGCGGCGGAACCGCCGCGAGGGCGCGGGCGAGCGGGAGAACCGTGAGCGCACCGAGGAGAGCGCGACGCGTGAACATGTGCTCTCAGCCTTCGTTCCTTGTCGCGTACTGCTGCGA
>DATJVP010000070.1:0-36474 GCA_035581425.1 Allostellaceae bacterium | reverse complement strand
GGGGTCCCTTCATGACTTCCTCCCTCGGGATCGTCGGGAGAGCCACCGAGCCACACTGCGCGTCATGTGTGGCATCCCTAGCGTGCGATGCGATAGAGCGCAAAACCCGGCTCGGCGGCAATCGGGGCCAGGAATGATGGTGGTTCGAAGTCAAACGGCTGCAGGTCGAAAAGTACAACGAAGTCGAAGTCGCGCAAGGTATCGGGCGCCTCGGATTCACCGTTGGTCCGCGCGGTCAGTATCGCCCAGAGTTGCTCGGGCCAAACCCGTTCCCGGAGCCGGGCTCCCTCGCTCGTGATTCGAACGATCTGCTGTCCGGGCGTGGCGAACAGCAACGGCACGAAGGCATGCCGTCGCGGAATCGCCAGCATCGCGAAGTGGAGAAGCGGAAGGCTCGCGGATGACACATTCTCCGGATGTGCTATCGCGAGCCGTGCACCCTCAGGCACTCGATCCAGCACGGCGTTTCGACGTGCATAGCCCGCGTCCGCGCGTTGCCATTGCACCACGACCAGCGCCAAGTGGACTACGAACAGCGAGAGCCCGATCAAGGCGGCCGCTTGCGCCATCCAGCGCCGAAGAGCCCCGCTCGCCGAAACGGCCGCGGGCAATAAAAAGAAAATTAGAACTGGCAGTCGCTGCGCCACGCCCCCGCTCTCCCCGATCACCGCATGCGGTGCGGCAATGAAAGCAAGCGACAATACGATGAGCGGAATGGCCATTGTGATGGGAATGATCAGACGGCATGTTGCGACACCGAGGCAGGCGGCCAAGCCCAATATTGCGAGACTAATGGTGCTGAAAGTCGGGGAGTAAACGTCAAAAACTGCGCCGACGTAGTACAGCTTCTCGTCGAAGCCGGGGAATTGAAGCTGGCTTATCAGATGCTCCTGTGACTTTGCGAACAGGAGCGCGAGCGGCGGCAGAAAGGGTATTCCCGCGAGCGCCAATCGCAGAGGCAACCGCGAGAGCCGCCGTGGGCGTTCCCGCAGCACGGCGCCGAGTTCGTAGCTCTTGACCATAATGCCATAGAGGGCGCATGCCATTAGGTGAGCGAAGAAGAGTGCGAGGGCGAAGCCGGATGATATTGCCAACCTCAGCGCACCCGCTCGCTTCTCGCACGCAATCCAGAGCGAAAACGCGATGAGCGCCAATCCCAGGCCAAACAGGTAATTGAGGAACCCCAGCAGAAAAATTTGACCGTAGAGAAACAGAAACACGAAGAGCGGCCAGATCGACCAGCGACCTGTGTGGGCGCGGTGAACCAAGGCCGTGCCGGCGGCGATCAGCGCGAAGGAGAAAGTGATAAATAGCTTCATAGCCGCCGAAAGCGGCATCAGCCGCGCCAGCGGCGGAATCAACAGGTCCATGGCGAGGTTTGGAACGACCTGCCAGTCGATCGTATAGTATCGGCGAAGCTGCTCGGCGGCGCGTCCGTCAGATAGCAGGTAAAGGCGCGCGAGATGATTGGGATAGTCGAGAAGCGGCGGTATTTCGGTCCAAAGGACCGGCAGCGACGAGAAACCCAACAACACGCCGAACAGCGCCCAAAACCGTATGGCACTCAGGCGGGATGGGTCGGCGGGCTCTTCCAGGGCCATGTGAAGGACGTGCCCGACCGCCGCGTCACGCTATGGGCGCGATCCGCGGCCTTCACGACGCCTATATGAGAGCCTTGAGTTCTTTCCTTGCCGTACCGAAGGTTCCGAGCTGATAGACCGACGCGCCGGCCGACGAGAACGTGAAAGACGGGAATGGCTCCGCCAGCATCTTATTCAGATATTTTTCCGTTCCGACGCCGATCGTCACATGCGGATTGAACCGCTTGCCTGCGGCGTCCCTTACGAAGTGGGCGACGTAGTCGATCAGCGATTTTTGAATGTCGCGCCCGCCTACCTCGCTGAAGAAAGCTGCCGGGGTCCCGGTCTTTACAGTGTAGGGCGTGACGGCCTTGATGAGCTCATCTTGCAGCCGATGCAGGTCGTCGGTCGGTTGGACCACAATTCCCCCGAGGCCATACGGCGGGTCGGGGATGTAGTAATACTTGAACGCCTTCAGCGTCCATGCCGTGGGCTTTTCCTTGACCATAATCGCGCTGGCCGCCGCAAATATCTTGTCGAGGTCGCCCGTGCGGACAAACTGCTGCAAGATGCTGACGTGCGGATGGTGCGTCTCATCCAGCGCAAAGCCCTTTGGGAAAGACTTGAGCAGACGGGCGTTTGCGTCCTTGGCGTGCTGAACCATCGTCGCGTCAGGCTCGAGGGCGATGTCGATCGCCGTTACCGGATTTTGTTGCGCGAAGGCCCCTCGGGTAAACACGAGAGCCGGCACAGCCGCCATGCCTGCAACCAGCGTCCGGCGGTCGATGCTGGCCAGTGTCGTCTTCCGCTCCATTCCGCGCCCCCACCTAAAATGCGGCCAAGCCGATGACGGTCGAACATACAGCGCAATGGCCACGAACCAAGAGCAACGATTAAGATACGAATGTTATCATCTGGAAATGCTGCGCGCCATGGGCACCCGAGCGCCGCTGGCCGCCAGAAGGGCGAATCCGCCGATGGCGGAAAGAAGTGCGTTTCCAGGGCCGCTCATTTGGAAGTGGGCTCGCTCATTCGATCACCTTGTCGACTTCAGCGAGTAGTGCTTCCGGCAGAGTGACGCCAAGCGCGACGGCCGTTCGCTTGTTGACGACCAGCTCGAAAATCGTTGGCTGCTCGATCGGAATCTCGCCCGCCGGCGTGCCATGTATGAGCTTGACCGCAAAACCGGCGAGTTGGCGATACGTCGCATCGATGTCGGGTCCATAAGACATCAGGCCACCGGCCTCGACATATTCGCGTGCATCGAACATCGCGGGGAGGCGGTATTTCGCACATAATTCAGCGACGAGCTTTAGGTAGGTAACGACCGTCGGATTTCGGAAGGTGATAATTCCCTGGATGTGCTCCGCCGAAGCTCGCTCGAAGTCGGCCGCGAGATCACTCGCCGAGCGCGCATCCAGAGCCACAAGCTGCACGCTCAAACCTCCTGCGGCCGCGACCGCTAGCTGCCAGGCGTGCTCCGCGCTATTCGAATTCGGAAAATCCGCCCGCAACAGAGCCCCGGCTCGGTTCATCGAAGGTATCGCTTCCTTGAGCAGGGCCAGTCGCTTCGGGCTCATTTCGTCGGTCATTGTGTAGACGCCAGTCACATTGCGCCCTGGCCGAGCGATGGACAGGGCCATGCCATTGGCGACTGGTTCATCCACCATCCGTCCGATGATGGGGACGGAATGGGTTACCTGAGCGGCCGCGGCGATGGAGGGCTGGCTGGTCGCCACGATGACGATGACCCCCGATGCGATCAATTCCTTCGCGAGACCTTTCAGCCGCGATTCGTCATCGTCTGCGTAGCGCTCCTCCAGCACGTAGTCGCGTCCTTCCTCCAGCCCCAGCGAGTGCAATCCCTCGCGGAATGCGCGAAGCTGGCCAGGTGTATGCTGTCGACCTTGAATCTTGAGCCAGCCTATCCGGGCCGGGCTGACGCTGCTGGCCGCACGCCCCGCAACCGACGCCAGGACGAGCGGCAGCGGCCAAATGAGTAGGTTGCGTCGTGCAATGCTCGATGCAGGCACTGCTGCACCTCTTTCCTCGGTTCGAAACTCAGCTCCTGCGGCCCCGAGCGGCGAGCGGAGATCCTCGATAGGGAAACTCCGCGCTTCAGAGGCGGGGCCAATCTAGCACATCTCGGTCACGCGAAATCGATGGGATCCAGGGCAATCAGAATAAGTCACCCCGAGCGCTTCCAATCAAACTTTCGACGATCTCATCGGCGAAAGCTCGCCGGCGTCCGCTCTCGACGAAGTAGAGGGGCACAGAGATATGCCTTGCCCGCACGGAATCCAAGAGCTCGAGGAAACCCTTTGCAGATGTCAATGTCGCGCCAGCTTTGACATCGTAACTGGCTCTTATATTCGGAAAGAAATTCACCGTTCCGCCGGCCAATAACACCGCATGATCGGGATTCGGACCGTCTGGCCTGTCCACAGCTCGGTTTAGGAGCATACCGACGACACGCGGTTGCTGGGCGCGTGTCACCCCGCGGCCAGGTGAGTGCCGCACCACCGACCGCCAGAATCGATTTGCGGCGCCTCATCTACGCGTCCGCGCTGGGCGCAAAAGCGAAGATGGCACAGTGCCCCGATCACGGGTGCGGGTTATCGGAACGGGGCAATTGGGTCCGATCCGATCGGTCCGCGCAAACCACGTCCGTTTTCCTCCCCAAGCGAATGTCGCCGCGCCGATATGCGATGTCGGCGATGTGCTAAAGGCGCCGTCTATTCTGGGGTTGATAGGAAGCTTGGATTTCGCGGATCGCTCAGCAGGGAGATCGGCAGCATTAACGCTAATCGTCCCCTTCAGGGAATTCCGAGCGTTTCATCGCCGCGAAAAATCGCAGCCGGAATCTTCACCTTGTTTGAGTCGGATATTTTTACGCGCAAAGAATTTTAATAAAAATGCGGCGCGTCGCATCAGGGGAATCAAAGACGTAGACGCGGAGACGAAGTGGCACGCTCCTTGCTCCTCTCCTTGTTCAACGAAGAAGAAAAAAAGTGAAGAAATGCTCGACGGATATTTAACCAAGCCAAGGAGTTTGCTGCGACCATGCGCAAGCTACTTCTCGCCTCCGCCTTTGCATTGTTGCCGATGGCGGCCAACGCCACCACCATGCCACTGAGCGGCAACTGGAGCCTCACCGGTCTTTCCGACGTGACCGCCTCGCCGAGTTCCTTCACCGGCACAATCGACAACGTGCCCCTCAGCGGCACGCTCTCAACGATCAATCTGTTTACCCTCAATCCCGGCGGCTCCTGCAGCGGTCCCTACTGTCACAGCAACACCGTCAGCGAAACCATCACGTTCAGCCTCACGTCGCTCAAATTCGAAGGCATCAGCCTCGCGCCCATCACAGTGACTGGCGTCTACTCCGCCAAGTATTCCGGTTCCGAGCTGTCGTGCGCCGTTGGCGATGGCCGCTCGCCGTCCTCGGGCGCGACCGACTGTTTCATCTGGACCGGCGCGAGCAACACATACAACGGCAAAATCGTCGTCGATGACGCCATCGGCAACACCGGCAACATGCTGGTTCTGACCTTCCACAACGCCACCGACTGGAGCATCACGCCGACCTTGTCGGTGCAATTCGTCGATGCCCCACCAACTACGGTCCCGGAGCCGGCGTCTCTTGCGCTGATCGGATCGGGGCTTTTCGGACTATTCCTGAGCCGGCGCCGCAAGGCGGCGTGACCGCCGCGGAGAAACTCTGCAGACGCGCTTTGTGGTCGTCAAGAGAGCAACGGTGACGGCGCCGCCATTTTTTGACTGCGGCGGACGCTTCGCTCTACCATGACATCGAGGGGAATTGGCGCTCTGGCTCCGAAGCGCGGACCGCAAACACCGAAGGTGCGGGCATGCGGACAGAAACGATACCGGCGGGCGGATCCTGGAGCGGGATCGTCAACCGCGGCGAAGTCCTCAAGATCATCGATGTCGAGGGGCAGCAGGGGGTCGATTTCCTTTGCTATTCGGCCGCAAACTCGGAGGAGCGCTATCACGCCGCGAACACGCTGAAGCGCGCGGGGACGCTCCGGCTCACGACGGGACATGTTCTCTATTCCGACATCGCTAGGCCGATGATGACGGTGGTGGGCGACACCTGCGGCTTCCATGACACGATCGCCGGCTGCTGCAGCGCCCCTTCCAATGAATTGATGTACGGCATCAAGGGTGTGCCCGGCTGCCGTGAGAACTTCCTGAAGGAGCTCGGCCGGCACGGCCTCGGCCGCAAAGACATCGTCGCCAACCTCAATTTCTTCTGCAACGTCCCCGCGGGTAAAGACAACGCGCTGGCACCGCTCATCTTCGAGACCGCGCCTTCGAAAGCGGGCGACTCTATAGCGCTGCGCGCGGAGATGGACCTCCTGGCAATCATCTCGAATTGCCCGCAGGTCAACAATCCCTGCAGCGGCGGCAGACCTACAGCAATCCGCATTGAAATCGGGGGACCGTAGCGGCTTGCCGTGAGGCCGCGCTACGACAAATTCGCGTCCAGCTACCGTGGCCTGGCCCTTGTCCGGCTCGCCTTAATGCGACTGCGGCGCCGTGTTACGAGTCCACGCCCGAGCTATCCGGCATTGCAGGTGAGGCCCATCCCCTGGAGTTTCTTGACGAAGGCCTGGGCCTGCGACTGGCACATCTCCGGATGCGCCTTGTACCGGTAGATCTCCTTCGCGTCGCCGGCCGCGCTCTTTTTATAGAGAACGCGGCAGCCGTCTCCCGAGTTCTCGATTGAAACCGAGCGCGTGTCGCTCCCCTTCTGGCACTGATAGGACTTGGCGTCTTGTGCGTGCGCCGCGCCCGTCAATGCGAGCGTTGCAATCGCGACGGCAATGAGAATTCTCACCTTGGATCTCCGCTTGGTCTTGGGCATTGCATTTCCTAGAGCCAGCGCCATTGCCCGATGACGCGACCCTGGATGTAGGCCTCGTCGAGCGTGCGCTCGTAAGGCTCGTAATTCTGATTGTCCGAGGTGATCTTGACGCGCGGCGGGTCCGTGTGCGGCAGGAGCTGCACGCGCTTCACCACGAGGCCGAGCCCGTCGAAGACGACGAAGATGCCAGGAGGGCTCGGTCGCCGATCGCCGGTGTCCACGAGAACGCGCTGCCCCGGAAGCAAGGTCGGCTCCATGCTGTCGCCGAGCACGGTGATGATGCGCAGCTCCGAGGCCGGCGCCATCGTGTAGCCGCGCACGATCTCGCTTGGGATCTGCCACTCCGCGATCGTCTGGCCTGCGCTCTCGGTGAGGCCGCTCCCCGCGCTCGCGCGCACGTCGAGCTCTTCGATCCGAAGCATCGGTGTCGCGAGCTCCGGCCGCGGCGGTCCCGCGAGCGGGCGGTGGCCCGAGCCGTCGACGCCCGCGAGCGCGAAGAGCTCCGACGCCTCGATGCCCCGCGGCGTGAAGATCGGCACCAGCTTCAGGATGAGATCGAGCGGGAGGAACGGCTTCTTGAAGCGGTCCTCATAGTGCTGGTAGCTCGAGCCGTGCTCCATGCCGAGCGCTTCTGCGACTTGGCGGATCGAGATGCCCGCGCGCTGGCGGATCGCCTTCAAGCGGCGAGAGACGGCCGAGACTTCTCCCATGACCCGAGTCTGTACGCATCGGCACCGCATGGCTATACGCGTTTTACGTTGACCAGTGACCGCTGATTGCGTATGAAGGGTCTGGCTGCGGCGCGTGGCCAAGGCGCATGTCAGGGAGAGGCCGGAATGACGCATGTCATTGTCCGTCAAGGGGTTGCTGTTGCTTCAAGTGAGAACAAATCAGGAACACATCAGCCACCGATATCATCGACCGGCGTCGCCGTCAAATCCGCGGCGAGTGATCGCAGAGATGATGCTCGATTTGGGTGTGTCTACGTCGTGCGACCGGTCGAGCGCGAGGTTTCGCCCTTTTGCGGCGCACCGATAGTTCCTGGCTCGCCCTATTGCGCGGCCCATCGCTCGCTCTGCGTCGTGAGCTCGGGAAGTGCCGCCGGACGGGCGCTTGCGGAGGCGCTCACGGCGGAGGTAGAGGCGCCGGAACCGCCGCCGGAACTCTCTCATCTCCTTCCGCCCGCGCTGCCGGAGATGTCGGCGGAAGAGCAGCGGCCGGAGGAGCTTCGCTCTCTTCTCGACCATCCGCCGCCCGCAGCGGGCAGCGAGCTCGCGGAGTGAGCTGCATCGAATCGATCGCACTTTCAAAACGGGAGTACAGCATGGCCCGGAGCCGACGCAAGCAAGCAAATGCAACGCGCGAGGACATCCTGCATCCGACGCCGGAGCGGCTTCGCCGCGGCGGCGTCGAGCGCCTCACGCGTCCGATCGCCGACGAGGCCGGACACCCTGCGCGGCCCTATCGCTCGTCCGACACGCTGGAGCAGATGGTGCGGCGACAGACGATTACGCCTGCGATGCGGCAGGCGGGCGAGGATTTCCGTGCGCTCTTCCATCTCGCGCATCTCGATCCGTTGCGCGCTGCCGATCTCCACCGCCTGCCGCGCGAGGCTCGGGAGTCGACACTCAGCGACCGGCGGCATGAGGCGCGGAGCAAGGTCTATGCCGCGATGACCGCGCTCGGTGGCATCTCCTCGCCCGCGGGCTCCTGTATCTGGCACGTCGTCGGCTGCGAATGGACGGTGAAGGAATGGGCGCTCCGCGAAGGCTGGAGCGGGCGTCCGCTGAAGCAGGAGACCGCGGCGGGAATTCTCGTCGGCGCGCTCGGAGTGTTGCAGGCTTTGTACGGGCTTTAGGCGGCCTAGCCGCCCGTCGGCGGCTTCCCGCTCGTCATCCCCGCAAGCGCGCGGGGCGGACGCTGCGCGCCGCGAAAAAGGACGCTCGCCTGGATCTCGACCGCGCGCCGCCAGGCCTCGAGCTCCTTGGCGCCCATCTCGACGCTCGGCCTCGGGTCGACATCGAAGTTCCCGAAGGAGTCCTTGCCCCGCACCAGGGTCGCCGATTCTCGCGGAGAATGCTGATAGGCGTGGGCCGGAACCATCTCGAGCAGAAACAGTATCCGCCGGTCCTGGCCTCGATTGGGATTTGAGGAGTGGATGATCGCATTGTTGAAAAGCGCGATCTCGCCGGCATCCAGCTCGAGATCGACGCTGCCGGATTGATCGATCGCGGCGTCGATGAACTGCTCGCGGGTAAGAAGGCTGTTCGTGCCGAACGCTTCCTTGTGCGGCAGCAGGGGGCCGCGGTGCGAGCCTGGAATCGCGCGGATGCATCCATCCCCTGAGCGCGAGGGCGAGAGCGCGAGCGCCACGATGAGCACGATCGGCCTCACATCCGCGTAAGCGGTGTCCTGATGCCACCCCGCGAAAGTCTTCCCGTCCGGCATCTTCGCGCGCAGAGATGTACCCCAGCAGAGAAGGTCCGGCCCCAGCAGGTCCTCGGTGGCGTCGAGGATCAGGGGCTCGCGGATCATCTCGTCGACCCAGGGGCAGATGAGATGCGCTTTCTGGTCGAGCTTCAGCCGGTCTTCCGGGTATTTCGCCTCGAAGGCCTCGAGGCGCTCACGATAAAACCGCGCGCGCGCCTCTGAGATCGCGCGCACGGGCGCCACGAAGCCCTCGCGGTGGAATGCATCGATCTGGGATTGCGCGAGAAGCTTTGGCATGCCGTCGCTCCGAGACTGCGAGCGGCGATTATGGATGCACCTCCGGCTTCCGGCAAATCGTTCGACTATGCGAACGACAATCGCAGATTTGAACCGCACGCGGAATCGGCTGCATACTCTCCTCCGACGCCAAGGAGACCTCGCATGCCGCTGAAGCTCGACCGTGCCTGGATCTTTCCCGAGCCTGGGCTGCCGGACGCGCAGGAATTGATCGCCGAGGGACGCAAAATGGCCGAGACCGTGAAGGTCGGGCGCTCGCCGTTCCTCGAGAGATACGGCGTCAGCTCCGAGATCGACTATAAGCGCCGCTGTGTCGAGGAAGGGCGCGTGATGATGCATGCCCAGATCGGATTCCGAGCGCCCGACAAGAGCCGGCGCGCCTTCGCCGAGATCTGGGAAGCGCTCGACAAGGCCGGGCACCGCGTCGACCGCTACGGCATTTGTCTCGATTGGAGCATGGGATACCCGCGGGCGCAGCGGAAAAACCGTCCCCGCGGCACTGGCCTCATCATGGACGAGGTCGAGGATTGGATCGCCATGACGCGGATGGCGCCGGTGGCGCCGCATTTCGGCGACTTCGTGATCGGCACGCCCGCGGCTTTCGAGAACACCATCGCGGCGCTCCTGAGCGGCTCGACCTCCGTCGGCAATCTCGGGCAGTACTTCGCATTCCGCCAGCCGCATTGGGACGACGATGTCTTCACGACGGCAGAGTCCCTGAAGGCGATCGCGCTCACCGCGGCCCAGCCGGTGGACGTGATCGTGCATTCAAGCCTCGATGACGGCTTCGCCTCGCTCTTCACCGATCTCGCCTGCTCGCTCGGCGCGATCCTGCTGGAGCAATACATCGTCGACGAGCTCTGCGGCGGTCACGCCAGCTATTCCTTCGGCAACACCTTCGCGAGGCCGTTCTCGCGTCATGCCTTCCAGCGCGCGGCGCAGCAGGTGACGCGCACGCCCGGCACCATGATCTACGGTGCCACCACCATGTACGGCGAGAGCCACGCCGCGAATTACGCCGCGCTCGTGACCTATCTGCGGATCGACATTCACGGGCAAAAAACGCGGCCCGCGGGCCATGCCGTGAACCCGACGCCGGTCACGGAGGCCGAGCGCATCCCCGACATCGGCGAGATCATCGACGTGCACCTCCTCGCCAATCGGCTGGTCGAGCTCGAAGAGCCCTTGCGCACGCTCTATAGCGACGAGGAGATCGATCCGATCGCGGACAAGATCGTGGCCGGCGGCAAGCGCTTCAAGGAGAACGTGCTCGCGGGATTCGAAGCGGCCGGCATCGACATCCGCAGCCCCTTCGAGATGCTCCTTGCCATCAGGCGCGTGGGCTCGAAGCGGCTGGAGGAGCTCTTCGGCCCCGGTCCTGCCGCGCCGAGCCGGCTGCGCGGCCGCAAGCCCATCTCGCCGTCGCATTCGATCGAGCAGCTCGAGGAAATGGGTGAGGGGCTGACGACGCGAATGGCGGAGGATGGCCGGCGCCGGATCGAAGCCGCGGGGCTCAGGGGATGCGTCGCCACCACCGACGTCCACGAATACGGCAAGATCCTGATCGAGAACGTCCTGGGGAAGCTCGCCGTCACCATCGTCGACGGTGGGATCTCGACCGACCCCAACCACCTCGCGCTTCGAGCGAAGAGCTCCGGCGCCGACTTCATCGCGCTCTCGTCATATAACGGTGTCGCGCTGGAGTTCGTCTCGGAGCTGCAGCGCCATCTCCGAGCGCTCGGGACCGACATCCCCGTGTTCATCGGCGGAAAGCTCAATCGCGTTCCCGACGGCAGCAACTCGAGCCTGCCGGTCGACGTGAGCCAGGAGATCTCGGCCACGGGCGCAATCGTGTGCCCGGGCGTCGAGACCATGCTGGCAGGGATCGCGGAGATCGCCGGGAACCCCTCGCGCTCGGTGGGCACTCGACAGGAAGGAGCCGAAGCATGACGGGCGTCGATCTCGCGGCTGCCAAGCGGGAGGCAGCGGCGCTGCTCGCCCGGCGACGGCGCGGCTACAGCCTCGAGGCGCCCTTCTACCTGGACGCGGCCCTGTTCGAGCTCGATATCGCCGCCATCTTTGCGCGGCATTGGATCCACGTCGGCACGGCGGCGGAGATACCCGACTACGGCGATGTCATGACAATCGAGCTCGGCCGATATTCGCTCATCATCCTGCGTGGGCGCGACAGGGAGATCCGGGCGTTCCACAACGTGTGCCGGCACCGCGGCTCGCGCATTCTCATGAGCAGAACGGGCAAGCTCCGCAGCATCGTCTGCCGTTATCACAACTGGAGCTACGACCTGGAGGGACGATTGCTCGATGCGGAGCACATCGCGTCCGGCGTCGATCGCGACTGCCTCGGCCTCAAGCGCGTTCACCTCCGCAATCTCGGAGGCCTGCTCTTCGTCTGCCTGGCGGAGGAGCCGCCCGACGACTTCGAGGAGATGCGGCGAACGGTATTGCCCTACTTGGCGCCGCATCGCCTGGAGGACTGCAAGGTCGCGCATCAAGCCGATTTGGTCGAGGACGGCAACTGGAAAGCCGTCATGGAGAACAACCGCGAGTGCTACCACTGCACGCGCCATCCGGAGCTGCTGCGCACCTTCTTTCAGTTCTTCGGTCACGCCGAGAGCGACGTGAAGCCGCGCCAGCGCGAGTACTATGAGCGCTTCCAACGCATCACCGCAGAGTTTCACGCGATCTGGGACGGGCTCGGCCTCGCCTGGCGGCCAGTCGAGAGGCTCGATGACCGCGCCACCGCATTTCGGGTCGAGCGGATGCCGCTCGACAATGCCGGGGAGTCCTACACGATCGACACCCGGATCGCCTGCCGTCGCCTGCTCGGGCAGTTTACGACGCCGCGGCTCGGCGCGCTCTCGATCCACACGCAGCCCAACTCATGGAATCATTTCCTCAGCGATCATGCCGTGATCTTCTCGGCGCTGCCGCTCACGGTCGATAAGACGCTCGTGCGCACGACCTGGCTCGTGCACAAGGAAGCGGTCGAAGGCAGGGACTACGACCTAGGCCATCTCACCGAGGTCTGGAGCCGCACCAACGAGCAGGACGCCACTTTCGTCGGCTGGTGCAGCAGCGGCGTCCGGAGCCCCGCCTACGAGCCCGGCCCCTATTCGCCCAACGAGAGCCAGCTCGAGAAGTTCCTCGAGTGGTACATCGACCGCTTGTCTGCATTTGTAGGCGAGCCCGTCGCGACGCGCTCTGCTCCGGCCATCGAGAGCGCGCATGCAGAAAGCTGAGGCGGCCGCTCGGGCTCCGCGTTCCGCCATCCGCATCCCCAGGCTCTTGCAGCTCCTCGCGGAGCTCCCGGACGGCGAGACCCTGTCTTATCTCAGCAGGTCCAGCGGCACCCCCAAGAGCAGCTTGCTTGCGCTTCTGCGGGCACTCACGCGGAGCGGATTCCTCCAGCAAAGCCGAGGCCGCTACGCCATCGGCCCCGAATCCCAGAAGCTCGCCTCCGCGATCGTCGCCAAGCGTAGATTCCCCAATATCGCGATCCCCGTCGTCGACGCGCTCGCGAACGAGACCGGCGAGAGCGCCTTCCTCGCACGTCTTGCCGACGATGCGCCCGAGGTCGTCTATGTCTACCGGGCCGACAGCGCGAGCGCGCTGAGGTTCACGGTCGAGGTCGGCTCGCGCGAGCCCCTTTATTCGACCGCCGTCGGACGCGTCCTGCTGGCATTCCAGCCGGCATCCTGGCGCGAGCGCTATATCCGCCGCACCAAGCTCGCGCCGCGCACCTCGAAGACGATCAGGAGCAAGGAGCGGCTTCGCCGCCTCATCGCGGAGACCCGGCGCCGTAATTGCACGACCTCGCTGGAGGAGGAGATCGAGGGCGTTGCGGGGATCGCAGCTCCTATCCTCGAGAAGGGCGGCGATCTCGTGGCTGCGCTCGCGATCGGCGCTCCCGCTACGCGCGCGGGCCCGCGACTGGCGGTGCTCGAAAGGCAAGTCCGTGAAGCTGCCCACGAGATCTCAGCTCTGATGGGCTACGCCGGCGACCGAGGTGCACGGAGGCCCTGAACGTCATTTCGCCTTTGCGGAGCCCCCGTGAAGGAGCATCCGTACGAGCGTGCCCTTGCCGAGACGCCCGTCGAATTCGGCGACGGAGGTGTAAATCAGAAAGAGTACGAAAATCCAAATCTGGACGGCCGCGAACATGTGCCACGTGAAGTGCTCCGTCGCGTAGCTCGGCAGCGCCGCGAGGGTGCCTCCGCCTAGAAAGTATTCTATGAGCTTCTCAAGGATTCGCACGATGAGGACGACGACCGTATAAACGAACGCCTTGAACAGGATCGGCCGGATCAAGGGGGCATTGTCGTATCGGCGAATGATCGGCATCAGGTTCGCGACGAGCACGGCCTTGCCGACGATCAGGGCTGCCATCGTCGCAATGAGATAGTTGGCGAAACGGACGAGGTAGTCGTCGAGGATGAGCTGGGTCGTGAGTTCGACGATATTGAAGCCGATCGCAAAGAAGATGATCGGCGGCAGCATCTCCTCGAATTCCTTGATGACAAAGGCAACGGCGCGCGACTGGGACATGGCGCTCTCTCCACCGTAACGGGCCAAAGGCCGATCCGCCCCGCATGCTAAGCGGTGCCTCGTTGGCCTATCGAGAAATATAGGATTTGTTCGAAAAGCGCCACGGTGCGGGGACTTGCCTCCTCGGAAGCCGCAGGCTCTAGGCAGCGGTCGCTTGCCTCTCTCGGTGGGAAGCGGGAGACTAAGTCGCGTCTTGGGTGGAGGGGGCGATGCGGGCGATCATTCTAGCGGCCGTGCTTCTCCTGGTCGGCGTCGCCGGAGCCGAAGCGCAGTCGGCGGACTATTGCGATCCCGCGCCGGGACTTCGGCTCATGTATACGGATCGGGCCTACCTCATCGAGCCGAGGCCCGCGAACCTCGGGCCCATGGTCTATGCCTACACACTCCAGGGGATGCAATTCGACCGGCACGTCGATCGCTACGGGCAATTCCTTTTCGACGACGGCAGCGACCGGTGGGCCTTCGAGTCGAACCCGGACGGGCTGCAGAAGTTCTGGCCGCTCCGACGCGGCAACAAGCTCGGGATCGAGAAGATCGATCGAAACACCCGCAACCACGCGCTCGTCACGCTGACCGTGGTCGGCACCGAGCCCGTGCAGGTCGGCGCGCGCAGCTACGCCTCCTGGAAGGTGCGCCGCTTCGATAACCTCGAGCAGAAGGGCACCTTCGAGCAGTTCCTCTGGTATGCGCCCGAGCTCTGCACGCTCTCGGCCTTCACGGACTCGCAGCAGAGGACGATCACGCTCATTCGCATCCTCAAGCCCAGCGACAAGGACTACAAGCGGCCCGTCGTGCGTAAGCAGGGCAAGCTCTACTTCTCCGATACGAACAAACCCGTGCAATAGCGCTGGCGGGCGCGGTAGCGATGCGAGGCGCCCTTGTTCTCCTGCTCTCGACAGTGCTGGCGCTCGCTGCAATTCCGGTCGAGGCGGAACCGCAGCAGCTCGAGCTCGCGGGGCTTCGCGTCGCCGCTTGGATTCCCGCGGCCGATGTTCCCGGACCTTGGCCGGTGCTCGTCTTCTCGCACGGCCTCCACGGCTGCAACGTGCAATCGAAGTTCCTGATGGAGGCGCTCGCGCAGGCGGGCTACGCGGTCTTCGCGCCCAATCACCGCGACGCCGCTTGCGGCAATTGGCGCCAGCTCCTGACGGGCGCCGAAGAGCCGCTTGGACAGCCCGCGCGCTGGAGCGAGAAGACCTACGCCGACCGCCGCGACGACATCGAGCGGCTGCTCGCGGCGCTCGCGGCGGACGCCCGCTTCAATGGGCCGACCTTCGATTGGCAGCACCTGGGGTTGCTCGGACATTCGCTCGGGGGATACACGGTGCTGGGGATCGCCGGCGCGTGGCCCGGCTGGAAGGACGGTCGCGTCAAGGCCGTGCTCGCGCTCTCGCCCTACGCCTCGCCGTTTCTGAGCGCGGGAAGCCTCGGCGGCATCGCCGTCCCGGCGATGTATCAGACGGGGACGCGCGACTTCGGTATTGCTCCTTTCGTCGTCCCGCGCGGCCGCGCCTTCGACCAGACGCCGAGGCCGAAATACCTCGTCGACTTCAGCCGCGTGAGCCATCTCGCCTGGACCGATCTCAACTCGAGCTACCAGGCGGAGATCGTCAGCTACAGCCTCGCTTTCCTCGACCGCGTCCTCAAGGGCAAGCCCTTTCCGCCGGCTCTGGGGACGGCGCATGCGGGCGTCGCGGAGGTCCGGATCGTGGAGTGAGCGCGGATTCGCCGCGCCTCCCGCGCGCCCTATATTTCCTCCCAAGGAGGAACTGCCATGTTCATCCGCAATCCCATCGAGTGGAGTCTGGATCAATTCCGAGTCGCGAGTGCGGCCGCCGGTTCCATGGGCCGCGCCGTCGCCGGCGAGGGCGCGGAGGCTCAGAGCATCGAGGTCCGCCGCATCGGGCTCGAGGATCTCCATGCGGCGCTCCGCGCGGGTGTCGAGGACTTCAAGGAAAACCGCAGCGACGTCGTCTTCCTCTGCATCATCTATCCGATCCTGGGCTTCGCTCTCGCGAAGCTCGCGGTTGAGAACGAGATGCTGCCGATGCTCTTCCCGTTGGCCTCGGGCTTCGCGCTGGTGGGGCCGATCGCGGCGCTCGGCCTCTACGAGATGAGCCGGAGGCGGGAGCTGGGCATCCACGGCGGCTGGCCGCAGGCGCTCACGGTCGTGCGGTCGCCGGCCTTCGGCAAGATCGTCGTGCTGGGGCTGCTGCTGACGCTCCTCTTCGTGCTCTGGATCGGTGCCGCGGCCTTGATCTATGCGCTCACGCTCGGGCCGGAGGAGCCGGTCTCGCTCGGCGCCTTCCTCCGCGACACGCTCACGACGCCCGCGGGCTGGATGATGATCGTGATCGGCTTCGCCGTGGGCTTCCTCTTCGCGCTCGCTTCGCTCGCGATCGGCACGGTCTCGTTTCCGATGCTGCTGGATCGCGAGGCCTCGCTGGGGACGGCGATCGCGACCTCCGCGCGGGCGCTCGCCGCCAATCCGCGGACGATGGCGGTCTGGGGCCTCATCGTGGCGCTGAGCCTCGCTCTCGCGACGCTTCCGGCCTTTCTCGGCCTCATCGTGGTGATGCCGGTGCTGGGCCATGCGACCTGGCACCTCTATCGCAGGCTGATCCCGCGCTAGCGCTCGTGTCCTAAGAGGTGCGGGTGGATTCGCGCGGAAGGTCCCAGCGGTAGAGCACGGTCAGGACCATGATCATGTCGACTGCGGCGCCGTCGCGGGCGAGCGGCAGAAGGATGTTCTCGATCTCGCGGTAGTCCTGATGCGTCCAGAGCATGGCGCGGCCGCGGCGCCAGCTCGGCGAGCGCGACCCCATGAGCGCGCGAAAGCGAGCGAGATAGTTGGGATCGGTCTTGAGATGCGCGTGCGCATCATCGAGCCAATACCCCGTCACCTCGCGGCCGATCGCTCGCACGATCTCCGTTCCGGCCAGCCGGTAGCGCAGACGGAAGGGCTCGGGCTGGATGTCCAAGAGCCAGAGGCGCGGCAGCAAGTCCTTCGGGATCTCCAGCACGTCGACATGCTGCCGCCCCGGCAGCAGACCCTCCGACGGATGGATCGCGCGCCAATACTCGTGGATCCGCACGATATCGGGGTGCCAGGGCTCGCCAGCCTGTTTCAGAGCAGCGGATTGCATGCGACGGGGCGGTGTTCTCGGGTTTCAGAGGCGAAACCCCTGGTTATTAGCGCCCGATGGTTAAGGTCGATTTAACCGTGCGGCCGGACCTGGAAGCGGCAGCAAGGCGCGCCCTCTGCGGCGCATTGGGTCTCGAAGGCCTCGAGGCGGCCTGCGGCGCCGGCGGTCTCCGCGACCCACTCCATGGCGCCTTCGAAGGCCGCCGCGAACATGTAGCAGACGCGGCGGCCCGCCTGGGCGCCGTATTCAGCGGCAAGCGCGGAATGATCGAGGCGGATCTGCGCGGTGCCCGCGGCGGGATCGACCGTCTCGATCGTCATGCGCGCCCAGCCGCGCCGGCTCATGCGATCGAGGTAATGGCGAAAGACGGCGACGCCCGCGAGGCCGTGCGTCCGCGCCTCGCGCTCGCACCAGACCCTCGCGGCCTTGCGGGTTGCGGCGTCGTAGACCTCGCGCGTCCCCTCGATGCCGAATTTTCGCTCGCATTCCATCTGCACGAAGGCCCAGAAGTGCCGCGGCACCAGGATCACGGGCTGGCCGTCGACCGACCAGGCGCCGGTCTTGGCATCGACCGCCACGGGAACGGGAAGCTCCGCCATCACGCTCTCCTTTATTTGCCGCCGAGAGTCTAGGCTCGACGAAAGCGCGCGGAAAGCTCTAGCCTCGATGCGATGCAGGGAAGGGAGCCAGGAATGAGCGCACTCCATAACGATATGATCGTGATCGACGGGCTCATCATCTCCCGCTGGAGCCGCGCGGTCTTCGAGGACATGCGGCGGGGCGGACTCACGGCCGCCAACTGCACCTGCTCCGTCTGGGAAGGCTTCGAGGCGACGATGCGGAACATCGCGGCGTGGAAGCGCTACTTCCGCGAGAACGCGGATTTGATCGCGCCCGTGCGCAAGGCTGCCGACATCCGCCGCGCGAAGGAAGGAGGCAAGACCGGGATCGTCCTCGGTTTCCAGAACGTTAGCGGCTTCGAGGACCGGCTCGGATATATCGAGCTCTTCAAGGAGGTCGGTGTCGGCGTCGTCCAGCTCGCCTACAACACGCAGAACCTCATCGGGACCGGCTGCTATGAGAGCGTCGATCGGGGCTTGAGCGATTTCGGGCGCGAGGCCGTAGCCGAGATGAATCGCGTCGGCATCCTCTGCGATTTGAGCCATGTCGGCGCCAAGACCTCCGAAGACACGATCCTCGCCTCTACCAAACCCGTGGCCTACACCCACATCGCGCCCGCCGCCCTCAAGGCGCATCCCCGCAACAAGTCGGACGCGCAGATCCGCTTCATCGCGGAGCGCGGCGGCTTCGTCGGCGTCACCATGTTCCCGCCCTTCCTCGCGCGCGGCGTCAAGGCCACCGTCGACGACTACGTCGCGGCGATCGATCACGTCGTCTCCGTCGCGGGCGAGGACTGCGTCGGCATCGGCACCGACTTCACGCAAGACCAGGACCGCGCCTTCTTCGATTGGCTCACGCACGACAAGGGCTATGCGCGCGAGCTCGTGGAGTTCGGCGAGATCGTCAATCCCGAGGGCATCCGCCGCATCGGCGACTTCCCGAACCTCACCGCCGCCATGGAACGTGCCCGCTGGCCCGAGCGTAAGATCCGCAAGGTGATGGGCGAGAATTGGCTGCGCGTGCTGGGGGAGGTGTGGGGTGGGTAGGCACGCTCTTTTGGTTTTCGGCGCGTGGATGGTCGGGGCAAGCATGGCCATGACGGCAGGTGAGAGGGCAATCGAGCGGAGAGTCTCGACATGACCGAGCATCGCAATCATCTGGGGCAGCCCATCGGGTTTCCATTGCCGGACTGGCGCCCGCGGCCGCGGCCGCCGCGCACGGCCATGCAAGGAAGGTTCTGCCGCGTCGAGCCCATCGACGTCGAGCGGCATGCGGCCGACCTTCACGCGGCCAATCTCTTGGACAAGGAAGGAAGAAATTGGACCTATCTGGTCTACGGGCCATTCGAGCGGCTGGAGGACTATCGCGGCTGGATGCAAAGCGCTTGCCTCGGTGACGATCCGCTCTTCCATGCCGTCGTCGACGCGAAGACCAGCCGCGCTGTCGGCGTCGCGAGCTACCTGCGCATCGATCCCACCCCGGGCGTGATCGAGGTCGGGCATATCAACTACGCGCCGCCGCTCCAGCGGACCGTCGCGGCGACCGAGGCCATGTTTCTGATGATGCGGCGCGTCTTCGACGAGCTCGGCTATCGCCGCTACGAATGGAAATGCGACGCGCTCAACGCGCCATCGCGCGCCGCGGCGCTCAGGCTGGGCTTCCAATTCGAGGGCATCTTCCGGCAGGCCACGATCTACAAACAGCGCAACCGCGACACCGCCTGGTTCGCCATCATCGATAGAGACTGGCCCGCGCTCAAGGCGCGCTACGAGCGCTGGCTCGATCGCGCGAACTTCAACGCCGACGGCGTGCAGCGCAGGAAGCTTGCCGAGAGTTGAGCGCCCGAGGGGGCGCCTGCGCCATTGCTGCAAGGCGTTTGTATATTCTGAGACATATCGCATTTCGCGCTTTCCCCGGGGAATCCGGAATCACATGCCCGTGATAGGTCGCCGGGTGCTGTAACTAATGTCATCGTCTGCGCGAACTCGCGTATAGAATCCGGGGAATGCCGGATAGGAGGATGAAGATGCTGACGAGACGGCGCTTGATGTCGGGCGGCGCGACCTGGGTAATTGGCGCGAGCGGCGAGATCGGGGATCGCACCTTCGAGATTCGATTTTTGGATTCCGGCGCGCAAAGTTACGCCTTCACCTTTGGCTGAGAACGGAGCGCAATCATGGCTCGTCTATTCGCTTCCCCGGCAGCGTCCCGGCGTGTCCTAGGCCTTCTGCTGTGCGCCGCGATTTTGGCGGGTGCGGCGGAGATGCTGAGCCCGGCACCCTCGCTCGCCGGGGAGGGCCGCGCGATCCCCGCGCCCGTGCTCGACGAGCCCGCCAGTGGCGCAACCTCGGAAGTCGCGGTCCTCGCGGGCGGCTGCTTCTGGGGCGTACAGGCGGTCTTTCAGCACGTCGACGGCGTGACCAACGCGGTATCGGGCTACGCCGGCGGTGAGAAGACGACGGCGGACTACCGGCTCGTGAGCAGCGGCACCACAGGCCATGCGGAGTCCGTGCGGGTTTCCTTCGATCCCCGCAAGATCAGTTACGGCCGCATCCTCCAGATCTATTTCTCCGTCGCCCATGACCCCACGCAGCTCAATCGGCAGGGCCCGGACAGGGGGACGCAGTATCGCTCGGCGATTTTTCCGACGAGCGCGGAGCAGGAAACGGTCGCGAAGGCGTACATCGCACAGCTTGATCAGGCGCATTCGTTCGACGCCGCGATCGTCACGCGCATCGAGCCCAATCGCACCTTCTACCCGGCCGAGGCCTATCATCAGGATTACCTCATGCTCCATCCGGACCAGCCTTACATCGTGATCAACGATCTCCCGAAGGTCGCGGAGTTGAAGCGGCTCTTCCCGGAAATCTTCCGCGCCGAGCCCGTGCTGGTGTCGCAGGCGGGCATCACGAACTGATTGCGGAGTGAGGCGCGTCGGTTTTTCCTTGACCGATCGCGATCGATTTGCTATAAGATAGGCACATTCGATCAAAGGGCCTGGCGCTGACCGCGCCGGGCCCTCCGCTTTTTGCGACATCGCCGTCGAGGAGAGCCGCGTGAGCGAGCGCAATCAACTTTCGCCGCGGGAGCGGCGTTTCGTCGAGGAATATCTCATCGATATGAACGCGGGTCAGGCGGCGATCCGCGCGGGATACCCCGGCAAAGCCCCGAGAAACTACGCGCAGAGATGTCTCAATAAGCCGCGGGTTGCCGAAGCCGTGCGCGCGGCGATGGCCGCGCGCTCGGTGCGGACGCGCGTCGATGCGGACCGTGTCATCCGCGAATTGGAGCGCATCGCATTCTCGGACATCCGGAGATACATGGCGGCCGGCAAATCGGACTCGATACTGAAGACGATCGCCGAGCTCTCCGACGACGAAGCGGCAGCCGTGGTGGAGCTCAGCAGCAGTGCGAAGGGGGGCAGATTCAAGCTCAAGCTCCATGACAAGAAGAAAGCCCTCGACTCCCTTGCCCGACACACCGGCGTCTTCGCCCTTCGACGCGCGCAGCCCGAAAATCCCCGCGCAACCGCCGAGCGGGTCCGCGAGATCATACTCGGCCGCTTGGCTCGCCTCGCTGAGCCCGACCAAACAGGCTGAGCATCTTCAGGGTCTCACGGACAAGGAGTTGGCGGCGCTGGCCTACGACTGGCGCTTTTGGGCACGCGACAGTCAGCTTCCGCCACCGGGCGATTGGCGCGTCTGGTTGCTGATGGCGGGCCGCGGCTTCGGCAAAACGCGCAGCGGCGCGGAATGGGTGCGCATGCAGGTCGAGGACGAGCGCGCGCGCCGCATTGCGCTGGTGGCTCCGACCGTCGCCGATCTCCGGAACGTCATGATCGAGGGCGAGAGCGGCATCCTCGCGATCTCGCACCCGGAGTTCAAACCCGATTATTTCGCCTCGCGCAACCGCCTCCATTGGCCGAACGGCGCCGTCGCCCTTGGCTTCTCCGCCGACGAGCCCGAGCGGCTCCGCGGACCCCAGCACGATGCCGCCTGGTGCGACGAGCTCGCGGCGTGGCGCTATCCCGAGGCCTGGGACATGCTGCAATTCGGGCTTCGGCTCGGCAAAGATCCGCGCGTCGTCGTGACGACGACGCCGAAGCCCGTGCGCCTCGTGCGCATGCTCGTCAAGGATCCGGCGGTCAGGGTAACGCGGGGCTCGACGCGCGAGAACCGCAACCATTTGGCCCCGGCCTTCCTCGCGGAGATCGTACGCCGCTACGAGGGGACGCGGCTCGGCCGGCAGGAGCTCGAGGCGGAATTGCTCGAGGACGCAGCCGGTGCGCTCTGGACCCGCGACACTCTCGAAGCCGCGCGCGTCCGCGAGGCGCCGGAGCTCGCGCGCGTCGTGGTCGCGCTCGATCCCGCAGTCACGAGCGGCGAGGATGCGGACGAGACCGGCATCGTCGTCGCGGGCGTCTCCGCGGGCGGGATCGCCTTCGTGCTCGAGGATGCCTCGGGCCGGCTTCGCGCGGAGGAATGGGCGCGGCGAGCGGTGGCGCTCTATCGCCGGCATCGCGCGGATCGCGTGATCGGCGAGGTCAACAACGGCGGCGAGCTCGTCGAAGCGACGCTCCGCGCGGTCGACGCCGCCGTCAGCTACAAGCCCGTGCGCGCGAGCCGCGGCAAAGTCGTCCGCGCGGAGCCCGTGGCGGCGCTCTACGAGCAGGGCCGCGTCAAGCACTGCAGCGCCTTCCCGCAACTCGAGGACCAGATGGCCGCCTTCACCGCGGAATTCGATCGCGCAAACGCCGGCTACTCGCCCGACCGCCTCGACGCGCTCGTCTGGGCAATCACGGAACTCCTGATCGCGCCGGCGGAGACGGGGCTCTTGGATTACTACGCGGATTTGGCGGGGAGGAAGGGCTGACCCCACGAGTGCGATGGGGCAACGCGCCCCGCGTCGAAAAGCGCAGGGCGTCTCTGCGGGATGACGTAGATGACCGGAACAACTCCGGCTATGACCGAAAAAAATCAAAAGATCACAGACTCTCTTCCAAGGACATCCGAGCATGAGCGAGCAGCGCGGCATTATCACGCGCGTGGCGACGGGGCTGCGCTACATCGTCTCGGGGACGGCGCCCGCGGACTGGTTTGGGCCGGCACAGCCGCTGCCGCCGATGGCGCCGCCGGAGGTGGCGGGGCGCAGCTTCGATTTTCCCGTCGGCGTCAATCTCCGCACCGCGCCGCGGACGGATGAGAGCATCGGCTTCCGCGAGCTTCGTGCGCTCGCGGACGCCTACGACCTCCTGCGGCTGGTGATCGAGACGCGAAAGGATCAGGTCGGGCGCTTCGATTGGACGATCCGCAAGCGCGGCGGCGGCAAGGCGCCAAAGGACGATCCCGCGATCGCGACGGTGACGTCGCTGCTGCGCTATCCCGACCGAGAGCACCCCTTCGACATCTGGCTGAGGCTGCTGCTCGAGGATTTGCTGGTGATCGACGCGCCCGCGCTCTACGTGCGGCGCGAGGCCGGGGGCGGGGTCTATGCGCTCGAGGTCGTCGACGGCGCCACGGTGAAGCGCGTCCTCGACGCGCGCGGGCGCACGCCCGCCCCGCCCGATCCCGCCTATCAGCAAATCCTGAAGGGCCTGCCGGCGGTCGACTACACGACGGAGGAGCTGCTCTACCGCCCGCGCAATCCGCGGCCGCACAAGATCTACGGCTACTCGCCGGTCGAGCAGGTCGTGATGACCGTGAACGTGGCGCTGCGGCGCCAGGCGGCGCAGCTCGCCTACTACACCGAGGGAAACGTGCCGGAGGCGATGATCGGCGTGCCCGAGAGCTGGAACCCCGACCAGATCCGGCGCTTCCAGGAATATTGGGACAGTCTCCTCGAGGGGAACCTCGGCGCGCGGCGGCACGCGAAGTTCGTGCCGGGCGGAATGAAGCCGACCTTCACGCGCGAGCCGATGCTCAAGGACGAATACGACGAGTGGCTCGCGCGCGTCGTCTGCTTCGCTTTCTCGATCGCACCCACACCTTTCGTCCGCGACGCCAACCGCGCGACGGCCGAGACCAACCAATCAGCCGCACTCTCGGAGGGCCTCGCCCCGCTGCTGCGCTGGATCAAGGGTCTCCTCGACGAGGTGATCGAGCGGCATCTGGGTTTCCCCGATCTCGAATTCGCCTGGAGCGAGGAAGACGCAGAAGACCCCGCGACGGCGGCGCAGATCGCCACCACCTACGTCGGCGCGGGGATCAAATCGGTAGACGAGGTACGCCAGGAGCTCGGGCTCGCGCCGGCGGGGAAGGGGGCGGCGGGTGTTGCGAAGTACAGCGCCGATCAGCCGCGGGTGCCGGGCGGTCAACCGAGCGGCGGGCAGTGGGCAAGCAGCGATGCCGCAGGCGCTACCGCGCATCGCACTCGATTGGACGAGGCGCCCAGATTCGACGTGACCCATGCCGACGATATCGCCACCGGTGCGGCGATGAATGTGAGTTACCACCCTCGCGGCGTGGAGGTTGCCGAGGGCGAGGAAGCCGACGCCAAGCCGGAGCTGAACGACGCGGCCAAGAAGGCCGGAATCGACGAGACGCCACCGGACTATAAGAGTGATCGCGTTACCTCGGACGAATGGTGCAATAGTGACTCGAGATACAACGAATCCGCCCGGACCGAGCATTTTCGATTCCGCGGAAATGGGAGCTGAACCTCTTCCCGATCGCTGCGACGTCAGTAGCACGGCTCCTCGCAATCGATGACGCGCCATCTGTCGGCCTCTTTGCGCAGAACGAAGCTGGCTGGGGTGTATTTATCGGTTTTCCCCGGACAGGGGTCGTCCATCTCGCAGTAGTACATGATGATGCTGATCGAAAGGTCCCCGACCTTCCAAATCCATGGGGCAAACTGGGTGCCGACCAGGCGCGTCCAATCATGATCCACCGGCGGCAGATCTTCTGGTTCCAACCAAGACGCGACGATCACTCGATATTTCACGAGATCGCCGGGCATCTTGGCGTGGTTGAAAAGTCCGATGCGCTCCGAGCCGCCCATGGCGATGCGACAGAGCTCATCGTCGTGTCTGAAAGAGCAAGCAAGGATCGTCTCCACGGCGCACAGCCCCGTCTTGGGGTTGCCGACGCAGGTGCTCGTCGTCGTCGCGGGATCGGCGGTCATGATGTGCCAGCGATCCCGTGGATCGGAGATCGCGAGCTCAGGATCGGGCTGTGCGTAGGCCGGCGTGACACAGCCCGCGACGGGGAATGCGCTTGCCAAAAGAAAGGTGAGAGGCAGCACATGCCGCAAACGACGCAAGGCTGGTCACCCGAATAAATAGTTTCCTACTGTATCACGCTATTATACAGTGTGATTTCTGGCAAGCGGCGCGGGATGCAGCATCTCTGAAATGTTGCAGGAGCACATTCATGAGGGGGTATCTCCGAAGTCTGGTGTCGAGGGTGCGGGCCCCGCGGGCGCTGCGCTCGCAGTGGCATCGCTGATCCTTCTTACTTATTGCGATGACGGCCTGTCATTCGACGGAGTTAACTGCAGCGGACGCGCGTCGGCTTGGTCAGGAGAGGATGGAAAAGGCAGCCCCAGGCGTGACGAAGGAGTTGGCGGCTGCCGGCGCCACATTTGAGGTGAAGGCCTCCGATCGTCCGGAGACCGAATGTTTCGTCGAGCTGATGACCCCTGACTACTTGGAATACCTTGATCGGGAGTTTCCACAGCGGGCGGCCTATCTCAGAGATCTTGCCCAAATACTAACAGGACGCCTGCACTACGCCGTCGAGATCCGCTTGCCCGAACCCGCAGGTACGCCTGGCGAAGGGCTGATCTCCTGCATGTTCTTTGACAGTAGGACTGGCGAATTCATCTCCGGTATTCGCCTTTGAGCGGATAGATTTTGAAGCGATCGGGCCAATTTTTGAATCCCGGTTGTTGTCGACTACGCGGTCGAGCAACAGGCCACAATTTGCTTCCTCTCGCCTTTCTTTTGGCAAGCGCATTCCCCGTCGCGGGCTGCGTCACGCCGGCCCACGCACAGCCCGATCCTGAGCTCGCGATCTCATGCCGCAAACGACGCACGACTTGGCAGTCACAAGGACTTAAGCGTTCAATGGCTGCTGGGTCTCAGAGTCACCGAGATCGTGATCGTTTCGGACGATGCTCTCAAGCTGGTGTTCAGCAACGGTGACAGTCTCACCGTGTTCCGGCACGGACCTGAATATGAATCGATGACGATCTGGGTTCATTCCGGAGGCGTCATCGTGATTCTCTAGCGGTCGGCGGGCTCGCAGTTCAAATCGCAAGAACTCGCCAGGGAGCCACGACTTCCTGCCGAAACCATTTTTTACCAACCGAGGACACTCCAGACATGACCGAGAAGACAATCTATGCCCCGATCGCGAAGGTCGATCGGGAGGAGCGCATGGTCTATGGCTATGCCTCGACCGAGGCCGTGGACAGCCAGGGCGAGGTCGTGCGCAAGGAGGCGCTCGCGGCGGCGCTTCCGGATTACATGCGCTTCGCCAATGTCCGCGAAATGCACCAGCCCTCGGCCGTCGGCGTTGCCGAGGAGGCGGCGGTCGACGAGAAGGGACTCTGGATCCGCGTCAAGGTCGTCGACGATGACGCCTGGAAAAAAGTGCAGGCGCGCGTCTACAAGGGCTTCTCGATCGGCGGCGCCGTCACCCGGCGCGACGCGGGCGATCCTCGCATCATCACGGGCCTCTCGCTTGCGGAGATCAGCCTCGTGGATCGGCCCGCCAATCCCGAGACGCTCTTTGCAGTGTACAAGGCGGCGGCTATCGGCAAGGTCGGCGCGCGGCACTCGCGCAAGGACCTCGCGCGCGTCCAGGGCATCCACGACATGGCGGCGGCGCTCGGAGCCGATTGTCCCGGCAAGCACGGCGGCGATGCCGATGATGACGACAGCAAGGAGGCGCTGGCTGCGGCGCTGACCGCCACGCGTGCCGAGCTCGCGCGACTGCTGAAGCGCGTCGAGGAGATCGAGAAGCGGCCGTCGCCGGCGAAAGCGGCGCTGCGGAGCTTCGACAAGAGCGACGACTATCCCGCCCACAAGGCCGAGGCGCCCACGGACACGCAAGCCGCGATCCGCCGGGCCTATGAGGGCGCGCGGCTCGTGCGGTTCATCGGCTAGACGACTTTTCCGCGTCCCCCTCACCCCGGCCCTCTCCCCAAGGGGAGAGGGTTTCTTTTTTTGGAGATAGCATGAGCATCACCAACGATACTTTGGACTCGATCAAGCACGCGCAGCAGAACGCGACGCTCGCGCGCGATCTCCTAGGCAAGTCCTTCACGCAGGCGAGCGGCCTCGTCTTCATCGACCTGGAGCCGACGGCGAAGACGCTCTATCCCGTGATCACGCCGCTGCGCAACCAACTCCCGCGCGTCCCCGGCCGCGGCGGCACCGCCACCAACTGGAAGGCGATCACCGGAATCAACATCAACGGCCTCTCGCTCGGCGTCTCCGAGGGTCGGCGCGGCGGCATCGTCGCCACATCCGTGCAGAACTTCACCGCGGCCTATCGCGGCTTCGGGCTCGAGGATTCCGTGACCTTCGAAGCGGACTATGCCTCGCAAGGCTTCGACGACCTCCGCATGCGCGCGACCGAGGGCCTGCTCCGCTCCGTGATGATCGGCGAGGAGAAGCTCATCGTCGGCGGCAACCAGAGCCTGGCATTGGGCACCACGCCCACGCCCACCTTGAGCGACGTCGCGAGCGGCGGCAGCCTCGCCGCCAATACCGCCGTGAGCGTCGTCTGCGTCGCCCTCAGCTTCGAGGGCTATCTCAACGGCTCCGTCGCCGCGGGCATCCCCGCACAGGTCTCGCGCCAGAATGCCGACGGCACCAGCGACAGCTACGGCGGCGGCTCCGCGCGGAAATCCGCCGCGGCCACCGTCACCACCGCCAACGATGCAAGCGCCACGCACGCGGTGCGCGCGAGCGTCGCCGCGGTCAACGGTGCGAGCGCCTATGCCTGGTTCTGGGGCGCTTCGGGTGCTGAGACGCTGGGCGCCATCACCACCATCAACTCCGTGCTGATCGCGGCCCCCGCGGCGGGGACGCAGACCGCCTCCACGCTTCCGGCCGCGGACAACAGCACCAACGGTCTCGTCTTCGATGGGCTCCTCACGCAGATCCAGCTTCCCGGCTCCAACAGCTACGTCTTCACCATGCCCACGGGAACGCCGGGCGTGGGCACGCCGCTCACCGCCGATGGCGCCGGCGGCATCGTCGAGATCGACGCCGCGCTCAAGTCCTTCTGGGACAATTTCCGCCTCTCGCCGGACCTGCTGCTGGTGAGCTCGCAGGAGCTCCTGAACATCACGCGGAAGGTGATTGCCGGCGGCGGTGCGCCGCTCTTCCGCTTCAACCTCGACGGGCAGCAGGGCTCGCCCGCGACGGTGACGGCGACGGCGGGTGCTATCGTGGGCAGCTATCTCAACAAGTACACGATGAGCGGTGGGCAGCTCGTGCAGATCATGCTGCATCCGAACGTGCCGCCGGGCACGATCGTCTTCTTCAGCCGCGCGATTCCCTATCCGCTCTCGAATGTCGCGAACATCCTGCAGATGAAGCTCCGGCAGGACTACTACCAGCTCGAATGGCCGATGCAGACGCGGCAGTACCAGTACGGCGTCTACGCCGACGGCGTCTTGCAGAACTACTTCCCACCCGCCTTCGGCATCATCCGCAACATCGCCAACGGCTGAGCGCGCGCTCGGCCAGTGCCGCGCGTCCCCCGCGCGGCACCGGGAGCGGGCGCCCCCTCCGCCCGCTCCCGATCCTTTTTCCTCTCGGCTGCGAATGAACCTTCTCAATGTACGCGCAGATCTTTCGCCTGTGGCCTCGGCGGCCTCTCGACGGCTCCCTGCCATTGGGCCTCACCTGCGACGAGGCAGGTCTTTCTCTCGCGGGCAGCTGCGATCTCATCGAGCCCTCGATCGATGGTGCGGGTCGACGCACCTACCGTGCGCGAAGCGTAGACGCGATCGGAAACCTCCTCGGCGCGGCCTACGGAGATGAGGTTGATCCGACCGATCTTCGATCTCGACTCCTCCACATCGCCGTACTCATGTCCGGCGGTCAATGGACGCGGGCAACAATCGCGACCCTGCATTTGCGACTGCCGGAACTCGCCAATCTAGCTACAGCCGCCCAAGTAGTAGCCGCCGACGACCTCTTCAAATGGAACCCCGCGCTGCACCCGCGGTGGCCCCAGCATTCTGATCAGGGCCACGGCGGTGAGTTCCGGCCGCGAGGCAGCAACGTCGTCTCCGTCGGTGACCCTGACGGAGACCCAAATGAGTTAAAGGGCCCACCGGACAAGTCTCGCGCTGCGCGATTGGAACGGCTTCGGCGCGATCGAAAGCTGTTCAAATCACTTCGGCGGTTAGGTTTGATTACGATTTTGCTGGGGCCAGCCCTCGATATTGCAGACAATATCAGCGAAACCATCGACGTCATAAATACGCTCGAAGATATTACGCCAGAGCTTCAAAGAAGTCTGGACCCGCCGAAGGAGCTCGACGAGTTACGGGCCGACAAGGAATTCCGATCATTTCCAAGTTTCGACGCATTTAAGAGGTATTATGGTCCCGCGGGAGAAGGCTATGAATGGCATCACATCGTTGAGCAAAGCGCGGATTTTCCGCGTGAGAAGCTCAACACGACTGAAAACATCATCCGGGTCCCCAAGTTCATCCACGAAGAAATCAACGGTATTTACTCGAGCACGGTTGAAGAGCGCAGTTACACCATTCGAGACATGATTCAGAGGGAAGGCTTCGGAACCCAGCGGGAATTCGGACTTCAGCAATTGCGCAATCTCGGAGTGATCAAATGACACCACGACCACTTTCCCACCTAACCGATACGGAACTCGTGAACTTATTCATCGAGAAGGGTCTAGCGAAATTTGGAGCTAGGGAAGCAATGGACATCCCACGAGCCAACAAGCTGGTCGAGGATACCAACGCTATCGGTCGGGAGCTTGCATCGCGGGGGCCTGAAGCGATAGCGGCATTGCTGCCACTGCTGGAGCACGAGAACGACTCGATTCGCATGTCGGCCGCGGCCCACTGTCACGCCATCGAACCCGAACGTTCGCGCCAAGTGCTTGACGACATAAGCGCGCACGGAGATGTCCCTTATCGCATTCTGGCGGATGCTCAGCTTTGGGATCTTGGTTATCCCAGTCGCCTTCTCGGGACGAAGAAGCCCAAAGAGCCGAATTCGTAACGGGAGCGGAGCTGACAGGTGTGCGCAGGCACCAAGGCGCCTAGAAGCTGAAATTGAATCCGGATTGAACGAACCGGGGCCCCAGCGCCATCCGCCGAGTTCAAACCCCTTCACACGCAAGAACAGGACCTTCCCATGAAGATGAAAGCCCCGGCGGGATGCCGGCAGGTGTCGCATGACGGCTGCGACTACGCGGTCGATGAAGATGGGATCGTCGAAGTGCCGGGGAGCGCGCGGGCCGCCCTGGAGGCACACGGGTTTACGTGTGCCCGTGAGACGCCGAAGCGCAGGAGTGCGCGCGCGACGAAGAGCAAGGAATAGGCGATGGCCGCTGGCGATCTCACGACGCTCGCGAACGTCAAGGCGTGGTTTGCGCCGCCTATGACGGCGACGGTGGATGACGCGCTCCTCGAGCGCCTCGTCACCGCCGCGAGCGCGTTCATTCTGAGCTGGCTCGGCCGCGACATCGCGCTCTGCGATTACACCGAGACGCGCGATGGGACCGGCGGCGTGCGCCTCGCCTTCGCGAATACGCCGGTGACATCGGTTGCCTCGGTCGCGATCGACGGGGTCGAGGTCCCGCCGGCGCCCGATGCGATCAAGCCCGGTTACGTCTTCAGCGCGACGCAGCTCTACCTCCGAGGACGCGTCTTCACGCGTGGGAGCCAGAATGTGAGCCTCGCCTATACCGCTGGCTTCGCCGCGATCCCCGCGGAGATCGAGCAGGCCTGCATCGAGCTGGTGGCGCTTCGCTACAAGGAGCGCGAGCGCATCGGCCACGTCTCGAAGTCGCTCGGGGGCGAAACCGTCGCCTTCAGCCAGAAGGACATGAGCGACGACATCAAGACCGCGCTTCTCGCCTATAAGAGCGTGGTGCTGCCGTGATCGCGGTCGAAATCCTCGGCGCCGAGGAGGTGCTGCAGCGGCTCGGGGCTATCCCCGGAGCGATGCAGGAAGGGCTCGGCCGCGCACTCGCGCGGCTCTCGCGCGAGCTCGAAGCGCGCGTCCGGAGCAAGCTTTCGGGCGTGGTGCTGCAAAGCCGGAGCGGCGCGCTCCGCGCGAGCATCGAGGCAAGTCTCGACGCCAGCGGTGACAGTCTCAGCCTTTCGCTCGGCAGCGATCTCCCCTATGCGGGGTTCCAGGAATACGGCCTCCACGGCGTCGAGAGCGTCCGCGCCCAGCTTCGCACGATACGCGAAGCCTTCGGCCGGCCGCTCCGCGGCGGTGCGCGCGAGATCGCCGTTCGCGCCTATAGCCGCAAGGTCGATTACCCCGCTCACTCCTTCCTGCGCTCGGCGCTTTCGGAGGCGGAGCCGGAGATTCGCGCGGGGATCGAGGATGCCGTCGCGGAGGCGATCGGACCATGAACCGCGAGCTCGTCTACCAGACCCTTTTCACGACGGTCTCCGCCGCCACAGGTTTTGCGACCGCGAGCCGGCGGCTCCGCCATTGGAGCGACGTCTCCTCGGCGGAGCAGCCCGCGCTCTTCCAGGTGCAGAAGGGCGAGAGCGCGCGGCGCGAGGCGGGTCTCCCGCCGCGCTGGACGCTCTCGGTCGATCTCTTCGTCTATGCGCGGGCGGCGGACGATCTCTCGCCGCCGACCGCGGTGCTGAACCCGGTGCTCGACGCGATCGAAGCGGCGCTCGCTCCCGATCCCGTCACCAACCTGCAGACCCTCGGCGGCCGCGTCGGGCATTGCTGGATCGCCGGCAAGGTCGAGACCGACGAGGGCGTGCTCGGCGGCCAGGCCGTCGCCATCGTGCCGATCGAGATCCTCGTCCCGTAACCCCTTCGATAGCCGACGGCCGGGCGCTGTCAGCTTTCAGCCAACGACAGGAGCCCCCATGTCCGACACGCCATCGGCGCCGGAGCATCTCGGCGTGCTCGTCGAGCGCTGGTTCGCCGATCACTTCCCGAATTCGCCGGTGGCGACCGTCACCGACCACTTCAACCACGTCCGCCAAGCCGTCGAGGAATTGAAGCGGCGACTGAAAGAGGAGAACTCATAGATGGCACAATATAGTTTCGGCTCCGGCGTGCTCTTCGGCACGCGGACGGATGTTGCAAATGCGACGCCGATCCGCTTCGGCGCACTGCAGGACGTCTCGATCGATTTCAGTTTCACGCTGAAGGAACTGCACGGCCAATACCAGTTCCCGCTCGCGGTCGGCCGCGGCACCGGTAAGATCACGGGCAAGGCCAAATTCGCGCAGATCAATGGCCTCACGCTCAATGCGCTCTTCTTCGGCCAGGCGCAGGCGACGGGGCAGACGCTGACCTCGCTCACGGAAGCCCAGAGCGTCCCGGCCTCGACGCCCTTCACCGTCACCGTCGCAAACGCCGCGACCTTCGCAATCGACCTCGGCGTCGTCTACGCTGCCACGGGTCTGCCGCTTGCGAAGGTCGCGAGCGCGCCGGCGCTCGGCCAGTACGCCGTCAGTGCCGCAGGCGTCTACACCTTCGCTGCCGCCGACACCGGCGCGGCCGTCCTCGTCACCTACACCTTCACGCAGACCACGAGCGGCAACACCGCAGTCATCGCGAACCAGCTTCTGGGCGCAGCCCCGGCTTTCCAAGCGAACTTCTACGAGATCTTCAACGGCAAGCAGGTGAATCTGCAGCTCAACCAGTGCGTGGCGCAGAAACTCACCCTCGCGACCAAGCTTGAGGACTTCACGGTGCCCGAGTTCGATTTCATGGCCTTTGCGGACGCCGCCGGCAATCTCGGCAAGATCAGCGTGGCGGAGTGACGAGCGGCATGCGCAGGACCGCCAACATCAATCTGGGCGGACGGACCTATGAGGTTCGCCGCCTAACCATCGGTCAGCTCCGCGAGATCGGGATCGGCACCACCACGGCGGCCGACCTCCTCGCGAAGTCGACGGCGGCAGAGCGCGAAGCCGCCGCCTATGACGCGATGATCGCGACCATCCGTGCCGCGCTCGCGCGCGACACGCCGGAGATCACCGCGCAATCGATCCTGGAGATCGAGACCGACTTCTCCGAGCTCCGTGCTGCCCATCGCGCGGTGCTCTCGCTTGCGGGGCTGCTGCCCGCGGGGGAAGCGGCAGCGGCGTCATCCGGTGGAGCGACATCTACGGCCTCCTAGCGACGGCCTGCGGGTATACCCACCCGCAGATCGACGCGATGACGCTGCCTGACTTCTACGAGCTCTGCGAATACTGGAAGGAGCATCCGCCGATGCATCTGATGGTCGCTGCCTACGCCGGGATCGGCAAAACCTCGCCTCGATCGACAGGCGATCTCGGCGATCTCCTCAGGATGATGGGGCCTGGAGGCGAGCTGCGGGGATGAGCCAGCGGTGGGCAAGCGTTGCTGCAACTTCGAGGCGCGGCGGGCGACAGATTGGGGCGCCTTTCGGCGCCCTTTTTGACTTGAAGGCGATCCATGGCTGACGATCAGATCCAAATCAGCATTACCGCCGAGGTTGACGACCTTCAGCGGCAGCTTGCGCTCGCGCAGCGGAGCCTCGCCGAGACGGCAGCCGAGTTCGACGATCTGTCAGGGCAGATGATGAGCGCCGCCACCGCGGCGCTGGCATCGCTCAAATCTGCCTTCGCGGAGCTTCCCGCGAGCTACGCTGAACAGGTCCAAGAGTCCGCTGCCTATTGGCAGAAGATTCTCGCGACCCAGAAACACTCGGCACAGGAGCGGCGCGAGGTCGAGACGGAACTCGCCCACGCCCAGCGCGAGCTCGATCAGCAGACGCTCGCTTTCGAGCAACAGCTTCTCGGTCAAAAGCTGCGGCTTGGGGAGGAGAAGCTCCGCACCGAGGAAGCCCAGGCGCGCGAAGCGCTCGCCGACGGCCGTATCACCGCAGAGCAGGAATATCAGGAATCCGTTCGAATTGAGAACGCGAAGATCGCATTGATCCGCGAGGTAAATGCGGAACGCCTCCTCTCGGCACAGGGCGATCTCGCCGCGGCCAGTCGGATCAGGAACGAGGACGAGATTGCCGAGGAGCGGCACACGCAGGCGCTGCTGCGGCTCGACGAGCGCTATTTCCAAAGCAAACAGAAGCTCGAGAGGCAGGATGGCCAGACCTGGAGAGCCGCGCTGCAGGAGATCGAGAGCGCGGAAGACCAGCTCGTTCGCAGCATCTTCTCCTCCCGTCAGCGCCTTTCGACGTCACTTTTGCAGCTAAGTGCGCAGTTTATCGAGAAGGAGCTTGCGAACGATCTCAAATACCTCACGGTGCGCCAAATCTACCTAGCGATGGGCTCTACCGAGGAAGCGAAGAGGATTCAAGGCGGGCTCGCCACGCATCTTGCAGCCGAGCTCTTCAAGACCGGGGCGACGGTTCGGGGCGAGACCGCTCGCTCGGCGATCCGGAGCGTCACGGCGGCACGGGAGTCGGGAATCGAGACTGCGAGCACGGCGCAACATGCGCTCGCGGAAACCGCCAAGACCGAGGCGACCGAGGTTGGCAATGCGCTGAGGAACGATTCCGACGTGGCTGCCGCCGGGGTGAGCGCCGCCGCCGAATCCTCGGCCACCAAGGAGAGCATCTTCAAGCACGCGTGGTCTGCCGCCGCCGCAGTCTATGACGATGTGTCGCAAATTCCCTATGTCGGCTGGATCCTGGCGCCGCCGGCCGCCGCTGCCGCTGCGGCCGCGGTGCTCGCATTCGGCGATGCAATCCCCTCATCCGCGGGTGGCCTCTGGACCGTGCCGCAGGACACGCTGGCGATGGTGCACGCCCAGGAGACGATTCTTCCCGCCAACATTGCGAGTCCGATGCGCGCCTTCTTCGAAGGCGGCGGAGCCGCTGCGGGGCAGGGGGCCGGCTCGCCGGGCGTAAGCGCCGGCGACATGCACGTTCACGTTCACGCCGCGGACAGTCGCGACGCCATGAATTTCTTCAAGCGCAACGCCAGTGCTCTTTCCGAGGTTCTGTTGGGCGAGATCAGAAACGGCAACCCGCGACTGCGACGGGCGATCGCGGCCGCCAGGTAGCAGAGACGCGAGCGGAGAGGTCAAGCAGTTGGTGCGGAGGAAGTGTCAATGACAGCCGTTTTCCCTTCCCTGCCAGGCCTAACCTTCCCTGTGAAGCGCACCGAGATTTGGCAGTCGCGCGTCCAGCTATCGATCTCCGGCAAGGAAGTGCGGATCGCCGACTGGAGCTATCCACGCCATCAATGGGAGCAGACCTATGACGTGCTGCGCGGCGCCCCCGCGATTGCCGAGCAGCAGGCGCTCATGGGATTCTTCAATCTCTGCCAAGGCCCGCTTGCGGCGTTCCTCTATCAGGACGCCGATGACGGCGCGACGGTGGGGCAGTCGCTCGGCATCGGTGATGCGGCGACGACGACGTTTCAGCTCGTGCGCGCAATGGGCGGTTTCGTCGAGCCGATCCTCGCGCCCAATGTCGTGACCGCGGTCAGGCTCAACGGCGTGCCGCTGGCTAGCAACGCCTACTCGGTCGATCCCGAGACGGGTCGGCTCGCCTTCGTCTCGCCGCCAGGCGCGGGTATCTCGATCACCGCGGACTTCTCCTATTACTTCCGCTGCCGCTTCCTCGAGGACACCATGGATTTCGAGAAATTCATGTCGCAACTCTGGCAGGCGAAATCGGTCAGGTTCATCAGCCTCAAATGAAGCCGGCGTCCGACGCGCTGCGCGCGCTCCTCGCCGCGGGCCAATTTGCCGCGGCCGATCTCTACACCTTCACGCTCGTCGATGGCGCCGTGCTGCGCTACACGAGCTTCGACACCGATGTAATCGCGAACGGGAGCACGCATTTCAGCGGTGAGCAGGGTGCGCCGCTCTTCGACCGACAGGACAACAAAGCAAAGGTCCACTGGAAGATCGGCGTCGAGGTCGACACGCTTGGATTCGACGTGATCCCGAACC
This sequence comes from Allostellaceae bacterium, assembly GCA_035581425.1. Lineage (GTDB taxonomy): Bacteria > Pseudomonadota > Alphaproteobacteria > ATCC43930 > CGMCC-115725 > DASZHJ01. The sequence goes on along the minus strand of DATJVP010000070.1, from coordinate 858 downwards.
AAGCCACGGTGAATGGCCTGCCGTTCCTATGGGCCTGTCGGCTCGGAGTCTTCGACGGCGCGGAGTTGCAGCTAGAGCGCGCCTTCATGCCGCCGCCCGCGCGCGGGTACTACCCACCCGCCGTCGCCTCGGTCGGCACCGTCATCCTCTTCGTCGGGCGCGTCGCTGAGGTCGATCTCGGCCGCTCGCTCGCGACCTTCAACGTCAACAGCCATCTCGAGCTGCTGAACACCCAGCTCCCGCGCAACCTATTCCAATCGACCTGCGTCAACTCGCTCTACGACACGGCCTGCGGCGTCTCGCGCACGACTTACCTCGTGGGCGGCACTTCTGCCGCAGGGTCGACCGTCTCCGTCGTCAAAGCGACGCTCGCGCAAGCCATGGGCTGGTTCGACCAGGGTTCCATCACCTTCACGAGCGGGCAGAACAGAGGCTTCTCCCGCTCGGTGAAGACCTATACAGCTGGCGGCCCCGGCACGCTCTCGTTGATCGCGCCGTTCCCTTTCGCCCCCGCCGCCGGCGACACCTTCACCGCGCTCCCCGGTTGTGACAAGACCACGGGCCCCGGCGGGTGCCCGAAGTTCAACAACCTCGCACGGTTCAAGGGGTTCCCGTTCGTGCCGATCGTGGAGACAGCGCTTTGAGCGCGGATGTCAGATGTCAGATGCCAGATGGGAGCCCTCAATGACTGCCGCGCCTCCTCTGGCATCTGATACCCGACATCGGACATCTGACTCCGCGCGCACCGCCATCGTGGCCGAAGCTCACACCTGGCTCGGCACGCGCTATCACCACATGGCGAAGGTGAAGGGCCAGGGCGTCGATTGCTTGACCCTGCTGATCGGGGTCTATGAGAAC
>DATJVP010000069.1:0-87401 GCA_035581425.1 Allostellaceae bacterium | reverse complement strand
CACGATCTCCTATCTCACCTGCCTGCTCGGCACGGACGGCAGCGCAGCCACGGCGCGCGCCGCGCTCGGCCTCGCGCCGGTCGCGGTGAGCGGGAACTATGCGGACCTCACGGGCCTCCCGGCTCTCTCGCTCGGCGGCGACGTCACCGGAGGCATCGGCGCGAACAGCGTGGGCAAGATCCAGGGCCGCGGTGTCAGCGCGTCCGCGCCCTCGAACGGGCAGGCGCTGGTCTTCGTCGGCGGCACGAGCCTCTGGACGCCCACCTCGCTCGCGGTGGTCGCGACCACGGGTCAGTACAGCGATTTGATCGGGGCGCCGACTTCGTTCAATCCCACGGGCGCGGCGGGCGGGTCGCTGAGCGGCACCTATCCGAACCCGACGATCGCGGCGACCGGCGTTGGCGCGCACACCTTCGCGGTTTTGACGCCGAGCTGCAACGACGGCGGCGCGACGTTTCTGTCCTCGATCACTTGGGGCGCGGACGGCCGGATCACGGGATTTGCGACCGCCACGCCGGGCGGATGCGGCACCGGCGGCGGGGGCAGCTGATGCCGCAGCAGCGCACCGACGCGACGAACCAGATCGGCCAGACCGGCTCTGTCTACAAGGTCAACATAGACGCCACCACGGCCGCGCTCGCGGGCATCTGGGGCAAGCGGCGCAATGTCAACGGCCAGTGCCGGATCAATCAGCTCGTCTCGGCCGTCGCGATCTCCACGGCCTGGCAATACGCGCTGGACATGTGGGAGTTCCGGATGGCGACCAACGCGGCCTCCGGGAACTTCGGTCAGATCGCGGACGCGAACTTCCCGGGCGGCGTAGCGCTCGGCACGTCGGGGCTCGGCACCAGCGGTGCAGTCCAGGTCGGATTTCGGACCAAAATCGAGAGCGCGCATTGCCGCGACATCGTGAACGGCGCCGCGCCCTTCAAGTATCCGGTCTCCGCGCCCGCCAACAGCTACATCGCGATCTCCTGTCTGGCCTATCAGGACAGCGGCGCCCCTGTTGCGGTGACGCCGAAGGTCTTCTCCGCCGATGCGCAGGACAATTTTGCTGCGATGACCAACTCGGTCGCGGGGAACGCGATCACTCTGCCCTCGGGTCAGGTGACGCGGCTCGTCTGGGATGGCGCGGCCAATGCGATCCGCGTCGATAACCTGACCGATGGCGTCAACGGCCTCTGCATCGAACTCGACTTCGCGATGCCCACGGGCCTCTCCGCGAAGAACCTCCGCATTGCGGACGTTCAGATCGAGGGCGGACAGGTCGCCAGCGACTTCGCGCCGGCGCACATCGGCGACGAGCTCGAGCGCTGCCAGCGCTACTACGCCAAGACCTTCCCGCTCGGCACCGCCCCCGCGCAGAACGCGGGCACGGCGGGCGCGCTGCCCTTCACCCAAGGCGTCGCCGCCGCGACCGCGCAGAAGGGCAATCTCTGGGAATACCCGATCCGCATGATCAAGGCGCCGTCCCTGACGCTATTCAACCCCAGCGCCGCCAACGCGCAGGCCCGCAACCTCGACACCGGCACGGATTGCTCCTCGACCGCGGTCGATGCGCTCGGCGCCTCCGAGTGGGGCGTTCCCTTCAACGTCACCACGCCCTCGGGCTCCGCTCAAGGCCAACGCCTCGCGATCCATCTCGTGGCGGACGCTCGGCTCTGATCAGAAGCCAGAAGCGAGAAGCCGGAAGTCAGAAGGAGCACCGCGCCATGACACCGACCGTCATCGGCGATGGCGACGAGCTTGCCATCGTCGATCCCCGCCTCAGCGTGCATGAAGCCGTTTGCGCCGAGCGCTACGCCAACATCCTCGCCATGCTCCAGGACACAGCGCGGCGTGTGAGCCGGCTCGAGGTCCTCGTGATCTCCGCCGCCGGCACCGTGATCTTCGGCATGGCGAGCCTTCTCGTCACCCTCGCGTTGAAGCTCGGCCATTCCGGCTGAGCCCGCATTCCCAATCGCAACCCAGGAGAATCCCGCATGTTCAGCACGTTTCGCGTGCGGTCGCGCGTCCGCGCGACCGGTGTCTTGCTGCTGGCGCTCGCTGCCTGTACGCCCGCACAGATCCAGGAATTCGATGCTGGCACCCAGAAGGTGATCGACGACATCCGCGCCTGGGTGGTCGCGTTCAAGCGAGGAGCTGACGACATCGCGACGAAACTCGCGGCGGGCTACGTCGCGACGGTCGAGGATCTCCGCATGGAATGCGGGAACGCCGCGACGCTCAACACGGTCTTTCAGGGCCTCGCCGCCATCTCCTCCGCCGTCGCCAAGACGAAGGACACGGAGCAGGAGGCAATGACCGTGGTCGATGCCGCCTGTAGCGCGCCCGATGTGACGGACGCAGCGACGGCCACCGCCGCCGTGATCGCCGGCGCCAACGCTGTGAAGCAGGCAATCCGCGCGACGCCCGAGGGCGCGGCCGCGCTCGAGGCCGCGAGCACCCCCACCAATTCCTGACGCCTCTCTCATCCACTGGAATCTACGGAGCACCTGCATGACCATCGCAAGCTATCTGATCCAGCGTCTCGGCGAGGCCAGCACCTGGGCCGCGATCGCGGCTCTCCTCGCGGGCGTCCATGTCAGCGTCGACCCCGGCCTTTGGCAGCACGTCGCGGATGCCGGCATCGCCGTTGCGTCTCTGCTGGGGTTCCTGATCCCCGAGATGAAGTCTCCGTGAGCTGGTTTCTCCTCGCGGGCGGCGTCGCGGCGCTCGCCGTCGGCGCCGCGCTTTTCTTCTCCTATCGGCAAGGTGCCGCCTCCGAGCGCGGGCGCCAGGCCATCCGCAATTCAGAGGTGACTGATGCTGAGATCGAGGCTTCGAACAATCGCCCCGTTACTCGCGCCGATTTATCTCGGCGCTTGCGCGCCGACGATTTCTAGCGGCTGTCCGCCCGTACGCCCTTACGACGCGGATTTTCGCGCCCGCGCCGCGGAGGAACTGACCCTGCTCCCGCAGGACAGCGCCATCGAGGAGATGCTCAAGGACTACTCGGTCGTTCGAGCTCAGCTGCGGGCGTGCCGGGCATAGCTCCCGCCTCGCCACCCAACACTCCACGAGAACGACGGCCACGGTTCGAGCCGAGGCGCCGGAGGGCTTCGCATGCACATTCACGTCATTCGCCTTTGGCCGCGGCGCCCGCCGGACGGCGCGCCGCCGCTCGGCCTCTGCTGCGATGCCGAGGGTCTCTCTCTCGGACCGAGCTCGCCGCTCATCCGACACATGACTGATGACGATGGTCGCCCGCTATACCGCGCTCGCTCGCTCTTCGAGATCAATGCCGTCCTTAGCGTCGGCTATGGCCGGGAGATCGATGCATCGCCGTTTTATCGGAAGCTTGAGCAAATCGCGGAGTGCATGACAGACGGCGAGTGGACCAAGGCGTCGCTCGCCGCGCTGCACCTGCGTTTGCCCGCGCTCCCCGACCGCCTGGCACTCGCGCGCCTCGAAGAGGCGGAAGCGATCCTCAAGGTCTGGGTTCCCGACCTTCATCCGCGCTGGCCGGCCCACTCGGAGGATGAGCACGGCGGACGCTTTCGGCCGCAAGACCAAAGTGAATCGCCGATCGTGCCCGTTCAAGGCAAGGCGAAGGCGTTCAATAACCTCATTCGCGGTCTGTCTGACGCTTTGCGGAACCGACCGCCGAGTCCCAGGCCGCTTCCTCGCGGCGAGATGCCTATGCCGCGTCTCTCGGGAACCAAGCTATCGCCTAAGGAGGATCCCTCACCGCCTGGCATCGGGCATAATGGACCCCCTGAGCCGATCGAGCCCGAACCGGCACCGTCGGAAATCAATCCGGAGGAGGTGCCGCAACTACCGGCTACCCGGCCGAGCAGTCCGTACGCATATGGACGAGAGGTGGCAAGTGCGCTCGAGGCAGCCGTCACTGCCGGCAATGAGGCGCTCGCGTTTGCAATTGCGCGCGCGGCCGACGCAGCCGATTGGCTGGTCGCGCAGTACGACAATATTGTCTCCTATCTCGATCCGCCAAAGTCGTATGAGGAGCTTTCCGCGAACGCCCAGATTAGCGGGCCGCATCCCGGGTATGAGGATCATCACATCGTAGAGCAGGGCCGGCAAAATGATTATCTAGACCAAGATCAAGTCCAGAGTCCCGCAAACGTCGTGCGCATTCCGTATTATAGGCATAAGGACGTGCAGTCGTACTATCAGACACCAAATCCAAATCTGGGAGGCTTGACCCCTCGGCAGTATCTGCGCGGTAAGAGTTACGAGGAGCATTCGAATTCGGCCTGCAAGCGCTTCGCGATTTGGGAATCATGAAATGACGAAATCCATTTTCGATGATCCAAGCGACGAACAACTAGCCCAGGACTTTGTCGATCTTTCGCTGAAGCAATACGACAGCGAATTTGAGGAGGATGGTGTCGAAGACTACACTCGGCTGTATCACGCCATCCAGGCGATCGCAGCGGTCTTGCGATCTCGAGGCGTTTCGGCGCGACGCGCGCTCATCCCACTTTTGAGACATCCGAATGCCCGAGTGCGTATCAATGCCATTCATCAATTGCTCGCGATCGTTCCGGAGCAAGCAATGGCCGCGCTGGAGGAGATCGCGCGGGGACCCCGCAATCGAGAGCGGCTCGACGCGGGTCAAACTCTACGGTTTTTGGCCGACGGGACCTACAAGCCTACGTGAAAGTCCTGGGCGTTGCCGTCGCGCGGTGGAAATCCTCCTAGCGCGGATTTAGCGGCTTTCCGTTCTCCATCTCTCGAATCCTCGAAACCTTGCACGCAATTCCTCCGCAACCGCGGAGAATTCTACCCGTTCCATCGCCTCGTGCCACGCTGTCGCGCCCACGAGCACTGCGTCGCTCGTGCGGTTGATTGGCAGCGCGCTCGCCCAGTCGAGGAGCGCTTGCGAGCCGAGACACAGGGAGACGAAGCCGGCGGCGAGGACAGCAGTGGCGGCTCGGCGGAAGGGCACCGTTTTTGCCGATGCCATGATGTCGATTGGGGAGGGGGGAAGGGGCATGGACATGCGACGCCTCAGAACTGGAAATAAATGAAGGGGGCGACGCCTGCGGGGCCGAAGCTGTCGATGGTGACGATGGCGAGGCCGAGGAGGGCGCCTTGGAGCAGCATGGGGGCGCGGGCGAGGAGGGCTTCGAGACGCTCGACGCGGTCGACGGGGAGGAATTGTGCGGCGAGCGTGCCGAAGACCAAGAGCAGGACGAAGGGGCTCGCGAGCGTGATCGGCGCGGAGAGTCGCGTGAAACCCTCGAGATAGAGGAAGGCGTGCTCGAAATCGGGCGCGCGGAAGAAAACCCAGGTGAGGCAGACGAAGTGGAAGGTCGCGACGGTCGCGACGATGCGGGCGAGGGGGCCAAGGTGGGGGCGGTCGCGGAAGCGCTCGCGGATCGCGCGCTCGATGACGAGGGCGAAGCCGTGGAGCGCACCCCAGGTGACGAAGGTCCAGCGCGCGCCGTGCCAGAGCCCGCCGAGCAGCATCGTCACCATGAGATTGCGATAGAGCCGCCGGTCTCCGGTGTTGCCGCCGAGCGCGAGGATGTAGAGATAGTCGCGAAGCCACGTCGAGAGTGAGATGTGCCAGCGGTGCCAGAAATCCTGCAGGCCGCGGGCGCGGTAGGGTTGATTGAAATTCTGCGGGAAGCGGAAACCCAAGAGAGCGGCGACGCCGATGGCAATATCGGTATAGGCGCTGAAGTCGCAGTAGATCTGCAGCGCATAGCCGTAGATCGCGAGCAGGAGATCTCCGGCGCCGAGGCTCGTGGGATCGAAGAAGGCGCCATCGACGAGATCGGTCGCGAGATAATTCGCGATCACGACCTTCTTGAAGAGCCCTCCCGCGATCAGCAGGAAGGGGCGCGTCACCGCGATCGCCTGCGGATCGGGTCGCGCCGCGATCTGCGGCAGGAAGAAGGAGGCGCGCACGATGGGACCCGCGACGAGCTGCGGAAAGAAGGAGATGTAGAGCATGAGATGCGCAAAGGGCGCGGGCCGCGCGAGCGCGCCGCGATAGAGATCGGCGACGTAGGAAATGCCGTGGAAGGTGAAGAAGGAGATGCCCACCGGCAGGGCCACGTCGAGGTAGGGCACCTCGTGGACGGAGCCGAGCGCGAACAGCAGCGAATTGAAACTGTCCGCGAAAAAGTTGAAATATTTGAAGAACCCGAGCACGCAGAGATTGAGCGTGACGGTCGCGATCAGCGCGAGCTTCCGCGCGGTCGGCGCCTCGAGCGCGTCGATTGTCCTCCCGCCGACGTAGTTGAGCACGCTGCTCCCGAAGAGCAGCGCCATGAAGCGCCAATCCCAGAACGCGTAGAAGAAATAGCTCGCGCCGATCAGCAGCCACACCCGAAGCTCAGGCCAGCGCGCCGCGAGCCAAGCCCCGAAGAAAACCACCAGGAAGAAGAGCCCGAAATTCAGGGTGGGGAATAGCATCCCGCGTCCTCCCCCTGTCCCCTCCGGGGAGAGGGTAGGGGTGAGGGGGCGTCGCTTGCACGCTCATGCGGTAGCCGCGGCGCGTTCCTCTCACCCAACCTCTCCCCGGAGGGGAGAGGAATCTCGACGAAATCGCTCGCGGGCGCTTCGCTCACGCTCACGGCCGCGTCCGCTTCGGCGGAGTTCGCCGCTGCTCGCCCGCGCGGTAGGCGTCGTAAGCTTGCATGAGCTCCTGGAAAAGCTCGTCGGCGCTCTTGGCGTAACCTGCCGCGCTCAAGTGCACGTGATCGGCGCGACCCAGTGGAGGATCCAGCAGCCCCCATTGATGCATCGCGCACTCGCCGCCCATGATCGCGGCCCAATCCCAGAACGCCGCTCCGACCCGCGCCGCCTCCCGCCGCTCGATCTCGCGGACCGTCGCGAGCGGGCGCGGCGTCACCCAGCTGCAGCCGTTACCCCCGCTGGAGCCGCGCACGCACGTCGCCTCGGCGCCGCTGCCCTGGCGGTTGTAGCAGGCGGCCGGCACGAGGTGCTGTCCGTCCGGTGGTCCCAGCAACAGGATCGAGGCGTTGGGCGCCGCGCGTCGGATGAAATCCAGCGTCGCCGCCGCGGTATCGCGGTATTTACCCTCGTCGAAATCATCGAGGAAACCCTCGTTCGTGCCATAGGCGAGGATGATCAACGCGGGATTGAGGTGCCGGATCTCGTCGGTGACGATCTCCGGCGTCCATCTCTGCACGAGGCCGATGGCCGCGCCGCTGACGCCGAAGCCCGCGACGACGACGCCGGGTGCGTGCCGCTCGATGCTCCAGGAGAGGATGCGCACGGGACGTTTGTCGGCGGCGCGCAGCAATAAGACGTGGCTGCCCTTTGGCGCCGCCAGGCTCACGCGCTGAAAATGCTCGCTGCCGGCCGTCGCGATGCGGCGCAGGGTCTTGCCGTCGACCTCGATGTCGAGCGCCCCACCCTTGGGCTGGCGCAGATACCCGACCTCCACGCGATCGAAGCCCTCGCTACCCAAGGCTTCGATACTGATGGTCGCGCCGGCGCTGCGGCTCTCGGCAGTGAAGCCCGTGATCCCGTAAGGGCCCTCCTCGGGATGGCTGAAGCTGTTGTGATAGACCCAGCGTCCGGACTGCACGAGGTGGATCTCGGATTGGCGGATGCCGCGGAAGGGAATTCCCGGCTGCATCATGCCGCGCCCGGCGTCGCCGAACCGCTGCTGGAAATCGGTGCGGAGCACGCCCGGAAAATAGTCGCCGGCAGTGTGGCTGTCGCCGAGCTGCAGGATGTAGACGGGCGCGCCGTCATGTTGTTCCAGGCGGTCGAGCGCGCGGAAGAAGGCCGCAAGCGGCGGCGGGCGGTTGGGAACCGGCTCTGCGTTGAGCGCCGCCACCATCTCGCCGGGTCCGCCGGCAGAGGCGAGCGTTGCGCGGACGGGAGCGGAGGCGGCCCTAGCCGCCTCCTGTGCGGGGGGCTCGTTGCAGGCGGCGAGCAGCACCACCAGCAGCGCCAGCGCGGCGACGGCTCTGCCGACTCTCAGGGCGTTGCCGCGCTTGCGCGTGCCGCTTCGCGTTGCTCCTGGATTTTCGGCCAAACCTTCTCCGCGATCAGCTGATAGCCATAGGTCGTGAAGTGGACGCCGTCCTCGGCCCGTACCTGGCGATTGCGCTGATCCGCGTCGTGCATGTAGACGACGAAGTTCCCGGCCGCATCGGTGAAGGCGTCTGCCAATGGCACGAAGGTAACATGATTGCGCTCGGCTGCGGCTTGGAAGATCGAATCGAGCACCCGGGCTCCGCTGTTGTATTCCGTCTTGCGCATGATCGGCAGGCCGAGCCACACCGTCGGAACGTGCCGGTCGCGGAACTCCGTCATCACGGCATCGACGCGCCCGCCATAGACCTGCTGCCAGCCCTCGCTGGCGAAGGAATAGCCGATCCGGTTCTCGTCGCGGATGCCCTGTTGGTCGTTGGCCCCGAACATGATGACGGCGACATCCGGCGGCGTCTTCTCGAGGTCGCTCTTGAGTCCCTTGAGCCAGGCGTCGAAATCGGGCCGCGTCAGTCCCGCGCCGAGCTGGGAATGGCGCTGCACCCGTACCTGCTTGTCGTAGCGCAACAGCAGGTAGAGCCCCTCCCAGACGCCGTCGCCGAGGCTATCGCCATATACCATGATCGAGAGGGCGCCGGACTCCGCGGCGTGGACGGGGGGAGCAGAAGCGAGCGCCCAGAACAGCGCCGCGCAGAAGCACAGGAAAGTGCGCATGGAGCCGGCTCACGGATACCGATTTTCGATCGCAGCCGGCATTATCGGTGAGCGCTTCGCGCCTCACAAGTGCGGAGCGTCGCGCAGGCGGTCCCGTTTGCGTGAGGGGCGGGTTACTTCTGGGTCTTGTCCTTCTCGAAAATCGCCTGCAGCACGCCCGCTACGATCAAGGCGAGCACGCCCGCGGCCACGGCCAGCCCCACCAGAGACGACGTCTCCGGCGGGCCGCCATTCGTGAGGTAGACGCCGGTGTAGATCGCCGCCATCGAGATCACGAGCGCGGGCCAGAAATATTTGAGCCGCTCCCGCCGCCCACCCTTCCGATCCTCGCCCATCGCCCCCTCGACAGATCAGTCTCGCAGGCGAGCAGACCCAATCCTCCCTTCGCCCGCAAGTCAAATGGACGTGGCGCTGTGCGCGCCTGTAGTTGCGCCCATGGAGGACAGGCGCTCAAATGGAGACCGGAAAGCACCTTAATGAATGGCGGGATCGATCCGATGACGAGGTCTGAACGTTGCATTGCCATCTGCTTGCTCCTTGGGCTCGTCGCTTGCGCGGGCGAAGCGAAGGCGCAGTCGGCGGAATGGCAGAAATGTGTCAACGCGACGACGACGAACGTCGACTGGGCACGATGCGGACAGGAGGAGATCGACCGGCAGGAGGCCCACCTCAACGCCGCCTGGAAGCAGGCCTATGCCTGCTTCGACGGCGACAAGGCGATGGCGAAGGAAAAGCAGGTGTTCCTCGCGGAGCAACGCCTGTGGCTCAAGTGGAAGGACGCCTCCTGTAATTACTACGCGGATGGCGAGGCGTTCGGGCGGGAAGGGCAGGTCGTGAGCTTCCCGTCCTGCCGAGCGGCGATCATCGCGCAAAGGACGCAATTCCTGAAAGACTTCGGCAAGGATTGCCGCTGAGGCTCTAGATGAAGTTGAGGGAGTGCAGCACGGGATCGTCCGGGCTTTCGGTGTCCCAGCATTGCGCAGCGATCTTCCAGGCGCCTTCGGTCTTGACGAGGAGCATCAGCTCGACATTCCGGTTGGGCGCGCCGTCGTTCTCGGTGATCTCGCAGACCGCGATCGCCGTCGCGATATTAGCGGTGCCGCGTATCTGCAGGTCGAGGAGACGCTCCCGGAGGGACGGGAGGCTCGTCGCCGCGAGCTTCGTCATGCGCCGGACGAAATCCTCTACGCTTTGCGACGCCGCGGGCCGCGCCGCGGGGTAGAGGGGCGCTCCCGGCAGGAAATCGGCGGCGAAGGCGCTCCAGTCCGCGGGCTTTTCGCGGGTCCAGCTCACGCTCGCGAATTGACGTGCGACAATGTCTCGGATCGCGATCATGTCGGCAGGTTGCATCGCAGCCTCCGCAGACGGCAAAGGCCCATCGTACCGATGGGCCTTTTCTTGTTTCGGCTGGTCGGAGTGAGAGGATTCGAACCTCCGGCCCCCGCCTCCCGAAAGCGGTGCTCTACCAGGCTGAGCTACACTCCGAGCCGATCCGGCCGGGAGCTATAGCGGCTCCCGAGGCGCGAGGCAATGGGGAGTCTAGAACCCGCGCTCCAAGCAGAAGTCGATGACTTCGTCGAGGGCATGCTTTTCGGAGCAGTCGCGGAAGGGCGCAAGCGCGGCGCGGGCGGCGGCGCAGTAGGAGCGGGCGCGCTCCAGCGTCTCCGCGAGGGTGCCGTGCTTCCTTAGGAGCCCGATCGCGTGCTCTAGATCGCCCTCGTGTTGATCGAGATCCTCGAGCGTCCGCCGCCAGAAGCTCTGCTCCTCTGCATTCGACCGCTCGAAGGCAAGCACCACCGGCAGCGTGATCTTACCTTCGCGGAAATCGTCCCCGACGGTCTTGCCGAGCTCTGCCTGCGCGGCGGAATAGTCCAGGAGATCGTCGATGAGCTGGAAGGCGATGCCGAGGTTGAGGCCATAGCTCTCGAGCCCGTCCGCCTCGCCGCGCGGGCGTTCGGCGAGCACGGCGCCGATCCGGCTGGCCGCCGCGAAGAGCTGCGCCGTCTTGGAACGGATCACCTGCAGATAGGATGCCTCCGTGGTGCCCGTGTCGTTGGAGGTCACGAGCTGCAGCACCTCACCCTCCGCGATGATGGCGGAAGCGCGCGAGAGAATGCCCAGGACCTCGAGCGAGCCGTCGGCCACCATGAGCTCGAAGGCGCGGCTGAAGAGGAAGTCGCCGACCAGCACCGAGGGCTTGTTGCCCCAGACGGCGTTCGCGGTGGCGAGGCCGCGGCGAAGGTCGCTCGCGTCGACGACGTCGTCGTGCAGCAGGGTCGCGGTATGAATGAACTCGACCGCCGCGGCGAGCGCGATTTGCCGATCGCCGCGGTAGCCGCAGAGCCGCGCCGCCGCGAGGGTCAGCATCGGCCGGAGCCGCTTGCCCCCGGCCGCGATGATGTGACCCGCGAGCTGCGGTATGAGTGCCACCGGGCTCTGCATCTTCTCGAGGATGAGCGCATTGACCGCGTCGAGGTCGCGCCGGAGAAGCTCCGTCAGCCGGTCGAGCGTCGCCGCTCCCGGGCTCGGAGCCCTCGTCTCGCGCACGCTTGCGGCCTGCACCACTCGTCACTCCCTCGCGATCGAAAGCCGCGGCTTTCTTGACCGATCGGCTTTGCGAGGCGAGCATAGGCCCCCGCCCCGGTGGGTCAAGCCCGGCCCGCCGCGGCCCTTTGTCGGCCGCGAAAAGTAAACCCTCCCGTGAAAGAGCTCCTGCGCAGCAACGACCCCGTCCGCCTCTCCTTCGTCAAGGCCGTGCTTTCCGCGGCCGGGATCGAGAGCGTGATCCTCGACGAGCACACCAGCATCGTCGAGGGCAGCATCGGCGCGATCCAGCGGCGCGTCATGGTGGCGGAGGGGCAGCACGCCCGCGCCCGCTCTCTGCTCCAGGATCTCGGCGAGAACCTCTCGTGAGCGGCGCGCCTCCGACCGAGGAGAGCGAGGGCACGCTCCTCGGCGGACGGGTGAAGCTCCGTCAGCCCGTCACCGGCTATCGTGTCGCGATCGACCCGGTCTTTCTCGCCGCGGCCGTACCTGCCGTCTCCGGAGATCGCGTGCTCGATGTGGGATGCGGTGTGGGCGCAGCTGCGCTCTGCGTTGCGGCGCGTATCGTCGGCTGCCGTGTCACCGGCATCGAGCGCGACCGCGAGCTCGTGCGCCTTGCCAATGACAACATCGCCCTTAACGGGCTTGCGAACCAAGTCAGCGTGATGGCCGGCGACCTGCTGGCGCCGCCGCCGCGGCTCGAGCCCGGCGGCTTCGATCATGTGCTCGCGAATCCCCCGCATCTCGCCGCCGGCACCGCCACTCCTCCACCCGATCTCGCGCGCGCGGCCGCCCATGTCGAGGGCGAGGCGGATCTCGCTGCCTGGATCCGCTTTCTGCTCGCGATGACGCGACCCAAAGGCAGCCTCACCGTAATTCATCGCGCCGACCGTCTCGACGCGCTCTTGGGGCAGCTAAGCGGACGCGCCGGCGAGATCGTGGTCTTTCCCCTCTGGCCCGGCGCGGGCAAGTCCGCGAAGCGCGTGATCCTCCGCGCGCGCAAGGGGATCGCGGCGCCGACGCGGCTCGCCCCGGGTCTCATCCTGCACGAGCCCGACGGTCGCTATACGGCCGCGGCGGAGGCGGTACTGCGGGAAGGGGCGGGGTTGACGCTCTGAGCTAATTTAGTTCGCGGAGCTGCCGACGGGCGTCTTTTGGGCACCCGTTTCGATTTTTGGCCATTGCACTCGCCCTCCAATTTCGCTCCTAGAGCGCCCCGGGGAGCTGCCCCAACTGCGGTCCAACGGACTAATCGCCACGGAAGTCAGAAGCCTCCGAGCAGTGAATGCTCGGTAACCCTTTGCGCTGCCGGCTGTTGGTCCCTATCCTCCCCCCATGTTCCTCGAGAACCTCAAGCACTGGATCAATGACCATCTCTCCGGCTCGCCGGCGCCGGTGGTGGCGGTGCTGCGGCTCGAGGGAGTGATCGCGCCGCGCGGGGTGCGCTCCCTCAGTCTCGACCGGCTCGGCGGGACCATCGAGCGTGCCTTCAAGCTCAGGAACCTTAAGGCTGTCGCCCTCACGGTCAATTCGCCGGGGGGATCGCCGGTGCAGTCGGCGCTGCTCTATCGCCGCATCCGGCAGCTCGCGGCGGAGAAGAAGGTGCCGGTATTTGCTTTCGCCGAGGATGTCGCGGCTTCCGGTGGATATTGGCTGCTGCTGGCGGGCGATGAGATATACGCCGATGCGGCCTCGCTCGTGGGCTCGATCGGGGTCGTGACCGCAGGCTTCGGCTTTGCGGGGGTCTTGAAGCGCCTTGGCGTCGAGCGCCGCGTCCACACCGCCGGGCGCGACAAGTCGATGCTCGATCCCTTCCTTGGCGAGGACCCCCGCGACGTCGAGCGGCTCACCAAGCTCCAGCAGGATCTGCACGAGACCTTCAAGGAGCTCGTGACGGAGCGGCGCGGCGCGAAGCTCGCGACCGGCGCGCCCGAGATCTTCGAGGGCGAGATCTTTACGGGCCGCCGTGCAGCCGAGCTCGGCCTTGTCGATCGGCTCGGCGATCTCCGCAGCGCCATTCGCGAACGCTTCGGCGACACGGCGCGCCTCCGCGTCGTCGAGCCGCCGCGCCCGCGGCGCTGGGGCCGCCTCCCCGGCCTCGCGCGCGCGCCCTTGGGCCTCGCCGATCTCCTCGACGAGTTCTGGGCCGCCGTCGAAGAGCGACTGATCTGGAGCCGCTTCGGGCTCTGATCCGAGCGCTTGCTTGACCCCGGCCGCGCCCGCTCCTAAACCGGGGCATGTTCGGCTGGTCAATCTCGAAGCTCGTAACGCTCGTGGCGATGATCGCGGCCGCTTGGTATCTCTTCAAGATGCTGGGCGGGTCGCGACTGCCGCGCGCGCGGCAGGCGTCGCCGCCGCCTGGGCCCGGACCGCAGCCGGCACAGCAGGCGCCGCGCGTTGAGGCCGAGGAGATGATTGCCTGCAAATCCTGCGGCACCTATGTCAGCGCCGTTTCAGCGCGGCACTGCGGACGCACGGATTGCCCGTGGTCTCGATGATGGCGGGTTGACCCTCCTCACCCGCGCCAGTATGGTGCGGCGCAACATCTAGGACACCATCCTCCGGATAACTCGATGGCGGATAGCGCCTTTTCCGGGACCAGCTTTCAGGCTTTGATCCTCCGTCTACAGGAGTACTGGGCGCGCCAGGGATGCGTGGTCCTGCAGCCCTATGACGTCGAGATGGGCGCCGGCACTTTCCACCCCGCGACCACCCTGCGGGCGCTTGGCCCCAAGCCCTGGCGCGCCGCCTATGTGCAGCCTTCGCGGCGGCCAACCGACGGACGTTATGGCGAGAATCCGAATCGGCTACAGCACTACTATCAGTTCCAGGTGATCCTGAAGCCCGCGCCCGCGGAGAGCCAGGCGCTTTATCTCGGGAGCCTCGAGGCGCTCGGCATCGACTTCTCGAGCCACGACATCCGCTTCGTCGAAGACGATTGGGAGAGCCCGACGCTCGGCGCCTGGGGCCTCGGTTGGGAAGTCTGGCTCGATGGGATGGAGGTGGCGCAGTACACCTATTTCCAGCAGGTCGGCGGCATCGAATGCGATCCCGTCTCGACCGAGCTCACCTACGGGCTCGAGCGCCTCGCGATGTATGTGCAGGGCGTCGAGAACGTCTATGACCTCGACTTCAACGGCGCAGGCGTCAAGTACGGCGACGTCTTTCTGGAGGCGGAGCGCGAATACTCCGCACATAATTTCGAGTACGCGGACACGGCGATGCTGCTGCAGCATTTCGCCGACGCCGAGAAGGAATGCACCGCGCTCCTCGAGAAGAAGCTGCCGCTCCCCGCCTACGACCAGTGCATCAAGGCAAGCCACCGGTTCAACCTCCTCGACGCCCGCGGCGCGATCTCCGTCGCCGAGCGCGCGGGCTACATCGGGCGCGTGCGTGCGCTCGCCAAGGCCTGCTGCGAGGGCTGGCTCGCGGTGGAAACGGCGTGATTCTCGGCTGCATCCCTCACCCTCCCACCGCTTCGCGATGGGCCCCAACCCTCTCCCGTCTCCGGCGGGAGAGGGTTGGGGCTCGCGCGTAGCGCGGGAGGGTGAGGGTAGTCGGGCCGAACTCGATGCCGAACCTTCTCCTCGAGCTCCTCACGGAGGAAATTCCCGCGCGCATGCAGGCCCGCGCGGCGGAGGATCTCGCGCGCCTCGCCGGCGAGAAACTCGCCGCCGCAGGCCTCGCAAGCACCGCGATCCGCACCTACGTCACGCCGCGTCGCCTCACACTCACGGTCGAGGGTCTCCCGGAGGCGCAGCCGGACGTGACGGAGGAGCGCCGCGGCCCGCGCGTGGGTGCGCCCGAGAACGCCGTGCAGGGATTCCTCAAATCCGCGGGCGTCGCCGCACTCGCGGAGTGTGAGCAGCGGGACACCGGGAAGGGCGTGTTCTATTTCGCGATCGTCAAACGCTCCGGCAAGCGCACCGCCGAGGTGCTGCCGGAGCTGCTGCGCGCGATCCTCCTCGATATTCCCTGGCCGAAATCCATGCGCTTCCCCGCGGCGAGTTTCCGCTGGGTCCGGCCCATCGCGAGCGTCCTCTGTCTCTTCGGCGGCAAGAGCCTCGCCATCGCGCTCGACGACATTCCCACCGGCGACCGGACGCGCGGTCATCGTTTTCTCTCCCGCGGCGAATTCCCGGTCAGCGATTTCGGGGACTATCAGGCGAAGCTCCGTGCGGCGCACGTCATCCTCGACCCCGCAGAGCGGCGCGCCATGATCGCCGAGGCGCTTGGGAAGACCGCATCCTCCCTCCAGGTCACGCTCAGGGACGATCCGGCGCTCCTCGATGAGGTCTCGGGCCTCGTCGAATGGCCGGTGGTGCTCGCGGGAAGCATCGATCCCGCCTTCATGAAGCTGCCACCGGAGGTCCTCACGACCTCCATGCGCTCGCATCAGAAGTATTTCGCCTGCCTCGACGCCAAGGGCGCGCTCGCGCCGCGCTTCCTCATCGTCTCCAACATGGTCACCGGGGATGGCGGCAAAGTCGTCGTCGCCGGGAACGAGCGCGTGCTGCGTGCGCGCCTCTCCGACGCGCGGTTCTTCTGGGAGCAGGACCGCAAGGCGACCCTGTCCTCGCGCGTGCCGAAGCTGCGCGAGCGCGTCTTCTACAAGGGTCTCGGGACGATGGAAGACAAGGTGACGCGGCTCCAGGCGCTTGCCGTGGAGCTCGCGCGCTACATCCCCGGCGATCATGCCGAAGCCGTGCGATCCGCCGCCTTCCTTTCCAAAGCCGACCTCTCCACTGGCATGGTCGGCGAGTTCCCGGAATTGCAGGGGGTGATGGGGCGCTATTACGCGCTCCACGACGGCGAGGAGAGAGCGGTCGCCGATGCGATCGCCGAGCACTATTCGCCCCTCGGCCCCAACGACCGCTGCCCAACCGCGCCCGTCAGCGTCGCGGTGGCGCTCGCGGACAAGATCGATACGCTCGTGGGATTCTTCTCGATCGGCGAGACGCCCACGGGCTCGAAAGATCCCTTCGCGCTTCGTCGCGCCGCGCTCGGCGTCATCCGTCTCATCCTCGAGAATTCCCTGCGGGTTCCGCTCGCGAAGGCGTTCCACCAAGCGTTCATCCTCGTTGCAGAGAGCGCGGAGGACCGGCGCGGGCGAGAACCGACCCGAGACCTCCTCGCCTTCTTCGCCGACCGGCTCAAGGTCCACCTCCGCGAAAAGGGCGTGCGGCACGATTTGATCACCGCGGTCTTCGCCCTAGCGGGGGAGGACGACCTCGTCCGGCTCCTTTCCCGAGTCGCCGCGCTCGGCAAATTCCTGGGCACCGAGGACGGTGCGAACCTCCTCGTCGCGTACCGGCGCGCGGCCAATATCCTGCGCATTGAAGAAACCAGGGATAAGGTGGAATACAAAGGTCCAGCCGACCGCCATCTCCTTGAAGGTCCTTATGAAAAAGCCCTGGCGGAAGATTTGGCATCGGCTGCCGCCAAGGCCGATGCGGCGCTGAAACGCGAGGCCTTCGATGAGGCCGTGACAGCCTTGGCCTCTTTGCGGAAGCCCGTGGATGAATTTTTTAACAACGTGACCGTTAATGTCACTGCGAACCCTGAACTACGGTCGAACCGGCTAAGGCTGCTCTCGGAGATTCGGGCGACGCTCAATGCCGTTGCCGACTTCTCGGAGATCGAAGGGTAGGTGGCGATGGCGAAGTGGGTCTACGGATTCGGAGCGGGAAGCGCCGAGGGGCGCGCGGAGATGCGCAACCTCCTCGGCGGCAAAGGTGCCAATCTCGCGGAGATGAGCAATCTCAGCCTGCCGGTACCGCCGGGCTTCACCATCACGACCGAAGTCTGCACTCACTTCTACTCGAACGAGCGCAGCTATCCGAAGGACCTGGAGCCGCAGGTTGCGGCGGCACTTGCGGCGCTCGAGAAGCGCATCGGTGCCAAATTCGGCGATGCCGCAGATCCTCTGCTGGTCTCGGTGCGCTCGGGCGCGCGGGCCTCGATGCCTGGCATGATGGACACGGTGCTGAACCTAGGCCTCAACGACCGTTCGGTGCTGGGGCTCGCGAAGCGAAGCGGCGATGCGCGCTTCGCCTATGATAGCTACCGCCGCTTCATCCAGATGTACGGGCAGGTCGTCCTCGACGTCGATCACCATCATTTCGAGGACCTGCTGGAGAATCACAAGCTCGACACCGGGAAGACGCTCGACACCGAGCTCGACGCCGAGGACTGGAAGGTGGTCGTCGAGGGCTACAAGCAGACGATCACGCGCGAGCTCGGCAAGCCCTTTCCGCAGGACCCGCAGGAGCAGCTCTGGGGCGCCATCGGAGCGGTCTTCGGTTCCTGGATGAACCAGCGTGCCGTGACCTATCGCCGCCTGCATGAGATCCCCGCGGACTGGGGCACAGCCGTCAACGTGCAGGCGATGGTCTTCGGCAACATGGGCGAGGACTGCGCGACGGGCGTCGCCTTCACCCGCAATCCCTCGACCGGCGCCAACGAGTTCTATGGCGAGTATCTCGTCAACGCCCAGGGCGAGGACGTGGTGTCGGGCATCCGCACGCCGCAGCATCTGACGGTCGAGGGGAAACTCGCGAACAAATCCAATCTTCCTGCGATGGAAGAGGTAATGCCCACCGTCTTCGGCGAGCTCTTGAAGGTGCGCCGCACGCTCGAGGCGCATTACCGCGACATGCAGGACATCGAGTTCACGGTGCAGCAAGGCCGGCTCTACATGCTGCAGACGCGGACGGGAAAGCGTACCGCGCCGGCCGCGCTCAAGATCGCGGTGGAGATGGCGGGCGAGGGGCTCATTCGCAGGGATGAAGCCGTCGGGCGCATCGATCCTGCGGCGCTCGACCAGCTCCTGCATCCGACACTCGATCCCAAGGCCGCGAAGACCGTGCTAGCTCGGGGCTTGCCGGCATCGCCGGGAGCGGCGTCGGGCGTCGTCGTCTTCTCGGCTGACGAGGCCGAGGCGCAGGCCGGGAAGGGCGCCGCCGTGATCCTCGTGCGCCTCGAGACGAGCCCGGAGGACATCCACGGCATGCACGCGGCCAAGGGCATCGTGACGGCGCGCGGCGGGATGACGAGCCACGCGGCGGTGGTCGCGCGCGGCATGGGCCGTCCCTGCGTCGCCGGCGCGGGCGATCTCCGCATCGATGCCAAGGCCGGCACCTTCACCGTCGCGGGCCAGACCGTGCGCGCGGGCGACCTCATCACCATCAACGGCTCGACCGGCGAGGTGATGCTGGGCGAGGTGCCGACGATCCAGCCGGAGCTCTCCGGCGATTTCGCGACGCTCATGGAGTGGGCGGATACGGTCCGAAAACTCGGCGTCCGCGCCAATGCGGATACGCCGGTCGACGCTCGGACGGCACGGCGCTTCGGCGCCGAAGGCATCGGCCTCTGCCGCACCGAGCACATGTTCTTCGACGACGAGCGCATCACCGCGGTGCGCGAGATGATCATGGCCGACGACGCCGAAGGTCGGCGCCGCGCGCTCGCGAAGATCTTGCCGATGCAGCGCGGCGATTTCGTCGAGATTTTTCGCATCATGAAGGGGTTGCCGGTGACGATCCGGCTCCTCGATCCTCCGCTCCACGAGTTCCTGCCCAAGACCGACGCCGAGCTCGAGCAGATCGCGAAGGCGACGGGGAAGCCGATCTCCGCGATCCGGCAGAGCGCATCGGCGCTGCACGAGACCAATCCGATGCTGGGCCATCGCGGCTGCCGCCTCGCGATCACCTCGCCGGAGATCTATGAGATGCAGGCGCGCGCGATCTTCGAGGCGGCGGCTGCGGTCATTAAGGAGACGGGCGAGCGGATCGAGCCGGAAATCATGATTCCCCTGATCGCGACGCGGAAGGAGCTCGACATCCTCAAGACCATGATCGACCGCATCGGCGCCGACGTGATGCGCGAGACCGGCGTTAGAGTGCCCTACATGGTCGGCACCATGATCGAGCTGCCGCGCGCGGTGCTGCGCGCGGGCGAGATCGCGGAGACCGCGGAGTTCTTCAGCTTCGGCACAAACGATTTGACGCAGACCTGCTTCGGCCTCTCGCGCGACGATGCCGGCACGTTCCTCGGGGCCTATCAGCGTCAGGGCATCCTCGAGCAGGACCCCTTCGTCAGCATCGATCGCGATGGCGTCGGCGAGCTCATGCGCATCGGCGCCGAGCGCGGCCGCAAGGCGCGGCCGGGACTCAAGCTCGGCATCTGCGGCGAGCACGGCGGCGACCCCGCCTCCGTCCGCTTCTGCCACGAGATCGGCCTCGACTACGTCTCGTGCTCTCCCTACCGCGTGCCGATCGCGCGGCTCGCCGCGGCGCAGGCGGCGCTCGTCAATGAGCGCGTGGACTCGACGGCATAAGCGTCACCCTTCCCCGGGGGGAAGAGGAGATCCCCCTTACTTAAACCACTTGTCCGCGGTCTTCTGGTATTCCTTGGTCGCGATCGCGAGGTGCAGCCACTGGTCGACGAACTCCTTGAAGGCGATGTCGGGCTGCAGCCAATAGGCCTTCTCGGCGAAGTTGAAGGCCTTGTCGGGGTGGATCGAGCAGAGCTCCTTGTGCAGCTTCGCCTGCAGCATGGTCTCGCTCGCGTCGGTGATCATCACGTCCGCCTTCTTGGCGACGATCTGGTCGAAGATCGTGACGTTGTCCTTCCAGACCTCGATCTTCGCTTGCTTCAGGTTGTCGCGTGCGAAGGCCTCGTTGGTGCCGCCGGGATTGACGACGACGCGGACGTTGGGTTTATCGATCTGCGCCAGCGTCTGGTACTTCTTCGCGTCGACGCAGCGCGCGATCGGGGTCTTGCCGTCGACCATGTAGGGAATGCTGAAGAACCCCTTCTTCTGCCGCGGCAGGGTGACCGAGACGCCGCCGAGCGCCATGTCGAACTTGTCGGCGGTAAAGTCGGTCATCAGATTGGGCCAGGCGGTCTTGACGTACTCGACCTTGACGCCGAGCGCCTTCCCCAGAGACTCCGCCATGTCGATGTCGAGGCCCTCGAATTTATGCGTCGTGGGATTATCGAAACTGAAGGGCTTGTAGTCGCCGGTGGTGCCGACGCGGAGCGTACCCCGCGCGATGATCGCATCGAGCCGCGTCTGCGGCTGGTCTGCCGCGTAGGCGGCAGTCGCGAGCCCTCCGAAGAGCGCAAACAGGAATAGGCCCGCAGCCAAGAGACGCGTCCGGCTTGTCATTGTCTCGATCCCCTCATTTTTGGCATTTCCCCGATGTGCCGAGACCGGCGGGACGAGTTTGACCGTATCGGCGACGATCCCGCAAGTACTCAGCGAGGCAACGTCAATACTTCGCCCACTCCGGCTTGATCGGCGTAATGCGCGCACCCGCGGCGGTGAGTGGGATGCCCGATTTTCCGGAGTCCTCAATCGCCTCCAGGCGCAGCAGCGCCAGGGCGCGATCGCCGCGGCCCGAGCGGATCTCGCCGGCCTCCGCGCCGTCGAGCATCACCGGCGTTCCGGGCTCGGGGAGGGGACCCTCGACCCGGACGGGCAACAGGCGCTTCCTGATGAGGGCGCGGTATTTGGTGCGCGCCGTCAGCTCCTGGCCCATGTAGCAGCCCTTCTCCCAATCGACTCCGCCGAGCTCGTCGAAGCCTGCCTCCAGCAAAATCGCCTTCTCCACCGGAAGGTCGCGGCTGCCATCGGGCACGCCCGCTTCGAGACGCAGGCTGTCGTAGTCCGTGGCGTCTCCGCGGCGGAGACCGGTCTCTGCAAGCGCGCCTTCTCCGCCCGCGCGCGGCAGAATCAATCGTGCGCCCAGTTTAGCGAGCCGCGGATCGACGAATGCCACGCCACCGGCGATTTCCGCTGCGCTGCCGCGCTCTCCGGAGAGGCCGAGCTTGCTCTCGACGCCCTCACCAAAGGCGGCAGCGACGAGATAGCGATCGCTCGCCTCCGCGAGGGTCACCTTCGAGCGGAGCTTGTATAGCGAGAGGCGGCGAAACAAATCGGGAAGTCGTGCTTTCTCGCCGTCGATGAGGATCGTCTCTCCGGCCTCCGCGAGAAAGAAATCGTGCAGGTATTTCCCCTGCGGCGTGAGCAGAGCCGCATAGAGCGCGCGCGCGGGCCCGAGCTTGCGGGTGTCGTTTGAGATCAGGCCCTGCAGGAACTCGCGGCGCTCGGCGCCGGAGACCGCGAGGATGCCGCGCTCCTCTAATATGGCGTATCGGGCCTCGCTCATGCGCTTCTAGAGGTAGTGAGGGCGGCATTGCTTGGCAAGCCGGAAGGGGCCGGGTATAAGGCGCCGGACCTCATGAAAATCCTCTTCATCACCGCGACTCGCATCGGCGATGCGGTTCTCTCGACCGGCCTGCTTTCGCACCTCCTGGAGCGCCACCCCGGCGCGCGCGTCACCGTCGCGGCGGGCCCGTTGGCCGCGCCGCTTTTCGAGGGCGTGCCCGGGCTCGAACGCGTTATCGTCGTCGACAAGCGGACGCGGAGCCTGCATTGGTGGACGCTCTATCGAAAGGTCGCCCTCCACCGCTGGGATCTCGCAGTCGATCTCCGGGGCTCGGCGCTGGCCTATTTCCTCTGGACGGGCCGGCGCCGCGTCGCCGGACGCAGCGATCCCAGCGAGCATCGCGTGCGCGAGCTCGGCCGTCTCTTCGATCTCGATCCCCCGCCGAGCCCACGGCTCTGGACCTTGCCGCGGCACGAGAGTGCGGCGGCGGCGCTGATCCCACCGGGCCCACCCGTGCTTGCCATCGGCCCTGCTGCCAATTGGCGCGCGAAGACCTGGAGAGCCGAGCGCTTTGCCGAGCTCGCGCGGCGCCTCACCTCCGCAAGCGGCTTGCTCGCGGGTGCGCGGGTCGCTGTGATGGCAGCGGCGCATGAGGGCGAGCAGGCGGCGCCGCTTCTTGCGGCGATCCCCGCGGAGCGGCGTCTCGATCTCGTGGGGCGCACGGATCTCCTGACCGCCGCGGCGGCGCTGCGGCGCGCCGCGCTCTATGTCGGGAACGACACCGGCCTCACCCATGTCGCGGCCGCGGTCGGCACTCCCACGCTCGCGCTCTTCGGGCCGAGCCCTGCCGAGCGCTTCGCACCCTGGGGATCGCGCGCGGCGGTGGTGCAGACGCCGCTCACGCCGGCGCAGCTCATGTCCTCCCCCGATTTCCATTACCTGACGGCGGACACCCTCATGGACAGCCTCGAGGTCGAGGCCGTCGAGGCAGCGGCACGCAAGCTGCTGCAGCGTCTCGCGGGCGCCGCCGCATGAGGCTCCGCCCATGGCGCTGATCGTCATGGCCGATGACGGCGTTGCCTTCGACGGGAGGGCTCCGGCGGAGCGGCCGCTCGGCGGCGCCGAGGCGGCGTTTCTTGCGCTCGCGGAGGCGCTTGCCGCGCGCGGACACACCGTGCAGGTCCGCAACAACTGCGCTGCACCGATGCATCGCAATGGCGTCGAGTGGACGCCGATCGCAGTGGGCGTTCCCGAATCCTGCGATCTCTACGTTGCCAACCGCGGCCATCGCCTCATCGGCCTCGCGCCCAAGGCTCGGGGCCGAGCCTTCTGGCTGCACAATCCCGGCGACTACATACTAAAGCCGCGCTATCTCTGGCCGCTCTTCGTGCATCGGCCCGTGCTGGTATTCTCGGGCCAAATTCACGCGAATACGGTTCCCTCCTGGGTTCCAAGCGGCGGCCGCGCGATCGTTCCCTACGGTCTCGACGCCGCCTACCGCAGCGCCGGGCCGCGCACGGACATGCCGCCTCCCGTAGCGGTTTTCACCTCCAATCCCCTTCGTGGCCTCGATTGGCTCCTCGATCTCTGGGAACGCCGCATCCGCCCCACGATTCCTGCGGCGGAGCTGCACGTCTATGCGGGGCCGCAGGTCTACGGCGTGGTTGGCGATCGCAAGGCCGCAGAGATGGCGACGGTGCTGGCGCGCGCGGAGGCACTCGCGGCAATGGGAGTGCGTCGGCACGAGCCAGTGCCGAAAGCGCAGCTCGTCCCGCCGCTTCGCGCGGCGCGGGCAATGCTCTATCGCGGCGACATCGGCGAGAGCTTCTGCCTTGCGGTCGCGGAGGCGCAGGCGCTGGGCTTGCCGGCAGTGGTGACGAAGCTGGGCTCGCTGCCGGAACGCGTCGTCGACGGCGTCACCGGCACTATCGCCGGAAGCGATGATGAATTCTGCGCGGCTGCCATGGCGATCCTCTCGGACGATGCGCTCTGGCGGCGGCAGCATGCGGCAGCCGTGGAACTGCAGAAGGGGATTGGCTGGGACGAGGCCGCCGCGCGCTTCGAAGCCCTCATCCCATGATCCGCCTCTTGCAGGCGATGGCAGGCGCGCCGCATGGCGGCGCCGAGACCTTCTTCGTGCGGCTCGCGCTCGCCTTCGAGCGCGCAGGCCAGGACCAGCGCATCCTCATCCGCAGGGACTCCGCGCGTGCGGCGGCGCTCCGCGTGGGTGGCATCGCCCCTATCGAGCTTCCCTTCCATCGCTGGCTCGACCTCTCGACGCTTTTCGGCTTCCGCCGCGCGATCCGCGACTACAGGCCGCAAATCGTGCTCACCTGGATGACACGCGCGACCCAGCTTTGCCCAAGCGGCGAATTCGTGCATGTTGCGAGGCTCGGGGGCTACTACGACCTCCGGCACTATCGGCGGTGTCAGCACTTGATCGGCAACACGCAGGAGATCTGCGACTACCTCGTACGCTCGGGCTGGCCCGCGGAACGGGCGCATTACCTCCCGAATTTCGTGCCGGAAATGCGCTCGCCGCCGGTCGCGCGCGCGAGCCTCGGAACGCCCGAGGACGTGCCACTCATTCTCGCGCTGGGCCGGCTTCACGAGAACAAGGCCTTCGACGTCCTGCTGGCGGCGATGGCATTCGTGCCTCGGGCGCATCTCTGGCTCGCGGGAGAGGGACCGCTCCGCGCGGCGCTCGAGACCAAGGCGGCGGCACTCGATATTGCGGAGCGCGTGCATTTTCTGGGCTGGCGCGAGGACACGGCGGCGCTTCTCGCCGCCGCGGACATGCTGGCCTGTCCCTCGCGTCAGGAGCCGCTCGGCAATGTCGTGATCGAGGCGTGGTCCGCAAGCGTGCCGGTTGTGGCCGCGGCAAGTGCCGGACCCGCCGCACTCATCCGCGACGGCGAGACCGGACTCCTCGTTCCCATCGACGATTCGGCGGCGCTGGCGGCTGCGATCGGGCGGCTCGCGGGCGATCCCGCTCTTCGCAATCGCCTTGCCGAGGCCGGACATGCGGCCTACGCCGCTCAATTCGGCGAGACGACGGTGGTCGCGCGCTATCGGGAATTTCTCGAGCGGGTCGCGCGCTGATGTGCGGCATCGCCGGGATCATGAGCAGCGGCGGGCGCCCGCCCTCCGCGAACGCGATGCAGACGATGGCGGAGACGCTTGCGCATCGCGGCCCCGACGGGATCGGGCACTATCGCGCGGGCGACGTCGCGATGATGCAGCGCCGTCTCGCGATCATCGATCTCGTCACCGGCGACCAGCCGCTCTACGAGCCCGGCGGCGCCGCGCTCGTCGCGAACGGCGAGATCTACAACTATATCGAGCTGCGCGCGGCAATGGATGGGGCGGTCTTCGCGACCGGTTCCGACTGCGAGCTGCCGCTCCACCTCTACCGCCGCCGCGGCGTCGCGTTCACCGAGGAGCTCCGCGGCATGTACGCAATCGCGCTCCACGATCCCGGCGCGGGGCGGCTCCTGCTTGCGCGCGATCCCTTCGGCATCAAGCCGCTCTACTACGCGGAGACGCCGGAGGGCTTGGCTTTCGCGAGCGAGCCGCGGGCGCTTATCGACGGCGGCGCGGTCGAGGGAAAGATGGTACCGCTGGCGCGGAACGAGCTGCTGCAGCTCCAGTTCACGACCGGACGGCAGACGATCTTCGCGGGGATCGAGCGGTTGCTCCCCGGCGAGACGCTCGTGGTCTCGCGCGGCCGGATCGTCGAGCGACGGCGGCGCGCGGCGCTTCCGGAGACAGGGCTGCTGCGCTGTGCCGAGGAGGAGGCGCTCGCGGCATTCGACGGCATCTTCGCCGACAGCGTGCGTATCCATCAGCGCTCGGACGTGCCCTACGGCATGTTCCTCTCCGGCGGCACCGACAGCGCGGCGGTGCTCGCGATGATGGCGCGGCTGAACGAGCGCCCCGTCCGAGCCTTCACCGCGGGCTTTTCCAACACGGGCGCGCCCGACGAGCGCGAGCAGGCGCGGGCAGTCGCGAAGGCGCTCGGAGCCGAGCACAACGAGGTCGAATTCCGCGAAGGGGACTTCTGGCTGCTGTTGCCGGAGATCGCGGCGGCGATGGACGATCCCGCCGCGGATTACGCGATCCTGCCGACCTACAAGCTCGCCGCAGCCGCGCGCGCGGCGGGACTCAAGGTGATCCTCTCCGGCGAGGGCGGCGACGAGCTCTTCGCGGGTTACGGCCGCTACCGGAGCGGCCTCCGACCCTGGTGGCTCGGCGGCAAGATCGCGCGCCGTCGTGGCATTCTCGATGGGCTCGGCGTGCTGCGCCAGGAGCTCACGGGTTGGCGCGACGGCATCGAGGCCGCTGAGGCGACGGAGGCGCGAGCGCAGCGAAGCGCGCTGCAGGTCGCGCAGGCCGTCGATTGCGCGGATTGGCTTCCTAACGATCTTCTGGGCAAGCTCGATCGCTGTCTGATGGCGCATGGCGTCGAAGGCCGCACGCCATTCCTCGATCCCGTCGTGGCGGAATTCGCTTTTCGCCTTCCGGACGAGCTCAAGATCAACAAGCGCCTGGGGAAGTGGCTGCTCCGGCGCTGGGTCGCGGAGCACGTGCCGGTGACGCAGCCTTTTGCGCGCAAGCAAGGCTTCACCGTGCCCGTCGGCGAATGGATCGCGCGCCGCGGCACACAGCTGGGCCCGCTGGTCGCCGCCGCTCCCGGCATCGCCGAGATCTGTGCGCCCGATGCCGTCGCGCGCCTCTTCAAGGAAGCGCGCCGTCGCCGCGTCGGCTTCGCGGCCTGGACCCTATTGTTCTACGCCCTCTGGCACCGCCACCACGTGCTGCGGCGTCCGCCCGCCGCCGACGTCTTCGCGGCGTTGGGCGAGCGGGGATAGCCTCGGTAGAGAATCACCCCTACCCTCGAGGAGGGAGGCGCGTCGTTGCTACAGCGAGAGTCACCCCCCGACCTTCGCGAGCACGTCGGCTTTGAGGAACCGCTCGATGAAGAGCATGAATCCCACCGACGGCACCAGGAGAACGAGCGCGGTGATGGCGGCGATCTGGTAGTTGCCGGCAACGCTCGCGGTGAACATGAGCAGCGGCAAGGTCGTCACGTCGGGGACGCCGACGAAATATGTTCCCGTGAATTCGTCGAGGGATTCGAGGAAGACAAAGATCGCGCTCGCCATGATCCCAGGGGCGGCGAGCGGGAGCGTCACGGTGAGGAAGGCCCGCAGAGCAGAGGCGCCGACATTACGCGCGGCCAGCTCGAGCTCACGGTCGACGGCGGCGAAGGCAGCGGCCGCGATCCAGACCGCGAAGACGAGACCGTGGACGGTGTGCACGAGCACCACGCCTGCGATCGTCCCGTTGAGGCCGACCGAATAAAAGATGCGCGCGACGTTGAAATAAACCGCGATGCTCGGGATCGCTTGCGGCAGCAGGAATGCCAGCAGGATCGCGCCGCGCCAAGGGAGCCGCCCGCGCGCGAGCGCATAGCCCGCGGGCACCGCGAGGACGAGACAGGCCGCGACGGTGAATAGCGCGATGAGCACGCTCGTCGAGAGCGACTCCCAGGCGTCGCTCCGGGGCTTGAACACCTCGTACCAGTATTTGAATCCCCAGATGACCGGGAGTTTGTAGGGGAAATACCACTGCACCGCAAAGGCCCAGAGCGCGAGATTTGTAATGGGCCCGAAGACGATGAAGGCAACCGCACCGAGGCTCGAGCCGCGCAGGATCGTCGCGAGCGCCGACCTCATGCCATGCCTCGCTTGGCGGCATTGCTGCGGAGATAAGTCCAGGCGGCGATCGCGGTCATGGCATAGGAGATGAGGCCCAAGGCGTTCGCTACGCCGTAGTCGCTGTAGGCGTTGATGCGGAAGGCCATGTCGACGGTGATCATGGTCGGAGCGCCGCCGCTTATCATGATCGGCACCGAGAGCACCGAGAGCATGGTGACGAAGGAGAGCGTCAAGCCCACGATCATCGCGGAACTCACTTGCGGCAGCACGATCTCCACGAGGATGCGGAGGCGGCTCGCACCGAGATTGCGTGCGGCCTCGATGGTGGATCGGTCGAGCGAGGCCATTGCGCCGGCAACCAGAAGCGCGACGAAGGGCGTCTGCTTCCAGACGAAGGTCACGATGATGCCGCGCCAGTCGAGGAACCCCACGGCATTATGGACGTCGATGAGGCCGAGCGTGTCGAAGGCGTTGTTCATGAGCCCGTTCTTCGCGAGGAAGGTCCGCATGCATTGCGCCGCCACGATGAACGGGATGAACAGGGGCCAGCGATAGAGCCAGCGCAGCACCGCGACCGCGCGCTTGCTCTCGCCGAGAACGAGATACCCGCCGATCGCCGCGGAGAGCGCGCCGATGAAGAGCGTGGAGACCATGACGATCACGAGCGTGAAGACCACGTCTTCGCGATAGAGCTCCCAGGCCTTGGCGAAATTGTCGAGCGTCAGAACGCCGCTCTTGTCCGTGACCGAGGAGATCACAGAGGTCGCGAGCGGGTAGACGAAAAGCGCCAGCACCACCGCCAGCGCCGGCAGCACCAGAAGAAACATCGCGAGCCGCGACTCCCGCATGCCGCTTCGCGTTTCAGGTGGCGGCCGCGCCCCGATGAGCCGGGGCGCGGCGCGCCGCTCTCACTGCACCTTCTTCTCGTAGCCCTCGAGGATGTCGTTGAAATAGGGCGCGATCGGGAATGTCTTGCCCTTGGTCTGCAGATCTTGCGGCGTCACATCGACGAAGAGCTTGTTCCAGGTGGCGTCGTCGAGCTGCGACTTCACCTCGGTCGCGTCGATGCCGGGATACCAGTTGAAGCGCTTGACGATGCCGTCCGCCTGGACCTTGGGGCTGGTCGCGAGCTCGATGAACTGCTCCGCGAGCTTCATGTTCGCGGCCTTCGCGGGGACCGTGTAGTACATGGGCTGTCCGGGCATGCCGGGGCCGATGAGCTTCAGCTTCACACTCGGGGGAAGCTTTCCGTCGGCCTGCCAAGTGTAGAACATGTCGACCCAAACCGGACCCATCTCGATCTCGCCGCGCCCGAGCATGTCGAGCGTGCCGGCGTTGCCCGGCGTCAGCACGACTTTCTGATTAAAAGCCTTGAGGCCCGCGAATGCAGGATCCCAGCTGCTCTTTAGATTGGGGTCGTAAGGCCCGTTCATGAGCTTCTCGGCATCGGGCGTATAGGCGTAGATCCAGCCGACGACGAAGCTCACGCCGGACATGCCACCTTTTATTCCGTTGTAGCCGAACTTCTTGGGATTGGCGTCGACCCATTTGACGAGATCGGCGTAAGTGCCGGGGGGATCCTTCACCATCTGCGAGTTGTAGGCGATCGCGGTCTGGCTGTTGAACATCGGGATCACAAAGCCCGCGACATTGGCGCCGAGCGAGTTGGAGGCCGCCGGCGAGTGTACGAGCTTGCCCGTCGATACGTCTTTCACGTAAGCCGCGAGCAGACCCTCCGCGACCATCTGGCCCGCTGCTTTCTGGTGGATCACAGCGACGTCGATGTCCCATTCGGCGTTACCCTTCTCGGCGACGAGCTTCTCATAGATCTTTTGCGAGCCCGCGTCGCCCGGACCCGTGCCGACGGACTTCACGGTCACGTCGGGGTGATCCTTCTCGAAGATCGGAGCGAGGTAGTCCTTGACGTAATCGACCATGTTCTGGTCGCCGGCGGTCACGACGTTGAGGGTAATCTTGCGCTGCGCGTGGCCAGGCGAGGCCGCGAGCGCAACCGAGAGCGCAATCGCGGCAGAAAGCAGTAGGGATCGTCTCATATTTGCCTCCGTCTTCTTCAGTTGAGCTGCGTCGGCGTGGCCGCGGCCGGGTAGAGATGGAGCCGCGATAGCGGAAGGACGACGGCGACCGGCGCGCCGACTGAATAGCGGCGGTCGTCGTCCACCATGAATTGATCCGTACCCACCGTGACGGCGTAGCGGAAGTGGCCGCCGGGGTAAGACGCCTGCGCGATCTCTCCGCGCAGGACGAGAGCCTCTCGCGCGCCCGCGCCCGCGGGCTCGAGCCGCGCATCCTCGCCGCGGAAATAGGCGAGGACCTCGCGGGAGCCGTCGATGCGCTCGAGCGTCGGGCCGTCGAGGACAGAGGCGGAGATCGAAGCCGCGCCCGTGTATGGCCCTTCCGCGATCTCGATCCCGCTCTCGGCGCGGCGCGCGGGCAGGCGGATTGCGTTCGAGGCGCCCATGAAGCTCGCAACGAACGGCGAGTTCGGGCGGTTGTACACCTGCTCGGGCGTGCCGATCTGCACCATGCGGCCGGCATCGAGGATGGCGATCTTGTCCGCCATCACCATCGCCTCCTCGCGGTCGTGCGTCACGTGCACGGTGGTGATCGCGAGTTTCTGCTGCAGCGTCTTGATCTCGTGCCGCACCTCCTCGCGCACGCGCGCATCGAGGTTCGAGAGCGGCTCGTCCAGCAACAGGATGTTGGGATTGATCGCAAGCGCGCGCCCGAGCGCCACGCGCTGGCGTTGGCCGCCTGAAATCTCGGTAACGCGCCGCTCGCCCAGCCCCTCGAGGCGCAGCAACTTCAGCATCTCCCCGACTCTTGCGGCGATTTCCCCGCGACCGGCGCCCCTGAGCCGCAGGCCGTAGCCAATGTTCTGCGCCACCGTCATGTGCGGCCAGAGCGCATAGGATTGAAACACCATGGCCATGTTACGCTTGTCGGGTGGCAGTTTTGTGATGTCGCGGTCGCCGGCCCAGATGCTGCCGCCTGCCACTGGGACGAAGCCGCAGATCGCGCGCAGAAGCGTGGTCTTGCCGCAGCCGGAGGAACCCAGCAGCGCCACGAACTCGCCGCCGCTGACGGTCAGCGAGACCCGGTCTAAAACCTTGAGCTGCCCATAAAAAACCTCGGCAGCGCGCACGTCGAGTGCCGCCGTCCGTTCCGCCATGTCCTTCGTCCTCCCCGGCGGTAGGGTCGCCGAAACTCAGAGAAGTCTCAAGTCCCGGAGTTCGCGCTCGAGCGCGGGGGGTGACGTGAAGTGGACAGGGTGAATGCCGAAGGCGCGCGCGGCCTCGGCATTGCCTGCGACGTCGTCGATGAAGACGGCCGCTCCGGGGTCGATGCCGAAACGGTCCAGAAGATGTCGATAGATCGCAGGGTCCGGCTTGACGTGGCCGATCTCGCCGGAGATGACGATACCGCTGAACCGCTCCAGGAAGGCGAAGCGCTCGCGCGCGAAGGGGAATGTCTCGCGCGACCAATTGCTGAGCGCGAAGAGGGGCACGCCGCGTCGATGCAATTCATCGAGGATCGCGACCGAGCCCGCGATCTCCCCCGCCATCATCTCGCCGAACCGGGCACCGAAAGCGTCGATGAGCGCGGCCTTTTCGGGATGGCGTGCCTTCAAGATCGCCGCCCCTTCCGCGAAGCTGCGACCCGCATCCTGTTGCACGTTCCAAGCCTGTGTGCAGACCGTGGTCAGGAACTCCTCCATCGCCCGCTCGTCGCCTACGAAGAGCTTCCGATAGAGGTGACGCGGGTTCCAATCGATGAGAACACCGCCGAGATCGAAGATGACGGTGGTGCGTGAGGCTTTCATTCGCGGGCTTTTCGCGGATGAGAGGCTAGGACGGAGCAACCAGCGTCCATCCGACCTCTCCGCCTGCGAGGAAGGGCTTTATGGCGTCGACTCGTTCCGGCACGCGCCAGGGCTTCTGAGCCAGCACGATCTTCTCCTCGTTCACGGGAAGTCCGTAGAAACGGGGGCCGTTTAGGGAGGCGAAGGCCTCGAAACGGTCGAGGGCGTTCTCCTCGGCGAAGACTTGCGCGTAGATCTCGAGCGCGGCGGGCGCGCTGAAGATGCCGGCGCAACCGCAATCCATCTCCTTATCCTTGATCGCATGCGGTGCAGTGTCGGTGCCGAGGAAGAATTTGGAATTGCCGGAGACGGCAGCGCGGCGGAGCGCCAGGCGGTGGGTCTCACGCTTCGCCACTGGAAGGCAATACATGTGCGGCCGGAGTCCGCCCGTGAAGATCGCGTTGCGGTTGATCACGAGATGATGCGCGGTGATGGTCGCGGCGAGGCTTGGGCCCGCCCTCGTCACGAAATCGGCGGCCTCGGCGGTCGTGATGTGCTCGAGCACGATCTTGAGGCCGGGAAAGCGCGCAATCAGGGGCGCGAGCACGCGGTCCAGAAAGACGGCCTCACGATCGAAGATGTCGACCCCCGGATCCGTCACCTCCCCATGGACGAGGAGCGGCATTCCCAGCCGCTCCATGCGCTCGAGCACGCGATAGGTCTTCGCGATGTCGGTGATCCCATGGGCCGAGTTGGTGGTGGCTCGCGCGGGATAGAGCTTCACCGCCGCGAAGACTTTCTCGCGATAACCGCGCTCGATCTCCGGGGGATCGCCGTCGTCCGTGAGATAGCACGTCATCAAGGGCTCGAAGCGCGCGCCCTTCGGCAGCGCATCGAGGATCCGGCGGCGATAACTCTCGGCGGCCGCGACCGTCGTCACGGGCGGCACGAGATTCGGCATCACGATCGCGCGCGCGAAACTCCGCGCGGTCCACTGCAGCACCGCCGCCAGCATCGTACCATCGCGGAGATGCACGTGCCAGTCGTCGGGGCGGCGCAGAGTGATCCGTTGCTCGCTCACTCCCGGACTGTCGCCAGAAAGCGCGAGGCTGGCAAGCGGGACCTCGCTGACTTATATAAGGGAGCATGCCCTGGAGGAGGAGTTGAGCATGACCGCCTGCATCGTCGGCTGGTCCCACAGCCGCTTCGGCAAGCAAGAAGGCAAGGACATCGAGGCCATGATCACGGAGGTCGCGGCCGACGCGATCCGCGACGCCGGCCTCGCGCCCGCCGATATCGACGAGATCTTCATCGGCACCATGAATGCGGGCTTCGTGCGCCAGGAGTTTCCGTCTTCCCTCGTGCTCCAGGTCGATCCCGCGCTCCGCTTCAAGCCTGCTACCCGCGTCGAGAACGCCTGTGCCACCGGCTCCGCCGCGATCCATCAAGGCATATCCGCGATCGCAGGGAAGCGCGCGCGGAAGGTGCTGGTTGTCGGTGTCGAGAAGATGAGCGAGGTCACGGGACCCGCGGTCGGCGACATCCTCATCCGCGCCTCCTATCTCAAGGAGGAAGGCGGCATCGAGGGCGGCTTCGCGGGCGTCTTCGGCCGGATCGCGCAGATGTATTTTCAACGGTACGGCGACAAATCCGACGCGCTCGCCAGAATCGCCGCCAAGAACCACAAGAATGGTGCCGTCAATCCGCTGGCCCAGATGCAGAAGGATCTCGGTTACGAGTTCTGCCGCACCGTCTCCGAGAAGAACCCGCTGGTTGCGGGGCCGCTCCGGCGAACCGATTGCTCGCTCGTCTCCGACGGTGCTGCGGCGCTGGTGCTTGCGGACGTCGAGACGGCGCTGGCACTCGATAAGGCCGTGGTCTTCCGCGCGGCCGAGCACGTCAACGATTTCCTGCCGCTCTCCAAGCGCGACATCATCGCCTTCGAGGGGCCGGCGCTAGCCTGGAAACGCGCGCTCGACGCGGCCAAGGTCAAGCTCGCCGATCTCGACTTTGCGGAGGTGCATGACTGCTTCACCGTGGCGGAGCTTCTTATCTACGAGGCGATGGGCCTCGCGAAGCCCGGCGAGGGCGCGCGCGCAATCGAGGAGGGCATCACGGAGAAGACCGGGAAGCTCCCGATCAACCCCTCCGGCGGCTTGAAGGCGAAGGGCCACCCGATCGGTGCGACCGGCGTCTCCATGCACGTGCTCGCCTCGATGCAGCTCACGGGCACCGCGGGCGGCATGCAGGTCAAGGACGCGGAGCTCGCGGGCGTCTTCAATATGGGCGGCGCCGCGGTCGCAAACTACGTGAGCGTGCTGGAGCGCTTGCGGTGAGTGAGTTCAAGGCGCTCGTTCTCCATGAGGCCGAGGGCAAGGTTCGGGCGGGCATCGAGCGTCTCGCTGAAAGTGCCTTGCCAGAGGGCGAGGTGACGGTCGACGTCCAGTATTCGACGCTCAACTACAAGGACGGTCTGATCCTGAAGGGGATCGGCAGGCTCGTGCGCAAATACCCGCACGTGCCCGGCGTCGATTTCGCGGGCCGCGTCGCGGCATCGAGCTCGCCCGAATGGAAGCCCGGCGACGCGGTCGTGCTTACGGGCTGGCGCGTCGGCGAGATGCAATGGGGCGGCTACGCGGAGAAGGCGCGCGTCAAGGCGAGCCAGCTCGTGCGACTTCCCGAGGGCCTCACCACGAAACGGGCCATGGCCGTCGGCACCGCGGGGTTCACCGCGATGCTCGCGGTGATGGCGCTCGAGGAGCACGGGCTCGTGCATGGCGCGGGCGAGGTGCTGGTGACGGGCGCCGCGGGCGGCGTCGGCAGCGTCGCCATCGCAATCCTTGCGAAGCTCGGCTATCGCGTCGCAGCCTCGACGGGTCGTGCCGAGGCGCATGCCTATCTGAAGGAGCTCGGCGCGCAGGAGATCGTGGATCGAGCATCGCTCGCGAAACCGCCCGCGCGGCCGCTCGACAGCGAGCGCTGGGCGGGCGCTATCGATGCGGTTGGAAGCACGACCCTCGCGAGCATCCTGACGCAGCTCAAATACGGCGCGAGCGTCGCTGCCTGCGGCCTGGCCGGCGGCAACGATCTCCCCGCGACCGTGATCCCCTTCCTGCTGCGCGGGGTCAATCTTCTGGGCATCGACAGCGTGATGTGCCCGCGCCCGCGGCGCGAAGCTGCATGGGCTAGAATCGCCCGCGATCTCCCGATGGGAAAGCTCGACGCGATGACGCATACCGTGGGACTCGACCGTCTTCCCGAGCTTGCCGAGGCCATTCTCAAGGGTGCCGTCCGTGGCCGGGTTGTCGTGGACCTGCGGGCGTGACGATTTATCTCCGCCCCGCTAGGCGCGTCTCGCGGTGGAGGATGTAAAGGCCGCTTCCGATCACGATCACCGCACCCAGAAGGAAGATTGGCTCCGGCACGTCGCCCCAAACGAAGTAACCGAGCGCCGCGGCGTAGGGGAGGGCGGTATAGTCGAAGGGCGCCACGACCGCAGCGGGCGCCAGGCGGAAAGCGCGGGTGATCGCGAGCTGGGCGATGCCGCCCAAGATTCCCACGAGTATCAACAGTGGCAGGTCGACTGCGCTGGGCGTGATCCAAACGAAGGGGAGGGCTATGGCGCTCGCGAGCGTCGTCGTGCAGGTCACGTAGAAGACGATCGACACTGTGGTCTCGGACTTGCCGAGATTGCGTAGGAACACGAGGGAGATGGCATAGCAGAGCGTCCCCAGCAGCGTGATCAATGTGGCGGCATCGGCGACACCGATATCGGGCCGCACCATGACGAGCACGCCGATGAAGCCGACGAGGACCGCGCTCCAGCGCCGTATGCCCACGCGCTCGCCCAAAAGCGGAACCGAAAGCGCCGTGACGAAGAGCGGCGCCGCAAAGGCGATTCCGAAGACGTCAGCAAGCGGAAGGAATCGGTAGGCGTAAAAGAAGCAGACGGTGGCACCGAGCCCGATCAAGGCGCGTCCGGCCTGTCCCAGTGGCCGCCGCGTACGGAACGGCGCACTGCCCTGCCGCAGCAACGAGGGCAGCAGCGGGATGAAGGCGAAGATCGAGCGGAAGAACACGATCTCCATCAGCGGATAGCTCGGCGTGAGCCACTTGATGAGCGCGTCCATGGTGCTGAACACCATGACCGCGAATAGCATCGATGCGATGCCGCGCCCAATCGTGGGCTCGCTTGC
Organism: Allostellaceae bacterium; assembly: GCA_035581425.1. Taxonomy (GTDB): domain Bacteria; phylum Pseudomonadota; class Alphaproteobacteria; order ATCC43930; family CGMCC-115725; genus DASZHJ01. Next base: position 52,249 of record DATJVP010000069.1, on the reverse strand, counting down.
GGGAAGCGCGGTCGAGGCGGGCATCGAGCGGACTCGCGAAAATGAGACGAAGTTTGGCGCACGCCGGCCGCCGTTCTTAACGGCATGCCCTAGCGGCATCAAGCATCGGGTCCGGCGGCGGAAGCTGCGACATCGGCGTTACGAAAATTTTATGTTGATTCGCCAAATAGATATGGCATCTTCCTAACCTAATTCTTGGACGACTCGCGGTAAGGCACGCAGCCGCACGCCCGAAAGGTGCTAGTATTTTCGAGGCCTTATGGTTAACACGCGCGACATGGTGAACCGGCGAAGCGTCCTGCGGTGGGTGGGACGGATCGCTGCCGCCTCGGCAACGACGATCTGGGCGCCCGCCGCTTTCGCGCGCACGGCGCCGGCGAAGCCTGCGGGGCGCCGCGTCGTCGTGCTCGATCCCGGTCACGGCGGCGTCGATCCCGGCGCGATCGGCGTGAGCGGTATCTTCGAGAAGCAGATCTCCTACGCGACCGCGACCGAGGTCGCGCGCCAGCTCGAGGCGACGAAGCGCTACAAGGTTCTGCTGACCCGCAGCCAGGACGAATTCGTGGCGCTCGAGGATCGCGTGGCGCGGGCACGCACAGCGAACGGCGATCTCTTCGTCTCGATCCACGCGGATGCGATTCCCGATTCGGCCGTGCGCGGCGCCTCCGTCTTCACGCTCTCCGAGCGCGCCTCCGACGCGGAGGCGGCGGCGCTCGCGCAGCGCGAGAACAAGGCCGATCTCATCGCGGGCATCGATCTCTCGCGCCACCCGCCGGAGGTCAGCAATATCCTCCTCGACCTCGCGCGGCGGCAGACGAACAATCTCTCGATCGTGCTCGCGCGCAAGCTCGTCGCGGAGCTCGGCCGCGAAGTCCGTCTCCTCAACAACAGCCACCGCTCTGCCGGCTTCGTCGTGCTGAAGGCGCCGGACATTCCCTCGGTGCTGGTCGAGCTTGGCTGCCTCTCCAACACCGAGGAGGAGAAGCAGCTTCGCGCCACCAACTACCAGAAGAAGCTTGCGCTCGGCGTGGTGCGCTCGGTCAACGACTACTTCGATCAAGTCCATTCCGCCTGAGCCCGCGCGAGGCTCAGGGTTGCCTCCGCCTTAAGGCGGAGCAGGTTCCTTAACGATTCATTCATCCATATTCGGTAGAACAAGCATGCGGGACATTGCCGGCTCCCCCGCTGGCGTCCCGTAAGTCCTTCGGGCTTTTCCTCCCTGAAACTTGGGCCGCATGCCCCCCATGCGGCCCATTTTTTTCGGGGGTTCGGCAAATCAGGGGTTGATCTTCCCCTCGCGGACGGCGATGCGGACGGGCCGCACCTCGATCTTCGTCCAGACGCGCTCCTTGACGTAGGGCTCACGCGTGAGCCAGGCATCGAGCTCGGCCTGGCTCGGGAATTCCGTCACCACGACTGAGCCCACCATGCCCCCTTGGTCGTTGAGAAGTGCTGCCCCCACCACGATCTCGCCCTTCGCCACCATCGGCTTGATGCCCTCGAAATGCGCGGGCCGCGCCGCTTTCCGCCGCGCCGGCGCCTCGGCATCGGTTGCGTCATAGGCGAGGACGAGGAATTGGGCCATGGCGCGGTCTCTCCTCTCGATCGGTGGCGCTGGGGAAACTGGTGCTGCCGCGCAGGATTGAACTGCGGACCCCGTCCTTACCAAGGACGTGCTCTACCACTGAGCTACGGCAGCGCCGGCGGGATCGAGGCAATACACCGCCCCGGCGGCGCTTGGCAAGGGAGCTAGCCCAGGCTGACCGACGGCAGGGCCTTGCTCGCGATTGCCCATTGGGTCTTGGCACCGAGGCTGCCCTCGGCGTGGTGGCGGAAGAGGCCGATGGCACCTTGCAGCCGCGCCTCGCCATCGGGCTCGAGGGTCTCGATCGCGATGACGGCCTCGCCTGTCTCCGCTCGGATGCGGCTCCGCGCGTCCTGCCGCCAATTCCAGCGTCGGCTGAGGAGCTTCGCGGCATCGGCATAGACGACCTCGCGCGGCGGAGCCAGGTCCTCGACCGGCGGCTCCTGGCTCGCATCGAGGAAGCGCTCGCCCTCGCGCGCATAGCGGAAGGTGAGGGGCGGCTCGAGCGCGGCGCGATCCTCGGCCGAGACGGCGACGCGAAAGCGGACGGAGATCGCGTTGCAGAGGTCGAGGAGCGGCAAGGTCCGCGGGAGCATCTCGCCTGCCTTGAGGCGCCGTAGCATTGCGTCGCAGGAGCTGCGGTAGACGATTTTCTTGCCGTTCAAGGCGCGATAGGGCGCGCGCCGGGGATCCTCCTCCGGCAGCTTCTCGAGCTCCGCGAGCGCCGCCTGGACGTCGCGCTCGACCGCGCGAAAGGCCGCGCGCCAGCGTCCGATCTCCGGCACTTTCTCCAGGTCGCGCTCCGCAAGCGAGGCCTGCACATCGCGCTCGACGTAGTGGAGGAGCGCGCGGATGCCCGGCGCCGGGCTCTCGCCGGGCGCCAAGCCCCTGAGCAGGCCCAGGCCGACGCGGAACTCCGGAAACTGCGGCAGGATGTCGGCGATGGAGAGCTCGATCATGCGCGAAGAACCTTACGCGGGGGCCTCCCCCGAAGAAAGCCTCGCCTTGACCCTCTCCCTCGAAGTCGCCACTTTGCCCCTCGATGAGCAACAAGAAGACGCTCCCGAAACTAGGCAGCGCCGGCAGCCATGCCGCCGACGCTCGGAAGGCGCGGCTTGCCGCGGCACTGCGCGAGAACCTTCGCAAGCGGAAGGCCCAGGCGCGGGAGCGTGCGGCCGAGAGCGGCTCGCCCCGAAGCGTTCCGGAGAGCGACGGAGGCTAAGCCCGAGCACGTCGACGCTTGAGGGTGCCTTGGCGTTCCTTTAAAACCCCTCGACCCCGTCCGACCGCCAGGGAGTCGCAGGCATGCCGATCTTGTCCGATCGTTGGATTCGCGAGATGGCGACCACGAAGGCGATGATCGAGCCCTTCGTCGAGCGCCAGGCGCGCGAGGGCGTCATCTCTTACGGCCTCTCTTCCTACGGCTACGACGCGCGAGTCGGGCGGGAGTTCAAGATATTCACCAACGTCGACAGCGCCGTGGTCGATCCCAAGGCCTTCTCGCCGCAGAGCTTCGTCGACCGCGAGACCGACATCTGCATCGTCCCTCCCAACAGTTTCGCGCTCGCCTCCACCATCGAGTATTTCCGGGTGCCGCGCGACGTGCTCGTGGTCTGCCTCGGGAAATCGACCTACGCCCGCTGCGGCATCATCGTGAACGTGACGCCCCTCGAGCCCGAATGGGAGGGGCACGTGACGATCGAGATCTCCAACACCACGCCGCTCCCCGCGCGCATCTATGCCGGCGAGGGCATCTGCCAGTTCCTCTTCTTCAAGGGCGAGCAGCCCTGCGAGACCTCCTACGCCGACCGCAAGGGCAAATACATGCGCCAGCGCGGCGTGACGCTTCCAAGACTGTAGCGAATTCCGCCATAATCCCGGTTTAGGTAGGGGACCGTCGGCAAGTCGGTATTGCTTCGAAACGAGAGGTTCCCCGAGCACATGGACAAGATTCGCATCCGCGGCGGCAAGCCGCTCGAAGGCAAGATCAGGATCGGCGGTGCCAAGAACGCAGCGCTCCCCTTGATGGCGGCGGCGCTGCTGACCGATGAGACCCTGACGCTCACGAACCTGCCGCGCCTCGTGGACATCGACACCATGGCGCATCTGCTGGTCCAGCACGGCGTCTCCGTCACACTCAACGGCGCCGAGACCGCTGAGGAGCACGGCCATACCGTGGAGCTGCGCGCGAAGCGGATCGCCTCCACCACCGCGGCCTACGACCTCGTGCGCAAGATGCGCGCCTCGGTGCTGGTGCTGGGGCCGCTCGTCGCGCGTGCGGGCGAGGCGCGGGTCTCGCTCCCCGGCGGCTGTGCGATCGGGACGCGTCCCGTCGACCTTCACATAAAGGGCTTGGAGCATCTCGGCGCCAAGGTGACGCTGCATCAGGGCTATATCGAGGCTGTCGCTCCCCAGGGACTCAAGGGCGCCGAGATCGTCTTTCCCACCATCTCCGTCGGTGCCACCGAGAACCTGCTCATGGCCGCAAGCCTCGCCGAGGGTGAGACCCAGCTCGTCAATGCCGCGCGCGAGCCCGAGATCGTTGATCTCGCGCGCTGCCTCACCGCCATGGGGGCCGAGATCGAGGGCGCCGGCACCGATCGCATCCGCATCCGCGGGGTCGAGCGGCTGCATGCCGCCGAGCATCGCGTCATTCCCGACCGCATCGAGACCGGCACCTACATGGTCGCGACCGCCATCACCGGCGGCGCCGTCGAGCTCGTGGGCGCCGATGGCGAGAGCCTCTCTTCCGTGATCCGCGTCCTCGAGGGTGCTGGCGTCGCGGTCACGCCGACTGCGGGCGGGCTGCTGGTGAAGCGCCTCAACGGCCGGCTCTCCGGCGTCGACGTCATGACCGAGCCCTTCCCGGGCTTCCCAACCGATCTCCAGGCGCAGATCATGGCGCTGATGACGACGGCCGAGGGCGCCGCGATGATCACGGAGACGATCTTCGAGAATCGCTTCATGCACGTGCCGGAACTCTGTCGCATGGGCGCCAACATCAACGTGCACGGCGCCTCTGCCATGGTGCGCGGCGTCTCGCGGCTCGCCGGCGCGCCTGTGATGGCGACCGACCTCCGCGCCTCGGTTTCGCTGGTGCTCGCGGGCCTCGCGGCCGGCGGCGAGACGCTGGTGAACCGCGTCTATCACCTCGACCGCGGCTATGAGCGCCTCGAGGAGAAGCTCGCGGCCTGTGGCGCCGCAATCGAGCGGATCAGCGATGGCTGAGGAAGCTCGCGCGCCCGAGACCTTGAAGCTCGTCGCGCGCGATGAGGAGGACCTCGCCGTCCTCTCTGCGGTGCTACAGGATGCGCTGATCCCGGTCTCGGAGATGGCCTATCTTCCGGAGGAACAGCGCTTCGCGCTGGTCGCGAACCGCTTCCGCTGGGAGGCCCCGCCCGATCGCCCCCGCGACAACCTCGAGCGCCGGCTTACCGGGTTCAGCGTCAGCGGAGTGACGGCCATCAAGCGGCGCGGCTTCAGCCTCGCGGAGCCTGACCGTATCCTCGCATTGCTCGCGATCCGGCAGGTCGGGGACGCGCTTCAGCTCGACTTCGCGGGAGGCGCGGCGATCCGGCTGGAAACCGGCGTGATACTGTGCCATCTAGACGACCTCGGCGAGCCCTGGCCCACGCGGTGGCAGCCTCGGCATCCCCTGGACGAGGCGGGCCGCTGACGCCCGCGACGTCGTCTTTCTCGGAGATCGTGGGCGTGACGCGCGGCAACGAGACGCTGGTATTGGCGCTCCCCAAGGGGCGCATCCTCGGTGAGGTCGTGCCGCTGATGCGGCGTGCCGGGATCGAGATCGAGCCCCAGTTCGCGAACGAGAATTCGCGCAAGCTGCGATTCTCGACAAGCCACCCCGGGCTCGACGTGGTGCTCGTGCGCAATTTCGATGTCGCGACCTTCGTCGCCTTCGGCGCAGCGCATCTGGGCGTCGCCGGCAATGACGTGCTGATGGAGTTCGAGTATCCCGAGATCTACGCCCCGCTGGATCTTCGCATCGGCCGTTGTCGTCTCGCGGTTGCGGCGCCGAAGGAGCTCGTCGGGCAGGACGATCCCCAGCGCTGGAGCCGCATCCGCGTCGCGACCAAATATCCGGAAATCACGCGCCGGCATTTCGCAGCGCGCGGCGTCCAGGCCGAATGCATCAAGCTCAACGGTGCGATGGAGCTGGCGCCGGTCTTGGGACTGTGCCGGCGCATCGTCGATCTCGTGCAGACCGGCGAGACGTTGCGCGCGAACGGGCTCGTCGAGATCGAGCACATCGCCGACGTGACTTCGCGCCTCATCGTGAACCGCGCCGCGCTCAAGACCCGGCCGCGGGAGATCCATGGCTGGATCGACCGCTTCCGCGAGGCCGCGCATGCCGCGTAGGCTCGCAACCTCCGATTCCGGCTTCGCTCGGGAATTTGCGGCGCTCCTCGCGGAGAAGCGCGAGGCCGCGGAGGAGGTCGATGCCGCCGTTGCCGCGATCCTCGCGGATGTGCGTACGCGCGGCGACGCGGCGGTGATCGAGGCGACGAAGCGCTTCGACCGCCTCGATCTTTCGCCCGCGACCATGCGTCTTTCCGCCGAGGAGATCGCCGCGGCGGAGCGGCAATGCTCGGCCGAGACGCTGGCGGCCCTCCGGCTCGCGGCCGAACGCATCGAGTCCTATCATCGCCGCCTCGTGCCGGAGGACTTCGACTACGTCGATCCCCAGGGCATCCGTTTGGGCGCGCGCTGGCGACCGATCGGCGCGGTCGGAATCTACGTTCCCGGCGGTCTCGCAGCCTACCCTTCCTCGGTGCTGATGAACGCGATCCCCGCGAAGGTCGCTGGTGTCGATCGCGTCGCCATGGTGGTGCCCGCGCCGGAGGGGAAGCTCAACCCGCTGGTGCTGGCGGCGGCGAAACTCGCGGGCGTCTCGGAGATCTATCGGATCGGCGGTGCGCAAGCCGTCGCGGCTCTCGCGTACGGCACCGCGACGATTCCGGCAGTCGACAAGATCGTCGGCCCCGGCAATGCGTATGTGGCGGCGGCGAAGCGACGCGTCTTCGGCACCGTCGGCATCGACATGATCGCCGGCCCTTCTGAAATTCTCGTGCTTGCCGACGCGCAGAACGACCCCACATGGATCGCGGCGGACTTGCTCTCGCAAGCCGAGCACGATACGGCGGCGCAGGCCATCCTCATCACGACGGATCCTTCCTTCGCCGCGGCCGTCGCGCGCGCCGTCGAGGCGCATCTCAAGACGCTGCCGCGCGGCTCGATCGCTGGCGAGAGCTGGGCGCGGCATGGTGCGCTCATCGTGACGCGCAATTGGCAGGAAGCGATCCCCCTCGTCGACCGGATCGCGCCGGAGCATCTGGAGATCGCGGTCGAGGACGCCGAGGCGCTCGCGGGCCGGGTGCGCAATGCCGGCGCGATCTTCCTCGGCCGCCACTCGCCCGAGGCCGTCGGCGACTATGTCGGCGGGCCCAATCACGTGCTCCCAACCGCCCGGAGCGCCCGCTTCTCCTCCGGACTCGGCGTGCAGGATTTCATGAAGCGCACGTCGCTTCTGTCCTGTGGGCCCGAGGGCCTACGCGCGGTCGGACCCGCCGCAATCGAGCTCGCACGCGCCGAAGGGCTCGACGCACACGCACTTTCGATCGCGATCCGGCTTAACCTGCCGCCGGGCTGAGGCCATGGCCGCGGGCGACCAGCGCATCGTCAAGATCGACCTCGACGAGAAGAGCGTCGTCCGCCGCAATGCCGATATCGAGCACGAGCGCGCCGTCGCGATCTTCGACCTGCTGGAGGAGAACTCCTTCGCACCGGTCGCGCCGCGGACGGGGCCGTTCCATTTACGGATCGGGCTCGAGGAGAGCCGGCTCATCCTCGACCTCCGCGCGACCGATGAGTCGCCGCTCGACCGGCTCGCGATCCCACTGCAGCCCCTCCGCGGCATCATCCGCGACTACTTCCTGATCTGCGAGAGCTATTACAAGGCGATCCGCACCGCGACGCCCTCGCGGATCGAAGCGATCGACATGGGCCGGCGCGGCCTTCACAACGAGGGCTCGGAGCTTCTGCGCGAGCGCCTCGCGGAGAAGGTCGAGATGGATCTCGACACCGCGCGGCGTCTATTCACGCTGATCTGCGTCCTGCACATCAGGGGCTGAGGCGATGACGCGGCTTCCCGGCAGCGTGCTCTTCGCCTGCAACTACAACTCGATCCGCTCGCCCATGGCGGCGGCGCTGCTGCGGCGGCTCCACTCGCGGCGTATCTTCGTGGACAGTGTGGGCATTCGCGGTCTCCCGATCGATCCCTTCGTCGTCGCTGTGATGGAGGAGATGGGGATCGACCTCGCGAGCCACCGTCCCAAGAGCTTCGAGGAGCTCGAGGACGGCTCCTTCGATCTCGTGGTCTCGCTAACACCGCAAGCGCAGCATCGGGCGGTCGAGCTCACGCGTAGCATGGCTTGCGAGGTGGAATTCTGGCCGACGCATGAGCCCGGCGCCGTTGAGGGAAACCGCGCGGAGATCCTCGCGGCCTATCGCGCGCTTCGCGACGACCTCTGGCGCCGCATCCGCGAGCGCTTCCCGCCGGGGATAACGGGACAGGTATAGCGCGTGCCCCTTCCCCTTGAGCTGGGAGCTCTCACGAGACCGCGTCGTCGATCTCCGCGCCGCTGCGATCGAAGCCGCGATTGGAGCGCAGAAGCTCGCGCGTATAGGGATGGCTCACTCTCCCTGACGCCAGCGCATCGGCGGTCGTGATCTCGACGATCCTTCCGTGGCTCATCACCGCGACACGCTCGCAGAGATGCGCGACCACCGCGAGATCGTGGCTCACCATCAGCGCGGTGAGGCCGTGATCGCGCCGCAGCCGCACCAGCAGGTTCAGGATCTCCGCCTGCACGGAGACATCGAGTGCGGAGGTGGGCTCGTCGAGAAGCAGGATGCGCGGCTCCAGGATGAGCGCGCGCGCGATCGCGACACGCTGGCGCTGCCCGCCCGAGAGCTGGTGCGGAAAGCGGTAGCGATGCTCGCGGCCGAGCCCGACCTCACGCAGCGCGGAGGAGATGCGGCGCTCGGTGTCGCCGAGGCGGTGGATCACGACCGGCATGCTCAAGGTCTGGTCGACCGTTTGGTTCGGATGCAGGGAGCCATAGGGATCCTGGAACACCATCTGCACCATCTTGCGCTCGGCCTTGGTCCGGCGCGGCTGCATCTCCTGGCTCGCCAGCGTGACGCGGCCCTCCGCGTGCGGGATTAGCCCGGCGATCGCCCGCAGCACGGTCGATTTGCCGGAGCCGGACTCGCCCACCAGCCCGAAGGTCTCGCCGATGGCGACGCCAAAAGAGACGTCGCGTACGGCGTCGATCCGCCGCTCGCCGCTGCCGTAGCTGACGGTGACGCCCTCCAGCTCGATCACGGGGCATCCGCCGCCCAGGCGGGGTCGCGCTGCAATTGCGGCAGCTCCGCGCGCCGCCTTCCGAGCTCCGGCAGTGAGGCGAGGAGGCCGCGGGTGTAGGGATGCCGCGCGGTCGCGAGTTCCGAGGCCTTGCAGGTCTCGAGCACGCGTCCCGCATACATCACGAGCACGCGGTCGCAGAAGGCCGAGACCAGATGGAGGTTGTGACTGATGAGGATCAATCCCATCCCGCGGCGGCGCACGAGATCGTCCATGATCGCGAGCACCTGATGCTGCACGGTCACGTCGAGCGCCGAGGTCGGCTCGTCCGCGATGAGGAGATCGGGTCCCGCAATCAGCATCATCGCGATCATGACCCGCTGGCCCATGCCCCCGGAGACCTGATGAGGGTAGAGCGCATAGACGCGCTCGGGATCGCGGATGTGCACGGCCGCCAGCATCTCCAAAGCCGCCACGCGCGCCGCGGCGGCGTTGCTTCCGAAGTGGCAGCGGTGGGTCTCGGCGATCTGGTGGCCGACGCTCATGACGGGATCGAGCGAGTACTTCGGGTCCTGCAGGATCATCGCGACCCGCTTACCGCGAATGCGGCGGAAGCCGCGCTCGTCGAGCCGAAGCAGGTTCTCCTCGCCGAGGCGGAGCTCGTCGGCCTCGACGCGCCCCGGCTCCGGCACGAGGCCCATGATCGCACGCCCCGTGGTCGATTTGCCCGAGCCGGACTCCCCGACGATGCCGAGCCGCTCGCGTCCGAGCTCGAAGGAGACGCCGCGTACCGCGACGAAATCGCCCTCGTCACTGGGATAGGTCACCCTCAGGTTACGCACGGAAAGGAGCTTGGACTCGCTCATGTCGCGCGGGAATCCGCGACGTCGCGCAGGCCGTCACCCAGCAGATTGAACCCCACGCTGGTGAAGAAGATGGCGATGCCCGGAATGGTCGCGACCCACCAGTGGTCGAGCAGAACCTGCCTGCCGGAGGAAACCATCGCGCCCCATTCCGGCGCGGGCGGCTGCGCGCCGAGGCCGAGGAAGCCGAGGCCGGCCGCGGTCAGGATGATCCCGGCCATGTCGAGGGTGAGGCGAATGATTACCGAGGGCAGGCAGAGCGGCACGATCTGCGAGAGGATGATCCGGAGCTGCGATGCCCCTTGCATCTCCGCGGCCTCGATGAATTCCGCACGGCGCCGGGTGAGCGTCTCCGCACGCGCGAGGCGCGCATAAGGCGGCCAGGTCGTCAGCGAGATCGCGATGACGGCATTCTCGATGCCCGGTCCCAGCGCCGCAGCGAAGGCGAGCGCCAGCACCAGGCGCGGGAAGGAAAGGAATATGTCGGTAATGCGCATCAGCAGCGCATCGATCCAGCCGCCGAAATAGCCCGCGGGAAGCCCGATCCCGAGGCCCACGGGAACAACGATCACCGACACCAAGATGACGATGACGAGTGTGGTTCGCGCGCCGAAAATGATTCTCGCGAAGATGTCGCGGCCGAGCTCGTCGGTGCCGAACCAATGCTGGGCGGAGGCCGGCTGCAGCCGGTCCGCGAGCACTTGCAGGGTTGCCGCGCTGGGTTCCGCGATCAGCGGCGCGAAGACCGCCATCAGCACCACCAGCAGCACGATACCGAGGCCGGCCATCGCGAGACCGTTGCGCCGGAACGCCATCCACGCGCGGTACCAGCGCCCGAGCCGAGCCTGGCGCCGGCTCGCGGGCGCGGGGTCGAGAAGCCATCCCCTCCATGCGACCGCGTCCGTCATCGCTGCTCCCGCGCGCGCGGATCGACCAGCGGATACACCAGGTCGGATAGCATGTTGAGGCCGATGTAGACGACACCCACGAGCATCGTTCCCCCGAGCACCGCATTGAGGTCGGCGTTGAATAGCGAGTTCTTCATGTAGAGCCCAAGCCCGGGCCAGGCGAAGACGGTCTCGGTGAGCACCGCGCCTTCGAGCAGATTGCCGAAAGTGAGCGCGATCACCGTCACGAGCTGAACCCAGACATTGCCGAGCGCGTGCACCCAGACCACTCGGAAAGGCGAGAGTCCTTTGGCGAGCGTCGCGAGGACGTATTCCTGCTTGAGCTGCGCGAGCATGAAGCTCCGCGTCATCCTCGCGACATAGGCGAGCGAGAGATATCCCAGGATCGACGCCGGCAGTATCAGATGGCTAAGGGCGTTCCAGAACACCTCGTCCTCGCCCTCGATGAGACTGTCGAGGGTGAGGAGCCCGGTGACGGGATGGACGATATCGTCGTAGCTCACGTCGATCCGGCCGGGTCCCGCGACCCAGCCGAGCTCGGCATAGAAGGCAAGCAGCCCCACGAGCCCGAGCCAAAACACCGGCATGGAATATCCGAGCAACGAGACGAAGCGGATCACCTGGTCCTGCCATCGCCCGCGATGTGTCGCGGCGAGGACGCCCAAGGGGATGCCAAAAACCACGCCGATGATGAGCGCCAGCACCGAAAGCTCCAGCGTCGCTGGAAATACGTGCATGAGGTCATGCAGCACGGGCTCGGAGGTGATGATGGAATTGCCGAAGTCCCCGTGCACGATCTTCACGAGGTAGCGCCAGTATTGCACCGGGATCGGTTGGTCCAGGCCGATCTCGATTTTCACTTTGTTGTAGGTCGCGATCGAGGCTTTGTCGCCGACGATGGCGAGCACGGGATCGATCGGGATCACTCGGCCAATGAAGAAGGTGACGCAGGTCAGACCCAGGAAGGTCAGCGCCACCGAAAAAAGCAGCCTGCCGAGGCGACGGATGGGTCGGGCAAGCCGCCCAACCCACCCGTCCTCGGCAACCGTCGCTACGCGGACGGCCGGCACCGTTGGCAAACCGTCACTTCGTGATCGTGCGATAGAAGTTGAAGTCCTCGAAGAGTCCCGTCTTGAAGCCCTTCACGTCCGCACGCATCGCAACCTGGTTTGCGTTCTGGAACATGATGACGAAGGGCCCGTCGTCCGTGACCTTCTTCTGCAAGTCCGCATACATGGCCTTGCGCTTCTCGGTGTCGACTTCCTTCGCCGCCGCGAGCGTGATCTTGGTCATCTCCGGAATGTACCAATGCGTACGCCAGGCCAGCGGCTTGATCTTCGGCGTATCGCCGTCGTCATCGTTGTGCGCGAAGGTGTCGGCATTGCTGTGCGGATCGAAGTAATCGGGCGCCCAGCTATTGAGCACGAGCTGGTGCTTCCTGCCCCGGAAGATCGCAAGCTCCTGCTTCAGCTCCACTTGCACGAGTTTGAGCTTGATGCCGCCCTGAGCCATCGTCTGCTGCACCGACTGCGAGATGTCGGTCCAGGGAGACGTGTTCGGCGCGGTGAACTCGAGCTCGAAGCCGTTGGGATAGCCGGCCTCGGCGAGGAGAGCCTTCGCCTTGGCGACGTCGAGCTTGTAGGGGTTGTAGGCGATGGCGCCCAGGAACCCGACCGGCAGGAAGGCCTCCTGCACGATGAAGCGCCCCTTGAGGACCGTGTTGACCAGGCCCTGGTAATCCACGAGGTATTTCATCGCCTCGCGAACCTTGGGGTTCTTCATGTGCTCCTCGGACATGTTCATGCCGAGGTAGTAGGTGTTCGCCGCCGGGAAGGATTCGATCTTGATGTCCTTGTTTCCCTCCATCGGCTTGAGCTGATCGGGCGTCAGGTCGCGCGCGATGTCGATGTCGCCCTTCTCGAGTAGCAGACGCTGGGTCGACGGCTCGGGAATGTGGCGGATGACGATCCGCTTCATGTGCGGCGCCCCCATGTGATAGAGGGGGTTGGCCTCGAGCGTCACGGATTCATCGGGCTTCCAGGAGACGAGCGTATAGGGGCCCGACGCTGCCGAATGCGATTTGAGCCAGGAGTTCCCGAGGTCGCCGTTGACCTCGTTGGCCATTGCCACCTTCTTCTCGACGACCGATGCCGCGTAGGTGCTCATGAGATTGAGCACGAGCGAGGGGGCGAGATCCTCGGTGATCTTGAACGTAAGCGTGCTGGGGTCGGTCGCCTGCACCAGCGTCTTGACGTTGTCCTTGTTCCAGCCGAGCTGGGTGAAGAGGAAGGCCGGCGCCTTGTCGAGTATCACGACCCGCTGAAGCGACCACGCCATGTCGTCGGCCGTGACCGGAGAGCCGCTCGCGAACTTTTGGTTCGGGCGTAGCTTGAAGGTGAAGGTCTTGGCGTCCGGGGAGATCGTCCAGCTCTCGGCGACGCCGCCCACGAGCTTGGAGGGATCCTCCGCCTCATATCGCGTGAGCCGGTCGTAGATATTGGTGCCGAACTCCTGCGTGGCGATCTCGTAGGACTCGGCGGGATCGAAGGTGAGGACACCATCGAGCTGCCAGCCCATCACAATCGTATCCTTAGGCGTCGCCGCAAATACTGCGGAGCTCCCGAACGCCAGCGGTAAAGCGACCGCCAGCGCTGCGAGGCGAAGTCTGGTCGACATTGTTGCCTCCGTGTTTTCCCTGGAACTCCATAATGTTCCGATATCAGCAGGTAATGCAATATTCCCCAGGCTGGCTTTCCAGCTGCAGCCGCCCCCGTTGACAGGCGCCAGCCTCGGCTCCGACCATGCACGGAGCATGCCGCGCGCCTGGGCCGGCTGCCACTGAGAGGCGGGGAGGGGCGGATGAAATTCGCGATCGCATTGCCTGCCGCGGCGGATTCCTGGGGGACCGTGGCCCGTGCCGAGGAGCTCGGTTTCTCCCGCGCTTGGTTCTACGACACGCAAATGCTGAGTGCGGACTGTTTCGTCGCGATGGCCGCGGCCGCGGTGAAGACCCGCCGCATCCGGCTCGGCACCGGCGTGCTCGTTCCCTCGAACCGCATCGCGCCCGTGACGGCCAATTCCCTGGCCTCGCTCAACAAGCTAGCTCCGGGCCGCATTGATTTCGGGGTCGGGACCGGCTTCACCGCGCGGCGTGCGATGGGCTTCGGCGCAATCAAGATGAAGGACATGGAGACCTATATCGCGCAGGTCTATGGGCTCTTGCGCGGCGAGACCGTCGAGTTCGAGATGGAGGGCGAGCGGCACAAGATCCGCCTCCTTAATCCCGAGCTCGGGCTTTACAACACGCGCGATCCGATCCCGCTGCATCTCTCGGCATTCGGCCCGCGGACGCGCTCGCTCACGGCACGGCTCAACGCCGGATGGGTCGATTTCGTGAGCAACGTCGACCATGCCGTGCGCGAAGTCGAGGCAATGCGCGAGGAATGGAGGAAAGCCGGCCATGCTCTCTCGGACCTCTCCGCCACCGCTTTCGCGCTGGGCTGCGTCTTGGAAGAGGGCGAGCCCGCGGATTCCGAGCGGGCTGTGGCGCAAGGGGGACCGCGGGCGGCGGTGATGCTGCACCGTGCCGCTGACGAGGCGCTTTCGGGCCTCGCGCCCGGCACCGCCATGCCGACTTTCGCGCGCGCGGAGATCGCGGGCTACATCGAGGTCGCGCGGCGCTTCGAGCCGGCGGATGCTCTCTATCTCAGCAATCACCGGAGCCACCTCATGGCGATACGGCCGGAGGAGCGGCCTTTCATCACCGCCGACCTCGTCCGCGCCACCTCCTTCACCGCGACGGAGGGGGAGATCAGGCGGCGGATCGGCGTCCTGCGCGACGCCGGCTATACGGAATTCGCGATCCAGCTCGTTCCCGGCCAAGAAGCGGCGCTCTCGGATTGGGCCCGCATCCGCCAAGCTTTCGCCTGATTGCGGTCTCGTTGCAGATGGTGAGCCCGAGGGATATCCTCGCGGCTAGATAGCCCCGATCGCGATCTCGGAGGGAAAAATGAGCCCGCACCGCACGCCCGCGGAAGTCCGTGCCGGCCTCAAGCACCCGATCGTCGATGCCGACGGCCACTGGCTCGAATATGTCCCGGTCTTCGCGGAGCAGATGCGCAAGGTCGCGGGCGACAAGGCCGCGGACGGCTTCATCAAAAGCCAGCAGCGCGCGCCCGACGCGCTCAACCTGTCGATCGCCGAGCGCAAGGAGCGCGGCATCGCCATGGAGGCCTATTGGTCGCGCCAGTCCACCAACACGCGCGATCGCGCGACCGCGATGATGCCGCGGATGCTCTACGACCGGCTCGAGGAGCTCGGCATCGATTTTGCGATCATCTATCCAACGGCCGGCCTCGGCATTCACCGCATCGTCGACGACGAGACGCGCCGGGCCGTCGTCCACGCCTTCAACATCGTTACGGCGAACTATTTCGAGAAGCTCGGCGACCGCCTGACGCCCGCGGCCGTCATCCCCATGCACACGCCCGAGGAAGCGATCGCGGAGATGGACTTCGCGACGAAGCAGCTCGGCGCCAAGGTCTGCATGTTCGCAAGCGGCATTCAGCGCCGCCTCCCCGCCGCCAGGGACCTCGATCCCTCGCTCGGTCGCTTCACCGTTTTCTACGATCAGCTCGGCATCGACAGCCACTACGACTACGATCCCGTCTGGCAGCGCTGCCGCGAGCTCGGCGTCGCTCCGACCTTCCACACCGGCGGGCGCGGCTTTGGGCTGCGCAACACGCCCGGCAACTTCACCTTCAACCACATCGGCCATTTCGCATCCTCTGGCCACGCCGTCGCCAAGGCGCTCTTCCTCGGCGGCGTCACGCGGCGCTTTCCCGACGTCAACTTCGCCTTCCTCGAGGGCGGCGTGGGCTGGGGCTGCCAACTCTTCGCGGACCTGATCGAGCATTGGGAGCGGCGGGGTGCCGCGGGGCTTGCCTATATGGATCCGAAGAAGCTCGATCGCGGGCTTCTCAAGAGCCTGGTCCGGAAATACGGCTACGCCGAAATGGAAGCGGAGCTCGAGCGACGCGACGGTTGGCCGCAGAGCGAATTCGACGATCCCACTGGCGGCGTTCCCGTCCATGACGACTACGCGGCCTGCGGCATCGCCCGCAAGGAAGACTGGATCGACCTCTATGCCAGACCCTTCTATTTCGGCTGCGAGGCCGACGACCGCATGAACGTCGTCGCGTTTGGACGTAGCAATCCCTTCGGTGCGCGGCTCAATGCGATCTTCAGCTCCGACATCGGCCACTTCGACGTGCCGGACATGCTGCATCCCGTGCCGGAGGCGCACGAGATGGTCGAGGAAGGCTTCATCACGGAAGCGGATTTCCGAGACTTTGCCTTCGCAAATGCGGTCAGGCTCTGGGGCAAGCAGAACCCGCGCTTCTTCGAGGGAACCTGCGTTGCGAAGGCTGCCGCGGAGGTGCTGAGCGCCGGGGCTACGCGCGCCGCCGCGGAATAGGCGACGCTACGGGGCCAATGCCTCCATCGCGTACATGATCCGCAGCAGCGTCGGCGGACGCACGACCCAGGTGCCGAACCACTTTCCCCAGATGCCTTCGATCTCGCCGTTCTGATAGATGAAGGCGAGAGTACGATCCGCGAGCAGTCGGAAATCGGCGTCGTTCCTGCGGACCATCAACGCATAGGGCTCATAGGAATAAAGCTGTCCGGTGAGCCGGAATTTCGCGGGGTCCTTCGCACCGAGTACGAGGCCGATGAGCACGACTTCGTCTCCGGCATAGGCGTCCGCCTTCCCGGCCTCGACGGCGGCGAGGCCCTCGGCTGAATCACGGACCGGGATGAGCTGCGCGGTCGGTGCTTCGGCGGCGATCATCCGTTTTATTGCGGCTTCCGTCGTCGTTCCCGGCTGTGCCGCGATCTTCTTGTTCGTGAGCTGCTCCGGTCCGCTGATACCGGAATCCGCCTTCACTACCATCTCCGTTCCCGTCAGGAACGTGAACAATGTGAAATCGACACGGGCTTGGCGGCTGAGCGTCCGCGTGGTCGTGCCGCACTCGATGTCGATGTCGCCGGATTCGAGCTTGTCGACCCGGTTCTCGGCGGTCACGGGGACGTAACGGACCTCGAGGTTCGGCAATTTCAGCTCGGTTTTGATTGCCTCCGCGATCCTGTTGCAGATATCGATCGAATAGCCCTGCGGCTTCTTGTCGGCGCCGAGGAAGGAGAAGGGCGGCGCACCCTCGCGATAGCCGATGATGAGCGTGCCGCGCGAACGGAGGGTCGCGAGGGTGTCGGCCTTCGCCGCGGCGATCGCGAAGCCCATCGAGAGCAGGATCGAGAGCAGAAAAATCACAGACTTACGCATGCGGCCCACCTTTCGGTTCGCGCGACTGCGCACAGATTGCGTTGGGACGCCAAAACCGGAATACCGCAAAACCCTGGTCGCGGCCGGATTCCGGTGGGACGCGGAACGCGCTCGAAAGGGCCGGCCGAATTACGCCGCGATCGGCCGGCGCTCAATCGCGGCAATGCTAATCCGCGTAGGACGGGTCTTTCTCATCGAGGATCGCCTTCATCTCCGCGAAATGCGCGAAGGGGGCCTCTTCGTCGTAATCGAGCCAAGCCTGGACCGTGCGCTCCGCGATCTCCGGCGAGAGCAGGTTGAGCCGCTGTCCCGTGGAATAGGCGAGAACCAGCGTCTGGCAGGCGCGCTCGAGGTAATAGAGATCGTGGAAAGCCTCGGCGACGGTGTCCGCGACGACGAGCACCCCGTGATTGCCCATCATCATGCGCTTGTGGTTGCCGAAGGCGCGGGCAAGGCGCTCGCCTTCCGCATTGTTGTCGGCGATGCCGCCGAAGGCGAGGTCGATTGCGACGCGGTTGTAGTATCGCGCGGTATTCTGATCGATCGGCTTGATCTCGGGGTCTGCGAGAGAGGCGATTGCCGTTGCATATGGCGGATGGCAATGGAGAACGCAGCGCGCCTGCGGCAGTTCCGCGTGAAGGCGGCCGTGGATGCACCAGGCGGATGCCTCAGGAGCATTCGGCTGGCTCATGGTCTCCTCGTCGTCGGCATCGAGCAGCAGCAGGTCGCTCGCCTTGATGCGCGAGAAGTGGCGGTTCTTCGCGTTCATCAGGAACTTCTTGCCGTCGGCGGAGGCGGCGAGGCTGAAGTGGTTCGCCACCCCCTCGTGCCAGCCAAAAATCGCCGCCAGGCGAAAAACGGCGGCAAGGTCGACACGCAGGTGTGCCAGGCTCGTCGAGGTCTCCACACTCTCGCGGGGCGAGATGCGATTCATGGGCGGGCTCCTCTGTTGCCGAAATCCTGCGAAGCCGGCGGAGAAAAAGCAAGAGCCGGAGGGCCGCTCAGCCCGGCCGGTCCTTGAGTTCGATGTCGACGAAGGCGAGCGGCGCGGCTCCCCCGTTATAGACGGTATGGTCGACGCCGGCCTTGCGGAAATAGGCGACCCCCGGGCTGAGGGCGATCGTGCTCTCGCCCGCGGCGGCGACGATCCGCAGCGTCCCCACGGTCAGCGGCACGACGACGTAATCATAGCCGTGCCGATGGCGGCCGGTGGTGGCGCCGGGCTCCAGACGCACCTCCGTCACCTTGACTTCCGGCGTCTCCACACGGGGAATCGACTCGAATTTCGGCATGTCCTCCTCCTTAGCCGGCGCCTTCCATCCTTGCGCCGCGGGGAAAAGCATCGCACCCTTGGCGCGAAATGACCATGCAGGGATCGAGGCCACGGAAGATGGCGCCGCAGACCTCGCTCGCTCCGATCGCGTGCGCGCGGCAGAGCCGATAGCTCCCCTCATCCTCGCCTCCGCCTCGCCGCGCCGGCGCGATCTTCTCGTGCAGGTGCGGCTCCGCGCGGATGCCGTCGATCCCGCCGAAATCGACGAGACCCCACGGCCGCGCGAGACGCCCGCGCATCACGCGCTCCGTCTCGCCGAGGAAAAGGCGCGCGAGGTCGCGGCACGTCATCCCGGGGCCTTCGTGCTCGGCGCCGATACCGTCGTCGCCTGCGGCCGCCGCATCCTGCCGAAACCCCTCGACGAGGCGACGGCGCGACGCTGCCTGTTGCTGATCTCTGGGCGGCGGCATCGGGTTCTCGGGGGGATCGCGGTGGTGGCACCGAACGGCACGCTCGCAAGCCGACTCGCCGAGAGCGTCGTCACTCTGAAGCGGCTCGCGCCGGAGGAGATCGGCGACTACCTCGCGACACGCGAGTGGGAGGGCAAGGCCGGCGGCTACGCGATCCAGGGAATTGCCGCGCGCTTCGTCCGCGCGTTGAGTGGCTCCTACTCGAACGTCGTGGGCTTGCCGCTCTATGAGACGGTGGCGCTCCTCGCGGGCCGGGGCTATTCGCCGGCGCGGCGCATCCTCGGATCGCCATGACGCGGAGCCTACTCATTGCGGCGTCTCCGGGTGAGCTTCGCGCCGCTCTTGTTGACGCGGGCGAGCTCCGCGACTTCCGTCTTGCGCGCACCGTGGGTGCGAGCGCCGTCGGAGAGGTCCATCTCGGGCGCATCGTGCGATTGTTGCCGGCTCTCCATGCGGCGCTGGTCGAGATCGGCCAGCCCCGGCCTGCCTTTCTCGGCGCCGACGATGCACCGCAGCGGGGTCTTGCGGGGCTGCACGAGGGCGCGGGCATCCTGATCCAGGTGAAGCGCGACGCACGCGCGGACAAGGCCGCGGCGGTGACGCAGCGCCTCCGCCTCGCCGGCCACTACCTCGACTTCCTGCCGCTGCGGCCGGGCGTCATCGCCGAGGAACTCGCGGTCGCCCAGCGCGAGCGCGCGAGCGCGCGCGTCGCGGGACTTCTGCTGGCGGGCGAGGGGGCGCGTCTCCACCCCACATGCCTCCATGCGGCGGATGCGGCGCTCGCCGCGGAAATGCAAGCGCTGCGTGCGCGCTGGCGCGAGATTGAGCTGCGACGCGTGGCGGCCGAGCCGCCGGCTCGCCTGGAGGCGGTGGCCCCGCTCGCGGCCCTGCTCGCGGAATTCGCGGATGCCGCGGTCGAGCGCATTCTCGTCGACGATGCCGTGCTGCTCGGAGATGCGCGGCACTGGCTGCAGCGCGAGGCGCCTCATCTGGCGGAGCGTCTGGCGCTTCACCGCGAGGGACAGCCGCTCTTCGAGGCCGAGGGGGTCGCCGATGCGGCCGCTGCCCTCCTCGAGCTTCGGATAGCGCTTCCCGGCGGTGGCGTCATCACTATCGAGCCGACCGCGGCCGCGACCCTGATCGACGTCGACAGCGGCGCTCTCGGCGCAGAACGCGGAGAGGGTGAGGAAGCGCTGCTTGCGGTCGACCTCTTGGCGGCAGAGGCGATCGCGCAGCAGACACGACTGCGCGGGCTCGCAGGGGCGCTGGTGGTGGATTTCGTGCCACTGCGGCGGCGCGAGATGCGCGAGCGCCTTCTCGAGGCATTTCGAGGCGCGCTCGCACGAGAGACGCCGGAGGCGCAGCTCCTGGGCTGGACGCGGCTCGGCCATGTGGAGCTTACGCGGCCGCGGCGCCGGGCGCCGCTCCACGAGATCCTCTGCGAGCGCACGGCCTCCGGAGGCCTCGTGAAGACGGCGCTCACGCTCGCGCTCGAGGCGCTTGCGGCGGCAGCGCGCCAAGCGGTGGCGATGCCCGGTCGCGGGCTCGTGCTCCATGCCCGGCCGGAAATCCTGACGGCGCTCGAGGGTGAGGCCGCTGCCGCGCGCGCGGCGCTAGAGACGCGGCTCGGTCGCCCGCTCGCGCTTGTGTCGGAGCCTGCCTGGGCGCGCGAGACCCTCGATATTCGCGCGACCTGACCCCATCTCTTCGGCATGAGCGACGCCACCTCGCCCAAATCCTGTTCGATCTGCGGTAAGCCCGCGAGCGAGCGGCACAAGCCTTTCTGCTCGCAGCGCTGCGCCACCATCGACCTCGCGCGCTGGCTCACCGGCGCCTATCGTGTCGCCGGCGAGGAGGTACCGAGCGAGCCTCCCGCGGAAGGCGAGGAGCCTCCGAAAGATTGATTCCCGGGACCGGCTCGCGCCAAAAGGCGCTGATCTAGTTCCTAGCAATTAGACGGCCGAGCTACACCCGCACAAACCCTCGCGGCACCTGATGCAGGCGCTCGACGCCCTTCTCGCCCACGAGGACGAGCTCGCCGGTCTGGACGCCGGCGTTGCCTTCGCGCGTGACCACGTTGGGCTGTACCACCAGCGTCATTCCCGCACCGAAGCGGAAGTCGGGAATGGGGCCCGCCGGGCGGCTCTTGGAGCCGAGGACCGGCGGCAGATAACCGCCGCCGAAGCCGTGCACGAGATCGTCGACGGTCGTGAAGCCTTGCTCCTCGATGACGCCAGCGGCCTCCACCACCTCTTGCGCGGTCGTGCCTGCCTTGAGGATGCCGAGGATCGCCTGCAGCGCCGTGTCTGCCGCGCGATGGAGCTTCTTGTAGAGCGGCGGAGGATCGACGCCGACGGAGAAGCTGCGGAGGATCTGGCCGGGATAATCCCAGAACAGCGCTGAGATCTCAGCCATGACGATGTCGCCCTTGACGATCCGCCGCCCAGAGGGGAATTGGTGCGGCACCGCGAGGTCCGGGCTCTCCATCGAGGTTGCGCCGATATAATGAATCAAGGTGGTCCCGCCGAGCGGCACGTAGGCGCGCTCGACGATGTCGGCGAGATCGTGCTCGGTTAGGCCTGGCTTGATGCCGTCGCGGAGCTCGCTCATCGCGCGGTCGCTCATGGCGGCGCCGAGCCGCATCCACTCGATCTCCTCCGCCGATTTCACGAGGCGGAGACGCGCATAGGCGGCATTGAGGTCGATGGCGCGGCCGTAGCGTGCGGCGAGGATGTCGTGCTGCGTATAAGAAAGGAGCCCCATCACGCCGACGCGGCCGACGCGTGCGCCGCGGCGGGCGAGTTCCTCCACGGTGCGGCGGATCGTCGATTCTCCGCCCCATTCGACCTCGGCATGCGCGATGCGCTTGGCGAGCGGAACGTGGTTGAAATGCTGGACGAAGAGGCCGATGGGGAGGCCCGGCGAGACCACGCCGATCGCCTCCGCCGTCACCGGCCAGCCCGTCAGCCAGGAAACTGCCGAGCCGCTCCGACCCGCGCCGCAGATCAGAAGGTGCTCGATTTTCGCGGCCTCCATGATGCGCTCGATCTCGTGCCGCCGGCGCTGCATCTCCTCGTCGGAGAAGCGCGGGTAATCCTCGCGGTAGAGGCTGCGCAGACGGACGGGAACGCCGCTCAAGTCCGCCGGACCGGACCGGACGGATCCGGGCCTGCTGGGTTTCTTGGCGCTTGGCTTGGCCGGGGCTTTGCGCGTTTCCCGGCTCTTTTGGCTCGATTTCTTCGGGTTCGCCCGGGCCATTCTTCTGCGGACCTGGCTTCTGTGGAGAGAACCAGCGAGACGAGACTTTAGCCCGTCGCCGCATGCGGGTGAAGTAATCCCGGATGTTTACGCGCATTTTTATGCCTATAGCCGCCAAAACCTGCGCTGCACCGCAATGGCGATAGGTAAGTCTTTGATAAGAAACAGATGCCGGTTGAATGCCGAACCTCCGGCGGTATGCGTCGGGGGAGCTCGAAACGGCGGTTCATAGAGCATGCTCGGGTAGTCTGGCACCCGACTCGTGGGGAATGCGGGGTTCTCGGGCGCGCGCGCTGGACTCGGCCGGGCCTTTCCGTCTATAAGCCTGCGCTTCTCTGCCGGCGCCCAGGTAGCTCAGTTGGTAGAGCACGTGACTGAAAATCACGGTGTCGGTGGTTCGATTCCGCCCCTGGGCACCAAAATCCTCGTGGCGCCTTGACGCAATTAGAGAGTGGCGTCCAGGGCTGGAAAGTTGGGACGCCTCATCGGCATTCGCATAATCGTCCGAACGACTCGCCACAACTGCTACGGCGTGATGGCGGCAACGCTGTCAAGTGTCGCCTTTTTTCATTCGTCTCAGATGCTCTTTGAGCAACGGGACGACAGCCGGATGAAATAGAATCCCCAAATCCGTCACAGGCCCGTCGTATTTCTCGATCGATACGAAGAACGCGCCCGTGCCTTCGATCTCGCCATCGCGGTTCCAGTTTCCCTCGACACGCCAGTAGGTATCCTTGTCCGTTACGGAGAAAGGTTTTTGACGCGCGAACTCCTTGTTACCGTAGTGGGCCTCGCAGAGAAGCTCGGCGATCCGCTGCGCAAGGTCACTACTGTAGACAACGCCGCCACGAGCGATGTTCGTCAAGAACAGCATTCCTCTGGCGGGCGCGACGGTGGACGGGTTCTTGGAATCGTCAGACATTGCGTTCCTCGCTTGCCACGTATCCAGATCGCCTTGCGGAGCGTGATGTCTTCGGAAGCGCGGTGGGACCCCAATGCCGGAAATACGGGGACACAATACTGATCTCTCCAAGATGCTAAACAGCCTTTGCTAAAGGCTTTGGGTCTCGACCGGAATTTGCACCTCCGGACATGGCGGCACTGTAATCGTGCAAATTCGCAACCGGCAATGCGATACTGGAAGCCGCTCGAGCGAACGTCGTGATTCACTTTGCGGGGATGCGGTCGCCTGTGCCGGGACGGTTCCTCGGCACCGAATAAAACTCATTGGTCAATTCACCGGGAACGACAGACCGTGACGTCGATACCTCTAGGACCGAGTCTCGAGCAGCGGCGCGATCAGATTTTCCCGCAGCTCGAACCACTCGACATCGAGCGCGTGCGGCGGTTCGGCGAGGCGCGGTCGTTTGCCGCCGGCGAGCGGCCCATGACGGCCGGCCAAATCGCCCCGGGGCTGATGGTCGTCCTCTCCGGCACGGTTGCGGTCACGGAGCACGACCAAATCGATGCACCGCGTCAGATCATCACGCACGGCCCCGGCAATTTTCTCGGCGAGCTCGCGCAACTCGCGGACCGCCCGGCGCTGGTGGATGCCGTTGCGCTGGAGAACGTAGAGGCCCTCGTCATCGCGCCCCAACGCCTGCGCGCACTGATGATTGCGGAGGCCGAACTCGGCGAGCGCATCATGCGCGCCCTAATTCTGCGCCGCGTCCACATCCTCCAATCCGGAGTGGGCGGCCCGATCATCCTCGGCTATGGCGATAGCGGCGACGTCTTGCGGCTCCGCGTGTTTCTTCGCCGCAACAGTCACCCGCATCAACTGCTCAATCCCGAAACGGATGCTCCAGCGAAGGCGCTGCTCGAGCGCTTTCACGTCGATCCCGGAGAGCTGCCGATCGTGCTTTGTCCGGACGGGCAGCTCTTGCGCAACCCCAGCGAGGACGCGCTCGCTCGCTGCATCGGCCTCGTTCGATCGATCGATCCCGATCGTCTCTACGATGTCGCCGTCGTCGGCGCGGGACCCGCGGGCTTGGCAACCGCAGTCTATGCCGCGTCCGAAGGCCTCTCCGTCGTCGTTCTCGATAGCCGCGCCTTCGGAGGCCAGGCGGGTGCCTCCGCCCGGATCGAGAACTACCTCGGCTTCCCGACGGGCATCACCGGCATGGCACTCATGGCACGCGCCTACAATCAGGCGCAAAAATTCGGAGCCGAGATGGCGATACCCGACGAGGTCACGAGCCTCGCCGGCGAGGATGGAGCCGGCGGTCGCTTCATCCTGCACCTGCAATCGCGCGAGCGTGTCAATGCCCGCGCCGTGGTGATTGCGACCGGCGCGCGCTATCGCCGGCTCGACATCGAGAACCTCGACGCATTCGAGGCATCGAGCGTGCACTATTGGGCATCGCCGTTCGAAGCGAAGCTCTGCACGGATCAGGAGGTGGCGCTCGTCGGTGCCGGAAACTCCGCCGGTCAAGCCGCGGTCTTTCTCGCAAGCCAGGGTGCCAAGGTCTCGATGCTGGTGCGCCGCCGAAATCTCGAAGAGACAATGTCGCATTATTTGGTCGATCGCATCCGCGGTCTCGCCAACATCGACGTGGTGACGGAGGCCGCGGTGAGCGGCCTCGAAGGCAGCGGCGGCATCCTCGAGGCCGTTCGTTGGCGCATCGGCACGAGCCCTCGGGAAATCCGGCGTCCGATCCGGCACCTGTTCCTGTTCATCGGCGCCGATCCGAACACGGGATGGCTCGACGGCTCGGGCGTCGCACTCGACGCCAAAGGCTTCGTCCTCACGGGCGATGGCGCGGACGGCGCCCGTCACGCATTGGAAACGGCGCGCCGCGGCGTCTTCGCAATCGGCGACGTGCGCGCGAGCTCGGTCAAGCGCGTCGCCGCGGCCGTCGGCGAGGGTGCGCAAGTCGTCGCGGCACTGCACACCTTCTTGGGAAATGCGGGGACATTAAATGCGGGGACATAATACTCATCTTTGGCTTTCATTTTGGGACGCTGAGAGCCAAATGAGCGAGCCATCTCGCGCGACGCAGCATTTCCGCTTCGATCAAATCCTCCGGCTCATGCCGGCGACCTTCGCGATAATCGCCGCGGCCTTCATCGCCATCTCGTCCGCGGCGCGTGCGCAGTCCTATGATCAGCTCAAGGGCTGGTGCTATGGCGATGCGACCGACGATCAGACGATCGAGGGTTGCAACGCGGTGATCCGTGCCAATAAGGAGTCCAAGGCGGATCTCGCGAGCGCCTATGCGAATCTCGGTTTCGCCTATGGGAACGAAAGGCAGTACGACAAGGCGATCGCGAGCTGCGACTCCGCGATTGCGATCGATCCAAAAATCGCAAGCGCCTACATAAACCGGGGCATTGCCTACGAGGCGCAAGGCCAGCACGAGCGCGCGATCAAAGATTACGACCTAGCGATCGGCCTCAAGCCGCGCGATGCCAATATCTACAACAACCGGGGCTTGGCGTACGCGGCCATGGGTCAATACCGCCGCGCCATTCAGGATTATGACGAGGCCCTCCGTCTCGATTTCAACTTTGCGCGCGCCTTCTACAATCGTGGAATCGCAAAGCAGAAGGTCGGAGACCGCGAAGGCGCGGAGATGGACCTGCATACGGCGCGGCAGCTCGATCCGCAGGTCGGGAACTGAAGCCCGGGTCCCGCGACGTCACGATTTCACGACAGCTCGCCCCAGAACTCGAGCGCCGGCCCGGCGAGTGCATCGGGGCGGTCTTCGGGGAAGAACAAGCGCGCATCGGGAACTTCGACCACGCGCCTCGCACCGGGGATCGTGTTCTTGAGCCAGTAGGCCCATTTCACGTCGAAGAAGATATCGGCGAGGCCCCAGACGATCAGGGTCGGAACTTGCAGCGCCGCGAGCGCGGGCCGGATGGCGATGGTCTCGGCATTGTCGAAGCCTAGCCAATAGCGGTGAAAGGCGTCGCTCCGCTCCGGAGAGGAGAGGGGCCGCTCAAGGTAAAGGCGGATCACCTCGTCCGTGAGCACGCGCGGATCGGCGTAGCAGCGAAAGAGCGGCACGGGCTCGCCCCTCGCATGCCGCTCGCGCGCGAGATCGGGGCGCTCGGCCATCGCCCGGAAGATCGGCGCGAGCGCGCCACTACGCGCGAGCTCGATCGCCGGCAACATCTGAAGCGGCGGCCAACCTTCGTCAACGTCGCAATTCGTGAGCACAAGCGAGCTCAAGCGCTCGGGATGGGCGCAGGCGAAGATCTGCGCAATCGCGCCGCCGCTGTCGTTCGCGACGAGATCGACCTTCGCGAGCCCGAGCGCATCCAGGACTTCCGCGATCATTCGCGCCTGCGCCCTGAAGGAGACCGGCTGCCCCGGCGCGATCTCGGTGTAGCCGAGGCCCATGAGGTCGATCGCGATGCATCGCCGCCGGCGGCACAGCCGATCGAAGACGTGCCGCCAGTGATAGCCGTTGAGCGGCACCCCGCCGACGAACAGCGCCGGCGGTCCTTCGCCTTCCTCGACATAAGCGATCCGCCCCGAGGCGACTTCGGCGAAGCGCCGCCTCGCGTGAAAGCTCGCGATATCCATGATCCCACCCTCCAGCCGCGTATCGCGGGCATCCGCGATCGCAGCGCTCACTCTAGGGGAGGGTGGCTCCGGCGCGCTGTCATGATCCTGCGCAATTCCGCGATCCCTCCTGCGGTCGCGGCGCGGCGGAGCGCCGCCGGCGTGCAGCCGAAGAAGCGCCGGAAACGCGCGGTGAAATGGCTGTGGCTGGCGAATCCGGCCTCGAGGGCGATGCCCGTGAGATCCTCGCCGCCGTCCAGCACCGCCTCGAGTGCATGAGCGAGGCGCTCCTGCAGGACGTAATCGTAGATCGAGCAGCCCACGATCTCGCGAAAGACCCGGCAGAGGTGGAAGGGCGAGAGGCAGGCGACGTCGGCGAGCTCCGCAAGGCGCCATCTCTCGGAAGGCGCCAGCGCCACCGCCTGCTTGACGCGCGCCACCGCGCGCGCTCGCCGCAGATGCACGGAGCGGCGGCGCGGCGCTCTGCCGATGCGCATCGATTCGAGCGCGGCGTCCAAGAGCTCGAGGCCCAGCGCTTCGATCTCGAGCTCCTCCGCATCGCCCCTCTCGAGGCGAAGCCGCAACAGATTGCGCAGCATCATGGCTTCCGCCGAGAGAAGCCCGTGCGGCGCCAGATCCACGCCCTCGCCCCGCCGGTCGAGGCGCTCGGGCGCGAGCGTCTCCTCGAAGCGAAGGGCGAGTGCGCGGTCGCCGATCGCGCCGGGAAAGCCGATCCGGTAAGGCATCTCCGCCGCGACGAAGACCGCGTGGCTCGGCGTCCCCAGGACGTGGCGATTGGGACCATCGTGCTTGGAGAAGAGTCCGCTCAGAGGCAGCACCACGACGTTCGAGCTTTGCCATTCGATGTCGCCACAGGCATCTGAGCTCGGGCGCATCTCGACCGTGCCGATCTGCAGCGCCTCGCCCATGAAGAGCGGCTTCCGGGTCACCTCGACTGCTGCCGGCCGCCTTTGCGCTCTCGAATCCATCCGTCTGCCGAGTGAGGCCTCACCAACTGGATGGTGTAAAGGATAGCATCAGGAATTGGCCCGGGGTAATGCCGCCGGGACTGTGGGTCAAGACCCAGACCACGAAATCCGCAATCAGCAGGGGCGGAATCAGAATTGCCGCCGTGCACAGGAGAATCTCGCCGCACGCGCGGGAAATTCTGGGAACGCGAGCAAGATGAATTCGCCAAAGGCCCGACCGCTGAGACATTTCACCCTCCCGGACAGCCGCGGTCCGAGAATATGGCGCGAGTGAATAAGGAGGTGTGACGGACCTCACTGGGCCGATGTCAAAATTCGGATCGCAGCAAAGCGCCCTGCGCTCGCGAGCGCCCTATTTTTCGAAAACCTTCTTCGCCTTCTGCACCAGCACCGGCGGCACGGTCACGTTCATCGCGGAGGCTGCGGCGGTATTGACGTAGAGATCCCAGGCGCGATAGCGCACGGGAACGATGGTACCGGCGTTGCGTCCCAGGAGAATTGGCACGGCGACCTCCGTCGCCCAGTCGACGCCGGTCTGATACTGGTTCTGGGCGTAGGAGGCGATGGCGCCGCGCTCGACCGTCGAGGTGTCCAGCGAGAAGAGCGGGAGCTTGTTGTCACGTGCGACCTTCACCACCGCATCGAAGGCGGAGGCCACGGTGTTGTCCTGCGGCATCAGCAGCGTGTCTACGCGGCCCACCAGGGATTCGATCGCGCTCTTGACCTCCGCGCTCGAGGCGACCTGCACTTCGACCCAGCCCAAGCCGCGCTTCGTCGCCTCGGCCTTGGCGAGCTTGTCGATGACGACGGAATTCGATTCCGAGCCGTTATAGATCGTGCCGATGGTCTTGGCGTCGGACTTGATCTGCAGCAGGATCTCGAACATCTGCTCGACCGGCGGGATGCCGTAGATCCCCGTGACGTTGGTGCCGGTCGGCTGATCCAGCGATTTGAGTATACCGGCCTCGACGGGGTTCGTGACGCAGCCGAAGGCGATGGGAATAGTCGAGCCCTGCGCCACGCGGATCGTCGCCTGGACGTTGGGGGTGGTACAGGGCGCCATTAGATCGACCTTATCCGCAAGGAATTTCTCCGCGATGTTGCGGGCGTTGCCGACGTCGCCCTGCGCGATCAAGACCTGGAAGTCGAGGTTCTTGCCTTCGACGAAGCCCGCCTGTTTCAGCCCGTCCACGAAGCCGCGGCGAGTCTCGTTGAGCGCGGGATGGTCGACGATCTGCGAGAATCCCACGTGATAAGTGCGGCCGGGCTCGGGCGCTGCCGCCTGCTGCGCCGAAGCGGGACCCGCTCCCGCCAGCAGCAGCGCACACAAGGACCAAAGCCCCAATTTCCCCGCGCGCATGACACGGCCCTCCCGATCGTTTTCCCGCCGCGATCGTAGGTCGGCGGGCGTCACGGCGTCAAAAGCAGGCGGTCCTCCGTGAGCGCCGAGCGACTCGCCTCGTGGAATTTCTCGACCAGAGCGGCGACGGTGAGCTGCGATTTCTCGGCGCCAACGACATCGAGGATGATCCGCCCGGCATGCATCATGACAAGGCGGCTTCCCCAGCGGATCGCCTCCTGCATGTTGTGCGTGACCATGAGCGTCGTGAGCTTGCCCGCCGCGATGATCCCCGCAGTCATGGTCATCACGGCCTCGCCGGTCTTGGGATCGAGGCTCGCGAGGTGCTCGTCCAGAAGCAGCAGGCGCGGGTGCGTGAGCGTCGCCATCAGCAGCGCGATCGCCTGGCGTTGTCCGCCCGAGAGCGCGCCCAACCGCGTATCGAGACGGCCCTCGAGTCCGAGCCCTACCTCCGCGAGTGTCGCGCGGAACCGGTCCCGAAGCCCTGGCGTCACGGCACGGCTGAGGCCCCGGCGCCGCCCGCGCTTCCCGGCCATCGCGAGATTCTCGGCAATGGTCATGACCGCGCAGGTGCTCTCCTGCGGGTCCTGCGCGATCCGCCCGATGAGCGCCGCGCGGCGCCAGACGGGCTCGCGCGTGATGTCGCGGCCGTCGAGTTCGATGCTCCCGCGGCCGGGCTCGACGAGCCCCGCGATCGCCTTGAGCAGCGTGGATTTCCCGGCGCCGTTCGAGCCGATGACGGTCACGAACTCGCCGTCGCCGATCTCGAGATCGATGCCGTCGAGCGCAGTCGCGGCATTGAGCGTGCCCGCGAGGTAGGTCTTGACGAGGCCGCGGAGGACGAGCATGCCGTCACCGCCGCAGGAGGCGGCCGCGAATGCGCGGTAACGCAAGCGCCGCGAGCAGCAGTGCCGCCGTGATGAGCTTGAGATCGACGGGGTCGAGGCCCACGCGGAGCGCCGCCGCCACCAGCAGACGGTAGAGCAATGCCCCCGAGATCGCCGCCAGCACCCAGCGCTCGATCGAGCGGTCGCCGAAGATCGCCTCGCCGATGAGAACCGAAGCCGCGCCCGTCACGAGGATTCCGATCCCCATGCCGATATCGGCGAAGCCGTGATTCTGCGCGACGAGCGCGCCCGAGAGCGCGATCGCGCCATTCGAGATCGCGAGCCCGATCATCTTGGTGCCGTCGGTGTCGACGCCGAGGGAGCGGATCATGGTTTCGTTCTCGCCGGTCGCGCGCACGGCGAGGCCTAGATCCGTGTGCAGAAAGAATATGAGCGCCGCCGCGACCGCGAGCAGCAGGACGAGCGTCGCCGCAATCGTCGTCGCCGCGTCCTCCTGCATGGGCACGCCCAGCGCGGTCATCGCGCTTGCGACGTCCGCGAAGACGCCGGGGGTGCTCAGCAGCGAGACATTGGCGCGCCCCATTACGCGGAGGTTCACGCTGTAAAGCGCGGTCATCACGACGATGCCCGCGATGATGTTGTTGATCCGAAGCTTGGTGTGGATGAGAGCGGTGACGCTACCGGCCGCCGCCCCCGCGAGGACGGCCGCAAGCGTCGCGAGGTAAGGATTGACGCCGCCGACCAGCAGCGTCGCCGCAACCGCGCCGCCCAGAGGGTAGCTCCCCTCCGCGGTCAAATCCGGGAAGCGGAAGAAGCGGAATGTGAGGAGCACGCCGAGCCCGAGGAAACTGAAGAGAAACCCTTGCTCGAGCATGTTGACGGCGAGGGACTCGAGTTGCGAGAGCACCCCGTCCGCCCCGTGCTTACCGCTTGCCGAAATAGTCCGCGAGACGGATGCGATCCTCGCCGGGAATGCGCCGCCGCTCGAACTCCTCGGCGCGCCCCAGCGGCTTCGTCGCGTCGATGAGAAGGCGGCCCCAGTGGTCGCGCTGGGGATCGCGATAGAAGCCGGGCACGTCGGGAATGACGGTAACGCGGGTATCGGCGCGCCCGCGCGTCAGGAAGGCCCACCAGACATCGTCGAGATCGTGCACGTCCACGTCCTCGTCAACGACGATCACGGACTTGTTGTAGTCGAGATGCGAGCCGACTGCCGCGAGTGCCACGTGCCGCGCATGGCCCGCATAGCGCTGCTCGATGGCGACGACGGTGCAGAGCAGCGCCGAATGCACGGCGACGCGCGCGACGCCGGGCACCTGCTTCAGGAGATGCTCGTAGATGCGCGCGGCGGTCGCCTCTTCCAGAAGCCGCAGGTCCTCCGGCGAGCCGCAGAGTAGCCCGTGATAGATCGCGTTCTCTCGCCAGCTAACGTGCGTCACGCGGAAGACGTGATTGTCGCCTTGCGGCACGTAGTAGCCCATGAACTCGCCGAAGGGTCCTTCCGGCCTGCGGACATTTGGGAGGATCTCGCCCTCGACGACGATCTCCGTATCCGCAGGTACCATGAGGTCGATGGTCTCGCAGGGCCGCATCTCCACGGGGCGGCCGCGGATCTGCGCCGCTGCTGAGAGTTCGTCGGTCTCATATGGGAGCGAGGCCGCGGCGGCCAGGAAGATGTCGGGGGCGGTCCCGATCAGGAGCGCTGCGGGCAAGGCCTCGCCGCGAGCCTCCGCCTTCGCCTGGTATCGCGTGAGGTCGTGCGTGGTGCCGAGGCGAATGCGGAGCTCGCCGTCGCTCACGTACATGGAGCGATGGAAGGAGAGATTGGCGACGCCGCTATTAGGCTCCTTCGCGAGATAGATCGCGGAGGTGATGTAGGGCGCGGCATCGCGCTCCCAGTAGACGATCTGCGGGAGATCGGAGAGGCGGCCCGTGCGAAGGCCGGCGGGCTTCGCGACGGCGCGCAGGAACTCGGCGGCGGTCGGCCGCATCCCCGATTTGAGCTCGAGCCAACGCCGCGGGAAATTGCCGTCGGCGGCGCCGATCATCTCGCAGAGCCGCGCGCGGCTGCCGTAGAGATTGGTCACGACAGAAAAGGCGCTGCCCTTGACGCGTCGGAAGAGGATCGGAAGCCCGCTTTCGGCCTGCGAGAGCTTCGTCACTGCGGCGAGCTCGTGTCGAGGATCGACCTCGCGCTCGACGATGCGCATCTCGCTCCGCGCCAGCAGCCGCTCGACGTAATCGCGCATCGCTATCCGGCGCTACCAGGCGTCTCGTAGCGGTAGCCGCCCGTGCGAGAGGGGAAGCCGCCGCGGAGCGCGCCCGCGTGCTGGTCGCGATAGATCGCCGACATCAGCGGGCTGAGCTCCCGGCTATTCGCGACCGAGAGCCACATGCGCAGGAGATGCCGTCTCTGGTCGGGCTCCGGCCAATCCTCGAACGCGGTGCGGGAATGCAGGCAGACGTGATTGTTGAGGAACTGGATGTCGCCGGGCTCGAACATCATGGAGAAGTGGAAGGCCTCGTCGCGCACGATTTGGTCCAGGAGATCCATCGCCGCGATCTGCCGCGCGCTGAGCCGCGGTACCTCCGGGAAACGCTGCGCAGACTCGATATGCGGTCGGATGTAGCGGCAGGAGAACTTGCCGCGATGCCGGCTGAAGACCGGTTGCATGTAGTAAGCCTTGTCACCCGGTCCCTCGCCGCCTTGCCAGCTCCAGACGAAGGGCTCGTAGAGTGTCTCCAGGAGATCGGGTCTTTGTCGTGCGATCTCGTTGTGGACCGCAACCGAGCTCGCGACCTTGCTGAGTCCGCCGCTCTGCGCCGTGCGCAGCACCATCAATCCCACGACGTCGCAGGAATCCGCGTGGAAGATGAGCTCCTGATTGCTGCGATAGCCGCGCCCGGTCGGCGTGTTGATGTCGGCCCCGACATCACGGACATCGCCGAGGAGCTCGCCGTCGCGGCTCTGCGAGACCGCGGTTCCCAAATGCTTCCCGATCCCCCAATAGATGAGCCGCAGCGCTTCCTTCGAATAGTTGAGAGCGGGAAAGCCGCGGAAGTGCCGGATACCGAGCCCATTCTCCAGCTCGTCGAGCGCGCGTTCGAAGACTGCGCCAAGCGAGGGCAGCGGGAAATCCTCCGCCGTCAGCGTTGCGAGCGTCTTGCCGCGGCGGCACGCCGTCGCGTAGGCGCCCTCCAGCTCCACGATCTCCGCGGCGCTGAAGCGGTGAATCCAGTCTTGGCGCTTCGTAATCTCGGGCCCGCGCCAATCGGCGCGGCTCTCAATTGTCGCATTGCCGTCCATCAGAGGACCCCGCGTCGGCGGTAGCGGCGCTGCACCAGGGTATTGGCGCCGACGGTCAAGAGCAAGGTCGCGATCATCAGCACGAAAGCGAGGGCGCCGCCGAGCGGCCAATTCGCCTGCTCGGAGATCTGCGTATAGACCAGGGGCGCCATCATCTGGAATCTGGGCCCGCCCAGCAGCACCGGCGTCGCGTAGGCGTTCATCGCGAGGATGAAGCAGAGCATCGATCCCGCGACGACACCCGGCAGCGAGAGGGGCAGCGTCACCTTGCGGAAGGCGGTCATGGGGGGAGCGCCCATGCCGAGGGCCGCCTCCTCGAGCGCGGGGTCGATGCCCTCGAGCACGCTCTGCAGGGTCAGCACCATGAAGGGCAGGTTGAACCCCGTGATCGCGACGATCACCGCGAGGGGCGTGTACATGATCTCGAGCGGCGCATTGACGATCCCGAGCCACTGCAGCGCCGCGTTGAAGGCGCCCCGCTGTCCGAAGACGACGATCCAGCCGGCCGCGCGCACGGCATTGCCGACGAAGAGCGGCATCACCACCAGAAGGATGAGCCAGCTCTTGTAGCGCGAGCGCGTCCGCGCCAACAGATAGGCCGCGGGATAGGCGATGAGGAGACAGAGCAACGTGCAGAGTGCCGCAATTCCCGCGGTGAGGAAGAGGACGTTCCGATAGTATGGATCGGCGAAGACCTTGACGTAATTCTCCGCCGTGAGCGCCTCCACCATGAACTGTCCCGGTATGAACCGGTTGAGGCTGTAGCGGAGGAGGAGCATCAGCGGGAGGACGAGCAGGAGGACGACGACGACAGTCGCAGGGCCCACCATCGCCGCGGCGGTTACCCTGGGAAAGCCGGTCGTGGTGCGCATGAGTCTGGCACCCTCACCCTCCCGTCGCGGAGCACGGGAGGGCGGGATGGTGCAGCATCAAGCCTTGAACTCTTTGTCCCACCACTCCTTCAATTGCGCGTCGTTCTTGGCGAGATAGTCGTAGTCCTGGAGGACGAGGTTCGCAGCTTCCTCCTTGGTGAAGCCGACGCGCTTTGCCGTCGCGCTCGCGAGCTCGACGTTCTCGACGGTGGGGTTGTAGCCCATATCGTCGATGAATCCCTCCTGAGCCTTCGGGTTTAGCATCGCGTCCATGAATGCATAAGCGCTCTCCTTGTTGGGAGAGTTCTTGGGAATGGTGAAATCGGAGACGTAGAGGACGACGCCTTCCTTGGGCGCCGCGATCTCAATGGGCACGCCGGCGTTCTGCCACATCACGCCGCGCGCCTTCCACATGATGCACATCCAGATGTCCTCGGTCTTGAGCGCCTGGGACATCGCCTCGTTCGTCGGCACGACCTTCACGTCGAGCTTCTTGAGCTCCATGAGCTTCGCCTTGCCGGGCTCGTAGTTGCTCATGCTGCCGCCGGCGATCATCGCCGCGGATTCGATCGTGGTCTGATACTGAATGTCGATGACGCCGATCTTGCTCTTGTATTTGGGGTTCCAGAGATCGTTGTAAGAGGTCGGCTTCTCCGTGATGAACTTCGGATTGTAAAGGATGACGCGGCCGGAATAGATGTGCGGGATCGCGTAGGGGACCCTCACCTTCTCGAGGATGTTCTTTGAATTCGGAATCTTGCCGAAGTCGATCTCCAGCAGCGTCCCGGCCTTGTACATCTCGTAGCTGCCGGCGCGCGAAAGCGCGGAGATGTCCATCGTCCCGCGCGGCAGCGGCTTTTCCGCCAGCATCTTCGTCTTGCGCGGGGAGTCGTTCCCGGTGTCGTAGACGACCTCGATGTCCTTGGGCATCAGCGGCACGATGTTCTTCTGGATCAGGTTTTGATAGTCGCCGCCCCAGGTGCCGACGACGCAGCGGCCGGCCGCGTGCGCCGCACGGGGACCGACCATTCCGGCGACGCCGGTTGCCGCCGCCGCTTGGATCAGGCGGCGCCGGGTGAGGGTAAGTGACGATTTGCGGGGTTTCATAGGGAGCCTCCCTTGCTGATGGGGTGAATGCGGGTTCTCAGTGAATGAGGCGGCCAGCGTCGGGATCCCAGCTCGCCTCGACCGCGGCACCGACTTCGATCACCGCGCCGTCGCCGGTGCCGGTATTGTGCCGCTCGACCGAAAGCCGATCGCCGCTCGCGAGGCGTACGACATATTCGGTGGTGGCGCCGA
Source organism: Allostellaceae bacterium (assembly GCA_035581425.1). Classification (GTDB taxonomy): domain Bacteria; phylum Pseudomonadota; class Alphaproteobacteria; order ATCC43930; family CGMCC-115725; genus DASZHJ01. Next base: position 16,977 of record DATJVP010000069.1, on the reverse strand, counting down.
GGTAGCTCACGAACTCGACCGTGGCGGAGAACCGATTGACGGCGCTGTTGCTCTCTCCGAGGCGAATGCGCTCCGGACGGATCGCGAGGATCCGCTCTCCGGAGGCTTCTCCGGCAACGGCGATATCGAGTCCGCTCTCCGTGCGGAACCGCGCGGGCCCGCTCATTGCCCCCGGGAGGAAATTCGTACGGCCGATGAAATTCGCGACGAATTGGTTGCTCGGGCTGTTGTAGAGCTCGCGCTGGGTTCCGATCTGCCGGATCTCGCCGTTCTCCATCACGACGAGGCGGTCGGCGACGGAGAGCGCCTCCTCCTGGTCGTGCGTCACCATGACCGTGGTGAGGCCGAGCCGGCGCTGGAGCTGGCGGATCTCGACCCGCACCTCCTCTCGGAGCTTGGCATCGAGATTGGAGAGCGGCTCATCGAGGAGCAGCACCTCCGGCTCGATCGCGAGCGCGCGGGCGAGAGCGACGCGCTGTTGCTGCCCGCCGGAGAGCTGGCGCGGCATGCGTTCGCCGAGCGTCTCGAGCCGCACGAGGCGGAGCGCCTCCGTCGCGCGCTTCTCGATCGCCGCACGGTCGAGCTTGCGCATGCGCAGGCCGAAGGCGACGTTCTCGAAGACCGTCAGGTGCGGGAAGAGCGCGTAGCCCTGAAAGACGAGGCCGGTGTTGCGGCGATAGGGCGGAAGCTCCGTCACGTCGCGCTCGCCGAAGAGGATGCGGCCCGCGCTTGGCTCGACGAAGCCCGCGATCATCCGAAGCGTCGTGGTCTTGCCGCAGCCGCTCGGCCCCAGCAGCACCAGGAATTCCCCCTCGGGGATCTCCAGCGAGAAGTCGCGCACCGCCAGGTGCTCGCCGAAGCGCTTGGAGAGGGATCGGAGCGTCACGCGCGCCATCGCTCACAGCACCTGGCTCAGGCGCACGAAGCGGTTGGTGGCGACCATCGCGAGCGCGATGATCGCAATCTGGATCAGCGACACCGCGGCAATCGTGGGGTCGATCTTCCATTCGAGATACTGCAGGATCGCGATCGGCAGCGTCGTCGTGCCCGGCGCCACCAGGAAGAGCGAGAGCTCGAGGTTCTCGAAGGAGACGACGAAGCCGAAGAGGCCGGCAGCGACGACGCCCGGGCGAATCAGCGGCAGAGTGATCTTCCAGAGCGTGCGCAACCGGTCCGCCCCCAGATTCATGGCCGCTTCCTCGACGGTGCGGTCGACGCCCACGAGATTGGCGGCAATGAGGCGCACCGTCCAGGGAATGGTGATGAGGGTGTGGCCGAGCGCAAGACCCGCGACCGAGCCCGCGAGCGGCCATTCCGTCGCGATCTCCACCTGCACGAAGAAGAGATAGAGCGCGGTGCCGATCACGATCCCCGGCACCACCAGCGGCGAGAGCAGCAGCGTGTCGAGCGTCCGCCTGAGCGGCAGATCCGCGCGGACGAGCGCGATGCTCGCGGGAATCCCGATCGCGAGCCCGCCGAGCATCGCGAAGAGCGCGACCTCGATGCTCGTCGCGAAGCCGCTCGCGAATTGCGGCTGCAGCCAGAGCTGCGAGAACCAGTGGAGCGTATAGCCTTCCGGCGGGAAGGAGAGGATCGCGTTGCTGAAGAAGCTGAGCCAGCATACGAAGAGGATCGGTAGCAGCATCAGGGCGAAGCAGAAGATCGCGGCCGCCCGGAGCGCCCAAACCCGCAGTCGCTTGCCGATGTAGGATGCTCGCCGCATGCGATCAGCGCGCGAGCACGTTCTTGTGGATCCTCCCGCCCTTGACGATGAGAGGGAGATGCGCGCCCTGCTTCTGGAAGAGGTTGAGATCGTCCAGTGGATTGCCGTCGACTGCCAGCAGGTCCGCGAAGGCGCCGGGGCGGATGGTCCCGAGCTCGCCCTCCCGCCGCAGCAGGCGCGCGTTCACCACAGTCGCGGAGCGGATGACCTCGATGGGCTTCATCGCCTCGCCGCGAATCAGGAACTCCCGCGACTGATCGTCCTGAAGCTGGCCCAGGAGGTCGCTGCCGAAAGCGATGGGAACGCCGGCCTCACGGCAGATCTCGAGCGAGCGCAAGCCCGCCGCGAGCACCCGGTCGTTCTTCTCGAGGCTCACCGGGGGGAGGCCGTAGTCGCGGCCGCGGCGCTTCATTGCGTCATAGGCGATGAGGGTCGGCACAATGAAGGCGCCGCGCTCGCGCATGAGCTTGGCCGTAGCCGCGTCGACGAAATTTCCGTGCTCGATCGTGCGCACGCCGCATTCGACCGCGCGCCGAATGGCGTCGGCGCCATAGGCATGCGAGGCGACGTAGGTGCCCCAGGCCGTTGCCTCTCCGACAGCGGCGGAGATCTCTTCCCGGGTGAATTGTGTCGCCTCCAGCGGATCGCGCGGAGAGGCCACGCCGCCGGAGACCATGATCTTGATGTGGTCCGCACCCTTCCTGAGCTCGTCGCGCACGGCGTGCAGCATCTGCGGCACGCCATCGACGATGCGCGAGATCTGATGGACGCCGCTGCAGCATTGGCAGGCGTGTTCGCTCTCCGTGCGCAGGCGAAAATCGCCGTGCCCGCCGGTCTGGCTGATCGCGGCGCCCGCTATGAAGAGGCGGGGTCCGACGAGCTGACCGGTCTCGACCGCCTCGCGGATGCCCCAATCGGCGCCGCCGGTGTCGCGGACGGTGGTGAAGCCGCGGTCGAGCATAGCGCGCATCAGCGGGCCCGAGCGCGCGGCCATCAGGCTCATCGGCATCTCCGCGAGGCGGCCGATGTTGACTTCCGAGAGATAGACGTGGATGTGCGCGTCGATGAGGCCCGGCATCAGCACGCGCCCGCCGAGGTCGATGCTGCGAGCGTGCTCGGAGCGGATAGCCCGATCCGAGACCTCGCGAATGCGCTCTCCCTCCGTTAGGACGCTCGCGCCCTCCCGAAGCTCCCCCGCCTCAGGATCGAGCAGCCGGCAGTTTTGGAATAGCAGCATCTTACGAGCCCCCCGCGGTTCGTTTCCGAGACAATACTATGTCCGCGGCCCAAGCGAGGCCAGACGACCGAAGCAGCTTCCTTGGAAGGAAGCCGTCTACAGGCGAGGGGCGGTCAAGATCCTGCCTTGCGAGCTGCGCGGCCTCGACCAGTCATGGGAGTATTTTCGCCGGAGGAAATTGCGTAAGCTGTCGGCCGTCGACGCCAGGAGCTTTGCGATCATGAAGCGGGCACGTATTCGCCTCGCCTTCGACCATCATTTTGCGGTCGTGGGATTCCGGATGGTGGCGTAGGCGCGGACTCCCTAAGCTCGAAGCAACACCATCTGGAGGTCGCCATGAAAGCCAAGCCGGTCGAGACCGAAGCGCGCAATCCCGCGACCGCCGCGGAAGCCCGGGCCTTCGTCAAACACGTGGAATCGCTCTTCACGCCCTGGAATGTCGAGGCGCTGCTCGCGGGCTTCACCGAGGACTGCGTCATCCGGTTCGGAGACCTGCCGGAATTCCGCGGCAAGGAAGCGCTCGGCAAATTCTTCGCGGCGCGCGCCGCGCGGCAAAAGGGCTATCGGCTGCGCAAGGAGTTCCGCGCGCTCATGGGCGACACGATCGCCAACTACTGGGAAGGCGATTGGGAGGATGCGCGGAGCGGCGCCAAGATGCAGGGGCGCGGCGTCGAGATCTGGGTGATGCGCGGCGGCCGGATCGCAGTCTGGGAAGCGGCCTTCAATGGGAACGAGACGGGGCGGCCGAGCAGTCTCGGCATCGCCTGAGAAGATCAGGGGGACGAAGCATGAGCAGGCACCGCAAGCACGTTACACGCCGCCGCGTTCTCGGTGCCGCCGGGGCCCTCGGCCTCGCAACGCTGGTGCCGATCCGCGCGCGGAGCCAGTCCGCCCCGATCCGGCTCGGCTGTCTCAATCCCTTGACAGGCGCAGGCGGGGCCGACGGACCGCGGATGCTGAAGGCGATGCAGGCGGTGGCGGCGGAGGTGAACGCCGCGGGCGGGGTCATCGGCCGCCAGATCGAGCTCGTCAGCGATGACACCGAGACCAATCCCGATTCCGGCGTGCGCGGCGCGCGCAAGCTCATCGACGTCGACAAGGTGCCGGCGATCATGGGGACTTGGGCCTCCGCGGTGACGACGGCAGTGGCGCCGCTCTGCTGGGAGAGCAAGACCTTTCTCACGACGGTCTCTGGCGCCGACAGCATCACAAAGCTGCCGCATCAGGGCTACCTCGTGCGCACGCAGCCCAATAACCATCTGCAGGCGCAGAAGCACGCGGAGTTCATCGCCGAGCGCGGCTTGAAGCGGGTCTTCGTGCTAGGGATCCAGGCGCCCTTTGCGGTGCCGACGCGCGATCGCCTCGCCGAGGTGCTGAAAGCAAACGGGTCCGAGATGGTCGGCAGCATCATCTACGACAAGGACAAGGCGACCTACCGCACCGAGATCGATCAGGCGCTGAAGACGAATCCCGATCTCATCTACCTCAATGGGTATGTTCCCGACGTGACGGTGGTGCTCAAGGATCTCTATCGCGCGGGCTTCACCGGCGAGAAGTTCACGCAATCCTACGCCCTCACGCAGAAGTCGCTGGAGTCAATGCCGGCTGAGGTGACGGAGGGCACCTACATCGTGCAGCCCTCGCCCTCGATCGATTCTCCCGCCTACGCGCTCGCGGCGAAGCGGAGCGGGGTCGATCATCCCGACACCTATGTCTGCCAGTCGACCGATCACATCAGCCTCGTGCTGCTCTCGATCGCCAAGGCCAAGGAGGCGACGGGAACCGCAATCCGCGATGCAGTCCGCAAGATCTCGCAGGGCTCCGGCGCCAGGGTCTACAGCGCGGTCGACGGGCTGCAACTCGTCGCCGCGGGGCAGGAGATCAACTACGAGGGTGCAAGCGGCCCCTGCGACTTCGACGAGATCGGCGACATCCTCGACTGCAAGTTCCGCTTCGATCGCGTCGAGTATCGTCAGTTCAAGATCGTGAAGGTCGGGTGAGCCGCCGGCCTCACTGCCGGCGGTAGACGAGCGTGCAATCGCGCGAGCCGAAGACGCCGCTGAGTGTCAGGGTCCCGCCCTCAACCTTGCCAGTGAAGTGGATCGCGTAAGGGCCGTTCTTGGTGTTCTCGCCATGACCGGCAACCTCCGCCGTACCGTCGGGATCGATCCGGCCCTCATAAGTCTCGTGATCGATTCCGCCGAGCGCAGGCACATCGATTTGAGCGGCAAGCTTGCCACCCGAGACCTTGAAGGGCCGAACATCGCTGGAAAAGCCGGGAAAGCCGGTTTTCGTCGCGCTGCAGGTCATCGGGCCGCGCCATGTGCCGTCGAAGGCACTGGCCCGCTGGGGCGGCGACGGCACCGAGTCGCTTCCTCCGCTGCGAAAGAGCAGCGCGCCCGCTCCCGCGACCGCCGCCACCGCGAGCACGGCCGCCGCAAGCGCAAGCCCGCGGGGGCGCCCTTGGGCGGGCGGCGCGGCGGTGCGCGTCGGGGCGGGGCTCGGCTGCGGCATCGGTTGTGCCCTTGCGATCGGAGCGCTGGGCGATCCAATCGTAGAGGCGATGTCGGCGACGAGCGTTCGTGCCGCTGCCTCGTCTTCGCCGCCCTGCCAGCCCGAGAGATCGATCGTCTGCACATGACGGAAACGCAGCGGCGGGCCGGTGGCGTCCAGGCGGACCGGGATGAGCTTCCCCTCCTCGACGGCAAAGGCGGCCTCCGCGCGCACCCAGTCCGAGGCGACGGAATGCTCGGACCACGCGACGATGACGCCCCGCGCCTCGCCGATCGCGGTCTCGATGACCTTGTCGAAGGAATCACCGGCAAGAAGGCGGCGGTCCCACCACACCGACCAGCCCGCGTGCTCCAGCACCGCCGCAAGCCGCTCGATGCGCTCGCGGTCGTGCCGCGAATAGCTGATGAAGAGGTCCGCCATCTCCTATTTCGCTCCACCTTGTAGAGTACCGCATAATCCTGCTCCCGGCAGCCCAGCCGTGCCGGCCGCGGGTTTCGGTGCTATAGGGAGGGAAGCAGGAGGAGCTCGTGAAACCAGCCGTCGATCCCATCACCATATCTGTCATCCAGCATCGTCTGCTCGCAATCGTCGAGGAGATGGGTGAGGCGATGCTCAGGACCTCCTATTCGCAGATCCTGAATTCGAGCCGCGATTTCTCGACAGGGATTTGCGACCTCGAGGGCCGGCTTATCGCGCAAGCCGAGCATGTGCCGATCCATGTCGGCGCGCTTCCCTGGGCCGCACGCGCGGTCACCGAGTTCTTCAGGGGCGACATCCACCGCGGCGATGTCTTCCTGCTGAATGATCCCTATAGCGGCGGCAATCACCTGCCGGACCTCACGGCCTTCGTGCCGGTCTTCGACGGGGCAAAGCCCGTCTATTGGTCGATCAACCGCGCGCATCAGAGCGACATCGGCGGCGCGACGCACGGCGCCTACAACGCCGGCGCAACGGAGATCTGGCAGGAGGGCATCCGCATCACGCCACTCCGGCTCTATGAGAAGGGTGAAATCCGCCGCGATGTCATGGAGATGATCGCGACCAACGTCCGCCACCCCCGCGACTTCCGCGGCGATCTCGCGGCGATGATCGGGTCTGCGCGGGTCGGCGAGCGGCGGCTCCTCGCGCTCGCGGGCGAGTTCGGCTGGGAGACGACCTATGCGGCGATCGAGGCCGTGCTCGACAGCGCCGAGCGCCAGACGCGCGCGGTGATCGCGTCGTGGAAGGACGGCGTCTACGAAGGTGTCGGCACCCTCGATGACGACGGCCACGGCTACAAGGACATCGCGATCCGCGCGACGGTGACCAAGCGCGGCAGCGATCTCACGATCGACCTCTCGGACTCGCATGAGCAGGTGATCGGCTTCGTCAATTCATCCTATCCCAACATGCGCTCGGCGGTCGCGGTGGCGCTCGCCTATCTCATCGATCCTCACACGCCCAAGAACGACGGCACGTTCCGTCCCGTCGAGGTCGTCGCCAAGGAGGGCACGGTCGTCTGGGCGCGGCCGGGCGCGCCGGTGACGCTCTGCACCAACCACTGCGCGCAGGAGATCATCGAGGCGATCATCACCGCGCTCGCTCCCGCCTGTCCCGATCGTGCAATGGCCGGCTGGGGGCGGCGCTTCCGCATCGCGATCCAGGGCAAGGATCCGCGCACGAACCGCGTCTTCATCTGGCACATGTTCCAGGCGCGACCGGGCGGCGGCGCTTCGCCCGCGGGCGACGGTTGGCCCGGAGCCGGCGAATGGCAGGCGGCGGGCGGCATCAAGTTCGGCAGCCTCGAGGTGACGGAAGTGCGCTTCCCGCTGTTCTTCCGCCGCCACGAGTTCCGCCCGGGTTCCGGTGGCGACGGCCGCTTTCGCGGTGGGCCCGGCTGCGAGCTCGAGTTCAAGGTGGAGATTGGCGAGCCTGCGCTCGGCAACACCGCCGGCGACGGCGTGCGCTATGGCGCTTGCGGCATTCTCGGCGGCGCGGACGGCTTGCCGCATCGCTACACGCTGCGGTCCGAGGGGCGTCCGCCGCGGGAGATCAAGACCAAGGAAGTCGGTATCCCAATCCGGCCCGGCGATGTCTTCATGGTGGAATCCGGTGGGGGCGGCGGCTGGGGCAATCCTGCGGAGCGCAGCGCCGAGGCGCGGGCGCGAGATCTCGAGCTCGGCTTCGTGAGCGCGTCCAACGCTCGCAAGTCCGGGGGCTGAGCGCCATGTATCGCATCGGCATCGATGTCGGCGGCACCTTCACGGATCTCGTCGCGGTCGATCCCGCGGGCCGCGCGACGCTCGCCAAGACCGCCTCGACACCGCGCGATCCCTCGATCGGCGTGATGGACGCCCTCGCGCGTCTCGCGGAGGCGCTGAGCCTGCCGCTCTCGCAGCTTCTCGCGGAGACCGAGCGGATCGTCCATGGCACGACCGTCGCGACCAACGCGCTGCTGGAGCAGAAGGGCGCGAAGGTAGGACTGCTGACGACCGAGGGACACCGCGACGTGCTGGAGATGCGCGAGGGCCTCAAGGACGACCGCTACAATCTCCGCGTGCCGCCGCCGGAGCCGCTGGTCCCGCGCCAGCGCCGGCTCGGCGTGCGCGAGCGCATGCGCGCGGACGGAAGCGTCGAGTCGCCGCTCGACGAGGCCTCGCTGCAGGAGGCGATCGCGACGCTCAAGCGCGCGGAGGTGGACGCGGTTGCGGTTTGCTATCTCCACGCCTATCGCGATGCGCGCCATGAGCGGCAAACCGCGGAGCTGCTCCGGCGCGAGCTCCCCGGCGCCTACGTCTCGCTTTCCTCGGACGTCTTCCCGCAGATCAAGGAATTCGAGCGCGTCTCGACCGTGGTGGTAAATGCCTATGTCGGGCCCGCGCTCTCGCGCTATCTCCATCGCCTCGCGGGGCGGCTCAGCGAGGCCGGATATCGCGGTCCCGTGCTGATCATCCAGTCGCATGGCGGTGTGGCGCCGGTTGCGGAAGCGGCGAGGCTCGCCGCAGGAGGCGTGCTCTCAGGGCCCGCGGGCGGAGTTGCCGGCAGCCGCTATGCCGCAAAGCTGCTCGGCACCGGGAACCTCATCCCCTTTGACATGGGCGGCACCAGCACGGACATCTGCCTCATCGTCGAGGGCGAGGCCTCGCTCGCGGTCGACCGGAAGGTCGGGGGCCATCGCGTTGCGCTCAACAGCCTTGACATCGTGAGCCTCGGTGCGGGCGGCGGCTCGATCGGCCGCGTCGACGCCGGCGGGATCCTCCACGTCGGCCCGGAGAGCGCGGGCGCCGATCCCGGCCCCGCCTGCTACGGCAAGGGTGGAACCGCGCCCACCGTCACCGATGCCAATCTCGTGCTGGGCTATCTCGACGCAAAACACTTCCTCGGAGGCCGCAGTATTCTCGACGCCGCCGCCGCCGAAGCCGCACTCGACCGCCTCGCGGGAACGCTCGGGGTCACGCGCATCGCCGCGGCCGAAGGCGTCCATCGCGTCGTCAACACGAACATGGCCGAGGGTATCCGTGTCGTTTCCGTCCGGCGCGGCGTCGATCCCCGCCGCTTCGCACTCCTCTCCTTCGGCGGCGCCGCGGGGCTGCACGTGACGGATGTGGCGCGGCAGCTCGACCTCGGCCGTGTGATCGTGCCGCGCGTTGCCGCGGTGCTCTCTGCCTGGGGCATGCTCGCGACCGATCTCCGCTTCGAGGTCGCTCGCACCCACATCGGCGACGCCGGCCGCCTCGATGGCATCGCGACCAAGCGGCTCTTCCAACAGCTCGAAGCCGACGCCGTCGGCCGCCTCCGGGCCTCCTTCGATGGACCGCTCAGGGTCCAGCGCTCCGTCGATATGCGCTATGGCGAGCAGATCTTCGAGATCAACGTCGCGCTCGACGGCATCGATTGGAGCGCGCCCGATCCGCTGCCGCAGATCGTCGATCGCTTCCACCGCCGCCACGAGGAGCTCTACACCTACGCGATGCGCGACCAAGAGGCGGTGCTGGTGAATGCGCGAGTGGTCGCCGTGGGCGTGCTGCCGGATCTGCCGCAGGAGCCGACGCTCGAGCATCGCGGCCATTCCGCGCCGGTCGGCGAGCGCCGCATTTTCCTCGGGGATTGGCAGAGCGTGCCGGTCTACGATTTCGACCGCGTCTCGCCCGGGCATGCGATCGCCGGTCCCGCGATCGTGGAATCCGCGATGACCACGGTGCTTCTGCGGCGGCACGACGAGGCGCGCGTCACGCCCCATGGCTGGCTCGACATCGCCGTGCCGGTCCGCGTTCTCGACTGAACCTCGCCGCGGCGCGCCATGCCGTATTTCCTGCTGAAGCGCGCCGCCACCTTTCTTGCGACGCTCGTCGCGGCCTCGATACTGATCTTCCTGGTATTGGAGATCCTGCCGGGCAATCCCGCGCGGGTCATTCTGGGTCCAGACGCGCCGGAGTCCGCGGTGGAGGCGCTCGCGCATAAGCTCGGCGCCGACCGGCCGCCATTGGATCGCTATCTCGATTGGATCGGCGGGCTTCTCGAGGGCGATCTCGGCACCAGCTACGCCTACGGTACGCCGGTCGGGGAGATCGTGGGCGAACGTCTCGCGGTCAGCCTGCCGCTCGCGATCCTCGCAATGGCGCTGACGGCGGCGCTCGCGTTGAGCGCGGGCGTCTTCGCCGCGGCGCGGCATGACACTGCCGGCGACTTCGGCGTGATGGCTTTGAGCCAGCTCGGCATCGCCGTCCCGAGCTTCTGGCTCGCGATCCTGCTGATCCTCTTTTTTGCGGTCGAGCTGCGTTGGGTGTCTGCAGGCGGATTTCCCGGCTGGAGCGCGGGGTTCTGGACCGCCATCAAGGCGCTCATCCTCCCGGCGGTGGCGCTGGCGGCAGTGCAGGCGGCGATCCTCGCGCGCATCACACGCTCGGCGGTGCTGGAGGTATCACGCGAGGATTTCGTGCGGACCGCGCGCGCCAAGGGCCTGAGCAAGGGCAAGACGCTCCGCCGACACGTGCTCCGCAACGCGATGATCCCCATCGTCACGGTGATGGGTCTGCAATTCGCGAACCTCATCGCGGGCGCGATCGTCGTCGAGAACGTCTTCTATCTCCCCGGTCTCGGGCGGCTCATGTTCCAGTCGATCGCCAATCGCGACATCGCTGTGATCCGCGACGTCGTGATGCTGCTCGCGGGCATGGTGGTGCTGGTCAACTTCGCGGTCGACCTCCTTTACGCCGCGATCGATCCGCGCCTCAGGGCCGAGGACGCATGACCGACCTGGCGCCGAGCCTCACCCGACGCGCGCTCGCCCATGCGAGCCTCGTCGTCGGCGGCGTGCTCACGCTGCTGCTGCTGCTCGCCGCTGCGCTCTCGCTGGTCTGGACGCCCTGGCCCGTCTACGAGCTCGATATTCCCAACAAGCTCCAGCTCCCCTCGACCGCGCATTGGTTCGGCACGGATTCGCTGGGGCGCGATGTGCTGTCGGAGCTACTGGCGGGCGCGCGGACCTCGATCATTGTGGGCGTGATCGCCGTGGGGATCGGCGTGATCCTGGGAACCGCGCTCGGATTGCTCGCGGCGGCACGGCGAGGCTGGCTCGAAGAGCTGGTCATGCGCTTCTCCGATTTCGCCTTCGCTTTTCCCGCGATCCTCTCCGCGATCATGCTGAGCGCGCTGCTTGGCCCCGGCATCGTCACCTCGATTGTCGCCATCGGCATCTTCAACGTGCCGATCTTCGCGCGGCTGACGCGGGCGCAGGCGAAGGCGGTCTGGGCGCGCGAGTTCACCCTCGCGGCGCGGGCGGCGGGGAAGGGCAGCTTCCGCATCACCCTCGAGCACGTTCTCCCGAACATCCTCTCGGTGATCGTGGTGCAGTCGACGATCCAGTTCGCGACCGCGATCCTCGCTGAGGCCGCACTCTCCTATCTCGGCCTCGGAACCCAGCCGCCGCAGCCCTCCTGGGGCCGCATGCTCAACGAGGCGCAGCTCCAGCTTCTGCAGGCGCCGCGCCTCGCGATCTTTCCGGGCCTCGCAATCGCGCTTTCCGTGCTCGGGCTCAATCTGCTCGGCGACGGGCTTCGCGATCTCCTCGATCCGCGCCTCGCGCGGAGGCGATGAGCGATGGCGCTCCTCGATGTCGAGAACCTCGTGGTGCGGCTTCCGACCGCGCGCGGCATGGCCGCAGCCGTGCGCGGCGCGAGCTTCAGCCTCGACCGCGGGGAGCGCCTCGGCCTCGTCGGCGAATCCGGCTCGGGCAAGTCGATGACCGCGCTGGCACTCCTGGGACTGCTCCCGGAAGGCGCGGAGCTCGCCGGCAGTATCCGCTTCGACGGCCGCGAACTCGTCGGTCTCCCGGAGGACGAGCTCTGTCGTTTCCGCGGCGACCGTATCGGAATGGTGTTCCAGGAGCCGATGACTGCGCTCAATCCGCTCCACACCGTCGGCCGTCAGGTGGCTGAGCCGCTGCGTCTCCATCGCGGCTTCTCTGCATCGGCCGCGCGCGAAGCCGCGGTCGCGCTGCTCGATCGCGTAGGGATCCCCGACGCCGCGTGGCGAGCCGCCTCCTTTCCGCATCAGCTTTCGGGCGGACAGCGTCAGCGCGCGATCATCGCAATGGCGCTCGCCTGCGGCCCCGATCTCCTGATCGCGGACGAGCCCACCACCGCCCTCGACGTGACCCTGCAGCGCCAGATTCTCGACCGCCTCGTCGAGCTCTGCGAGGAAAGCGGCATGGCATTGCTGCTGATCTCGCACGATCTCGGCGTCGTCGCGGAGACCACGCGACGAATGCTCGTGATGTATGGCGGCAGCATCATGGAGAGCGGTCCCACGGCGGCGATGCTGCGGCGTCTCGCCCATCCTTATAGCCAGGGCCTGATCGGCGCGCGCCCGCGGCTCGGGGCGCAGCGGGGCGTACGCCTTTCGACCATTCCCGGCAGCGCCCCGGCGCTCGCAGAGATTCCCGTGGGCTGCCCCTTCGCGGAGCGCTGCCGCCTCGCGATCGACGAGTGCAAGGCCGCGCTTCCGGCGCAGGAGATCGTCGGGCCCGATCACGTCGCGCGCTGCATCCGGCTCGACGCCGCGGGAGCGCGCCCGTGACGACGCCTCTGCTCGAGGTCGAGGATCTCGTCCGCGAGTATCGCTTGCCGCGCACGCGGCTTCTCGAGGGTGCGCGATCGATCCGCGCGCTCGACGGGGTGAGCCTTCGCATCGCTGCCGGGCGGAGCTTCGGGATCGTCGGCGAATCCGGCTCCGGGAAGTCGACCCTCGCTCGCGTGGCGATGGCGCTGGAGCGGCCGGGCGAGGGAACCGTGCGCTTCCTCGGACGCGACCTCAATCTGCTGCCTCCTGCAGAGCTTCGCCGCGCGCGCCGCGATTTCCAGATGGTCTTCCAGGACCCCTACGGCTCGCTCGATCCCCGGCAGAAGGTCGAGCGGATCGTGGCGGAGCCGCTGAGCGCGCTTGGGAGGCTCCCTGCAGCCGAGCGCCGACAGCGCGCTGCAGAGGCGCTCGAATCCGTGGGGCTTCGCGCCGGCGATGCGCATCGCTACCCGCACGAGTTCTCCGGCGGCCAGCGTCAGCGCATCGCGATCGCCCGCGCGCTCGTCACTCGTCCAAAGCTCGTCGTCGCCGACGAGCCCGTCAGCGCACTCGACGTTTCCGTGCAGGCGCAGGTCCTGAACCTGCTCCAGGATTTGCAGGCGCAATACGGGATCGCCTTGCTGCTGATCAGCCACGATCTCGCGGTAGTGGACCACGTCTGCGACGAGGTTGCGGTGATGTTCCGAGGCCGCATCGTCGAGCAAGGGCCGCCGGCGGAGCTCTTCCGTGCGGCGGCGCATCCCTATACGCGCGCACTCCTCGATGCGGTGCCACGGCTCCGCCCGCGCGACGATCGTCGCCGTGCCGTGCCAACGCGCGACGCCGCGCCCGCGACCGGCTGCGCCTATGCCGGGCGCTGTCCGCTGGCGCAGGAACGGTGCCACCGCCAAACACCGCTCCTGCGTGGGCTCGCGGGCGGCCGCCGTGCCGCCTGCCACTTCGCGGAATCCGTCATGAGCGAGCCCTCGCCTGCAACGGAGGTTGGGGAGATAATGCCGTGACGCGAGATGCCGGGAGGTCGAGATGAGGGCGCAGGCGTGGTTTGTTGCGGTGGTCGCGATGCTGGCACTGCCGGCGAGCGCGCTCGCCAAGGATACGGCCGTCCTGGGAATGGCTTTGGAGCCGCCAGGGCTCGATCCGACCGCCGGCGCCGCTGCCGCCATCTCCGAGATCACGCACTACAATATCTTCGAGGGCCTGACCAAGGTGAACGGCGACGGCTCGGTGACGCCCTTGCTCGCGGAGAGTTGGACCATTTCCAGCGACTACGAGACCTACACCTTCAAGCTTCGCCAGGGCGTCAAATTCCAAGACGGCGAGCCCTTCACCTCGGCGGAGGTGAAATTCTCCTTCGAGCGCGCGGTCGCCGAGGGCAGCACCAACAAAGACAAGGCCATGTTCGCCAACATGGCCGCGGTCGAGACGCCCGATCCCGCGACCGTCGTGGTCACTCTGAAGGAGCCCTATCCCGATCTCCTGTTTCACTTGGGCTTGAGCCCCGCGGTCATCGTCGATCGCAAGAGTGCTGCGGGGAACGCGCAGCATCCCGTCGGCACCGGCCCCTTCGTCTTCGAGAGCTGGTCCAAGGGCGCCTCCGTCACGCTCGCGAAATGGGGAGATTACCGCGCGGCGGGAAACGTCAAGCTCGCCAAGGTTACCTTCCGCTTCATCAGCGATCCCGCGGCGCAGGTTGCGGCGCTGCTTGCGGGCGATCTCGATGCCTTCCCGCGCTTCGGCTCCTATCCGAGCGTCAAGCAGCTCCAGGCCGATCCGCGATTTACCGTGACCATCGGACAGACCGAGGGCAAGACCATTGTCTCCATCAACAACAAGCGCAAACCCTTCGACGACGTGCGCGTCCGTCGCGCGCTCGCTTACGCGATCGACCGCAAGGCGGTGATCGCCGGCGCGCTCGACGGCTTCGGAGCGCCCATCGGCAGCCACTACACGCCGCTCGATCCCGACTACATCGATCTCACGGGGATGTACCCGTACGATCCCGAGCAGGCGAAAGCGCTGCTGAAGGAGGCGGGAGTGACGACGCCGCTCGAAGTGAGCCTCAAGCTACCGCCGCCGGCCTATGCGCGGCAGAGCGGGGAGGTGATCGCAGCGGAGCTCGCGAAGGTGGGGATCGTCGCGAAGATAGAGAATTTGGAGTGGCCGGCCTGGCTCGACGGTGTCTTCAAGAGCAAGAACTTCGATCTCACCATCATCAGCCATGTCGAGCCGCACGACCTCGCGATCTACGCGAACCCCGGCTACTACTTCCAATACGACTCTCCGGACTTCCGCGATATCCTGCTGCGCGCGGACTCCACCCTCGATCCGCAGCTTCGCAAGGAAGCGCTGGAGGCGGCACAGCGTCGGCTTGCGACGGACGCCGTCAACGTGTTCCTCTTCGAGCTGCCGATGATCACCGTTGCCAACAAGGACTTGAAAGGGCTCTGGCGCGATTCTGCGACGCCCGCAAACGACATGGCCGCGGTCTATTGGCAGTAGGAGCGCCGCGTGTGACGGAGATCCACGACCTCAGCGCCGTCGAGCTTTTGGAGGCCTATCGCACGGCGTCGCTCTCGCCGGTCGAAGCGGCGAACGCGGTGCTCGCGCGCATCGAGCGCTGGGAGCCGCATTTGCGGGCTACATATCATCTCGATCCCGAGGGTGCGCTCGCGAGCGCGAGCCTTGCCGAGGTACGCTGGCGTCGACGCGAGCCCGCGGGACCGATCGACGGCGTGCCGCTCATGATAAAGGACAACATCGCGACCAAGGGCGTGCCGGTGCCGCTTGGCACCGCCGCGAGCGATCTCAGCTCCGCCACTGCCGACGCGCCGCCTGCGGCACGCGTTCGCGAGGCGGGGGCAGTGATCCTCGGCAAGACCACGATGCCCGATTACGGCATGCTCTCCTCGGGTCTCTCGAGCTTCCATCCGCTGACACGCAACCCCTGGAACCTCGCGTGCAATCCCGGCGGATCGAGTGCGGGCGCGGGGGCAGGCGTGGCGGCGGGTTACGGCCCGCTCCACCTCGGCACGGACATCGGGGGATCGGTGCGGCTCCCTGCGGGCTGGTGCGGGATCTTTGCCTTGAAGCCGAGCCTTGGCCGCATTCCCATCGATCCGCCTTATATCGGCCGCGTCGCCGGTCCGATGACGCGGACGGTCGCGGATGCGGCGCTGCTGATGCGCGTGCTCTCGCTGCCCGACCGGCGCGATCACATGAGCCTGCCCTACGAGAAGATCGAGTGGACCAGGCTCGAGCGCGATCCCAAGGGCGTGCGGATCGGCCTTCTGCTCGATATCGGCGTGGGCGCGCCGGTCGAGCCGGAGGTGCGCGCGGCGGTCGAGGCAGCAGCCCGCACCTTTGCCGCGGCAGGCGCAATCGTCGAGCCGATGCGGCCTTTCCTCACGACGGCCATGCTCGACGGGCTCGATAAATTCTGGCGCATCCGCGCATGGTCGGAAATTTCCGCGCTTCCCACCGCGCGCCGCGCGAAGATCCTGCCCTTCATCGCACAATGGGCGGAGGTCGGTGCCGGGCTCTCGGGCATGGAGGTGTTCCAAGGCGTGAGCCAAGTCATGGCAATGCGCGCAGCGGCGAATGCGGCATGCCAGTCCTTCGCCTACGTGCTCTCGCCGACCGCGCCGATGCCGGCCTTTCCAGCGGAGTTGCCATGCCCGACAAACGACCCCGCGCGGCCCTTCGAACACATCGGCTTCACCGTCTCCTTCAACATGTCCGAGCAGCCCGCCGCCTCGATCAACTGCGGCTATACCGCCTCGGGCCTGCCGATCGGCTTGCAGATCGTGGGCCAGCGCTTCGACGATCTCGGCGTACTGCAGATGGCGCGCGCCTGGGAGCTGCTCCGCCCGCCGCAGCATCCCTGGCCCCAGCCGCCGGAGGGGTGAGCCCGTGAGCAAGGCATTCACGCGCGAATCCGAGGGTGACGAGGAGGAGGTGCTGCCGGAGGAGCCGCAAGCGCTGCCGGCGGGGACGAAGAACTACATGACCCCCGGAGGGTTCGAGCGGCTGCAGGAAGAGCTGCGGCAGCTCGCGCGCGTCGAGCGGCCGCGCGTCGTAGAGACCGTCGCGTGGGCCGCGGGGAATGGCGACCGCAGTGAGAATGGTGACTACATCTACGGAAAGAAGCGGCTGCGCGAGATCGATCGGCGTATCCGCTTCCTGACGAAGCGCCTAGAGGCGGCGGAGGTCGTCGATCCCGCGCGGCAGAAGAACCGAGACCAGATCTTCTTCGGCGCGACCGTCACCTACGTCAACGGCCGCGACGAGGAGCACACAATCACCATCGTCGGTATCGACGAGACCGAGCACGGCCCTGCCCGCGTTAGCTGGGTCGCTCCCATCGCCCGCGCGCTCCTGAAGGCGCGCGTCGGCGACAGTGTCGAATTTGCGACTCCCGCAGGCCGCGAGGAGATCGAGGTGCTCG
>DATJVP010000068.1:0-49670 GCA_035581425.1 Allostellaceae bacterium | reverse complement strand
AGCCCGACCGCGACATGCTGACGGAGATGTACAAGGAGTCCGCACTCGCCTACGCGAAGGAAAAGGGCATCACGCCGCGCGACTGCGGCAAGCCCGCCTCCTGATCTAGGCTAAGCATCGGAACCCGCGCCTTCCTGCCGCAGCGGGAAGGCGCGGGTCGATTTTGCGACCCCGAGAAATCGATCGAGCGAGATAGACGCTCATGACCACCGAGAATGGCGCCCTGCTGCAGGTCAATAACGTCGAGGTGATCTATAACCACGTCATCCTCGTGCTGAAGGGCGTCTCGCTCGAAGTGCCGGAGGGGAACATCGTGGCCCTCCTCGGCGCCAACGGCGCCGGCAAGACCACGACCCTGAAGGCGATCTCGAACCTCTTGCGCGGCGAGCGCGGCGAAGTGACCAAGGGCGCCATCGCCTATCGCAACGAGCGCGTCGACAGCCTCACCCCCAGCGACTTGGTGAAGCGCGGCGTGATCCAAGTGATGGAGGGGCGCCACTGCTTCGGCCATCTGACCGTCGAGGAAAACCTGCAGACCGGCGCCTACACGCGGAGCGACGGCCGCTCCAAGGTCAGCGCCGATCTCGACAGGGTCTACGAATATTTCCCGCGGCTTCGTGAGCGGCGGCACAGCCTCGCGGGATACATATCCGGCGGCGAGCAGCAGATGACCGCGATCGGCCGCGCGCTGATGGCGCGGCCCAAGATGATCCTCCTCGACGAGCCCTCGATGGGCTTGGCGCCGCAGATCGTCGAGGAGATCTACGAGATCGTCCGCCGCCTCAATCGCGAGGGCAAGGTGAGCTTCCTGCTCGCGGAGCAGAACACCAACATTGCGCTCCGCTACGCCGATTACGGCTACATCCTCGAGAACGGCCGCATCGTCATGGACGGCGCGGCCGAGCGGCTCCGTGCGAACGACGACGTGAAGGAATTCTATCTCGGCCTCTCCGCCGGCGGCCGCAAGAGCTACCGCGACGTCAAGCACTACCGCCGCCGCAAGCGCTGGCTCACCTGAGGCCGTGCGTCCTTCGACGCAGGGACGACGATGCAGCCCAACGACCACTATGACGCGCTCGAGACCCGTCCGCCGGAGCAGCGCGAGCGCGAGCTCATGGCGGCGCTTCCGGGTCTTCTCGCACATGCCAAGGCCAAGGCGCCGGGGCTCGCAAAGCACCTCGCGGGGATCGAGCCGGGCTCCGTCACCTCCCGCGCGGCGCTCGCGCGGCTGCCGGTGCTGCGCAAATCCGAGCTCATCGAGCGCCAGAAGGCGATGCCGCCCTTCGGCGGGCTCGCGGCGGTCGAGCCCGGCGCCCTCGCGCGCCTCTTCATGTCACCGGGCCCGATCTTTGAACCCGAGGGCAAGCGCCCGGACTACTGGCGCCTCGCGCGCTCGCTCTTCGCCGCGGGCTTTCGCGCGGGCGACGTCGTCCATAACTGCTTTTCCTATCACCTCACCCCCGCGGGCTCGATGCTCGAGGCGGGAGCGCTCGCGCTCGGCTGCGCCGTCATTCCCGGCGGCACCGGGCAGACCGAGTCCCAGGTGCACGCGATCGAGCGCCTGCGGCCCCAGGGCTATATCGGCACGCCCTCCTTCCTGCGGATCATCCTGGAGAAGGGCCGCGAGTTGGGCGCCGATCTGAGCTCGCTCCGCCGTGCGCTCGTCGGCGGCGAGGCTTTTCCCCCGCCGCTCCGCAAGGAGATTGCGAGCCTCGGCGTCGACGCGCTGCAATGCTACGCAAGCGCGGATCTCGGCCTCATCGCGTATGAGAGCGCCGCGCGCGAGGGGATGATCCTCGACGAGAGCCTCATCCTGGAGATCGTGCGCCCCGGCACCGGCGATCCCGTCGCCGAGGGCGAGGTCGGCGAAGTCGTCGTCACGACCTTCACGCCGGAATATCCGCTGATCCGGTTCGGGACCGGCGATCTCTCCGCGCTCCTTCCGGGAGCGAGCCCTTGCGGGCGCACCAACATGCGCATCAAAGGCTGGATGGGCCGCGCGGACCAGACAACCAAGGTCAAGGGCATGTTCGTCCACCCGAGCCAGGTCGCGGAGACGGTGAAGCGCCATCCCGAAGTCCTGCGCGCGCGGCTCGTGGTGAGCCACGACGCCGCCACCGCGGACGTGATGGTGCTTCACGTCGAAGTCCACGGCCGCGACAGCGCGCTCGTGGAGCGACTCGCCGAAAGCCTGCACTCCGTCACCAAGCTCAAGGGCTCCGTCGTGCTCGCCACACCGGGCACGCTCCCCAATGACGGCAAAGTGATCGAGGACACGCGCAAGCTCACGTGAACGCGAACCTCGAGAACGTCGATAGCATGGAAAGGCGCATTTGCTTCGATGCAGGGCGCATACATGCCCTGCGTTCTTCGACGCACGGCGCGTTGTCCCATCACTATCGAGCTTACTTGCCGCGCTTCGATTCGCCTGTGAGCAAACCGCAGGAAATCGAGAGGTCAAAAAAGGGGGCGGAACCTACACGAAAGTATCCGCGCAGAAATCACGGAATCGCCACGATTCAATCGAATTGCAGACGCATTCCCCGGGTGAAATCCGCAGCGTGGAAGACGGCGTCCCCAGTCGTCTTTCAATCTCCGCAAAGCGGTCATTCCCCCCGACCGCTTCCCCTGACGGCCCCGGAAATTCCCCCCTCCGGGGCCGTCTCTTTTCTGGCTCTCGATGGTTTCCCAGGGGCGAGCGTGGCATCATGCCGGCCGCGTGGCGCAAATTCCGGAGTCCATTCCCTCCACAGGCTTCAGCGGCCGCGGTCTCGCCTGCCGGCGCGGCGGGCGATTGGTGTTCGAGGGGCTCGATTTCGCGCTCGATCCCGGCGGGGCACTCCTGCTCACGGGCCCCAATGGCAGCGGCAAGTCGAGCCTGCTGCGGGTGATGGCGGGATTGACGCCGCCCGTCGCGGGGGGTCTCGCCTGGAACGGCGAGTCGCTCCACGAGGACCCTGCGGCGCATCGAACGCGCCTTCATTTCGTGGGCCACCTCGACGCGCTCAAGCCAGTGCTCACCGCAGGCGAGTCGCTCGCCTTCTGGGCGGCGATGCGCGGCGGCGACCATGGAGCTGTCCAAAGGGCGCTCGCGCGCTTTCATCTGGAGGCGCTCGCGGATCTCCCCTGCCGCTTCCTCTCCGCGGGCCAGCGCCGGCGCCTGGCGCTCGCCCGGCTCGTCGCAAGCGCCGCGCCGCTCTGGCTCCTCGACGAGCCCAGCACCGGTCTCGACGAGGCCTCGACCGCCGATCTCCTCGCCGCAATCGCCGAGCATCGCAGGGGTGGCGGCATGATCGTCGCCGCGACCCATCTCGATCTGCCTCTCGAGCGCGCGGCCTTGCTCGCCCTCCAGGACTTCGCGCCGAGGCGGGCGGCGTGAGCGCCTTCCTTGCGGTGGTTCAGCGCGACCTCCGCCTGGCGCTTCGCCAGGGCAGCGACGCCGCGCTCGTCCTCGCCTTCTTCGTGCTGGCGGTGGTGCTCTTCCCCTTCGGCGTCGGGCCAGAGCCGCAGCTTCTCGCGCGCATCGCCGCGGGCGTCGTCTGGGTGACGGCGCTTCTGGCCGCTCTCCTCTCGCTCGACCGGCTCTTCCAGCTCGACTACGAGGACGGAAGCCTCGAGATGCTGGCCCTCACACCGCTCTCCCTGCCATTTCTGGTGCTCGCGAAGTGTCTCGCCCATTGGCTCACGACCGGACTGCCGCTGGTGCTGGCGGCGCCGGCGCTGGCGGCGCTGCTCAACCTCCAGGCCGAGGGCTACTTCCCGCTGCTCCTCGCCATGGGATTGGGAACGCCGAGCCTCAGCCTCGTGGGCGCGGTCGGAGCGGCCTTGACCCTGGGGGCCCGGCGCGCAGGGGTGCTGCTCTCGCTGCTCGTCCTCCCGCTCTACATCCCCGTCCTCATCTTCGGAGTGGCCTCGGTCGATCAGGCGGTTGCGGGGCTTGCGATCCTGCCGCACCTCTCGATCCTCGCGGCCTTCCTCCTGGCGGCGCTGCCGCTCGCCCCCTTGGCCGCGGCGGCGGCGCTTCGCTCCGCGCTCGAATAGGCGTAAAACCCTGCCATGCATCGATTCGCGAACCCCGCCCGGTTCATGCGGCTTTCCGAGCGCCTCTTGCCGTGGTGCGCCGGGGCTGCGGTTGCGCTGCTGGTCGCGGGCTTCTACCTCGCGCTTTTCGTGGCGCCGCCGGATTACCAGCAGGGCGAAGCCGTCAGGATCATGTTCGTGCACGTGCCGGCGGCGTGGATGGCGAGTTTTGCTTATCTCTTCATGGCGGTTGCGAGCGCCGTCTTCCTGATCTGGCGCCATCCGCTTGCGGATCTCGCGGCGCAATCATCGGCGCCTTTGGGAGCGGGCTTCACGCTCATCTGCCTCGTCACGGGCGCGCTCTGGGGGCAGCCGATGTGGGGGACCTGGTGGGTCTGGGATGCGCGGCTCACCTCGGTGCTGGTGCTGTTCTTCCTCTATCTCGGCTATATCGCCCTCGTGCACGCCTTCGACGACCCCACGCGCGGCGCACGCGCAGGCGCGGTGCTGGCGCTCGTAGGCGCGGTCAACCTCCCGATCATCAAATTCTCCGTCGATTGGTGGAACACGCTCCATCAGCCCGCGAGCGTCTTCCGGCTCGGCGGCCCCACCATCGACCGCGCGATGCTGGTGCCGCTCCTGGTGATGTCGCTTGGCTTCACCCTCTATTTCGCGGCGCTGCTGATGCTGCGCATCCGCAGCGCGATCCTCGAGAGCCGGCTCCGCGCGGCGCGGCTCGGCGAGCTCGATCTCCCGGCCGAGCCCGTGACGGGACCCGCGCGATGACGGAGTTCCTTGCGATGGGGGGCTACGCCCGCTTTGTCTGGCCGGCATACGGAGTGGCCGTGCTCGTGCTCCTCGCCATGGCGCTGGTCTCGCTCCGCTCTTGGCGGCGGCGCCAGCGGCTCTGGTCCGCGCTTTCGGCGACGCGGCGCCGCTGAGCCGATGAAGCGCAAGCACAGGCGGCTCTTGGCAGTGAGCGTCGCGCTTGGCCTCTTCGCCCTCGCGACCGCACTGGTGCTGAACGCGCTCAACAGCAGCGGCGCGCTCGCCTTCTTCGCGACCCCCACGGACCTCGAGCAGAAGCCGCCTCCGCCGGAACGCCGTATCCGCCTCGGCGGCCTCGTCGAGACCGGGAGCGTCAAGCGCGCCGCCGACGGCCGCAGCCTCGACTTCCGCATCACCGACGGGAAGTCGACCGTGCCCGTCACCTACGACATCGCGAACGGTCCGGTGCCCGACCTCTTCCGCGAGGGGCAGGGCGTCGTCGTCGAGGGGAAGCTTGGCAGCGGCGGCATCTTCCGGGCGGACACGCTCCTTGCCAAGCACGACGAGCGCTACATGCCGCCGGAGGTCGCGGAGGCGCTGAAGCGCAGCGGCCACTGGCAAGGCGAGCATCCGCCGGCCACTGAGGCGAAGCCGTGATCGCAGAGCTCGGCCACTTCTCCCTCGCGCTCGCGCTCATGCTGGCACTGGTGCAGTCGGTGGCGCCGCTGGTGGGCGCCGCCCGCAGCAATCTCGGACTGATGGCGCTCGGCGGCGCCACGGCGATCACGCAATTCGCGCTGGTGGCGCTCGCTTTCGCGGTGCTCGCCCACGCCTACGTGATCTCCGACTTCTCGCTCGCGACCGTCGCCGAGAACAGCCATTCGACGAAGCCCCTCCTTTACAAGATCACGGGCGTCTGGGGGAACCACGAGGGCTCGATGGTGCTCTGGGTGCTGATCCTCTCCCTCTTCGGCGCCGCGGTCGCGTGGTTCGGCACGAGCCTGCCGCCGGATTTGCGCGCGCGCGTGCTGGCGGTTCAGGGGATGATCGGCGCGGCATTCCTCGCCTTCATCCTCTTTACATCCAACCCTTTCCTGCGCCTCTCGCCGGCACCCCTCGACGGGCAAGGCATGAACCCGGTGCTGCAGGACATCGGGCTCGCGATCCATCCGCCCTTCCTCTATCTGGGATATGTCGGCTTCTCCGTCGCCTTCGCCTTCGCCGTGGCGGCGCTCATCGAAGGGCGCGTCGATGCGGCCTGGGCGCGTTGGGTCAGGCCCTGGACGCTCGCGGCCTGGTGCGCGCTCACCATCGGCATCGCGCTCGGGAGCTGGTGGGCCTATTACACCCTGGGCTGGGGCGGCTGGTGGTATTGGGACCCGGTGGAAAACGCCTCCTTCATGCCCTGGCTCGTGGGGACGGCGCTGCTCCACTCGGCGATCGTCGTGGAAAAGCGCGACGCGCTCAAGACCTGGACCATCCTGCTCGCGATCCTGACCTTCGCGCTCTCGCTTATCGGGACATTCCTGGTGCGCTCGGGCGTCCTTGTCTCCGTGCACGCCTTCGCGGTCGATCCCGCGCGCGGGGCCTTCATCCTGGTGCTGCTCGCGGTCGCGATCGGCGGCCCGCTCATCCTCTATGCGATCCGCGCGCCGAGCTTCCAAGGCGGCGGCCTTTTTGCGCCGATCTCGCGCGAGGGCGCGCTCATCCTCAATAACCTCGTGCTCACGGTCTGCACCTTCACCGTCTTCGTCGGCACGCTCTGGCCGCTCTTCCTCGATGCCATGGGCGGCGGCAAGATTTCGGTGGGATATCCCTTCTTCGATTGGACTTTCGTGCCGCTGAGCGTGCTGCTGCTCGTCGCGGTGCCGCTAGGGCCGCTCCTGGGCTGGAAGCGCGGCGATCTCCTCGCGGCCTTGCAGCGGCTCATGGTCGCGGCGGGCGCGGCGCTCGTCGTCGCGGTCGCCGTCGCCGCGATCGCGAGCCCCGCGCATGCGCTTGCAACCGCGGGCTTGGCACTTGCGGCCTGGATCGGCTTCGGGGACCTCTCGGAATGGGCGGAGCGGGTGCAGCTTCTGCGCGTGCCACTCCGCACGAGCCTTGCCCGCGCGCGACACCTGCCGCGCGGCGCCTATGGCATGACGCTCGCGCATCTCGGTGTCGCCATCACGGTCGCGGGGATCGCCGCCTCCGCCTGGGACCAGGAGCGGATCGAGATCATGCATCCCGGCGAGAGCCTCGCAATCTCGGGCTATGCCGCGCGGCTCGACAAGGTCGAGCCGATCCAGGGCCCGAACTACACCGCCGACCGCGCGACCTTCACGGTGACGCGGGAGGGCGCGCTCGTCGCGACCATGCGGCCGGAGCGGCGCCTCTTCACGGTGCAGCGCGTGCCCACGACCTTCACCGCGATCCACAGCGATCTCCTTTCGGATTTCTACGTCGTCCTCGGCGAGAGCGACGGCAAGGGCGGTTGGACCGTTCGCATCTATGAGAAGCCGCTGGTGCCCTGGATCTGGCTCGGCTGCGGGGTGATGGCGCTCGGCGGCATGGTGAGCCTCTCCGACCGGCGCTGGCGCGTGGGCGCGGCGGTGCGCAGCCGGCGCGCAACGGCCGCGGCGGCCGGCGACTAGCCCCCGCGATGCTCCGCCGTCTTCCCTACCTTTTGCCGGCCGTGGCTTTCGCCGCGCTCCTCGGCTATTTCCTCGCGGCCCTCTTGAAATCCGAGACGCACGATCCCTCGGAACTGCCGTCCGTGATGCTCGACCAGCCGGCGCCGGACTTCGCGCTCGAGGGGCTCGGCGACAAGCCCGGCTTCGCGCGGAGCGATCTCGCGGGCAAGGTCGTGCTCGTCAATTTCTTCGCCTCCTGGTGCGTCCCTTGCCGGGCCGAGCATCCGCTGCTTGCAAGGCTCGCAGAAACCGCGGGCGTGCCGCTCTACGGCATCGACTACAAGGACAAGCCCGCCGACGCCGAGCGCTTCCTCAGCCAATACGGCAGCCCCTTCCGCACCGTCGGCGTCGACCCCAAGGGAAGGCTCGGGATCGATTTCGGCGTGACCGGCGTTCCCGAGACCTTCCTCATCGACAAGAGCGGCAAGATCCGCTTCCACCGGGCGCTCCCGCTCACTCCCGAGGCGATCGACAAGGAGATCCTGCCGCTGGTGCAGGCCTTGCAGAAATCATGAGGGCGCTGCTGGCACTGCTGCTAATGGTGTGGATGACGGCCGCGGCGCTTGCGGTCGAGCCGGGCGAGCGGCTCGACGATCCCGCGCTCGAGGCGCGGGCGCGTGCGATCAGCGCGGGGCTACGCTGCCTCGTCTGCCAGAACCAGTCGCTCGACGATTCCAACGCTGAGCTCGCACACGACCTCCGCGTGCTCATCCGCGAGCGGCTCAGGGACGGCGACAGCGACGAGCAGGTGCGGCAGTTCCTCGTGAGCCGCTACGGCGCCTTCATCCTGCTGAAGCCGCCGGTCGAGCGCGACACCTATCTCCTCTGGTTCGGGCCTTTCGCGCTGTTGCTCCTGGGAGCGGCGGGCGTCGTTGCCTACCTGCGCCGACGCGGCCGCGCGGCCAGCATGGAACCGCCGCCGCTCACGCCGGAGGAGCGCCGCAAGCTCGCGAAGCTCCTGTCCGAGGGTCGCTGAGCATGCTCGTCTGGCTCGCCTTCGCGGTGCTTGCGGGGATGGTGGTCGCGCTCGCGATCCTGCCGCTCGCGGGCGCGCGACGCGGCTCTCCCGGCCGCGCCGCCTACGATCGCGCGGTCTATCGCGACCAACTCGCGGAGATCGAGCGCGACCGCGCGCGGGGCGTGCTTAGCGCCGGCGAGGCGGATTCTGCACGGCTCGAGGTGGAGCGCCGCCTGCTCGGGACGGCGGCGGCGGAGACCTCGGCAGCGCCGCAGCCCGCGCCCGTCCCGCGCGCCGCGGTCCTGACCCTGGCACTCCTCGTGCCGCTGGGTGCCGCGGGGATCTATCTGCTGAACGGCTCGCCGCAGCTCCCGGATCTGCCCTACGACGCGCGCGGGGGGGAGCGCGCGGCGGCGCAGGCAAGTAGAGGGCACGGTCTCGAGCAGGCGGTGGCGGCGCTCCAAGCGAAGCTCGTGCAGACGCCGGACGATGCCGAGTCCTGGCTGCTTCTCGCGCGGACTCAGCAAACGCTCGAGCATTGGGACGCGAGTGCCGAGGCCTATCGCCGCGCGCTGGCGCTCACGAACGGACGAGCGGACATCGAGGGAAGCTACGGCGAGATGCTCGTGCTCGCCGCGGAAGGGGTGGTGACCCCGGCGGCGCGCGAGGCCTTCACCAGGACTCTCGCGCGCGATCCGCAGAACCCCGCCGCGCGCTTTTATCTCGCGCTCGCGGATGCGCAGGCGGGGAACGCGCAAGCCGCGATCGACGCCTGGCAGAAGCTTCTCGCGGACTCGCCACCCGGCGCCGCCTGGGTCCCGACCGTTCGCCAGAGGATCGAGGAGACCGCGAAGGCCGCGGGGCTCCCCGTGCCGGCACCGCCGGCGGGCACGCCGGGCCCGTCGCAGGAGGATCTCTCTGCCGCCGCCAACCTCACGCCGGAAGAGCGCGCCAAGATGGTGCGCGGCATGGTCGAGCGCCTCGCCGCGCGTCTCGAGGCAAAGCCCGACGATCTCCAGGGATGGCTTCGTCTCGCCCGCGCCTACGAGGTGTTGCACGAGCCCGATAAGGCCGTCGCCGCCTATGATCGCGCGGCCGCACTCGCGCCCGAGGATGCCAGCATCCTCACGCATGAAGTCGACGCGCTGATGACAGGACGGGCACCGACGGACCCCGTGCCTGACGGCGTTATCGCCGTACTGAAGCGCCTGGAAACACTCGAGCCGGAGGAACCGCGGGTGCTCTGGTACCTGGGCCTCGCCGCAGCGCAAGCGCGGCGCCCGGAGGAGGCTAAGGCGCGCTGGCAAAAGCTGCTGACGCTGCTGCCGCCGGAAAGCGCAGAGCACAGGACCGTTGCCGCCGCCCTTGCCGCCATTTCCGGGGGAGACTAGCCATACGCTCGCCCCAGTATGCGGCAACTCGCCGCAGCACTTTAGAAGAAGATATTTCTGTCACTGATTCAACGAAGTAGCCGGGGCGGGCGCCGATTTCTGCATGAGTTGTAGTCCTAAGGTCGCATTATCTGCTGGATTATAGAACTTACGGATCATATAACGTGCTCGCTGTTTGAGACGCAGAAAAGTGAACGTAGGAGTAGCGATCTCGTTTGGGTTTTTGCGCCCGTCGAAAGAGTCGTGTTTGACCGGTTTGGGGGACGGGGGGTAGGTCGGCCGGCATGTCGCTGTCGTTTTGCCGGCTGGTAACGGAAGCACATTGGAGGAGTGAGTAGCGCGGCCGCGGCCTCAGGGGGGCGCGGCCGCGTTTCTTTTGGCGAGCTCCTCCGCGACCAGCTCCTTCTTCGAGAGCTTGCCGACGGAAGTCTTCGGCAGGCTCGAGCGAAGCTCCATTTCCGCAGGCATCTCGTGTTTCCCGATCCGCTCACCAAGAAAGGCCTTAAGGTCCTCGAAGCCTAGGGTCGCGCCCGGCTTCAGGGCGATGAACGCCTTGGCAGCCTGGCCGCGGCGCGGATCGGGAACGCCGATCACCGTCACCTCCGCGACCGCGGGATGCTCGTAGATCGCTTCCTCGATGACGCGCGGGAAGACGTTGAAGCCGCCGGAAATGATCATGTCCTTCTTGCGGTCGACGAGGGTGAGGAACCCGGCATCGTCGAGGAACCCGATGTCGCCGGTGTGCAGCCGCCCGCCCGCAAGCGCCGCGGCGGTCGCCTCCGGGCGCTTCCAGTAGCCCATCATCACCTGGGGCCCGCGCACGCAAATCTCGCCTTTCTCGCCGGGCGGCAGGACACGGGTACCGGTCTCGAGATCGAGGATCTCGACGGTGGTGTTGGGACAGGGAAGCCCGACCGTGCCCGGACGCACGCTCGCCTCATGGGGAGCAAGCGTCACAATCGGCGCCGCTTCGGTGAGCCCGTAGCCTTCGGCGATGGTATGGCCGATGAGGCGACTGAAGCCCTGCTGTATCTCCAATGGCAGCGGCGCACCGCCGGAGCCGCAATGGACGAGCGAGGTCAGATCGTAGTCGCGAATCCTCGGATGCTGCAGCAGCGCCGCGAACATCGTGGGCACCCCCGCAAAGATCGCCGGGCGCTTTTGCGCGATGTCCTGGAGCACGCGCTCGGCATCGAAGCGGAGGTGGAGGATGAGCTCCGTGCCGCTGGCGGCGGCGGCGAGCATGACCATGCTCATGCCGTAGACATGGAAGAGCGGCAGCACCGCGAGCGCCGCGAACTTTCCCTCCTCGAGTACGCCCTTGAACCAGCGCTCGCGGATCGCGATCACCGCGCTCAAATTGGCGTGAGTGAGCATTGCACCCTTGGGCTCGCCGGTAGTGCCGCCGGTGTATTGCAGGACCGCGATTTCCTCCTGGAGCGGCCCCCGTACCGGCTGAGGAACGATCCCGTCGTTCTCCAGGAGCGCCGCGAAGTCGATCTCGCGGCCGGGACCGGAGAGGCGCTCGGCAGCCGGCCCCGCGACCACTCGCGCGACCGGCTCCGGCATGAAATCGGCAAGGCTCGCCACGACCACCGTATGGAGCTTGCCCTTGCCGCGGAGCGCCGCGATCTGCGGATAGAGCTGCGGCAGATCGAGCGTCACCATCACTTCGGTCTCGGAATCGAGGAGCTGGCCCAGAAGCTCGCGCGGCGCGTAGAGCGGGCTGAAATTGACGACGCGCCCGCCCGCGAGGATCACACCGAAGAAACAGACGAGATAGTGCGGCGTGTTCGGAAGATGGAGCCCGACCGAGACGCCGGGCCCGACGCCCAGCGCCTTGAAACCCTTGGCGACGCGACGCGCGAGACGGAGCCATTCCGCGAAGGAGATACGGCGGCCATAGAAATCGCAGGCGGTCCGCTCCGGCCAACGCTCGGCCGCGCGCTCGAGGATACGCTCGACAGGCTCGGGCGGCGGGAGGGGCTCGCCCCAGTTCACACCCTTCGGATAGGAACGCTCCCAGAGCTCGGCAGTCATGAACGGCCTCGCGGCTGCGAGGTTCACAGCGACGATGGACCCTCGTCCGCAAGGGGGCGGACTGAACGGCCGCCGGTCCGCACGGCGGCAGCAAGGTCGCGCCAACCGTAGGCGACTGCGGGAATCGGCTCGCCGCCTACAGGGATTTTCCGATGTCCCACGAGCTTGCCGCCCATGCGCTCGTAGAAGAACCGCCCGGGATTTTCTCGCAGCACCCAGACCACCGCAGAGATCTGTCCGCTCGCAACGAGCCGCCGGAAGAGCGCCAGCAGCAATGCGCGACCGACGCCGCGACCCTGGTGATCCTGCGCCACGTAGAGCGTGTGAACCTCGCCGCTGAGGCCTTCGATCGGCTGCCGCGCGGGGCCGCAGCTCCCGAAGCCCACGACGCCTGCCCCCGTCCACTCGGCGACGCGCACGTCGTCGGGGCGATGAGCGAGCTGCGATTGCCAGTCCGACCGCAGGCGGTCGCGGCCAAGTCCCAGAAGCACCTTGTCAGGGAGTATCCCTGCGTAGGCGCTACGCCAGGTCTCGACGTCGATCCTTGCAATTTCGGCCGCGTCCTCACGGATCGCCGGACGAACGAACAGCATGGGCTCGCCTCCCCTCCGGGACCGATCCTAGCGCAGGCAATGCACGCATGACGAGTCCCGTTGCGTGGGCAAGACTAAAAGGGTTAATGCCGTCCGGTCCTCGCGCGCATCGGCGCAAGGGAGTAAGCTTCGCGCAAATATCTGCCTTGCCATCGCGCGATGGAGGCACGGAATGCACGATCCCTATTTCCTCGATTTCGCCCGCTACAACGCCTGGGCCAACGAGCGTCTCTACGCCGCCTGCGGCAAATTGCCCGAAAGCGAATACATGAAGCCGAGACAATCCTTCTTCGGCTCCATCCACGCGACGCTCAACCATCTCCTCGTCGGCGACCGCATCTGGCTTGGCAGGATCGAGGCGAGGCCGGAGAAGCTCGCGCTCGATCAGATTCTCTACGGCGACTTCCTCGCGCTTTCGGTCGCGCGCGTCGCGGAGGACCAACGTCTCGTCCGCGTCGTCGAGGCGCTCGACCGGACCGCACTCGATCGGCCGCTCGACTATCTGACGACCCGTGGCGAGCGTCATCGCACGCCGCTCCGCCGCGTGCTCGCCCACCTCTTCAATCATCAAACGCATCACCGCGGGCAAGTCCACGACATGCTCTCGCAGACCGAAGTCGCCCCACCGCCGCTCGACCTGATCCTCTTCCTGCGCTGAGCGAATTCGCTTCTCTGCAGGACGCACGACGCGTCGTCCCATCACTATCGAGCTTACTCGCCGCGCCGCATTCGAGTTTTCATAAAATACGATTGCTCATTCAGGCCGCATTAATGCGCGCGGTGTAGCGTCCACGGCATTCGACGACGCCTCGAGCGAGGCGCCACCACGAAACGGCAAACCCGGAGCGATCCGGCGACGCAAAGCTTCCGGTCTCCGACGGAGATAGCGGGGCCACCGAACGGGGCACCTTCATGCGCCGCACGCACATTGCAGTGGCGTTGGCACTCTTTGCGCTCGCACTCGCGGGCATGAATGCGCAGGCGCGCCAGGCCGGGGTCGAGGCGGTCGCTTATCCGCGGCTTTTCGGCACCGCCGAGACACATTCCGACGAGATCGACCGCTTTTACAAATGGACGGGAATGCTCCAACGCTGGGAGCATGCGCGCGCGGCAGGGCTTCCGGTTTGCGGTCCCGGCCAACTCAGCGGCTGCGAGCCGCGGGAGTGGAGTCGCATTGTTGCGATGCTGCAGCCCCTGGGCATGCGCGAGAAACTCGACGCGGTCAACGCGCTCGTCAACCGCTATCCCTACATTCCCTCCGCCGTCAATTGGCACGAGGCGAATTACTGGGAGACGCCCTACGAGTTCTTCTTGCGCAGCGGCCAGTGCCAGGACTACGCGATTGCGAAGTTCATGGCCTTGCGGGCCGCGGGCGTTCCGAACGAGCGGCTCCGCCTCGTGGTGCTGCGCGACACGCGGCGCGGCCAGGACCACGCGGTGCTCGTCGCCTATGTCGACGGCAAGGCGCTGATTCTCGACAACCAGATCTCCGAGGTCGTGCCGGTCGAGAGCGTCCAGCACTATCGGCCCTACTACTCGATCAATGAGACCGGCTGGTGGCTCCACGAGCCGAACCCGCTTCAGGTGAGCGCCATCCTCCACTGAGGCGCGGCCGCGCTCAGCGGCCCGTCGTCAGTACGACTTTCCCCGTGGCCTTGCGCTCCGCCAGCAGCGCCATCGCCCGCGGCGCCTCCGCGAGATCAAAGCGGTGCGAGACATGCGGCTTTAGCTTCCCCTGGGCGAACCAGCGGAGCAGCGTCTCCAGCGACTCCCGCACCAGCGCGGGCCGATGCCGCCGGTAGGAGCCCCAGAAAAATCCGATCACGTCGCAATTCTTGACTAGGACGATGTTGGCGGGAATCTGCTGGATGCGACCCGCAGCGAAGCCGATCACGATGATGCGTCCGCCCCAGGCGATCGAGCGCAGCGCCTGATCGAAGGCGTCGCCGCCGACGGGATCGTAGGCGACGTCGACGCCGCGCCCGCCGGTGATCTCCTTGATCCGCGCGCGCATGTCCTCGCGGGCGTAGTCGATGAGATGATGGGCACCTTGCCTTCGCGCGATCTCGAGCTTCTCGGGCCCGCCCGCGACGGCGATCACGGTCGCACCCATCGCCTTGCCGATCTCGACTGCGGTGAGGCCGACACCGCCCGCAGCACCCAGCACGAGCAGGCTCTCGCCCGCGCGGAGCCGTGCACGCCAGTCGAGCGCGCCGTGCGAGGTGCCATAGGCCACGGGAAAGCCCGCGGCGAGCGCGAAATCCATGCCGTCGGGAATCGGAATGACGCGCTCCGCCGGCAACACCGCCTCATCGGCGTAAGCGCCATGCTCCATGATGCCGAGAACGCGCTCGCCAAGCCTCGCACCCGCAACGCCGGGCCCGAGCTCGGTCACGACACCCGCGATCTCGAAGCCCGGGCTGAAGGGAAGCGGCGGCTTCTCCTGATACTTCCCCTGGACGATCAGCAGGTCCGCGAAATTGATTCCCGCGGCGTGGACGGCGACGCGAACGGCGCCGGGCGTGATCGGAGACGAAGGCAGCTCCGTCACCTCGAGCTTCTCGAGCGGGCCGTACTCGCGACAGAGCACCGCGCGCATCGCTCAATGCACCTTCGTCGAATATGTCGAGAATTTTACGAGGATCACGTGGGCCTCTAATCGAAGCGACCACCTTGCACGGCGCTCGCCGTGGATGCAAGCGCCGAGCGCGCTTGGCACGATGCGCCGCGGTCAGTATTGTAGCACACCATGGAAGTTCGCCCCTTCCTCGCTCCCATCGTCGCATTCGTCATCGCTGCCTCGCCCGCGCTCGCGCAGGCCCCGCAGTCGGCGCCGAGTGCCACGAAGCCCGCTGCGACTCCCGCGAAGCCCGCGCCGGAGCCGCCGAAGATCGACCGTCTCAACGACTCGCAGATCTGGCCCGCCTTCATGGAGACCGGGAAGACTTCCAAGGCTTGCTACCTCGTAGGGCACCCGCAG
Source organism: Allostellaceae bacterium (assembly GCA_035581425.1). Lineage (GTDB taxonomy): Bacteria > Pseudomonadota > Alphaproteobacteria > ATCC43930 > CGMCC-115725 > DASZHJ01. The sequence goes on along the minus strand of DATJVP010000068.1, from coordinate 34,248 downwards.
AAGAGCGAGCCCGCCGGCTTGAAGCGCGGCGAGATCCATCTCTCGATCACGCACCGCCCCTCGGAGAAATCCTACAACGTCGTCAATTTCGCCGCGGGCTATCCCTTCAAGGAGGGGAGCGAGGTCGAGGTCAACATCGATCAGAAAAAGTTCACGCTCTTCACCAGCAAGGAAGGAGCCTGGGCACGCGATCCCGCGACCGACAAGGCGATCACGGAGGCGCTGGCGAAGGGCAAGCAGGTGGTGGTGAAGGGGACCTCCGCGCGCGGCACCAACACGCTCGATACCTTCTCGCTCGCGGGCTTCTCCCAGTCCATCGGCGAGATCGACAAGGCCTGCGGAGTCAAGCGGTGAGCGCCGCACCGCCGCGCCGCGGCGGGAAAGGACACGCATGAAGCTCTACGACTACGCAGCAGCGCCGAGCCCGCGCCGCGTCACCATCTTCCTGCGCGAGAAGGGCATCGCCGTGCCGACGGTGCAGATCGACTTGCGCGCAGGCGAGCAGTTCTCGGAGGCCTTTCGCGCCGTCAATCCCGACTGCACCGTTCCGGTCCTCGAGCTCGACGACGGCACGCGTATCACCGACGCGATCGCGATCTGCCGCTATTTCGAGGAGACGCAGCCGGAGCCCCGGCTCATGGGCGGCACCCCGCGCGAGCAAGCACTCATAGAGATGCGCCAACGCCAGATGGAGCGCGACGGTTTCTACGCGGTGATGGAGGCCTTCCGCAATACCACGCCCGCCTTCAAGACCCGGGCAATCCCCGGCCGCGACGACTATCCGCAGATACCGGCGCTCGCCGAGCGCGGGCGCGCGCGCATCGCGCGCTTCATGGAGCGGCTCGACGCGGAGCTCGCCGAGAGCGCCTTCGTCGCGGGCGAGCGCTTCACCATCGCCGACATCACGGCCTTCCTCAGCGTCGATTTCGCGAAGTGGGTGAAGATGACCGTGCCCGAACATTGCCCCGCACTCCGGCGCTGGCACGAGGCGATGGCGCAAAGGCCGAGCATCAAAGGCTGAGGCACCGAGATTCCTCTCCCCCACGGGGAGGGGCTAGGTGAGGGCCTACCCGAGAGACCTGCGAGCTGCCCTCAGCCCTACCCCCTCCCCGAAGGGGAGGGGGAGATCGCGGGTGTTTGCCAAGCGCGGGGCCGCATCCTATATCTTCCGCCGAAATGAGCATTGCCGCGGAAACCATCGCCCGGAAAAATCTCGTGGGCCTCGATCGAGCCGAGCTTGCCGCCGAGATGGCGGATTTCGGCGCCGAGCCCTTCCGCGCGCGCCAGCTCTGGCACTGGATCTATCACCGCGGCGTGACGGACTTCGCGGCGATGACCTCGCTGGCGAAGCCTTTCCGTGCGGCGCTCGCGGAGCGCTATCGGGTGGGCCGGCCGGAGGTGACGCGCGCGCTCGCGTCGGTCGACGGCACGCGGAAATGGCTGCTGCGCTTTCCCGACGGGCAGGAAGTCGAGAGCGTCCACATCCCCGAGGAGGATCGCGGCACGCTCTGCGTCTCGAGCCAGGTCGGCTGCACGCTTACCTGCAAATTCTGCCACACGGGGACGCAGCGTCTCGTGCGCAATCTCGAGACGGCGGAGATCGTGGCACAGGTCATGGTCGCGCGCGACGCGCTCGGCGAATGGCCCTCGCCTGCTGAGGACCGCCAGCTCACCAACATCGTGATGATGGGGATGGGCGAGCCGCTCTACAACTTCGAGAGCGTCGCGAAGGCGCTCAAGATCGTGATGGACCACGAGGGCCTCTCGATCTCGAAACGCAAGATCACGCTCTCGACCGCGGGGGTGGTGCCGATGATCCGCCGCTGCGGCGCCGAGCTCGGCGTCAATCTCGCGATCTCGCTCCACGCCGTGCGCGACGAGCTCAGAGATCGTTTGGTGCCGCTCAACAAGAAATACCCGATCGCGGAGCTGCTCGAGGCCTGCCGGACCTACCCGGGCTCCAGCAACGCGCGGCGCATCACCTTCGAGTACGTGATGCTGAAGGGCGTCAACGACAGCCCCGCCGAGGCGCGCGAGCTGGTGCGGCTCCTCTTGGGCATTCCGGCCAAGGTGAACCTCATTCCCTTCAACCCCTGGCCGGGCGCGCCTTTCGAGTGCTCGAGCGACGCCGCGATCGCGGAGTTCGGGGACATCGTCAACGCCGCGGGCTATTCCTCGCCTGTGCGCCAGCCCCGTGGGCGCGACATTCTCGCGGCCTGCGGCCAGCTCAAATCCGAGAGCATCAAGCTCCGCAAGAGCGAGCTCCTGAAGCGCGAGGCCGAGGCCGCGGGCACCGCCTGAGGCTCGCTCAGGCCTCGCCTTCACCTGACGAGCGCAGCACCGTCTGTTGCCCCTGCATCGTCCGGATGATCGCGATGAGCTCCGCAATCTCCTTCTCGCGCAGCACGTCGATCTTCTGATGCAGGAGCTCGATCTCGAGCTCGGCCTTGAGGTTCACGTCGTAATCATGCTGCGCCGCCTCGCGGTCGATGTTCGCCTGCCGGTTCTGGCTCATCATGATGACGGGCGCCGTGTACGCCGCCTGAAAGGAGAGGACGAGGTTCAGGAGGATGAAGGGATAGGGATCCCATCCCTCAACCCATGCGGTGGCGTTGAGGAATATCCAAATCGCAAGGATGACGCTCTGGATGATGATGAAGCGCCAGGAGCCGACGGTGGAGGCGACCGCGTCCGAGACGCGCTCGCCGAGGGAGATCCCGGACCGCCGCTGCGCCTCGCGCTCCCTCCGGCGGCGGCGACGCGCCTCGCGGAGCGAGTGCAGCAGGGACATCTCCTCGGTGTGCAACAAATTGGCCTTTTGCTCAGACATTGCGTCTCCTTGGGTAGCCGACGGAGCGGCGGAGATCAGAGTATTTCGAGCACCGCCTCGGGCGGGCGGCCGAGGGCGGCGCGGTTTCCGGCGACGACGATCGGGCGCTCGATGGTAATCGGGTGCTTCACCATCAGCGCGATGAGCGCGGCGTCGGTCGTGCCTGCGGCATCGATGCCCGCGGCCTTCGCCTCGGCCTTCCGCAGGAGGTCGCGGGGGCGCATGCCCAGCAGCGACAGGACGCGCTTGAGCTCGGCGGCGCTTGGCGGCTCCTTCAGGTACTCGACGATGCGAGGCTCGATCCCCTTCTTGCGTAAAAGCGCGAGCGTCGCACGCGATTTGCCGCAGCGGGGGTTGTGGTAGAGGGTGACGGGCTTCGGCATCACTTCACTCCGAGATCAGCTTGACCTTCTGCCCCGCGACGAGGCGCGTATCGGGGCTCAGCGCGTTCAGCACGAGGAAGCGGTCGCGCTGGAAGCTTCGATAGGGATACCGGGCGGACAGGCTTTCGACCGTGTCGCCCTGCGCCACGGTGGCGACGTGGACGCGATACGGCTTGATTGCAGCAGCTTGCTCCGCCGTAAGGCGGCGGAAGCTGAGCACGACCTGCTGAAACTCCTTTTCGTAGCGATCGCCGTTCTCGTCGGGAATCAAGAAAAGGAAGCGATAGATCGTCTTGGAGTCATAGCGGATCGCGACCAATCGCACTTTCTGCTGGGTGCCGTCCCGCTCGGTGACCTGTCCGGGGACCGTCGCGGCGGGCATGCCGTTCACGTCGAAATGCTGCGGACGAGAGGCGATCTTCGGCGCCCAGACCTTTGATATGTAGTCCTCGGGCGATCCGTCGAACGTCTCGGTCGCCTGGTCGAAGATCAGGCCGGCGTGGTCGCTATTCTCTGCGACGAGCGCCTTCTCGCCGTTGTCGACCTCGTATCCCACCGGCAAATCGAAGGCGAGACGTAGGGCCGCGTGGAAGAAGGTCTTGCCGCGTAGCACGCCGAACGCGGGGTCGTCGTCGAACATCAGCCCCTCGATCCGCGCGAGGTATGGATCGCGGTCGAGGGCGGTGCCATTGAGTCCGGCTGCCTCAGCGACCGCTCGGTCGACGCGGTCGGGCGTGCGTGGGTGGTCTGCGAACATGCTGAAGTCGTTGTAGTCCTCGGGCCGTCCGGCCATGCGGTTCTGCAGCCGCGTCCAGGCGCCGAGGCTTGCGAGGAAGGTAGCCATGGCGTGCGGATCGTATCCGGCCTTGGCGAGCGTCTCGGTTCCGAGCCGATCGGCCTGGAACTCCTGCTCGCGGGAGTAGCGGCGGATGTCGTAGAGCTGGCTTACGCTCGCGAGCTCTCCGGTATAGGCGCCGATACGGGCATTGCCGAGCTGCTCGCCGAAGATCTTGGCGAGCCGCGCACCGAGCGACGTGATCTCGCCGCGGGCGACGCGCGCCTGCACGTGTTGCGAGGTCACGTGCCCGATCTCGTGCCCCAGGACGCCCGCGAGCTCGGCCTCGTTATTTGCGAGCGCGATCACGCCGCGCGTCACGAAAACATATCCGCCGGGCATCGCAAAAGCATTGACGACCGGTGAGTTGAGCACCGTGAAGGTGAACTTCTGGCCCGCCATCGAAGTGGTCGCCACGAGCTTGTTTCCGAGCTCCGTCACATATTTCGCGACCGCGGGATCGCCGTAGGCGCCGCCGAATTTGGCGGAGATCGATTGGATGTCGTCGTCCGAAAGCACGTCGTCCGCGCGGACTTCCGGTGCCATGACCAGCGCCGCAAGCGCCGCCGCGGCAGCCAGGAACGCCCGGAGCCCCCATTTCTGCATGTACATCGCCACCCCCCTCGTATCGGCCTCGCGCCGATTGTGCCGCGCCGGTGGGCGAAAGCAACGTCAGAGCGTGGCCGGGGCCCGGGCTTGCTCGGCGGGGGCGATTTCCTATACTGCGCCGCCGTTTCTCCCCTGCGCAAAAGGCTCGATCCATGACCGGCTCGGTTAAGAAGGTGGTGCTCGCCTATTCCGGCGGCCTCGACACGTCCGTGATCCTGCGTTGGCTGCAGGACACCTACCGCTGCGAGGTCGTGACCTTCACCGCCGATCTCGGCCAAGGCGAGGACCTCGAGCCCGCGCGGCAGAAGGCGAAGCTCCTGGGCATCAAGGAGATCTTCGTCGACGACGTCCGCGAGGAGTTCGTGCGCGATTTCGTCTTCCCGATGTTCCGCGCGAACGCTCTCTACGAGGGAAAATACCTGCTGGGCACCTCGATCGCGCGTCCCCTCATCGCCAAGCGCCAGATCGAGATCGCACGGCAGGTAGGCGCAGACGCCGTCGCCCACGGGGCCACCGGCAAGGGCAACGATCAGGTGCGCTTCGAGCTCAGCTACTACGCGCTCGAGCCCGGCATCAAGGTGATCGCGCCCTGGCGCGAGTGGAACCTCACCTCGCGCACGCGGCTCATCGAGTATGCCGAGCAGCACCAGATCCCGATCCCCCGCGACACGCGCGGCGAGGCGCCCTTCTCGGTCGACGCGAACCTCCTGCACATCTCCGCCGAGGGAAAGGTGCTGGAGGACCCCTGGAGCGAGCCCGAGGAATTCGTCTATAGCCGCACCGTCGCGCCGGAGAAAGCGCCGGACCAGCCGCAATACCTCGAGATCGAGTTCCTGCGCGGCGATCCCGTCGCAGTCGACGGCGAGCCGCTCTCGCCGGCGGCGCTGCTCACGCGGCTCAACGAGCTCGGCGGCAAGCACGGCATCGGCCGGCTCGATCTCGTCGAGAACCGATTCGTCGGCATGAAGTCGCGCGGCGTCTACGAGACCCCCGGCGGCACGCTCCTCCAGGAGGCGCATCGGGGGATCGAGAGCATCACCCTCGACCGCGCCGCGGCGCATCTCAAGGACGACCTGATGCCGCGCTACGCGGAGCTCATCTACAACGGCTTCTGGTTCTCGCCGGAGCGGCGGATGCTGCAAGCGCTCATCGACGAGAGCCAGAAGGACGTCGAAGGCACGGTGCGTCTCAAGCTCTACAAGGGCCATGCGCGCGTCGTCGGCCGCAAATCTCCCAAGAGCCTGTACAGCCTCGCGCACGTGACCTTCGAGGAAGACCAAGTCTACGACCAGCGCGACGCCGAAGGCTTCATCAAGCTGAACGCGCTCCGGCTCAGGCTCGAGAAGGCGCTGAGAAAGTAGGAATCGCGACCGAATCGCCTCAGACTGCGGCCGGGGCACTCAGGCTCATCACCGCTTTCTTCACGTGCGGCTCCAAGCCTTCCCCGCCCGCCTCGGCATACGCGATGATCGCCTTGCGCATGCGGGGGTCCCAGAATTTCTTGAGATGGTCGGCGGTGAGCGCGATCGCCTTGGCCTCGGGCTGATGCGCGAAGAAGCGGCCGATCTGGTTCGCCATGTACACGAGCTTTTCAGGCGACATGCGCGGCTTCCTCGAGCGCGATACGATCGGGATGGGTGAACACCTCGAAGCCGTCCGAGCGGGCGACGGCGAGGAGAGCGATGCCCGCCTCCTCCGCCAAGCGAAGCGCGAGCGCGGTGGGGGCCGAAACCGCGACGATGATCGGCGCTCCCAGCGCCGCTGCCTTCTGCACCATCTCGACGGAGACGCGGCTCGTCAGCAGCACCGCGCCGGCGGTTGCAGAGACTCCATCCCGCGCAAGCGCACCGATGAGCTTGTCGAGCGCATTGTGCCGGCCGACGTCCTCGCGCACGGCGACGATGCCGCGGTCCGGCTGCCAGAAGCCGGCCGCGTGAACCGCGTGAGCCTGCCGGTTGAGGCGCTGATGGGCGGGGAGCCCCGCGATCGCGGCCGCAAGCGCCGCAGCGGGCGCGCGGAAGGCGGAGACAACCCGCCGCGGCGGACGCATGGCCTCTGCAAGGCTCTCGACGCCACAGAGGCCGCAGCCCGTCGGCCCCGCGATGTAGCGGCGATGCTCGGTGAAGGTCGTGATACGCGACTCAGAGATCCATAGGCGAAGCTCGATGCCGAGATCGCTCTCGACGATTTCGATGTCGCGGATTTCGTCGCGCTCCGCGACCACGCCTTCGGAAAGGCTGAAACCCACCGCGAAATCCTCGAGATCGGCCGGGGTCGCCATCATCACGGCATAGGCAAAGCGGTTGTAGGTAAAGGCGACCGCGACCTCCTCGGGAATCACGCGCTCCCCCCGCGCGATTCGGCCCTTGGACCAACCCGTGCTGGGCGCGCGCCGTACCGGATCGAAGTGGCTCGTCATTCCGCCGCCGGCGCCATCGGAGGCCGCGCGATGCGGCGGCTCTTGCGCGCGTGGTCCTCGTAATCCTTCTGCCACTCCGTCGGGCCGTTCGAGGGTGAGATCTGGACGGCCGTCACCTTGTATTCCGGACAGTTCGTCGCCCAGTCGGAATACTCGGTGGTCACCACGTTCGCCTGCGTGTTCGGGTGGTGGAAGGTGGTGTAGACGACACCGGGAGCCACGCGCTCGGTGATGTGCGCGCGCAGGCTCGTGGCGCCGACGCGGCTTTCGAGCCGCACCCAATCGCCTTCCCGGATCCCCCGCTGCTCGGCGTCGTGCGGATGGATCTCGAGCCGGTCCTCGTCGTGCCAGACGACGTTTTCGGTGCGCCGCGTCTGGGCTCCGACATTGTATTGGCTCAGAATGCGGCCGGTCGTGAGCAGCAGCGGGAAGCGCGGGCCCGTCTTCTCCTCGGTCGGCACGTATTCCGTGATGTAGAAATTGCCTCTACCGCGAACGAAGCCGCCGATGTGCATGATCGGCGTCCCCTCGGGCGCCTTCTCATTGCACGGCCATTGCACCGAGCCGAGCCGATCGAGCTTCTCGTATGTGACGCCGGTGAAAGTGGGCGTCAGCCTCGCAATCTCGTCCATGATCTCCGAAGGGTGCGCGTAGTCCATCGGCACACCCATCGCCTTGGCGATCGCGAGCGTGACCTCCCAATCCGCCATGCCCGCGCGCGGCGGCATCACCTTGCGCACGCGGCCGATGCGGCGCTCGGCGTTGGTGAAGGTTCCGTCCTTCTCGAGGAAGGTCGAGCCCGGCAGGAAGATGTGCGCGTAGTTCGCGGTCTCGTTGAGGAAGAGGTCCTGCACCACGACGCATTCCATCGCCTCGAGCGCGGCGATGACGTGGGTGCTGTCGGGATCGGACTGCACGATGTCCTCGCCCTGGACGTAAAGCCCCTTGAACGACCCGTCGAGCGCCGCGTCGAACATGTTGGGGATGCGCAGCCCCGGCTCGGGATCGAGCGCCACCCCCCACTCCTTCTCGAAAAGCGCGCGGGTCGCGGCATCAGAGATGTGGCGATAGCCCGGAAGCTCGTGCGGGAAGGAGCCCATGTCGCAGGACCCCTGCACGTTGTTCTGCCCGCGGAGCGGATTGACCCCAACGCCGCGCCGGCCGATGTTTCCGGTCGCCATCGCGAGATTGGCCATCGCCATCACGGCCGTGGTGCCCTGGCTGTGCTCGGTGACGCCGAGCCCGTAATAGATCGCGCCATTCCCGCCCGTCGCGTAGAGCCGCGCAGCCGCGCGGATCGTCTCCGCCGCGACCCCGGAATAGGCCGCCACGGCATCGGGGCCGTTCTCCGGACGTGCGACGAATTCCGCCCAGTCCGCGAAGGCCTCGCTCTCGCAGCGCTCGTCGACGAAGGCCCGATCGACCAGCCCCTCTGTCACAACGACATGTGCGAGGGCATTGAGGATCGCGACGTTGGTGCCGGGCCGGAGCGGCAGATGATAGGCGGCCTCGACATGGGGCGAGCGCACGAGATCGGTTCGACGGGGATCGACGACGATGAGCTTCGCGCCTTCCCGGAGCCGCTTCTTCATGCGGGAGGCGAAGACCGGATGCGCGTCGGTCGGATTGGCGCCGATCACGATCATCACATCCGCTTCGTCGACGGAATCGAAATCCTGCGTCCCCGCGGAGGTGCCGAAGGTTCGGCTGAGACCGTAGCCGGTCGGCGAATGGCAAACGCGCGCGCAGGTGTCGGTGTTGTTGTTGCCGAAGACGGCGCGCACCAGCTTCTGCACGAGGTAGGTCTCCTCGTTGGTGCAGCGCGAGGAGGTGATGCCGCCGATGGCACCCTTGCCGCTCTCGTCCTGGATGCGCTTGAACTCGGAGGCGACGCGACCGATCGCTTCCTCCCAGGTGACCTCGCGCCAGGGATCGCTGATCTTCTCGCGCATCATCGGCTTCAGGATGCGGTCGCGGTGGTTCGTATAACCCCAGGCGAAGCGGCCCTTTACGCAGGAATGGCCGTGGTTTGCCTTGCCGTCTTTCCACGGCACCATGCGCACGACCTCGTTGCCGCGCATCTCGGCCTTGAAGCTGCAGCCGACACCGCAATAGGCACAAGTCGTCACCACCGAATGCTCGGGCTGGCCGGTCTCGATCACGGACTTCTCGATCAGGGTCGCCGTCGGGCACGCCTGCACGCAGGCGCCGCAGGAGACGCATTCGGAGCCGAGAAACGGCTCGTCCATGCCCGCTGCCACATGCGAGGCGAAGCCCCGCCCGTCGATGGTCAGCGCGAAAGTTCCCTGCACCTGCTCGCAGGCGCGCACGCAGCGCGAGCAAACGATGCATTTGCTGGGATCGAAAGTGAAGTAAGGGTTCGAGGGATCCTTCTCGGCCTGCAGATGATTGGCCCCGGCATAGCCGTAGCGCACCTCGCGCAAGCCCACTGCGCCGGCCATGTCCTGGAGCTCGCAATTTCCGTTCGCGGGACAGGTCAGGCAGTCGAGCGGGTGATCGGAGATGTAGAGCTCCATCACGTTGCGGCGGAGCCGCTTCAGGCGCTCGGTCTGCGTCGTCACCACCATGCCTTGGGCCGCGGGCGTGGTGCAGGAGGCCGGCGTCCCCTGCCGACCCTCGATCTCGACGAGACAGAGGCGGCATGAGCCGAAGGCATCCACCATGTCGTAGGCGCAGAGCTTCGGGACCTGGATGCCGGCTTCCATCGCGGCACGCATGATCGAGGTACCCTCGGGCACGGTGACCGCGAAGCCATCGATGCTGAGCGTGACGGCCTTCTCGGCCTTGACCTCCGGCGTGCCGTAGTCGATCTCGCTGACGAGTGACATGGGAGACGATGCCTTCTATGCGGCTTCGGCATCGCCGCCTGCGATGCCGAAATCCTCTGGGAAATGGGTGAGCGCGCTCAGGACAGGATAGGGTACGAAGCCGCCGAGCGCACAGAGCGAGCCGAGCTTCATGGTCTCGCAGAGCTCGACCAGAAGCTTGCGGTTCTCCGCGCCGCGCTCGCCTTTCGCGATGCGATCGATCACCTCGACGCCGCGCACGGAGCCGATGCGGCAGGGCGTGCATTTGCCGCAGGATTCGATCGAGCAGAACTCCATCGCAAAGCGCGCTTGGCGCGCCATGTCCACGGTGTCGTCGAATACCACGACGCCACCATGGCCGATGAGCCCGCCCGCCGCCGTAAAGGCCTCGTAGTCGAAGGGCGTCTCGAAGAGCGCACGCGGGAAGTAGGCGCCGAGCGGCCCGCCGACCTGGACGGCGCGCACGGGGCGCCCGGTCGCCGTGCCTCCGCCGATCTCGTCGACGATCTCGCCGAGCGTGAGGCCGAATGCCGCCTCGAAGAGGCCACCGTAGCGGGCATTGCCGGCGAGCTGGATCGGCATTGTCCCGCGCGAGCGGCCGTATCCGAGATCGCGATAAGCTGTCGCGCCCTCCGCCAGAATGATGGGCACGGAGGCGAGAGAGATCACGTTGTTGATGACCGTCGGCCGGCCGAAGAGGCCCTTATGCGCGGGGAGCGGCGGCTTCGCGCGCACCATGCCGCGCTTCCCCTCGAGGCTGTCGAGGAGCGCCGTCTCCTCGCCGCAGACATAGGCGCCGGCGCCGACGCGGATCTCTAGATCGAAGGCATGCGGGGAGCCCATAACGCCCGCGCCCAGATAGCCTCTGCCCCGCGCGATATCGACGGCACGCCGCAGGATCTCGATCGCATGCGGATATTCGGAGCGGACGTAGACGTAGCCCTTGGTGGCGCCAACGGCGATCCCCGCGATCGTCATTCCCTCGATCAGCGAGAAGGGATCGCCTTCCATGATCATGCGGTCGGCGAAGGTGCCGGAGTCGCCTTCATCGGCGTTGCAGACGATGTATTTCTGCGCCGCCTGCGCCTGAGCGGCAGTGCGCCACTTGATGCCGGTGGGGAAGCCAGCGCCGCCGCGGCCGCGCAGCCCCGAGCCCACGACCTCCTCGACGATTGCGGGGGCGCCCAGCGCGAAGGCGCGCTCGAGTCCGCGGAAGCCGCCATGCGCCCGGTAATCCTCCAGCGAGAGCCGATCGACGATGCCGCAGCGCGCGAAGGTGAGACGTGTCTGGCGCTTGAGGAAGGGAAGCTCCTCCGGCCGTCCCAGGCGCAAGGGGTGAGGACCGCCGTCGAGCAGGCCCGCCTCGAACATGCCTTCGACGTCCTGCGCGCGCACCGGCCCATAGGCGATGCGGCCTTCCGGCGTTGCGACCTCGATCATCGGCTCGAGCCAGAAGAGGCCGCGCGAGCCCGTGCGCACGATCTCGATCGAGAGGCCGCGCCTCTGCTCCGCGAGAACGATCGCGCGCTCTACCTCGTCGGCGCCGAGCGCGAGAGCGCCGGCATCGCGGGAAACGAAGAGGCGCGGATTCATCGCCGCCCCGCCTCGTCTAGGAGGGCGCCGAGGCGGGCTGCGTCGAGAGCGCCCACCACCCTGTCATCGAGCATCGCCGCGGGAGCACACGCGCAGAGGCCGAGGCAGAACACCGGCTCGAGCGTCAGCCGGCCATCCGCGGTTGTCCCGCCCCAGTCGACGCGGAGCTTCTCTCGGGCATGCTCGGCCAGTGCGTCGGCGCCCATCGATTGGCACGCCTCCGCCCGGCAGAGCTTGAGTACCCGCGCGCCCGGCGGCCGCTCGCGAAAATCGTGATAGAAGGTGACGATGCCGTGGACTTCGGCCCGGGTGAGATTGAGCGCGCCGGCGACCAGGGGAATCGCCTCGCGGGGCACGTAGCCGAAGACTTCCTGCAGCGCATGGAGGATCGGCAGCGTCGCTCCCTCCAACGCCTCATGCGCGGCGATGATCTCCCGTCCGCGCGCCTCGCTCCATTTCTCGAAGACGGTCATAACCATCGAACCTGCCAATCAATTTGCCCATTGGACAGCCGAATTGAGCCAAATTCAATCCCGCGGTTCCGTCAGTTGATAGATTATCTCTATCGATCGGCAAGTTCCTTGTCGAGTTTGGGGCCCACGCGAAGCGCCTCGGCGACCAGTGCCGCCGTGGCCGGCGCCATCGGCTCGCGGTCCGGAACGATCAGCCCGATCGTGTGGATGGCCGCGGGCTCCACGATGGGGATGGCGCGCACGGCACCAGTCAGCCCCAGCGTCTCCGCAAGAATGGCGGGCATGACGCTCGCCCAATGCCCGGTCCGCACATGCGAATAGAGCAGGATCATCGAATTGGATTCGAGCGTCGCCAGGGAGTCCAGATCGCCCGCGTCTCGCAGCAGCCGGTTGATGATGCGTCGGTTCTGCATATCCGAGGTGAGGAGGCAGAGCGGAACGCGCCCGACCTCTGCCCATGTCACTTCCCGACGACGCCCCAGGGGGCTGTCGGCGGAGATGAGCAATCGGTATTGCTCGCGGTAAAGCGGGATCGCCTTTGCGCGGCCGATGGGCTCGTTGTCGAGGTAGCTGATGCCGGCGTCGATCTCGAGATTATCGAGCGCCGCCAACACTTCCATCGAATTACAGGAGCGCACGACGAAGCGCATGGCAGGGTGATGCGCGTGGAAGGGCGTCGTCAGCGCCGAGACCATAGGCAATGCCGTGGGGATTGCGGCGATGCGAAGCTGACCCACGAGCTGGCCCTGCTTCAGCGCGCGCACCTCCTGCTGCATGGTGCGGACATCCCCGACGATCCGCTTTGCCCAGTCGAGGACGCGCTCGCCTTCCGGCGTCAGACCTTGGAACCGGGATCCCCGCGTCACCAGCAGAACGCCGAGCGTCCCCTCGAGCTGCTTCAATCCCGCAGAGAGCGTCGGCTGGGTAACGCCGCAGGCTTCGGCGGCCCGACCGAAATGCCGTTCGCGTGCAAGGGTCAGAAAGAACTCCAGCTTGTCGATCATTCGCCTGTCAATCCGCCCTCGCTATAGCGTGGGCTCCGCGATCCCGCGCCGTCGGCAAGCCGCAACCAGCGTATTGCGCAGAAGGCAGGCGATGGTCATGGGGCCGACGCCACCGGGAACCGGAGTGATGGCGCCGGCAATACCCTGCGCTTCCGCGAAAGCGACGTCGCCGACGAGACGCGGCTTGCCGCCGGGCACCTCGACGCGGTTGATGCCGACGTCGATCACCGTAGCACCGGGCTTGATCCAGTTCCCGCGCACCGTCTCGGCCCGGCCGATCGCCGCGACGAGGATGTCCGCGCGCCGGCAGAGCGCGGGGAGGTCGCGGGTCTTGGAATGCGCGAGGGTGACGGTACAGTCTGCCGCAAGGAGCAGCGCCGCCATCGGCTTTCCCACGATGGTCGAGCGACCCAGCACCACCGCCTCGAGCCCGGCGAGGCTCGGCAGCACCGTGCGGAGCAGCAGCAGCGAGCCCAGCGGCGTGCAGGGAACGAGCCCGCCCTCCCCGCTCCAGAGCAATCCGACGTTGCGCGCGTGGAAGCCGTCGACGTCCTTCCGAGGATCGAGCGCGTCGATGACGCGGCGCGCATCGATCCCGCGCGGCAGCGGAAGCTGCACCAGCACGCCGTCGACCCCGGCGTCCTCGTTGAGGCGCCGCACCAGGGCCAGCAGATCGGGCTCCGCGATCTCAGCGCCCAGGCGATGCTCGACGCTCCGGAAACCCGCTTCCTGCGCGGCCTTCTGCTTCGAGCGGACATAGACATGGCTTGCGGGATCCTCGCCGACGAGGACCGTCGCGAGGCCCGGGACGATACCGTGGCTCGCCTTGAGCCCAGCCGCTGCGGCACCGACCGACGCGCGCAATCCCGCGGCGATTGCCTTGCCATCAATGACGCGGGTTTCGGTCATCGTCGGGGGCCGCGGCTCAGCCAAGATATTCGTAGATGAGCCGGTCGATGAAGATCAGTAGCAAGATCGCAACTATCGGGGAGATGTCGATGCCGCCGAGGTTCGGGAGGATGCGGCGGATCGGCCGCAGCACCGGCTCGGTCAGGTGCCAGAAGAGGTCCGCGATCGAGCGTACCGTGTGATTGTAGGTATTGAGGACACGGAAGGCGAAGAGCCAGCTCAGCACGGCCGAGATAATGAGGACCCAATAGTAGAGCCAGATCACCTCGTGCAGCATGAAGATGGCGGATTTCATCGCGGGGGTCGGGCTCGTTGCGGCAGGGCGGGCGCGGCAAACCTAGCGGCGAGCGGGCCTCGGGCGCAAGACCGCCCGGATTCCTGCGGTCATATCCTTGACAGGCCCTGGCCCCATCCCCATAGTCGCGCCCGCATTCGAGGCCGGCGCGGGACCGACCAAGGGGCCGTAGCTCAGCTGGGAGAGCGTCGCGTTCGCAATGCGAAGGTCAGGGGTTCGATCCCCCTCGGCTCCACCAATTCCCGGGTCCCGCGGCGTGCAATGGCCTAGCAATGGGCCTCACTTCAAAAACTCGATCTTCTTGATGAAGGATTTGGCCACGCCGGTGCCGGGCGCGCTCGAGGTGTCGATCGAGATCGCGAAGCCGCTGATGTCGGGCGCCTGGTGCTTCCCGAAAATCCGGGTGAAGGCGTCGGCGATCGGATATTCCGTCGTCACGGGAGCGCCCGCCGATGGCCGATCGACGCAGACGAAGCGGCCGCTCGCCTGATGATATCGACCGATGAAGGGCTGATTGGTCGCGCCGGACTCGCAGAGGAAGAGGCCGATGAAGTAGGGGCTGTCTGGAATGAAGAGCGAGCCGCTCGCATGCCGCTCCTTGCCGAAGAAGACGTAGACCATGACGGCCTCGCTTCTCACTCCATTCTCGTAGGAAGCACCCTGCGGGAAGGCATCGACGCCCCATTCGATGCGGATCCTCGAATAGTCCCGCACATCGGTCTCGTTGAGCAGGAGGCCGAAGGCGCGCGTCTTGGCCTCTAGGTTGAGAGTGTCACGCGCGATCGAATAGACGATCCTACTGGCGTTCGATGCGTCCTGTCTCGGCAGGAACCCCCTCGCCTCGAGCCACTTGAGCGCGGACCCGCCGGCAAACCCCGCGAAGTCGATCCCGTAGACGACACTCGACGCCGATTGCGCGGGCGCGCCAGGCCCAGCCAGCGCAAGCATCGCAATCGCGAGAAGCCCGAGGACCGCCTTGCGCGACCGGCGCCCGAGCGCTTCACGGCTTCGCGACTGCTTCACTCCTCGAGATGTCCGCATCCGAGCCCCCGAGACGCCCAACGCCAGCATCCACGGATAGCACAGCAGGAATGGGCGCGAAACCCGACGGCGCCATCCCGCTCGCCGCAATTTCGGCGGAGGCGCTGCCCCGGCTCACAGAGGCGGCCACACACTTCCGTACAGGCTCCGATTGCCTACGGGGCGTGCACCCCAGAAGCGGCGATTGCCCGAAGCGGTCGTCTCAGACTGCTTCAGTCTTAACTTGCCGTCTTGACGCGGCGCGGCGTGCACGCTCGGTCTCATTCGCCGCGCGCAGCGGCGCGCTCACCCGCCGCAGCTCATGCAGTACGACACTCGCCCCCTCCGGCGAGGTCGCGAGCTCAGTTGGCATCATCCCGTCGAGGACTTTGCTCGGGCGCACCAACCACTCGGCGGCCCCATCGCCGAGCAGCTTGCGTGCCTCCGCCTCGACGCTCTTCAGAGCGCTTTTGCGGTCCGACATTTTTGCGTACTCCATCCTCAACCCTGCCCCACGGAATGGCAGATCTATTACACGAGCGGGACAGGCCCGCCAGTCTTGACATTCGACCGGGGAGGCACTTTCGCAAGCCGCTGCGGCTCTGCGCCGCGGTCGAAGCCCAGCGGACTGCCTCAACCCCGTCGATAGGCAGCGAGGAAAGTCTTGACGGCAATCCCCACGACACGCTCGATCCGCTCGGGTTTCGGCGGATCAGCGGAGGCAAAGAGCATGGCCTTAAGCATCGTGGCAGCACAGGACTCCAGGAATTGTGCAGCCGCGATTTGCGTGTCCTCGACCTCGAGGATGCCGGCCGCGACCTGGGCATCGAGATAGGCCGCAAGGCGCGCCATGCCCGTCATCGGGCCCGTCTCATAGAACCGCCGGCCGATCTCGGGCATGCGATCGGAAATCCCCACGACAGTGCGTACGGCCGAGATCCGCGCGGGCTGACAAAGAAAGCTCACATAGCCGAGGCCGAGGCGCCTCAGCACCGTCTCGACGTCGCGGTCGCTATGGTCGAACTCGAAGAGCCGCTCGGCCTGCCGCTGGCACTGCTCGTAAACGATCGCCTGGAAGAGGGCTTCCTTGCTGTCGAAATAGGCGTAGAGCGTGCCCTTGGAGACGCCGGCCTCGCGCGCGATCTCGCCCATGCTCGCGGCATCGAAACCGCGTGCAAGGAAGGCCGCCCGGGCGCCGTCAATGATCTGGCGCCGCTTCTCACTGTCATCCGCTTCCGCGGAGACCGCGGCCTCAGCCGCCAAAGATGCCGTCGTCACCCACACCTCCTGCCGCGTTGGCTCGGCGAACTAGACCGAACCGTTCAGTCGGTCCTTGACATAAGCCAAGCCTTGCCTTAAGTCAAGTTCCAGACCGAACCGTTCGGTTCGATTTGTCGCTTACTCCTCTAGCAAGGAGGGGGATCATGGCTAATAAATTCAATGCCTTGAAGACAAAGTCGGCGCCGGAGACCCTGCCGCAGGAGCCGCGGCAACACCCGTCGCTGGACGCCGGAAATGAAGTTGGGGCCGGCCCGGGCGGGGTCGCGCTCGAAGGCAAGACTCTGCCAGCGGCGCCGGCGACACGCGCGACCCCGCGGCGGCGGAAGCATTTGTTGCTCGCAGCCGCGCTCGTCATCGCGGCGGCATTCGGGAGCTGGTACGGCCATCACTGGTGGACGGTCGGGCGCTATCTCGTCACGACCGACGACGCCTATGTCGGAGCCAAGATCGCGACGCTCGCGGCGAAGGTGCCGGGCTACGTCGCCACCATCGCCGTTCCCGACAACGCCGAGGTCCGCGCGGGCGATGTGATCGCGACGATCGACGATGGCGACTATCGCCTCGCGGTCGAGGCCGCACGCGGAAAGGTCGCGACCCAGCAGGCGACCGTCGATCGGATCGGGCGCCAGGTTACCGCGCAGCACGCCGCGATCGACCAGGCGAAGGCAAAGCTCGTCTCCGCAAAGGCTGAGGCCACGCGCGCCGAACTCGAGCTCCAGCGCCAGCAATTCCTCGCGGCGCGCGAGTTCGCGAGCCGGCAGATCCTGGAGCAGGCGCACGCAACGCGCGATAAGGGCGCCGCCGGGGTCGTCGACGCGCAAGCCGCGATCGACGCTGCAGTGGCAGAGGCGGAGGTCGTGCAGGCGCAGCAAGAGGAGGCGCGCCGGACGCTCGAGGAGCTGCAGACAGCGCTTGCCAAGACCGAGCGCGATCTCGGCTTCACGGTGATCCGCGCCCCCTTCGACGGCACGATCGGCAATCGCGCGATCCAGGTCGGCGACTACGTGCAGCCGGGACAGCGGCTCGTGAGCCTCGTGCCGCTCGACGCCGTCTACGTCGACGCGAACTTCAAGGAGACGCAGTTCGAGCGGCTCCGGCCGGGCCAGCGCGTGACGCTCGCCATCGACGCTTTTTCGAGCGCGACGGTCGTGGGCACCGTCGAGAGCCTGGCACCGGCCTCCGGCTCGGTCTTCACCCTGCTGCCCCCCGACAATGCGACCGGCAACTTCACGAAGATCGTGCAGCGCCTGCCCGTGCGCATCCGGATCGAGCCCGAAGTGGCGCGGCAAGGCCTGCTCCGGCCCGGAATGTCCGTGATCGTGAGTGTCGACACCAAGCCCGACCCGAACCACCCCGTGGCGACGGCCTCGCTCGGAGGGAGCCATGTCGTCCGCTGAGGCGCTTGCGCTTCCTTCCGACCGCATAGAGCCGAGGAAGCTTCTCACCTTCCTCGCGATGGTCTTCGGGATGTTCATGGCGATCCTGGACATCCAGATCGTCTCGGCCTCGCTCACGGATATCCAGGCGGGCCTCGCGGCGAGTGCCGACGAGATCTCCTGGGTGCAGACCGCCTATCTCATCGCGGAAGTCGTGATGATCCCGCTTTCGGGCTTTCTCTCGCGGGCCTTCGGAACCCGGATCCTCTTCGCGACCTCGGCGGCAGGCTTCACCATCGCGAGCCTCCTCTGCGGCTTCTCCTCCTCGATCGAGGAGATGATCCTCTGGCGCGCGATCCAAGGCTTCATCGGCGGCGGAATGATCCCGACGGTCTTCGCGACCGCCTACACCGTCTTCCCGCGCTCGAAGGCAAACATCATCTCCCCGATCATCGGCCTCGTGGCGACGCTCGCCCCCACGATCGGGCCGACGGTCGGCGGCTACCTCACCGACGCGCTCTCCTGGCACTGGCTCTTCTTCATAAACGTCCTGCCGGGGATCGGCGTCACGCTCGCGGCACTCCTCCTCATCGACTTCGATGAGCCGAATTGGACGCTGCTCGAGGATTTCGACTGGTGGGGCCTCCTCGCCATGGCGGGATTCCTGGGGGCGGCCGAATACGTGCTGGAGGAAGGGCCCCGCAACGACTGGTTCGACGACGATACGATCACGCTGCTCGCCGTCGTTTGCGCGCTTTCGGCCGCGGCCTTTTTCGCGCGCGTGCTGACCGCGCGGGCGCCGATCGTCGATCTCCGCACCTACCGCAACCGCAATTTCGCGCTGGGCTCGGCGCTTTCCTTCGTGCTGGGGATCGGTCTCTACGGCATGACCCTCGTCTATCCGCTCTATCTCGCGCAGGTGCGCGGCTATGACGCGCTGATGATCGGCGAGACCGTCTTCGTCTCGGGCCTGGCGATGTTCGCGACCGCGCCCATCGTGGGGCGGCTCGTCACGAAGATCGATCCGCGCTTTATCCTGGTCGCGGGGTTCCTCATCTTCGCGCTCGGGACCTGGCAGATGACCGGCGTCACCGCCGATTGGGATTTCCAGGAGCTGCTCTGGCCGCAGATTTGCCGCGGCATCGGGCTCATGAGCGCGATGATCCCCATCAACAACATGGCGCTCGGCACGCTCCCGCCGGCGCGGGTCAAGAATGCCTCCGGCCTCTTCAATCTCATGCGCAATCTCGGAGGCGCGGTTGGGCTCGCCGCCATCAACACCTTCCTCAACGACCGCACCGACCTCCACATCGCGCGTCTCCACGAGGCCGTCACCTGGTCGCGCCTTCCCGCGGTCGAGACCTTTGAGGCGCTCCAGCGGCATTTCCTCGGCAGCGGCGACGCCGCGGCCATGGCGATGAAGCAGATGGCGCTGATGGCACATCGCCAGGCGGTGGTGATGTCCTTCGCGGACATTTTCCTGCTGCTGACGGCGATCTACGTCGTGCTCGCGGGCTTCGCCCTCGTGATGCGGAAACCGGCCTCGGCGGGCGGCGGCGCGGGCTCGCACTGAGGAGCGCTTGCCAGCCCGGGCGAATCCGGCTGAGCTTCGGGCCCCGAAATCCGCGAGGCCCGCATGCGGTCCCTGCTCAGCGCGATCATTGCGGCGCTCCTGGTGCTGGCCTCCACGGCGGCCAGCGCCGAGGAGAAAGTCCCGCGCGACTTCAAGGAATGTCCGGAATGCCCGGAAATGGTGGGAATTCCATCGGGCAAGTTCCTCATGGGCAGTCCTGTCCAGGAGCCCGGCCGCTTCGACACCGAGGGGCCGCAGCATTGGGTGACACTCCGCGCCTTCGCGCTCGGCAAATACGAGGTGACGAACGACGAGTTCCTCGTCTTCCTGCGCGCGACCGGCTACCAGCCCAAGCCCTGCAATCCCATCCTCGGCCTCACCTGGCAATCGCCGGGGCGCGGCCTCGCCTATCCTCCGGGCACGGTCGAGCCGCCTAACCTCCCCGCGGTCTGCCTCAACGCACGCGACGCCGAGGCCTACATCGCCTGGCTCAACGCGAAAGTCCGAGCGAGCGATCCCCAGGCGCGCGCCAGCCCCGGCCCCTATCGTCTTCCGAGCGAGGCCGAATGGGAATTCGCGGCGCGCGCGGGCACGACGACTGCGCGCTGGTGGGGTGAGGCAATCGGCGTGGACAAGGCCAATTGCAACGGCTGCGGCAGCCGCTGGGACAACAAGAGCATCGCCCCCGTCGGCAGCTTCGGCGCCAATCCCTTCGGCATCTACGACGCGCTCGGCAATGTCTGGCAATGGACCGCCGATTGCTGGAACGACAGCTTTGTGGGCGCGCCCGGCGACGGCAGCGCTGTCCTGCGCGGGGATTGCCGCAAGCGCGTGCTCCGCGGCGGCTCCTGGAGCAACCTCCCGAGCTTCGTCCGCTCGGCCGCGCGGATCGGCGCCGATGCCGGCGGCAGCGATTTCGACTACTCCGCCTATGCAGGCTTCCGCCTCGCGCGGAACCTGCCCTGACCTAGCGCCGCACCTCGCGTGCGTCCATCGTGAGGGTGAGATCGCCGACGGCCTCCTCGCTTCCCTCCGGAAGCTTCAGCGGCGAGGAGAGCAAGGCGGCATTGCGCGCGCTCCGCGCAAGCTCCGCATAGGCGGCATCGGCAGCGCGCCCTCGATCCCACACGATCTCGGCCTTGGTAACCCCGCCTCCGCGATCGATGACGAGATGGAGCGTCACCGTGGCATCGCCGCTCCCGAGACTCTCGAGATCGAAGTTCCAACGACGCTCGATCTGCGCGCGGATGAAATCCTTGACCGAATAGCTCGCCCGATTGGACGGAGCAGCGGTGTCGCTGCTTGCCGCGACATTGGACGTGCCGGTGCCGACCTGCTGCCCGGGATTGGGGGGCGCCTTCGGCGGCGGCTGATGGAGCCGCGCAAGCGCGTGGAGCTGGGCCTCGAGCGTGCTCTGCGGCGCGGGCTGCGCCTTCTGCGTGCGTGCGGCCGCCTGTGGCGCCGGCTTCGGCGCGGGCTTAGGCGTCGATGCCTCCGCCGGCGCGGGCGGAGGCGTCGCGGCTTCCGGCACCGGCTGCGGCGGCGTCTCCGTCGCATTCTCCGCAGCTTTTGCCTGCGGCAGCGGCGCCTTCTCTTCCTCCGGCGGCGCCGCGGTCTCACCCGCGAATTCCACGAGATTGACCGGTACCACCTCCTCGATCTCCGCAGGCGTCCGCAGCAAGCTCGGCAAGCCGAAAATCACCAGCGCCGCCGCAGCCACGTGGAGCGCAAGAGAGCACAGCGCCCCGAGCCCCATACGGCTCGGCCGCGGCGTGCGCATTGCACTATCCGCCATTGCGCCGTCGGCAACGCTCGAGAGCATGGCCATCGCCTTCGACTAGATACCAACCGCCACTTGCTCCATCTTGCGCTACCGGCAGCCGCTGGGCAAATCGAGGGCGAGGCCGCGCCTTACGCTCGTAACAGCGGATCGGGAATACTGGATCGGCTCCGCCGTTCTTGACTTGAAACCTCGCAGGAGAAGCGCATGCGTCTCTTTTTTTTGGCATCCTTGATGGGAACAGCACTTTTGTTGGCGCCAGTCGTCGGTATGGCGGCGTCTGCGCCGCATCCTGTCGCCTCCGCCGCGGGGCTCGCGCAGCCCGTGGGCTGGTGGGAGCAGCAGCCGCAACCGAACGAGCCGCGCCAGCGCTATGATCGCCTGCCGCCCTACCTCCGCGACTACTACAACACACTCGAATACCGGATCGGGCTTCTCGACAGCTGGCGCGGCGGCGATCTGAAGCGCCGTAGCCCCACGCAATACCGCCTGATGAGCGACCTCATCGATCAGATGCGGCGCGAGCAATATTCGATTCTGAAACTCCGCTATCCCCGCTGAGCACCGCGCGGAGCGAGGATTGACGGCACCGAGGCCCGAGGCTCAGAGTTGAGAGCGCTCGGCGCCTCGCGCGCTCCCGGATACGGCGGCCGGGCGAGAGGAGACGATGCATGAAAGCTCTCATCAAGGCCGCACTCGTGGGCGCAACTCTCGCCATTTTCCTGATGCCGAGCGCGGCGAAGGCCTATTGGTATGGGCCCGGCTGGTATGGGCCGAGGGTTGGCGTCTTCGTCGGCATTCCCTTCTTCCCGTTCTTCTACCCGCCGCCGGTCTACTACCCGCCGCCCATGCCGTATTACCCCTACCGCCCGGCGGTGGCGCCGGCGGGACCCGCGCGGAGCTTCCGGGTCCTCTTCGAATTCAATCGCGCAAGCCTCTCGCCGGAGGCGTTGCGGGTCGTGCATGAGGCGGCGGTGACTTTCCGGCAAACCGGCTCCGCGCGGATCGACGTGACGGGCTACACCGACACCGCGGGATCGAGCCAATACAATCTCGCTCTTTCCAAGCGGCGCGCAGAGGCAGTGAAGGCCGCGCTCATCGCGGCGGGGGTACCGGCGTCTTCCGTCGGCGTGAGCTGGCGCGGCGAGGCGAACCCGCGGGTACCCACGCCCGACGGCGTGCGCGAGCCGCAGAACCGCCGCGTCGAGATCGTGATCTCGCCAGCGCCGCGCCACTCCTGAGGATTGCAAATACCCTCGGCGGCCCGGCGGCTGTAACAGAGCCGCATGAGGCCACACGCCCGCACGATGTAGTTACCCTTCGGAACTAATGAAATTTCAAACAGTGAGAGCATAGAATCTGCGCGATCCGAAAAGCCATCGGCAGCGCAACGACTTCGCCGGGGATGGTGAAGCCCGATTTAACGCTTAAACCTTTATCAAGGTTCCATGAAATGTTAAGCAACTGGGCCCAACCTTTCAGGCGTGGAGTATGGAAGTGTCGCAACTTTCGAGGGCGTCATGGAAGGCACCTACATTGCGGTGATGGCCGCGATCGAACGCCTGCACCATCTATTCATGCAGGTCGTCAAAGCCGAGCTCGAGCGCGCGGGCATTGGGCGGATGCAGAGCTCGCATGCGCTCATCGTGTTCAATCTCGGTGAACACGAGATGACCGTCGGAGATCTGCTGCAGCGCGGCTGCTACCTCGGGTCGAACGTCTGCTATGGCGTGAAGAAGCTGGTCGAGGCGGGCTATCTCTCGCACGAGCCCTCGCCCTATGACGGGCGCCAAATGCTGGTGCGCCTGACGCCGAAGGGCCGGGAGCTGCGCCAGCGCATCGCCGCGATCTACGAGCGCCACACCGTAGCCTTCGCGCGCCGCATGCAAAGCGAAGGCGAGCTTGCGATGGCGGTCGCGGTTCTGCGCATCATGGATGGAGCCGCCGAGCGCGCCGCAGAGGCGGACGCACGGCTCCTCACCGCCGCCTGAGGCGAGGCGCCGGGTCATGCCGCGAGCACCCGGTCGATTCCTGCAGGGCGAGGAGGCAACTCGCCCCGAGATCGCGGCGCGGCGCATTCGCGCCACTGTGCTCCTGATAGACGACGACGAGCCGTTTCTCGCTTCGCTAGCGCGGCTCGTCCGCTCCCTGGGCTGGCGGACCATCGAAGCGGAGGACGGGATCACGGGCGTTGCCCTTTTTCGAGAGCATCGGCCCGACCTCGTCCTCGTGGACATTCTGATGCCGGGCATCGACGGCATCGAGACCATCGTGCAGATACGCCAGGGCGCACCGGGCGCGAAGATCGTCGCGATGTCCGGCGGCGGGGAGATCGGCAAGGCGGACTGCATCGCCGCCGCGATCCGCTTCGGCGCCGATCTCGGCTTGCAAAAGCCCTTCGACGCCGAGACCCTCGAGACGACCGTCGAGATGCTGCTGCACCGCCGCCGGCGCCCCGCGCCGCTCGCGCGCCTTGCGGGCGCGGTTGCGGGCGTCTCGCTCCCCAGGACCCCCGCGCTCGCGCGTTGAGCCGGCCTTAGGCCGCGCCCGCGATGTAGGTCTTGAGTGAGCTCGACTCCCACTCCATCTCGTCGAGCCGGTTCTTCACGACATCGCCGATGCTGACCAAGCCCGCGAGCCGCCCGTCGTCGAGCACGGGCAGGTGACGGATGCGGCGCTCCGTCATCAGCGCCATGAGATCGGCGAGCCGATCCTGCGGCGCGCAGGTGATGACCGAGCGCGTCATGAGCTCGTCGACCTTTGCATCGAGCAGGATCGCTCCGCGCTGACCGAGCCCATGGACGATGTCGCGCTCGGAAAGTATGCCCAAGGGCTCACGCCCGTCCGTGCTCACGACGAGCGCGCCGATGCGCTTGCGCGTCAACAGCGCCACGGCCTCGGCGATGGTGGCGGAGGGCGCGATGGTCACTACCGCGGCCCCCTTTGTCTTCAGGATCGTCTCGACATTCATGCCTGTTTCTCCTCGGAACGATCGCGCTCGCTGCGGAGACGGTCCACCAGCGCCTGCACCACGTCGGGCTCGACCCGATCCGCGCGCATCAGCAGGTGAGCGATCTCCTCGGCGAGCAGCTCGGTCACGACCGGCTCTCGAACGGCCTTCACTCGCGGGGCCATGCCGCACCTCCCGGGAGCTCCTCCACGGCTTCGCCATTGGGCGAAGGCACGGCTCCCTTTGACTTTACTTAGAGTGCCGGGAGCGGCTTCGAAAGGGCGTGACAATAAATTGTCGAGAGCCCCGCTTGTGCGGCGCACGCGCTTACCGCCGTTTCCGCGCGCGAGCGCGTTGCGCGCTGCAACAGGGCGGCTTCGCTCTTTAGAGTATCCGGCGCAGATAGGCGTCGGCGGGGCGGCTCGGGTCCCATTGCCGCGGGTATCCGAGCGAGACCTCCTGGAAATGGACGCCCTCGGCAAAGCGGCTCGCGCGGACGTGCAGGTGCCCGTAGACCACCGCCCGCGCACGGAAGCGGCTGTGCCAAAGCTGCGTTGCCCGCGTCCCGCACCAGGGCGCGTAGCGCGGCTTCCTCGGGAGGATCACGTCCTCGGCGCGGAGCGGATAATGATTGACGAGGACCGTCGCGGTGTCCTCGGGAAGCTCCCCTAGCCGCTGCTCCGTCGAGCCCACGCGCGCAGCGCACCAATTCTCGATCCCGCCATAGGGATCCGTGTGGAGGCGGCGCTCGTCGCTGGCGAAGATGCCGGCCTCGGCCGCCCAGGCGAGCACCCGCTCGCGCGGCACCTCTGCGGGCCGGAAGCTATAGTCGTAGAGCAGCATCAGTGGCGCGATCACGGTCTTGGGCCCCGGCCCAGGCCAGAGCGGATAAGGATCTTCGGGCGTGAGCACGCCATGGGCGCGCGCGAGCCGAACCAGCGCCCCATAGCGCTCGATGCCACGCTCGGCATGCTCCGGGCTCCGCTCGGTCCAGAGCTCGTGATTGCCGGGAACCCAGATGAGCTGCGCAAAGCGCGGGCCCAGGACCGAGAAGGCAAGCTCGATCTGCGCGAGGCTGTCGCCGAGATCGCCCGCGAGGATGAGCCAATCCTCGGGCTTGGGCGCGATCGCCTCGACCGCGCGGCGGTTGACGTCGCTGCCCAGATGAAGATCGCTGATCGCCCAGAGCTGCATGCTCCTCGCTTGATACACCAGGCGGCGGCTGCCGCGATATCCGCTTCAGGGAGAGAACCCGCTTTGTGTGCAAACTGTGGCATCGCCGGCGAGACGGCCGTGGCGATGGGGCGCCTCACAAGCTCGCCCGGAGATCGTGGTCTAATGCGGCCTCGCTCCACTCGAAAAGGGAGGTCCACCATGGCATTCCCGGCGTTCTTCTCCGTGAAAGGTGCGCGGCAGGGACCATTCAAGGGCGAAGCCAAGGAGGCAGGGCGCGAAAACTGGATGCCCGTGCGGTACTTCACGATGGAGCTGGAATCCCCGCGCGACCCCGCCTCGGGCCAAGCCACCGGCAAGCGGCAGTGGAAGCCCGTCAAGGTCGTGAAGGAATGGGGCGCCGCCTCGCCACAGGGATTGACGGCCTGCGCTACGAACGAAGTACTGCAGGAAGTGAACTTCCAGTTCCTCCGCACGAACCCGAGCGGCCAGGAATACGTCTATCAGACCGTCAAGCTCACGAATGCGACGATCTCCGACGTCGTTCGCTTCACCGGCGGGCCCGAGGCCTTGGCCGCGGGCGGGAAGAGCGCGTCCTGGGACGCGAGCGGAGAGCTCGAAGCCTGGTCCTTCACTTTCCAGCAAGTCGATGTCTTCGACGCCGACGGGAACACGGAGTTCCTCGACGACTGGGTGCGCACGACGTAACTCGCTGCCGCCTCAGAAATTGAGGATGTGATAGTAGGACATCGTCGAGACGAGCAAGCTCAGTAGCAGCAAAATGCAGGCCGCCAGAAACCAGCGCAGCGTTTTGGCGTATTCCTGCTCGTCGTCGTCCTTCACCTGAAGCGAGCGCCAGAGCGAGACGATCTCGAAGACGATCGCCAGCGCCAGCAGGATCGCCGCGATCACCGAGGCCGGACTCCAGGCGCCCGGAAGTTCGAAGTTCCAGTAGCGCAGGAACAGGAGCGAGAACCCCAGCACGACCGTGATCGCTGTGACGACCGCGGGCCGATAGCCCTGGGGCAGCGGAACCCTCGGGCGCTCGCGCTGCGGGCTGGGCTTGCTTCTCCTCACGGCGTTCTCGCCAGTTCATTCGGCATCGCAGTTCAGTCTATTGCGGCCTCATCGAGTCCGACAGCACCATCAGGTTGATCGGCTTCACGCGAACCAAGCCGAATTGCGGGCTATCGATGTCGGCGATGAGGAAGAACGAGATCGAGACGACGATCGGCAAAATCGTCAGCAGGCCGGCGTTCCTGGGCCGACTGCCGTAGCCGAATCCGAGCAGCATATTGCAGGCGAGCGCGATCGCCAGCATGAGCAGCCATCCCTCGATGGGGATGCGGTTCCACCAGGACGCCTGCGTATATCCCTGCGAGTTCAGGACGTCGTTCATGCCGGCGATGACGAGGGCCGAGACGGGCGTCGGCTGCGCTGTCGTCGCGGGCAGGATCGCGGACCAAAGCTGCCCCTCCAGCTTTGCAATCTCGACGTTGATTCGGGTCGCCGCGGGGAGGTCGCGTGTCTCGTAGGCCTCGATGCGCGCCTTGAGGTAACTGCGAAGGAGGTCGCGCACGCGGGCTGCGTCGGCGGAGGGCAGTAGATCCGCGCGAAGGTATTCGGTCCCAATCGCGTTCGCTTCCGCCTCCTCGAAATTCTTGCGCTGATCGTAGCGGCTGACGGCCATCGAGAAGGTGAAGCCGATGACGAGGCCGAGCAGCGTGAGGATCGCCGCCTTGACGGTGTCGTATCCATCGCGCTCCTCCGGGGTCCGCTCCGCCACGGTTCTGCGCAAGAGGCCGCCGAGATAGGCGGCGAGCCACTGCGAGAGGAGCGCAATAACGAGGACGAGCAGCGGTCGGTCGACGATGACGATCATGAGCCCCTCTTCGCGGACCCTTCGAATGCCGGGGGTGGCCGGCGACGGCGGGAAGGGTCAGAAGCGGCTGAATTTGCTGCGCAATGCAGAGCTCGCAGGATGCCGAACGACTATATCCGCGGTGTGAGCCCCGGGTGAATGGTTTTCTCGCGCACGACGGCGACGCCGCAGCCGAGGGACTGGTTTCGGCGGCACCGCTTTCGAAGTGCCGCGACGGCGGCTAAGCTTCCGCGAGTAGCAGCCGGGAGCAGCCGATGGCCACGCAGTACGTCTGTCTCACCTTCGACTTCGACGCGGTCTCGGGCTTCATCGCCCGCGGCTTCACCACGCCGACGCCGATCTCTCGCGGCGAGTTCGGAGTCGTCGCCTCCGAGCGCATCCTGGCGCTGCTCCGCAAGTACAATATCTCCAGCACCTGGTTCATCCCCGGACACACGATCGAGACCTTCACCGACGCCTGCCGACGCGTTTTCGAGGCCGGGCACGAGATCGCGCATCACGGCTGGACTCACGTCCCGCCTGCGAGCCTCTCCCGCGAGCAGGAGGATTGGAACCTCGCGCGCGGCAACGAGGCGATCCGCATGCTGACGGGCGAAGCCGCGCGCGGCTACCGCTCGCCCTCCTGGGACCTGAGCCCGCATACGATCGGGCTACTGCTGAACCACGGCTTCCTCTACGAGAGCAGCCTCATGGGGCACGACTACCTCCCCTATCGCTGCCGCACGGGCGACGAGATCGAGCTCGAACGGCCCGCGAAATTCGGGCCGGAGACCGAACTCGTGGAGATGCCGATAAGCTGGTCCACCGACGACCATCCGCATTTCGAATACATGCGGATGCCGACCATGCTGGCGCCCGGACTCAAATCCGCGGAGGGCGTGCTGCAGAACTGGTACGACGATTTCGACTACATGACGCGGATCGCGGATTGGGGTGTGCTCACTTACACCTGCCACCCCTACGTGATCGGCCGCGGTCACCGCATGCTGATGCTGGAGCGCTTGATCGAGAAGCTGCTCGCGCGGGGCGCGGTCTTCCGCACCATGGAGAGCGTCGCCAAGGAATGGTTGAAGACCGCGCCCCCGCCCCGGACCTGAGCGGCGACACCGCGCTTGCGCGAGCCCACACCCCGTGAAAAAGTCCGCTCCATAAGGCGCCCGAAGAACGGCGCCCATCGCGGGGGGAAGACATGGCGTTGGCGCGCGAGATCGACGTCTCGGAGTTCATCGACCGGCACAAGGTCGGGTCGTTCCAAATCGCCACGATCCTCATCTGCGGCCTTGTCGCGATGCTCGACGGATTCGACGCGCAGGTCATCGGCTATGTCATTCCCGCGATCGCGAAGTCGTGGGGCATCCAGGGGCCGGCGATCGGCGCCACCTTCAAATGGGCGGTCTTCTGGGGCCTCGTCGGCCTGACGCTCGGCGCGCTCGCCGGAGGTCCCTTGGCCGACCGCCTGGGGCGCAAGAGCGTGATGCTGGCCTCGGTCCTGATCTTCGGGGTCTTCAGCATCGTGACCGCGCAGGCGACGGACATCGCGTCGCTGAGCCTATTCCGCTTCCTCACGGGCCTCGGGCTCGGCGGCTCGATGCCCAACACGATCTCGCTCACCGCGGAATACTCGCCGCACCGTTTGCGCACGACGCTCATCACGGTGATGTTCGCGGGATTTCCCGTCGGCAATGTCGCGGCGGGCCTCGTGAGCGCGGCGCTCATCGAGCCCTATGGCTGGCCGAGCGTCTTTTACGCCGGCGGGATCGCGCCGCTGGTGTTGCTGCCCTTCGCGCTGTTGCTGCTTCCGGAATCCGTGCGCTTCCTGGTGGCGCAGCGGCAGAGCGGCGCGCGCATCGCAGCGACCCTCGGGCGGATCGCGCCCGATCCGGCGCTGCGGCCCGATGCGAACTACACACTCCCGGAGGTCGAGCTCAAGGGCCTGCCGGTGCAGCATCTCTTCCGCGACGGGCGCGCCATGGGGACGCTGCTGCTCTGGCTCGCCTTCTTCATGAATCTGCTCATCATCTATTTCTTCGTGACCTGGCTGCCGCAACTTCTGGGGCAAGTGGGTCTCTCGGCCCAGCACTCGATCCTGACGGCCGCGCTCTTCAACAGCGGTGGCGCCATCGGCGGCATCGTTGTGGGGATCCTCACGGACCGCAGCGAGCCCTATCGGCTCATCGTCGCGGCATTCGGGGCGGCGGTCTTCTGCATCGTCGGCGTGGCCTATGCCGGCGCCTCCCTGCCGAGTCTGGTGGTCTCGATTTTTCTCACGGGCGTCACCGTCGTCGGCGCACAAAATGGGATCAACGCGCTCGCGGCGCGGCTCTACCCGACCGACGTCCGCTCCACCGGCGTGAGCTGGGGGCTCGGCATCGGGCGCATCGGCTCGATCGTCGGGCCCTTTATCGGCGGCGAGCTCATTTCCATGGGCTGGAGCCCCAACCGGCTTTTCCTCGTGGTCGCCGTGCCCGCGGCGATTGCGACCGCCGGCATGCTCTTCATGAGCCGCACGAGGCTCGCGCGAGGCGAGTGAGCGTCTCAGGCGTGCTGCATTGCAGCCTTGACGCGCTCAGGCGTCATCGGCACTTCGCGTAGCCGAGCGCCCGTCGCGTCGAAGATCGCGTTGGCGAGGGCCGCCGCCACCGGCGCGGTCGCGGCCTCTCCCGCCCCCATCGGCGGCAACTCCGGATGGTCCACGAGATCGACGATCACCTCCGGCGCGTCGGGGAAGCGCAGGATCGGATAGCTCACCCAGTCGACGCTCGTCACGCGCTCGCGGTCGAAAGTCACCTCCTCGAAGAGCGCGCGGCTCAAGGTCTGGATGATGCCGCCCTCGACCTGGTTCCGGACTCCGTCGGGATTGATGACGAGCCCGCAATCATGCGCGCAGACGACGCGCGCCACCTTGACCGCGCCGGAGTCACGGTCGACCGTGACCTCCATGCCGAGCGCGACATAGTTCTCGGCGTGCTTGTACTGGATATAGGCGATGCCGCGGCCCTTGCCCGTACCGCCGCGATTGGGGCCGACGCGCGGCTCCCACTTCATCAGGGCTTCCACGCGCTTCACCACCTCGATGCCGCGGGGGTCGCTCAAATGCGCGAGGCGGAAGGCCAGCGCGTCCATCCCCGCCGCAACCGCGAGTTCGTCGACGAGGCTCTCGACCGCAAAAGTATTGGCGACTTTGCCGGGCGCGCGGATGTTGGACGGCCGGAGCGGTGTATCCTTGAGCCAGTGCACGACGACGCGCGCGTTCGGCACCGCATAGGCGGGAGTGGCGTCCTGGGTGATGAGTCCCGTAGCCAGTCCCTGCGGCTGCTGCAGCCCCGCGAGCGTGGGCGAGATCAAGGGAATGTTCGGCAGGCCCTTCGTCGCCTGCGGCAACCACATCTCCGCCTGCCAGGCGGCGATGCGATTGTCGGGCCCGAGAGCCGCCTTCAGCTCCAGGAGCTGCGGCGGTCCCTTGGGATCCCAGCCATGCTCGTCCGCGCGCATCCACTGCACGCGGACGGGCGCGCCCGCCATCTGCGAGAGCAGCGCCGCATCCGCCGCAGCGTCGTCGTGGCCGTTCATGCCGTAGCAGCCGGCGCCATCGAGATAGACGAGACGCACCTTCTCCTTCGGCAGGCCGAGGAAGCTCGCGAAATGCGGCCAATATTTGTGCGTCGCCTGGGAGGCTGTCCAGATCGTGGCACCGTCCGCGCGGACGTCCGCGACCGCGCAGGAGGGACCCATCGAGGCGTGGCTCTGCGGCGGCCAGTAGTAGCGGGCACTCAGCACCGACGCTGCCTTGGCGAGCTCCGCGGGCGCATCGCCGTGGCTCTCCAACGCCTCCTCCGCGACAGCGCTTTCGCGCACGAGACGCGGCAGCTCCGCGTTCCCCGGAAGGCCCGTGCCTGGGCCCCAGCTCGTCTTGAGCTCGCGCGCGGCGCGCACCGCCGCCCATTCATCCGCGGCAACGACACCGAGGAAACTCTCCTTGCGTAGGACGCGGGCGCCGGGGATCGCCGCGATGGAGGCCTCGTCCGCCGAGAGGAGCCTTGCTCCCAGCGCCGGCGGATGGACGACACGGCCATGCAACATGCCCGGCAGCTTGAAATCGTGCACGTAGAGGTGCCGGCCCGTCGCCTTTCCCGGCAGGTCTGGCCGCGGCAGCGGCTTGCCCACGACCGCATAGGTCTTCGGATCCTTGAGCGGCGCCTTGGCGTCGACCTTGAGCGAGAAACGCTTGCCGCCCACGAGATCGCCGAAGCTGCGCGGCGGCAGCGTCCCGCGCGTACGCATCATCGAGAAGACACCGTCGTCGACACGCAGATTGTCCGGCGTCGTGTTGAAATGCTCGGCCGCCAAGCGCAGCAGCTCCTTGCGTGCGGTCGCCGCCGCCTGACGAATCGGGACCGCGCCGCGGGTGATTCCGGTACTCCCGGCGGTCGGGCCTTGGTCCGGCGTCAGCGCCGTGTCGCCCTCGATGAGCGCGATGCCGCCGACGGCAATATCGAGTTCCTCCGCCACCATCTGGCGGACTGCAATGCGATAGCCGGTGCCGAGATCGACCTTGCCGCTGTAAATCGTGACGCTGCCGTCCTGTTGCACCGCGAGGAAGCCGTCGACTTCGCCGCCGTCGAGCGTCTTTCCGGGCGCGGGCAATGCCTGTCCGCGTGCGGCTGCCGGCAGGGAGAAGCTCACGACGATGGCGCCGCCCGCCCTCAGGAGGTCGCGGCGCGAGAGTGCGGAGATCGCGCTCATGCTGGGCCTCCTCAGCCGGCGCTCGCCGCGCGGAGCACGGCGCGGAGGATCCGCGTGTGCGTGCCGCAGCGGCAGAGATTGTCGGCGAGAGCCTCCTTCACCTGCTCGGCGGTGGGGCGCGGCGTATTCGCGAGCAGCGCTTTCGCCGTCATCACCATGCCATTGGTGCAGTAGCCGCATTGCGCGGCCTGCTCCGCGATGAAGGCGGCCTGTACGCGATCAGGCTTATCGGGCGTGCCGAGTCCTTCGATCGTCGTCACGGATTTGCCGGCGACGGCACTCACGGGGAGCGAGCAAGAGCGCTGCGCCTCTCCGTCCACGAGCACCGTGCAGGCGCCGCACTGAGCAAGCCCGCAGCCGAATTTCGGGCCGTTGAGCTCGAGCGCGTTGCGCAGGAGATAGAGCAAGGGTTGATCGGGATCCCAGCTCTCGACCGTCTCCATCCGACCGTTGACGCGGATGCCATAGGCTGCCATCGCTCACTCCTTCGCCAGCCGGAGCCGACTCTAGCGCCTCGGCGGCGCCGGACAAGCCGGTGCACGCGGATGTGAAGGTCCGTCGAGAAGCGGGCCGCGGAGATGGTAGAATTCTGGGCAGTCTCGATTCGGAGGGCAGAGCATGAACGCCGCCGCGAACGGCGATTCCGACATGGTGGAGGTCGCGCACTACGCGCCCGTCCGCGTCTTTCTCGCGGGGCTGGGGCGGCTCATCTTCGGCGGCGTCTTCCTCACGGTCTGCGTGGTGCTTTTCTACATCTACCTCACCGAGCGCGGCGCGCTTCCAAGCGACCGCTCGACCGAGGAGATGGTGCCGGCGCTGCCTTTGGTCGGCGCGGCCTTCGGCCTCGTCGCTCTCCTCATCCTGCCGGGCGCGATCGGGCGGATCCTCAGCGCCTTCGACCGCGGCTATTACATTCGCGGGGGCATCTCGGGGGTCGAGATTTGCATGCCCAGGCGGCGCTGGTGGGGACGGTATCGGCGCGGCACCTGGCGGTCCCGCTGGGAGGACATCGAGAAGATCGTGCACTACACGAGCCGCATCAACGGCATCCCAAGCTCCCAGGAGCTGCGCATCTATCTCGTCGGCGGCGGCAGACTCCGGGTCGAGCGCTATGTCTTCGCCGAGAGCGTCGCCTCGATCCAAAGGGCGCTCCTGGAGATCCGCGCGCGCTGGGCGGCCGTCGCCTCAGGCGACGCGAAGCAGAAGGCCGTGGCGAACCGGCTTCAGGACGCCCAGACGCGGCTTGCCGAGGCGCGCGCGCATGAGGCCAAGGGCGATCTCGCAGCGGCGGTCTCCGCCGCCCAGGAGGCGGTGCGGCTCGATCCCGAGAATCCGTCGCTCCGAAATTGGCTGAGCTCCTTCCTCTTCGCCCAGGGACGGCTCAGGGAATCGGCCGAAGCGCTCGAGAGCGCGATCGCGCTCGCACCCGAGAACGCGCTCTATCACGGCGAGCTCGGCAACGTGCTGCTGCACGAGGGCAGGCTCCTCGGCGCCACCGCGACGCTGCGGCGCGCGATCGCGCTCGATCCCAAGGATGCGCATGCGCATCATTGCCTGGGCATCGCCCTCGCGCGCACGGGCGACCTCGCAGGCGCGCGCGCCGAGCTCGCAACGCTCGATGGCCTCGACTCCGTCCGCGCGGAGCGCCTGCGCAAGGAGCTGCCGCCGGGCTGATCCCCTCAGAGCGCCGGGCGGCGTCCGCGCCAGGGTGTCGCGCGCTCGTAGGCGTCGCCGACCTTGAGGAGCGTCGCCTCGTCGAAGCGGCGGCCCACGAGCTGAAGTCCCAGCGGCATTCCGGCCTTGCTGAAGCCGCAGCAAACGCTCATGGCGGGATGGCCGGAAACGTTGGCGGGAGTGGTGAGCGCGGCCTTCTCGAGGAAGGCGAGGCCTGGCACCGACTCGATTGGACCCGCCGGCGCGAAGACGCTGGGAAAGGCGAGGACGGTGTGGCGGCCGAGCGCGGCATCGAGCTCCAGCGCGAGCTTCTGCCGCAGCCGCATCGCCTGCACATAGTCGCTGCCGGAGATCGTCGCGGCGCTCATGACGCGCTGGCGGAAGATCGCGCCGTAATCGCGCCAGCGCGCCTTGAGCATCGCCTCGTGCACGGCATAGGCCTCGCTGAGCAGGATCACCGTGCAGGCCGCGTGATAGTCGTCGAGCGGCGACAGAGGAACCTCCTCGACGCGGGCGCCGAGCGCGCCGAGCTCGGCGATCGCCGTCTCGACCGCGGCGCGCATCTCCGGATCGAGCGCGGGATCGGCAGCGAAGAGGGTGCGGGGCACGCCCACGCTC